>JAYZFJ010000038.1:0-84127 GCA_036336805.1 Planctomycetota bacterium
ACACCATGACCACGACCGACATCGACACCGCACTCTCCCTTTCCCGCGACTCCAACCAGGCCCTGGGAATCGGCACCTTCGCATGCGACTTCATGCGCAACGGCATGGGCACCCCGTCCGAGGCGGTGCTTCACCGGACCACGATGTTCTTCACCGACAGCGTGCTGTGCGGATTGTCGGCACTGGCCTGCGGAACGAACGCTCCGACCGTCCTGCGGGACGAGGCGCTCCGCTACGCGGATGACGCCGGGGCATGCTGCTTCGGATCCACCCGACGGGTGAAGCCGGAGAAGGCCGTCGCGGCCAACGCCTCGGCGGTGCGGGAGTGGGACAGCAACGGAACGAACTTCGGATTCAACCCCGAGCTTGGACACACCGCCGGCGAGTTCGGACACAACGACTTCTACGCGGTTCCGATCGCGGCGGCCCAGGTCGCGGGGCTGGACGGTGCCGCCGCACTGCGGGGCATGGTCTGCCTCGACGAGATCCGGGGTCGACTCGCGGAGGTCTTCTCCCTGAAGTCCTACCGCATCGACCACGTGGTCCACGGAGCCATCGCCTCCGCCGCCGTCTACGGCGCAATGCTCGGAGCGACACCGGAGCAGATCGAATCCGCCATCGGCATGACCGTCGCCCACTACATCCCCTGGCGGGCCATCCGGGCGGGGCACCAGTTGAGCGACTCCAAGGGCGCATCGGCCGCCATCAGCACCGAAGTGGCACTGCTCTCCATGCTGCGTTCGATGCACGGATTCATCGGTCCCGCGGACATCTTCCGGAACCCGGAGGCCATCTGGCGGCAGTTCGAACCCACGGACGGCGACAGCCCCTTCGATCTCGTCCTGAGCCACAGCGGCGACGACTTCGCCGTGATGGGAATGCACTTCAAGCTCGGACTCTACGAGCACCAGTCCGCGGGCGCCCTGCAGGGTCTGGTCGATCTCCTGATGAAGCATCCCGAGATCCTCGCGGAACCGGATGCCCTGTCCGGAATCACCATCACCGCCTACGAGCCGGCCTTCGGAATCATCGGCGATCCCGCGAAGCGCGATCCCCACACCCGTCAGTCGGCGGACCATTCGATGGTGTACATCGTCTCCACGATGCTCCGGAAGGCGTACGAGATCGGAACCATCGAGGGGGGCAACGACGACTGGTGGAAGACGCTGATGCTCGCCCCCATCGACTACGGCATCGATGCCATCAACGATCCCCGGACACGCCGTCTGATGGACATGATCGAGTTCGAGCACGGCGGGAAGGAATACGACGATCGGTATCCGGACGGCATCCCGACGTCGATGACCATCACGCTCGAGGGTGGTCGGAGCTACGACAGCGGTCTGATCATGTATCCCTCCGGACACGCCAGGAACACCACCTGCGATCTCGAAGGCATCCTCACCCACAAGGCGGATCTGCTCGGCCGCATCGCGATGGACGATCCGGACGGGATCATCGAACGTTGCAACCGCATCGGATCCCTCTCCGCCGAGGAACTCGGTGAACTGATGGACTTCACGATCGCCACCCGCGATCCGGTGGACTGATGCTCGGGCGACGTCACGGAGCGATGACGATCGCGCTGCTGCTGGCGGCGGCGGCCCACGCAGCTGAACCGGACTCGTCCGGGCCGATGGATCTGGGGTCCGATCGTGCCCGGGAACCGGTCCTGCTGTTCCATTCGGGAATGCACCACAGCAACGGCGGCGGGATCCATCTGACCACGCCGCACCAGCACATCCCCTCCGCGGCAGCGCAGACGACCAGCGACAAGGGGCCGGTCGATCTCGACCCCGCCAACTTCATCATTCCTCCGCAGCAGGATCCGTTCGGGTTCCTGTCCGATGCGGTCAACTTCGTGCGGACGGACATCGCGAAGCCCCTGAACTTCTCGTTCGAACCGCAGCTCATCTACATCTTCCAGCACGCGACACGGTCGAACGGACCCCACAGCTTCTCCTACATCTACGCCAACATCAACGGTTCACTGCCCTTCGACGACACGGACGATGCCAAGGGGCATCTGGTCTACAACGTCCAGGCCAACACCGGGCTCGGCGCAGCGACGGATCCGTATCCGGAAGTGCCGCTCGGGTCCCCGTACTTCATCGACAACATCATCACCAGTGGTCGGATCGGACTGAAGAAGCTGTGGTGGCGACAGTCCTTCATGGACGACACGTTCACCATCAACATCGGGAAGCTCTACTACGAGAACTTCTTCGATCTCAACCTGGCGGCCCAGAATCCCGCGAACCAGTTCGTGGCCGGACAGCTCACCAACAGCACCGCGGTGCCGTTCCCGAACTACGGATTCGGATTCGTGGGCGAGGTGAAGGCGTCGCCGGAGATCGAGATCCGGTTCGGAACCATGACTGCACTGTCCTCGGGACGGGCCAGCGGCTTCGAGAAGCTCGATCAGGGCCGGTTGTTCAACATCGTGCAGGCCCGCTGGAATCCGCAGGCGGACGATCCCGATGCATTGCAGGGAAACTACCGGGTGTACGCCTGGTACTCGAACGACGACGTCACCTACACCGACGGCGGGTGGGGAGCGGGCCTCAGCTTCGATCAGGAACTCGGTGGAGGGCTGGTTCCGTTTCTCCGCTGCGGATTCGCCCAGGACGGCGCGGCACCGGCCACGGTGTGCTGGTCGACGGGTGCGGTCCTGAACGGATTCCTTGGTCGCAAACACGACGGAATCGGTCTCGCGTGCACCTTCTCCGACCTCGACGGATCCGGACTGGCCGGCGGCGAGGGGTGGGAGACGATGGTCGAATTCTTCTGGCGGATCCAGGTGACGCGGACGCTGCAGGTCAGTCCCGATGTGCAGTGGTTCAGTTCGGGTCAGACCGGTGGGGTCGAGGGAAGCTGGATCTGGGGCCTGCGCTGCACCTGGAACTTCTGATCAGCGCCGGGTCGACTGCAGGGCGGCCATGACGCCCCAGACCACGAAGGTCAGGACGAGACTGCCCGCGATCGAGATGTGGATGCCCCAGTCCATCTCCCCGAACAGCAGGTTCAGGATCATCAGCACGACGACGAAGACGAGCAGGTTCAGCAGCAGCCTTCCGGTGCGTTGATTCATGTCGTCAGTCCGTTGCGTCGTCGGTGTCGTGTTGGAGGGCACGATCCACCGACGCGATGTTCATGAGGACGAATCCGACCATGGCGATGCTGAAGACCACCAGCCCGATCCAGGTGACGACTCCTCCGTCTCCCAGGACCAGCATGACGCATCCCGCGATCGCCGACACCGCCGTGACCAGCCACATGATCAGCGGAACGAAGGATCGGGTGTGCTTCGCGTCCCAATCCGATTCCTTCCGGAGCAGACCGAGTTTCTTGAGATCGGACACACTCATGCCTCTGGCTCCCGTGACAGGAAGAAGTCGACCACCTGCTGGGTCGCGAACCGCGCCCGACCGCTGCGGAGCTTCACCAGCAGCAGCGGGCCGTCGTAGCGGGAGGCGACCGCGGTGTGCAAGGCGGTGAAGGACCTCCGCTGGAGCCATGTCTCCTTGGCCGAACCGAGGATGACGAGATCCGCGAGCGAGGTCGCCTCGATGATCGACGGGATCACATGGGTGCTGACGATGGTCCGTACGGTCACCTCGATCCGCTTGCGTTCCGTGTAGACACTCGAAAGATCGGCCATCTCCTCGCCGAAGATGCCGCCCATCAGGGCGGACTGGGACGATGCCGCGTCCTTCTCGTGCCGGACGATGTGCAGCAGCTCGATCTTCGAACCGGGGCCGGCGACCGCCTCGGCGACCGCGACGGCATACCGGGACTGCCGGGGATTGGCGGCCGGAATGACGATGTGTCGGGGTTCTTCGGGAAGGCGACCGCGCAGCACGATGGTGTTCGCATCCGCCTTGCTGAGGACGTGGTCGATCTCGGTGCCGATGACCAGTGAACGGACGGATCGGGTCCGACGGGGTCCACCCCATCCCATGACGAGGGTGGTGATGTCACGTTCCCGGATCGTCTCCACGATGGACTGACCGGGGGAACGACTCAGTCGGAGCAGCCCGGAAGTCGCCAGACCCATTCCACGGGCCTGCTCGATGGCCTGGTCGACGACGGATCGGCCTTCACGGGTGAACTGCCCCGCGGACGCGTAGGGAAGCTGTTCGGGGATCCCGACCACATGGAGCGCGGTGACCTCGGTCTCGTCGATGGTCGACAATCGTGCCGCGACATCGATCAGCGGTGCGGTGCTGTCCGGATTCGCCACCGGCAGAAGCAGGCGCTGCGGAGCGCTGGTGGGCGGAAGCCCCTCCTCGAAGAGAACCGTCGAAGCACGGTACTCGTGTTCCTGTCGTTGGGAGTAGAGGTAGTAGATCAGCAGACCCAGGGCCATCCAACCGCCGGTGATGGCCATGGAAAGCGGTTCGGCGATGAACAGGAAGACCGCGATGGCCAACTGCCCGACGGCGGCCACGATCGGTATCAGGGGGAACAGCGGTACGACGTATCCGTACCGGAGCTTGTCGCCGTACTTGCGCCGGATGGTGATCGAGGCGATGTTCACCGCTGCGAACACCAGCAGGAACATCACGCAGGTCGCGGCGGCGACCTTCTCGACGGGAAGGGTGACCGCGACGACCGTGATGAGCACCCCGCTGGCGAGCAGGGCCATGACGGGCGTTCTCGTCTTGGGGGAGATGGAGGCCATCGCCTCGGGCAGGTAGTGATCCCGACCCATGGCGAAACTGACGCGGGTGGAACTGAAGGTCGTCGCATTCAGGGCGCTCATGGTGGAGAGCACCGCACCGATCACGAGGAGGATCGCTCCGGTTCCCCACGGCATGAATGCATTGGCGGCGACCGCCACTCCCGTCTCGCCCAGACCGGCAAGATACTTCCAGGTCTCGTTGGACTCCCACATCGGGTTCGCGTCCAGCACGGCCTGGGGAATGGTCAGCGCTCCCAGCGACACGATGGCCACGAGGATGTAGATCGGAATGACGATGAGCAGCGAGAGGAACACCGCCTTGGGAATGTTGCGTCGGGGATTCTCGACCTCCTCGCCGGCCTGCACGATGATCTCGTAGCCCTCGAAGGCGATGAAGGTGAGACCCATCGCCACGAGGACTCCCGTGAATCCGTTGGGCATGAAGGGGACGAAGCGGGCACCGACCGTGGGATCGCTGGCGGTCTCGTGGGCACCGCCCTGGAGCATCGCCACGAGACCCGAGATGATGAAGATGGCGATCACGACGACCTTCGCGACCGTGATGATGTTCCCGGCCTTGCCGGTCTCGCTGGAACCCCGGTAGTTGATGTAGATGAAGACGATGCAGATGAAGACGGTCAGCGCCTTGGCGAAGGGCCAGGCCGGAAGCCCGAAGAGGGTTCCGAGGTCGCCGTGTTCGGCTCCGGTCGGGGGCACACCGAGTCCGAAGATCTGCTGCAGACCCCAGACGAAGTAGGCTCCGAAGATGACCGCATAGAGCGATCCGGCCACCGCGTGGGCGAGCCAGTCCATCCATCCCGCCAGGAATGCGCAGGGGCCGGGAAGACCGAAGCGGGCCCACAGGTAGCCGCCGCCGGCCGCGGGAATCGCACTCCCGACCTCCGCGTAGACCATGGCGGTGCAGAAGGTCAGCAGGCCGTTGAGACAGAACGCGAGGATGAGGGCCGGACCGGCGATGCCGGCGGCGATCCCGGTCAGGGCGAAGATGCCGGCGCCGATCATGGCACCGACACCCACCATCGTGATGTCGAAGAGCTTCATGTCGCGGGCCAGCTGCGTGACGGCCTGCGACTGGTTGCCGGGGGTCACATTCGCTTCCTGCGTGGACATCGACTGCATGGTACCGACTGGGGGCCGGGGCAGTGGTCAGAAGAGGAGGTCGACCAGTTCGGAGATGCCCTGTCCCCGGGTGGCGATCGTCTCGCGGATCTCGCGGCCTTCGGCGATGTCGAGCAGTTCGCGGACGAGCTTGCTCTCTCCGGCGAAATCGGCCTTGTTGACCACGAAGGTGTCGGCGATCTCGAGGATGCCGGCCTTGTCCATCTGCACGGCGTCGCCCATGCCCGGCACCACGACGACGACGGTCGAATCGACGAACTCGCGGATCTTCACGTCGCTCTGGCCGGAACCGACGGTCTCCACGATCACGTCGTCGAAGCCCGCCCCGCCGATGAGCTCCAGGATGCCGTCCAGCGTCGCGTAGTCCTCGCCGATGACCGCCAGACTGCGGTAGAAGACCGGCTCGTCGACCTGGTTGAAATCGACCCGAAGGCGGTCTCCCAACAGGGCACCGGACGAGATGGGACTCATCGGATCGAAGGCGATGACGGCCAGCTTCCGACCCCGCTGGACCAGCTCGGAGGCCATGCAGGCGACGAGGGTGGATTTTCCGGCCCCGGGTGAACCGGTGAGGCCGATGACCCGACCGGGTCTTCGGCGCGGAGCCTCGGGAACCTCGCGGCCCAGCTGGAGCAGGCTGATGTTCCGGGCCAGAACCGCGGAGGTGTTGTCCGTCGGAACCGGTTCGAATGATCTGGTGCTGGAACGGACGCAGTCGACGATGTCCTGCATGCTCGTTCCGGTGTGGAAGACCTGCTCGACCCCCGCATCCAGCAGGGTCTGCACATCCTCCTGGGGGATGATGCCGCCGACGTGGATCCGCATGTCCGGCCGACCGACCTTCCGGCACTCCTCGATCAGGTTCGGGACCAGCACCAGATGCGAATTGCTCATCATGGAGGAGGCGATGCAGTCCACGTCCTCGTCCCGGGCGCTGATGGCCAGGCTGCGGGGGGTCTGCCAGAGTCCCGAATAGATCACATGGATACCGCTGTCGCGCATCGCACGGGAGATGAGCTTGACGCCCCGGTCGTGACCGTCGAGACCCATCTTGCCCAGCAGGACGCGTGGACGATGGTCGAGGTCGCCGCAACGGTCGACCTTCTCGAGCACTGATGTTGGTTCGGTGGTTGGATGTGCCATGGCTGTTTCGAACACGCCATGATACCACCTGCCGGGGCTATACTCGCCGCATGGCCACTCCGACGCCCCCCAAGTCCGCTGCAGACCCCGTTGCCGCCCTCCACGACCGATTTTCGGACGCCATCGTGCGTGCCCTCGGAGAGGACTACCGGGGATCCGATCCCGTGATCCGATCGACCGCGAACCCGGAATTCGGCGATTTCCAGGTGAACGCCGCGATGGGACTCGGCAAACGGGTGCAGCGTCAGCCGCGGGAGGTGGCCCAGGAACTCATCGACCACGTCGATCTCGAGGGTCTCGCGGACACCCCGGAGATCGCGGGACCGGGCTTCATCAACATCCGGCTTCGCACCGACGCGCTGGCGTCGGCGCTGGCGGCGATGGACGACGAATCGCTCGGTGTCGTCACGGTGGATGATCCACATCCCGTGGTGATCGATCTGTGCGGGGTGAACGTCGCGAAGCAGCTGCACGTCGGTCACCTCCGGTCGACGATCATCGGCGACGCGCTGGCCAGGATCCTGGAACGGTGCGGTCGGACGGTGCTCCGTGAGAATCATCTCGGCGACTGGGGACTTCCCATCGCGATGGTGTTGTACCGACTTCGGGAGGCCGGGGTGGATCTGGACACCCTGCAGCTGCCCGATCTCGATGCCGCCTACCGGGACGGACAGCTGGTGACGAAGATGGACGAGCGCGGACTGTCGATCGTTTCCGAACGGAACATCGGCGCGCACCGGATCGCGGAGCTCGAGGAGCAGAACGACGGCGCGCAGGAGCAGCGTGACGCCGCGGCCGCGACCCTGGTCGCACTCCAGCAGGAGGATCCGGAGCTGGTCGCCGACTGGCAGAAGCTGATCGACTGCACCATGCGTGCGGTGATCGACATCCTCGTCAAGCTCGGAGTGGCCCTGGGGTCCGAACACAACCGCGGAGAGTCCTTCTACCGGGAACACCTGCCCGAGATCGTCGATCTCTTCACCGAACGTGATTTGGCGGTCGAGGACGACGGTGCCCTGGTGGTGCGCTTCGACGATCGCGAACGTCCGATGCTCATCCGGAAGTCCAACGGCGGCTACCTCTACGCAACGACGGACCTGGCGGCGATCCGGCACCGGGTCGTCGACGAGAACGCCAACCGGCTGGTCTACGTCGTCGACGCCCGGCAGCGGGACCACTTCATCGACGTGTTCGACGCCTGCCGGCTTGCGGGGTGGGGGGAGACCACGGACGGAACCCCGGTCGAGATGGTCCATATCCCGTTCGGGTCCGTGCTGGGTGTCGACAAGAAGCCGCTCAAGACACGCAGCGGTGAGAACGTCACCCTCGCCTCGCTCATCGACGAAGCCATCGGTCGGGGATGTACCGAGGTGCGACGACGGGCGGAGGACGAGAAGGCCCCGACCCACGGATTCTCCGACGAGGAACTCGATCGCATCGGTGCCGGAGTGGGGATCGGTGCCATCAAGTACGCCGATCTGAGCAACGATCTGGTGCGCGACTACGTGTTCGACATGGACCGCATGATCGCGTTCGAAGGCGACACCGGTCCCTACCTCCAGTACGCACACGCCCGGATCTGTTCGATCATCGCCAAGGCCGAGGATGCGGACGAGACCATCGGATCGGCCGAACTGCGGTTGGATGAACCGGCCGAGCGGGCACTGGCGCTCCAGCTGCTCCGGTACGGACCGGTGGTCGCGGAGGCGGGACTCCACCTGGAACCGCACCGGATCTGTGCCGAACTGCACGCTCTGGCGGAAGCCTTCAACGGTTTCTACCAGCAGTGCCCGGTACGTAAGGCCGCTTCGGACGAGCTCAGACGGTCCAGACTGCGTCTCTGCGACCTCTCCCGGCGGGTGCTGGCCGACGGGCTCGATCTGCTGGGAATCGAGGCGATTCAGACAATGTGACCCCATCGGCCGACGTATACACTTTGAGGTCCGGTCCCGAAGGTGGATCGGTCGCAGGAGACGTCGATCATGGCCAACGCCAAGCACGCGAAATCGAAGGTGTCCGCTCCGGATCCAACCCCGGATAAGACGCTGAACCCGGTCCTGTGGCCACTCGGAATGATCCTGCTGGTGGTGGCCATCGTGGCCTCCGGAGCCCTGGTGCTGAAGCAGCTGGGAATCGTCACCACCGGACTGCCCGGATGCGGAGCGGAGAGTGATTGCGGCAAGCTGGCCGACTCGGTCTGGGGCAGCATCCCGGGGGTCAACTGGCCCGTCTCCTACATCGGATTCAGCTACTTCCTTGGAATGCTCATCGCCTGGGCCACCACGGCCCGTGGCGGCATCCCGGACTCACTGCGATGGATCGCCCGGCTCGGAGCCCTCGCATCGTTCGGCTTCATCGTCGTGATGATCTCGCTGCAGTCGTTCTGCACGTACTGCTTCGTCGCGCACCTGGCCAACTTCGGATTCTGGATCGTGCTGGAGATGACACCGAGGCCGAAGGAGAATCCGTCCTTCAACGCCTTCATGACCCTGGCGTTCTCCTTCCTCGCGGTCAGCGCCGTCATCGCGATCATGCAGATCCAGCAGCGCGACTCGGAGTTCGAGCGCGGTGCCCAGCTGCAGGAGGAGCTCGCGGAGGCCATCGCCTCGCAGAGCGCACCTCCGATCGCGACGGAACCGGAATCCGCCGCCGGTCCGGCGGCGTCTCCGGAAGCGGCACCCGCCACACCGGCCTTCACCGGCCGGTACCTGCTGGGAGATCCCGACGCACCGGTGAAGCTCGTGATGTTCTCCGACTACCAGTGCCCCGACTGCTACAAGTACGAGAAGGAGGTCATGGAGGTCTTCGCCCAGCGTGACGACGTGTCGCTGAGCGTGAAGCACTTCCCCTTCAACTCCGACTGCAATCCCATGATGAAGACCCGCAAGCACGGAAACGCCTGCTGGGCCGCCCGTGCCGCGGAGACGGTCGGGATCCTGGGTGGAAACGACGCCTTCTGGAAGATGCACGGATGGTTGTTCGAACGACGAGGCACCTTCACCAACCAGGAGATCACCGACTACGTACGGAGTCTCGGCATCGATCCCATCGAGTTCACCCGAATCATCAACGGCGAGGAGGTCAACGACCTCGTGCTCGCCGATGTGGACGAGGCGGTCGGCTACGGCGTCCTCTTCACCCCCATGATCTTCATCAACGGTGTCGAGGTGAAGTGGTACCACATCCCGCAGAAGCTGAGTTCGACCATCGCCCGGGTGGGGGACGCGATCGCGAGCGGACAGGCCAGTGCGGAGGGACAGCGTCCGCCGACGGCGGACGAGAAGCTCCTGCTGGACTGGAAGGACAATTCGATGCGGAACATCGGCGACTCGCCGCACGATCTGTTCCGTGGATCCGAGGATGCGGACATCGAGGTCGTCCTGTGGGGTGAATACACGTCGAAGGACTTCATGAAGAAGATGTGGGGGGAACTGATGCCCAGACTGGAGCAGTATCCGAACCACTCGATCTCGTACCGCGTCTTCCCGATGAGTCCGGACTGCAACCGGAAGGTCAACGAGAAGATCACGAACTTCCCGTTCGCCTGCCTGACCGCCCGTGCGATCAAGGCCGCGGTGCTCACCGGCACGCCGGAACAGGCGTGGGCGTTCCATGAATGGCTGATCGACTACGGACCGGATGTCGACGAGATGAATCTCATGACCGGGGCCGCCACGGCGGGACTGGACGTGGTCGCGTTCCAGGAGTCGCTGAACAGCCCCGAGGTGGAACGTGCGGTCCTCGAGGACGTGAGCAAGGGCATCCAGATGCGGTTCCGTGGTCCACCGGCCATCTTCGTCAACGGACGCTACGTTCCCCGCTGGTCACCGGAAGCCGGAGACAACATTCTGGGTCGGGTCCTGGCCGAAGCGGCCCGGGAACGGTCCGAAGGCGACTGAATCCGGTCAATCGAACACCATCGCGGCGGTGGGAACGGTCGAGGTCCGGATGCCCGCGATTCGGAAGCTCGCCTTGATGTCGGAACCACCCGCGTTCGAGGGGGTGCTGACCCGGATCGAACGGAGTTCGTTGACACCGAGATCCGAGAGATCGACGCCGGTGGCCTTCCATTCGTAGTAGCTGCAGAGTGGTGAACCCGAGTTGGAATACCGGCGCGTGTAGAGCCGTTCGGGCGAGATGCGCCGGTACTGTTCGATGACGTACGGTGTGCCCAGGGAGTTGCCCTGCGCATCGACGGCCTCGAGACGGATCCAGCTGTTTCCGGACACCTCCATCACCAGCAGTTCTCCGATCTCGTCCGAAAGGGGGCTGTTGTCCCGGATCGTCTCCTCGAACTCGATGACGCAGGAGAAGTCCGAACAGGTGCGGCGGTGGACGTAGGCGTTCAGATTCAGATGATTGAACGCGTTCAGGATCCGGTCGGCGAACAGTTGACGATCCTGTCCGCTGGTTCCCGCTCCGTTCCCGTCCTCGGTGTTGATGGGATACACCCCGGGGTCGCCCGTCTCGCACTGGTGTCCGGTGATCACCCGAACCCGGTTGTTCGGTCCCGAGTACTCGACGTCACGGACGTCGGAGGCCAGGATGAAGTCGTCGAATTCGGACCCGTCGTCCCAGACGATCCGGCGCAGCAGCAGATCGTCCTCGCGGGCGTAGGACGGGTCTCCGCAGCAGGGTGATTCGACGTGGACCTCGATCGTTCCCCCGTGGTTGTTGTTGCACCCGCCCCCGCCGATTCCCACGGGGGAGAGCAGCAGCGTGGTGCCCAGTGAAATGGTGGCCAGAGACCAGGTGGACGTGAGTGGATTCCAGGGTGCGTTCATGGTCGGACTCCGTGGTGCGTGGGATTCGAGTCGAAAGAGTCGAATTGGATTCCGGATGATTCCACCGACTATTCGACGTTGAGCGGACCCGGTTCCGTTCGTCCGGATCGTCCGGATCGGACCGTGATCAGACGCCGGAGCTTCCAACAGGACTCGCGCAGACCGATCCTGATCCAGAGCAGAACCAGGGTGAGTCCGATCGGAATCACGATCGAAGGTGATCGACCGAGATCGATGCAGGATCCGGGAAGTGCATCGAACCAGTCCACGATCCCGATCACACAGCGGAGAAGAAGGTCGACCCCGTACGGAGCGAGTGGATCGTCCAACCCGACCACCGAAAGGATGATCCTCATGCACGAGAGGCCGAGGATCACCGTCAGGAACGGAATGAGCAGGATGGAGAGGGGAACCGTATAGGGTGAGAAGGTCCCGAAATGGTGCATGATGATCGGAACCGAGGCGAACCAGGCGACCACGGAAACGACGAATGCAGTTCGCAACCAACCCGTGACGAATCCGGATGGCCGGGGACGACGGTCGACAACCGACGGACGGCGCCAACGGTGTTCGACCCTCCGTGTCCCCACCATGATGAAGAGTACGACGACGAAACTCAGTTGGAATCCGGGCAGGAACAGTGATCCGGGATTGCGGATCAGCAGAAGGAGTGCGGCGAGAAAGAGGAAACCGATGCCGTTGGGAAAGCGGCGAACGCAGATTCCCAGCGAGAGCATGACCGCCATGACGGCGGAACGAACGATCGGAGGCCTCCATGAAACCACCGCCAGGTAGAGGAGGGTCGTGATGATGATCGAGAATCCGGTCGTCCGCCCCGACACCCCCAGCAGCCTTCCGGTCCACACCACGAAGCCGATGATGATGCCCAGGTGCATGCCGGAGATCGCGAGCACGTGCGCGACGCCGGTCCGACGGAACGGATCCGCGACACGGTTCCACGCGGGACCCCGGATTCCGGTCGTCATGCCCAGGAGAAGCGTTCGCTCACGCTCGGATACCACACCCCGCGAGACGATCTCGGCACAGTGACCACGAAGTGACCCACGCAGGGTCGACAGTCGATCCGTCATTCCGGAATCGGGAAGACGGTGGACCAGTCGCGGGTCCGGTGTCACGAGGCGACCGCGGTAGCCGCTGAATCTGGACACCGAGGTCCAGTCCACGCCGTCCGGATCGGGTGATCCCGTTCCACCCGGGGGGAATATCCATCCCGTGACGATGATCCGGTCACCATCGAGGAGTTCGTGGTCCCCCCCGAACCTCCAGGACAGACGACCGTGGAACGGTCTGCAGGTCCCGGTGGAGTCGATCAGATGGCTGAGGGTGAAGACCGATTTCGATCCTCTCGAACGATCCGGATCGATGTCGGTCACACGTCCGACCGCCCTCACCGGCATCGGATCGGTTGCATGACCGGTTTCAAGGATCACATCATCGGGCCGCACCCCGTGAAGGTTCCAGACTCCCCAGACGAAACCCAACAGACCGAACAGGGTGAGCACCCCCGATCGAAATCTCGACACAAGCAGGATCGGGGAGATCAGCAGGATCGGAATGCAGATCCGGAGCCAACCCGAACCAGCACTCTCCGCCACCAGCAGTCCGATGATGAACAGGATCGTGCCCTGCACGATGCCCGAGAAACGATTCCCCCCGACGGATTCCATCCGATCATCTTCGGGCCGGGGATACGGAACCGGAATCCACCGTCGGAAATTCGGACCCACGAGAAACCGCCGGAGGCGTGGACCGAAAACACCAACCACCGGGCGTCGTGGAGACACCCGGTGGCTGGTTCCAGGAGGGTCGGTTTACTTGCCGTACTTGTTCACGATGAAGTTCACGATGTCCCTCGAGTCGACGATTCCGTCGCCGTTCAGGTCGTACCGGCTGCCCGGAGTGACCTTGCCCCAGTTGTAGTAGAGCTCCATCAGGTCCTTGATGTCGACGTTGCCGTCGCCGTTGAAGTCGCCGGGAGCCGGGGGCTCGGGGCATTCCTCGAAGACGTTGCCGCCGGAGTTGAACCAGTCGCCCTCGTTCTGCGTCGAGGTGTTGCAGTTGTACTCGCAGTTGTTCGACTTGGTCCGACCACCGCCGGTGGAGTACACGGCACCACCACCATCCGCGGCGTGGTTCTCCGTGAACCGGCAGTACTTCAGGTACTCGGCGTTGTTGCGATCGTGACTGATGAACATCGCACCACCGGTGTAGGACTCGTCGGCGTTCTCGACCTCGCCGAACGCGGCCTGGTTCTCGGTGAAGTACGAGCGCTCGAGGTGCATCGAGACCGGATACGAGGCGTAGATGGCACCACCGTGAAGCATCGAAGGGACGGATCCGCCGTCGACACCCGTGGCACGGTTCTGCTCGTAGCGGGTTCCGGTGCTGGTGAACTCGCATCCGGACATGTAGATGGCACCACCCTCGGCACCGCATCCCCAGGGGGAATGGACGCCCTGATCGGCTCGGGCGTAGTTGTACTCGAAGAGACAGTCCTCGATGTCAAGGGTGGAACTTGCGGCGTAGATCGCTCCACCCCGGGCGACGGAGGCCCAGTAGGGCTTGTTCGACAGGGATCCGTTGCCCTCGAAGTTGCATCGGGAGAGGGAGACGTCGCTCTGCCACATCTCGATCGCTCCGGCGTCACCCAGGGAGTTCGTGGTGTACCACGAGACGAGACGATCGAATTCGCACATGCTGAACTCGACGGTGCTGTAGTGGATCAGCAGTCCGTCCTCGCCCGGCACCAGCGGAATCCGGTGATCGAACACCTGCTCGCTGTGGAATCCGATGAGGGAGAAACGAAGCTGCGACGAGGCGATCTCGTGGCGCCCCGAAGGGGAGACGATCGAGGTGTGGCCGGGGTGGGTTCCGCGACCGTAGAAGTTGAGGGACTTGTCCACGATGCGGAGCGTCTCCTCGTACCGCCCGTCGGAGATGAGGATGTTGTCTCCGTGGCGGGCCGCGTCGATGGCGGACTGGATCGTGGGGTAGTCGTTGGAGGGGACGAACAGGTTCGCGGCCATCGCGGGGGTGGCGAGACCGAGGAAACCGGCGGCGAGTAGAAGGGTCTTGGACTGCATCATTGTTCTCCTGGTTGGGGTTCGAACGGAGGATTCAAGGGTCTCCGTCAGCACCAATGCGTCCGGGGGATCGGGATCTCACAGCAAATCCGGTATTTGGTCACCAAGGCCCGCCAGAGCCCCTCAGAAGCCTTGAAACGGGCTTTCGGGGAGTAAACGACCATGCCATCGGCCGGGAGAAGACGGCTCCCGTGGAGATCCCGGGCCCCACCAAATGGAGCGAGGGGACCGCCGGCACCTTGACGATTTTGGGGTGGGGGGGTCGAATGAGGAATCAATGGGAATCATCCACGGACACCAGCGACCACTCACCACCCTCCGATCCGCCCTGGAGGGTGATCGGATGCACCACGCATGGATCTTCTCCGGCCCCGAAGGGGTGGGAAAGTGCACCGTGGCGGAGGAACTGGCGAGAATCCTGCTCGACCCCACTCTCGATGGATCCCACCTCGGAGAACCCGAACCGGTCCTCAACACCGAAGTCGGAACCCTTCTGGCCGCAGGAACCCATCCCGACCTGCATGTGATCCGCAAGGAGGATGCCGCCTGGTCGGACAACCGGCAGCTCCGGGAACGGAAACAGCTCAACATCCCCCTCGACCTGCTGCGGGAACGGATGATCGGCGGACGGACCTCGGACGGAAAGATCAAGGAGGCCCCCGCCTACCGGACACCATCGATGGGCAACGGAAAGGTGTTCATCATCGATGAATCCGAGCTCCTGGACCGGACCGCACAGAATGTCCTGCTCAAGACCCTCGAGGAACCACCGGCGGGAACCTACATCATCCTGGTGACATCGAAGCCCGATCAGCTCCTGCCGACGATCAGGAGCCGGTGTCAACAGCTTCCGTTCGGTGGTCTGGGTGCGGACTCGATGGCGGACTGGATACGGGAATCCGGACACGAGGACGATGAATCCTCGCGTTCATGGCTCCTCACCTGGGCGGAGGGATCCCCCGGCCGGTACGAGAACGCACGGAAACACGATCTTGTGCAGTGGGATGCGACCCTTGAACCACTCCTGAACCAGATGGATGACGGGCGATTCGCGCCGGATCTTGCTCCGACCATGGTCGAGCTGATCGAGCAGTACGCCGAGGTGCAGCTTGCGGAGAACAACAAGGGAAGCAAGGAGGCGGCGAACCGATCCGGCGTCCGCACCCTCATCGGGCTCCTGGGCCATCATCTGCGCAGAAAGCTTTCCGGGTCCGGTGATGCGGATGCGCAGACCGGCATCTGCGCCACGATCGACCTCCTGGTCCAGATCGAGCAGGAGAGCGAGAGTCACATCAACATCAAGCAGTTGATGGAATCGCTGTCGGCGAGTTGGCGGGATCCCGAGGCGGCCCGGGCGTCCTGATCAATCGGATGCACCGACCGTCGCCCCGCGGAGTCCGCCGATCGGCTTCACCCGGCGGGATGCACAGAACACCACCACGACCGTTCCGATGAGGATCTGCGCGACGCTCAACTGCTGTCCCCTGGACAGCCCCAACAGCAGTGCGACCCCCTCGTCCGGCTGCCGGAAGAACTCCGTGAGGATCCTGAGGATTCCGTAGAAGATCAGGAAGCAGCCGGCGATGACCCCGGGCTTCCTCGGTTTCAACCACACCAGGGTGAGCAGCAGGAGAAGAACCGGACCATCCGACAGAGCCTGGAAGATCTGGGAGGGGAGGTAGGAGGTCAATTGCGGTTCGATGACCTCGATCACATCGGGGTTGCCGGCGTACGCCTCGCTGACGACACGTTCACGGAAGGATGCATCACCTCCGATGGTCGACCGGAGCGGTTCGAGATCGATGTCGTTCCGCTGGTGGATCTCGGATGGATACTTCACCGTCCACCACGGAGCGGGACCATCACCGCTCCACGGTCTTCCCCACAGCTCGCCGTTGACGAAGTTCGCCATCCGTCCCAGAAAGAGACCGGGAGGCGCGATCAATGCACCGATGTCGACCGGATGCAGAAGGGGGAAGCCGCGACGCGAACCGAACAGCATCAGCGCCACGATCACCCCCAGCATCCCGCCGTGGCTCGCCATGCCCCCCTTGTGGATCGCAAGCAGATCCCAGAACGGGAACGCGGACGAGAATCCGACGAAGAGGGATGGATCGTAGAACAGGGCGTATCCCAGGCGTCCACCGAGCAGGACCCCGAGGATGATGTAGATCATCATGTCCCCGGCCATCGGGGGATCAAGGAGACAGCGACGGGTTCTCGCGAGGCACCACGTCATCCACCATGCGATGAGGAATCCGGCCACGTACGCCAGGCCGTACCATCGGACACCGAATCCGTCTCCGAACCGGAAGAGGTACGGATCGAGCGAATGAAGGTAGGATTCTGCGACGATGCTGTACACGACGTGGGTCCGGGATCCGATTCACGATTGAACGAAAGTCATCATACGACAGGGTGCGGGTCATGACCGAAGACACCAGCAATACCGGCTCCGGACCATCCGAATTTCCACGCCCGGATCAGGATGCGGATCTGACACCGTTCCTGCGGATCCTGCTCTCCGGTCGCACCCTGACCGAGGATGAATCGTCGGCCGCGTTCGATGCGATGATGAGTGGACGAGTCCACCACGGCGAGATGGGTGCGCTGCTCGCACTGCTTGCCACACGCATTCCGACCACGGACGAACTCGTCGGCGCGGCACGGGTGATGCGGAGGAACGTGACGGGTATTCCGGTGACCGGATCCGTGTCGGGGATACTCGACACCGCCGGTACCGGAGGAGCTCCGAAGACGTTCAACGTCTCCACCGCAGCGGCCATCGTCGCAGCCGGTGCGGGCGTCAGGGTCGCGAAGCACGGGAACCGGTCGCGGACCGGTCGGGGATCCGCGGAAGCACTCCAGTCGCTCGGGGTCGACGTCGATGCCGATCCGGAAGTCCAGGCCAGATGCCTCGAGGAGGCGGGAATCTGCTTCTGCTTCGCGATCCACCATCACCCCGCGACCAGGCACGTCATGCCGGTTCGGAAGGCGATCGGTGTGCCGACGATCTTCAACCTCCTCGGTCCACTCACCAATCCGGCGGGCGCGGGACGTCAGGTGATGGGGATCTACGACGGACGGTTCCTCGAGGTCATCGCCGAGACCCTGGACCGGCTCGGAACCGAGCGGGCCATGGTGGTTCACTCGGAGGACGGACTCGACGAATGTTCGATCTCCGCCGCGACGACCGTCATGGATGTCCACGGAGGATCCATCCGCAGATCCGTCATCACTCCGGAGGAGGTCGGATTGCGGACAGCCGGGATCTCGGAGGTCACCGCCAGGGACCTCGATCATGCGACGGAGATGATCCACGGTGTGATCTCGGGTCGGATCGACGGGCCGCCGCGGGACATGACGATATTGAATTCCGCCGTCGCACTGGTTGCAGCCGGATGCTGCGATGACATCACCGAGGCGGTCGGCATCGCGGGAGAATCGATCGATTCCGGTCGATCACTCGGAACCCTCGAGCGTCTCGTCGAATGTTCGAACGGGTGAGGGATCTGCGGGCAGCAGAACACCGTATTCGAATCGGATATGATCCTGCACCGGACCGTTCGCCCCTTCACCCAACCTGAATTCGAGAACATCACCCGACACCATGACGTCGACCGTGTGCTCGAGCTGATCCGAATTGAAGAGGCAATGGTGCCTTTCGACACCATCCACGAGGATGGCCAGATCGCAGTCGCCCCACCTCGAAGCGGAGGCGGGCATGCGGATCGTGGCACGAAGGCGGTACCGACCCTCGGGAATCCGATATCGGATCGTGAGCGGACCACGGAACTCGACCGGGGAGAGTTCCAGGGGAGCGGAGGGATCGGTGGTGTGGGGGGATGGAATGATCATCCTCGTTTCCGGTCCTTCCGACGAGATGATGTCGAGTGTCCCGAGGGGGTGGATTCCGGAACCGGAGAACGAGATGGTGTGGATGGACTGGAGGTGGGGACCGGGTTCCATCTCCACCCGTGCATCCGATGCGTACATGTGTCGACCGACGACGAGGTGCCCGTCGACCCCCACTCCGATCGTCGGAAGATGGACAACGGTTCCGTCATTCGACCAGACCATCGGATCCGGGGATTCGACCCGTTCACCGAAGAGGTCGATCTCGGAGATTCGATCGTGGTGGATCTCGATCTGAACGGGGACGGATTCGGAATCCGTCTCGATCCGCACCAGTGGTGAAACGGAGGTCACGAATCCCTCCACGACATCACCATTGAGAAGCCGGATGGTGTCCGAATCGGATTCCGAATCCGTCGCACGGGGTGTTGATGCCCCATTGAGGACGATTCGATCGATCCGATCGACGGGGATGTTCAGATCTCCGATCCATGCGTGCTCCCAGATGATGTGGTCTCCATCGGATCCATCCTTCATGCGCCCCGGAAGCGACTGACCGTCGTGCAGGTGGATGGTGGGGCGGTTGGTCCTCGTCGGATACGGAACAGGGCGGAGGAATGCGATGCAGTCGTCGCGGGAGAGGGTCGTGAAACCGTCCTCGGAATCGATCACCTCGATGCCCGTGGGTCCGATGTTGGTGATCTGCACCGGTCGGACCGATCCATCGGTGTCGAGAAGCATGAACGAATCCGCGATCAGGGGTGATGCGGCGAGAACCAGGGTGGCGAGGGTGGTGGTGGTGATGTTCATCGTTGGAAGATCGGAAGGTACCTCTTCGGCATCTGGAGGACGATGAGCGCCATCGCCGTGGAGTAGGAACCACCGATGTGGTTGTCGATCCATCCTCCCCCCGCCGATTGTCGCCCGATGATGTCGGTCCGGGCCGCCGACCACCACTGCTTCCAGCGTTCACCTCCGGCCATGTACATGGCCTGGATGGCGTAGTACTGGCCGTAGTAATAATGGGACTGGCGCATGGTCCTTCGGCCGGGCATCGCATTCCGCTCCAGGTAGTCGAGTCCCCGGGTGATCGCTTCACCCTGGTAGACACCCGCGTAGAAGAGGCTGGCCACGCCGGCCGCCGTCCGCGGCCAGGCCGAGCTTCCCTCCCGGCTCATGTAGCGGAACCCGCCGTCGACGTTCTGACAGCGCTTGACGTACTCGACCGCCTTGTCGATGGTCGATTCCGGAACCTTGATGCCGGCGTTCCTCGCACTGCGGAGGGCCATGACCTCGCAGATGGTCACCGAGATGTCGGCATCGGAGGGGACGGGCTGGTACCTCCATCCCCCCTCGTCGTTCTGGGTGCGTACGATCAGATCGACGGCCTTCTCGAGAGCGGTCCGGACCCGGTCGTCACCCGGAGTCATTCCGTAGATCTCCCCCAGGAAGAGGGTGGCGAATCCGTGTCCGTACATCGGTCCGTGCGACGTCTCCGCTGCGATCAGTCCGGTCTCGGTGCAGTGGTCCAGTACGAAGTCGAGGGCCTTGCGGACCTGATCACCGTATTTTCCGCGACCGGGGAGGTGACCATCGGACATGAAGGCGATCGCGGCAAGTGATGTGATGCCGACGTGATTCGCATAGCGGCCTGTTCCGAACGATCCGTTCTCCACCTGCTGCTCGGCCAGATACGACAGACCGCGTTCGATGGATGTGTGCAGGCGTTCGTTCATCTCTCCGACCGAGGGTGCGTTCTCGGCCCCGTCGGGAGCGACCGGTTCGGCCGGTTCGGATGGGGAGACGGGGGGTGTCGGAACCGGTGATGGTGGTGCCATCGGCTCCTGGGCCGAGGCTGTCAGACAGAGAAGGAACACGAGGGTGGGGGGGATCGACCTATTCATCGGTGGAACCCGCCTTCGATTCACGTGCGAGTCTCCGGTAGTACTCGATGGTCATCCGCTCGTAGAGCGAGGAGTAGTCATCCTGTCTTCCCTGCTGGAGCATGCGTCGGACCCGATCCGGAAGAACACCCCACTCGGTTCCCAGCTCGTCGATGGGCTCGGAGAGATTCGGGCGTTCCGGTTCCATGACCAGCCGGCCGTCACCGGAGTCGGACGGTCCCGGGGAGGATGGTTCGAGCTGTCGACGATCCATCGACCCGGGACTCGTCTCCGATCCCTCGGACGATCCGGAGGAATTGCGATCCTGTCGTGATGCCGTCTCGATCAGACGGTCGAGTTCATCGATGACCTCCTGCTGGATCCGCTGTGTCCCCACACCGGTGGCTTCGACCGCGAGCCGATCGGCCGCCCGATCCATTCCACGGATGGCGCTCACCAGAACCTCGAGGCCCTGTGGAACATCCTCGGGAACATCGATTGCGTCGTCGGATGGTGCGATTTCGGGATCACCATCCAATCCGAGCAGTTCATCGAGATCGGCCAATCCGTCCCCGGTCGATTTCCCGGTGGTTGATGTCCGTTCGACCGGCTCCATCATCGGGGAGGGTCGGTTTGGCGGATCTTCCCGGGAATCGTCCGGGGATTTTCCCTCGGACTCCCGAAGCGTCTCGATCATTCCGAGACCGAGTTCCGCAAGTGTCTGCTGTTGGGATGCGATGTCCCGGATGATGCCGGTCCGGTCTTCTCCGAACAGATCCGGAGTGGATTCGATCCGTCTGGTCCGGTCGAGCAGGCCGGCCTGGAGACTCCTCAGCAATTTCAGCTCGGCGATCGGTGGAACCGCTCCGGATTCAGCCGGTGACGAACCGGTTTCCTGTCCGTCGCCCGAACCGGAACCCGAACCGGAACCCGATTCGGCGAATCGTTCATCGGAATCATCCTGCTCGAGTGAATCGGCGAGATCGACGAGGTGGTTCAATATGGTCTGCTCACGGAAGATGGTCATCGGAGCAGCGCGTCCGTCCCTGAGATCCGTGATGATCGATCCGGATAGATCGTCGATCCGATCGTGGACATGCATGAAGGTCCTGTTTCCGGACACCTCCTCGTTCGAGACCACGACCTCCGACAGGGTGACCCGTACCTCCTCCTGCCGACTCGCCAGCTGGCGCATGGTGAATCTGGTTCTCCGGTCGCCCTCCACATCCATCACCGAGATGCTTCCGTCGATGATGTCCGCCTGCTGTTCGGCGAGATCACGGTAGACCTTCGCAAGTCTGTTCTGACCGGTGGACTGCTCCTGGCGTCTCGCCTCCTCCATCCTCTCCCTGGACATCTCGAGAGCGGAGAGAAGTCGGCGCAGGGATTCCTCCTCGCTGGATCGGGTCTCGTCGATCGCAACCGGATCCGACCTCAACGACGAGATGGCGGAAGCCTGTGCTGCAGCGGCCCCGACGAGCTGGTCGACGATTTCACGTGACATTCCTCCACCGGACCGGGCCTGCTCACCGACGGAAAGGGTGTTGGTGCGGAGTCGGATCATCCTCGTGTCGAGGTTCGAGAATCCGGCCCCGGCGACCGCTGCATCGAATCGATCGAGTTCACGCCTCTGGGTCCGGACCAGACGTTCGATGGACTTCTCGAGCTCCTCGAAGATGCGGACCAGATCCTCGACTTCGACTCCATCGTCTCCGCTCAACTCATCCTTCACCCCCCGGAGTGCCTCGAGTGCCGACTGTTGGGAGGTGATCGCGTTCTGCATGCGTGCGCCGGACAGTTGTTCCGCGGCGTCCTCCATCCGATCCTCGACATCCATCCGATCGGAGAGATCGGCCGCATCATCCATCGATTCGGCCAGTGCCGGATCGACGGATTCCATCACATCCGACCGCTCCCGGAGGGATTCCTCCAGATCACGGACCGAATCGGCCAATGCACGCTGTTCACGGGCAAGCTCGTCGATCGTGGAGGTCTGTTCAGAATCCATGTCTTCGCGCCGAAGTCCGATGAACTCGTCCCGGATCTCCCCGGAGCGCGTCAGGATGTTCTCCTGGCGGATGATGATGTCGTCGACCATGCGTTCGACCAACCATGATTCCTGGTCCTCTCCGAGCAGGGCGACGATCTCCGAGAACTCGATCCGGACCTCCGACTGGTGACCGAGCACGCCGTCTCGATCACCGCTTCCCATGGAATCGACCGCGGAATCGGATGCCGCAGAAGCCGATGTGATCGATTCACGGGATCGTCGGAGCAGTGATTCGATTCTGGGATCCTGCATGCGGTTCATCCGCATCTCCGATTCGACGGTGTCGACAGTCGACAACTGGTCCTGTATCGACCGCGTCAGGGATGCCTGCTCCCGCTGCTCCTGATTGGTCCATGATCCGGAGGAGGCGACGCGCTGCAGGCGATCCTGGATGGAGTCGAGGTCCTTGACACGACGCTGGAGAAGGTCGAACCGGCTCCTGACCGAGGAGAGGAAGGATGCCTCGTCGATGATCTCGATCCGGCGCGGGGCTGCGTGGATGGTCCGTGCCGAACCGTCGTTGCGGTAGGTGTCGGTGACGTATCCTTCGACCAGGACGGTTTCACCCGCATCGATCGTGATCTCCTCCAGATCGATGGTGGTCGTGAGTACATGGTCCGGTTCGGATGGTTGCGTCGACACGCTCCATACTGATTCCGACGGCGACGAGTCCGGGTCTCCTTTGACCACGGCCTCGATCACGATCCGATCGATTCCGAGATCGTCCGATGCGACGACTTCGATCGGAACGACCGCGGAAGGGAGAACGGAGATGTCGCGATCCGGAACCGCGATGGTGATGATGGGTTCCCGATCCTCGATGACGTCCAGTTCGAGTCTCCAGGGTTCGACCCCCGTGAGTCCGTTGCCGTCCCGGAGGAGGAGGGTGATGTCGGTCGTTCCCGATGCGACCCACTCCAGTTCGAAGGCGCGGGGATCGTGTTCTCCGTGTTTCAAAACGATTCCTTCCGGGACACTGCTGACGAACACCTCCGACAACCATTGCCGACGTTCATCGGGTTCCCGGGGAATCCCGAGGGTGTTGTTGGATGTGATGCGGAGTGAAAGGGAGGATTGTTCGAGCACCGGCGGGGGGTCGAGTCGGTTCGAGGATCCATCCGCTTCGTACAGCAACGGCTCTTCGTCGATGTATCCCGGAGGTGAGACCGTGATCGATGCATCGAGGACCCGGGGAGTCGGTTCGACCCGGATCGTCCCGGTGGGGGTGGATGCATCGGAGGTCGAGAACGAGAACTCGATTCGTTCTCCGGTGGGGGTGATCATCCGCTCATGGAGTCCATCGCCCTGGTGGGTCAGGAGCACTTCGTTCCAGGGGGTGGATGATCCGTCGAAGTACGCGCGGAACCGGAGTCGGACCGGACCGGATGGATCTCCGGGGGTGTCGTTCCGTGCCCGCATCAGCAGGGCGGTGTCCCGACCGTGAACCATTTCATCCCCCTCCATCAGGGAACCGACGACCGTTCTGGAGGGCCAGCTCGCATCCGAGGTGGGAAGGATGATCCTGCCGAATCCCGTGACGGCGGATTGTGTTTCGATGATGATGAAGAGGATCCATCCGAGGATGAACATGGATGTGATCAGACATGAAACGACCAGGGGGGCCATGCGGATCAGATGTCGCGTGGTCAGGGTGGAGACCTGTCGTTCGGCGTATCCGATGCAGGATTCCGTTCCATCCCCGGCGTCGTCGACCCCGATGAATTGAACGGCGGATGCGACCCGCCCGTCATCGTCCGGAATGAACGAACCGATCCGGTGAGCCATGTCCAGACGGGAGGGTCTGAACAGAATCGTCGGAACGACGTATCTGACCATGAGATAGATCAGGGCCCCGACGAGGATCAGACAGCTCAACAACCTCAGCGAAACGGAGAACCTGAATATCCAGTCGAGGAGAATGATGGTCGAGAGGAGCAGGAGCAACGACGTCAGGACCACGGCTCCGTTGCGGATGATCACCGCACGGTGGACCGTGTTCCGCATGTCGTCGATTCGCCGCTCCAGCTTCATGCTTCCTCATTCTCCATCCTGCGGGTTGGCCGGACCACCGGCAACCCCGCACTTTTTCATCTTCTCAGGACAACCTGAACAGACGTCGACCCATCCACTCCATGCCCAGGATCAGGATCGGGACACAGAACATCCACCAACGGTTCCAGAGTGGATTCCGCAGTGTGCTGGTGGAGATGATGGACCGGTCCGGAATGACGTCGAGAAGCCCGGACAGATCGTCGGGGGACACCGTGATCCCGCCGGTCTCCCGGGATATGCGTCGAAGAAAATCATGGTCGGTGCCGGTGTTGGACATCTCCCCGGAACGGTCGAACACCGTCGTTTCGCATGATGCGGACGGGCTGATCGAATCATCCAGTGGAAGCACCGTCCATCGGCCGGGTTCGTCCGGAACCCAGGTCGTCGACCATGTACGAGAGGATCCGGATTCCCGCATCAGTTCCGCCCGACGTCTCGATCCCGAATCGGATTCGAGGCGAAGGGGGATGATCTCACCCAGTTCATCGATGAGATCGGCATCATTGACCGTGAGTCGGATCCGCTGTGGACGACCGATCTGGACCTGGTCCGGTGCGAGATCGATCACGAACGGATCACCGTCGAGTCGATCGGAGCGGATGGTGCTTCTGATGAGCGGTATCCAGAACTGTTCATACAGACGTTCCCCCCGACCATGTCTCCATCTCCATATCTCGTCGGTTGCGCAGTAGATCGAACGACCGGCTCCGTACCGCATCATCAGGACCAATGGGTGATGGAGTCCGGAGGATCCGAAGGTCTCGACCGATTCGGCCAGCACGCGTGTGGTGGGTCTCACGAGATCCCGGTCGATCACCTGGTACCACTGCAGGGCCGACCATGGATTCGACGGATCACCGAGATCGACGGCCCATGGTCCGTCCGTGCCGTCGTCGATCCGGAGTATTCCCATCTGAACGGCATCATCCGTGGGAACCATGTGGACCGGTAGATCGCTTCGTACCGGATCGGCGAAGGGAGCGAATGGAATGATCGATTCGATCGGATCACCCCGCCAGTCGGATGGTGTCCAGTATGGACCACCGATCCACAGAATCCCCAGCTCACCGTCGACCACGAGTTGTTCGACGAGCTCCTGTTGTTCGGTGGACAGTGTTGATGAAGGGACATCACCGATGATGATGACATCGAAGTCGCGGAACTCCTCCGGTGTGAGGGGGAGGCGCCGGATCGGTCGGTCACCTTCCTGCGCGTAGTCTCCATCCGCCGACAGGAGAAGGATCGAACTGGTGATCGACTTCTCCCGGATCAGCAGGTTCTTGAGATACCTGTATTCCCACCTCGGATACCCGTCGACGTAGAGGACACGGAGTGGTTCATCCGTGATGCGGATGGTGATGTCGCGGGAATCGTCGGTGACATCGGAATCATCGGGAGGGGGCGTGATCTCGACCGTCCAGTAGGCTTCTCCATCCACGGACGATTCGCCCACCAGGGTGTATTCATTCCGATCCGGTTCGATCTTCCGCCGATCGAGAACGGTTCCGGAATCCGAGTCGCGGAGAACGAGCTCGGCATCGGGGGACGCGTTTCCGGGATTGGTCACATCGACGACCACGGGAATGATGTCGCCTGCGAATGCGGTACCGGGCTGGTTGACGGACCCGATTCCCATGTTCCGGGTTTCTCCGGAAGGACCGATCGGAACCGTGTGGATTGGTATTCCCGATGAACGAAGGGATGATGTCGTATCCCAGGTCGACCTCGATCTGGAACGTCCGTCGGAAACGATGATGAGTCCCGCGGTGGGATTGACGGATTCATCGATCCTCAATTGTCCGATCGACCTGGTGATGTCCGTCCCGTTGCCGGATTCCGGTGGAAGGGTGGATGATCCGGATTGGGGAGCATCGATCGGGAACGGGTGGTCGTGGAATCCGAACCATTCGATGATTCGTCCACGTCCGATTTCATCCCACACCCCGGTATTCCCGAGAATCGACCGTATACGGGAACTTCTCGACCCCATCCCGCCCGTTTCGTCGGTGGTGTCGGGCGTCGACATCGATCGGCTTCGGTCGATCATCACGATGATGCGATCCTGGACCTCGTTCCGGACGGTCGTTTCGATCACCGGACCGGCGAGCATGATCAGGACGGCGCACAACGATGTGAACCTGAGGGTCCCGAGCAGAAACGCGGCCCAGGTCGGGATGTCGAACCGTCGGTAGCTCCACCACACCAGAGCGACCGTCGTCGAGATGATGATCAACCATGCCCAGACCGGTATCGGGAAGAGCCATCCCAGTGATGTGGTGGAATCCGTCATGCGCCGGGATTCCTGTATCTGGAGTGCGTGAAGAGGCGTGAAAGAACGGTCTCTCCGACCGCGAGTACCAGGAGAATCAGGATGATGTATCTGGTGACCGATGCACTGTTCACAACCGTCGAATCCGGACGATCGGAATCCAGTTCGATCCAACCGACCGGATGATCGACCAGAGCGCTGATCTCGATGTCGTCGATCGGGGATGTGGATGATGATCCGGGTGCGATGTTGCTGGAGTGGATCCGGTCCGGGTTCGATCCGTCTTCACGGAGAATCCAGTGTCCCGGCGTGTCGAAGACGACTGTTTCCGGATTCAGGAAATCGATGATCGGCAGACGTGTGCTCCGCATGGACTCGAAGCGTCCCCGGGTGGATTCGACGGGAACACCGACGGTGTGTTGCGAGGTGGTTCCGTTCCTCGAGACGGCATCCCTGATCAGCTCCTGGAAGAGCGGTACCATCAACGGCCTGGTGGGAAGATCGGTCCAGTCCGTGTCCATGGGGGATGCGAAGGCGATCACGGAACCCGATCCTGACCGCGAAGGGGGAGAGGCGATCAGGAACGGATCACCGTTCGTGGTGCCGAGTATGGTTTCACATCCGTCCCGGGGGGTGATGATCTGGATTCGCTCGACCGCCACCGGTGTCAGCAGCGTCTCCAACTCGGTTCCGATGGACCGGAGGTGGTCGACCATGTCGTCGGTGATCGAGAGACCGGTCGGTCGGTCGTGGATTCGCACCTGCTGGTCCCATTCCCAGGGAACATCCAGTTCCGAATTCCATGAATCGACCCACCCATGATTCATTGATGCGGGTGGAGCAATGATGATCGATCCCCCGGATTCGAGATGGGTGATCAGATGTCGCATGGAATCCGACGGCACGAGATCGGGGCGGACGACGATGATGATGTCGGTCCCGCGGATGTCGGACTCGATCAGCGAGACGGGGTCGATCGTCCGGAGCGACATGGTGTCGGAGGACATCGGATCGAGTGCGTAGGGGATCCAGGATGTCGATCCGGGTGCGGGTCGATCGAGGATCAGCATGTCGATCCCGTCGATGGATCCCATGTTCAGGTACCAGAGATTGTCCTCCGGAAGGGAGTCGGTGGGAAGGATCTCGACTCCGAACGCCTCATCGGCGTCCGATGTGCGGTCAACGGGAAGGTCGATCGTCGTGACGATCGTGCGTCGTCCCTCGGACCATTCGATGTTCCGACTTGATTCCCTCGTTTCTCCACGGACGAGGATCGATGTGCTGGTTTGCGGATACCCGGGACCGTCACGCGCGATCGTGATCGTCGCAGTGCTGGAATGTGCGTTCCGCAACCGCTCGGAACCATCCGCGTCGGCGAGCACGAAGCTTCGGTTCGGAACAACATCGACGATTCGAAGATTGTCCGGAGCCGATGTCTGTCGTGTGTTCCGGACGAGATCGACCGAGCCGTCCAGTACGACCGGATCCTTCCGACCGTCGGACAGGGAGCCCCTGCGGTATCCGGTGGCGAGCATGATCTCCGATCGTGAACCGTCGTCGAGTGCTTCGATCAGGTCGGATGCGACGGAGACCGAGGTCCGGAGATCGGAAGGAAGGTGGGATGATTCGATGCCGGAGATGATCCGTCGGATCGTTTCGGGGTTGGTGGTCGGTCCGGTCGTCGTGTTGTCGGACATGGTGATGACGGTGACGGGATCTCCGGCCGGGACCGTCTCCAGATAGCGGAGCACACTGTCCTTCGCATCCTCGAGGTCGGTTCGACCGGAATCGGTCCTCGTCATCGAGGTGATTCCATCCTCGATGATGATGTACCGATTGACGGGACCACCGGAGAACCAGTTCGAGTCGAACAGTGGTTGTGCAAGCGCCAGCCCGAGAAGCAGGGGAATCAGGCAGCGACTGATCAGAAGCAGCATCTGTTCGATCCTGACACGGCTCTTCCGCGAGGCCCATGCCTGTTGGACGAGATGCATCGCAGCCCACTCCATCGTGGTACGGCGCCTCCTGAACAGCAGATGGATGGCCAACGGGATCAGGATCCCGGCGATTCCCAGCAGGGCCATCCAGGGTGTGATGAACACCAGACCGATGATGTGCGGTGATTCAACGACCATGGTGGGATTTCAACCAGGATGATCTGCGTGCCGCCACCCTGGCCAATGCGGGACCGACCGGTTCACGGGAGTCGAGCAGGTGGTGGTCGAATCCGAATCCGGTGAGCAGGGACCGTATCTCCTCCTGATGCGATGCAAGGGCCTCGATGTAGGCGTCGCGGATCGCAGGGGGGTCCACCCTGAGCCGGTCGTCCGATTCCATGTCGAGGAAGAGGGAGGGATCCTGCAGGTCGAATTCGATCTCCTGATGGTCGAGCACCTGGAGACAGATGACATCGTGCTTGTTGTGACGGAATCTCGCCATGGAGGATCGGATCGATGCAGGATCCTGCAGGAAGTCGGAGATGACGACGAAGAGTGATCGGTTGGTGATCTTCGAAAGCACCTGTTCGGTCGTGCGTTCGAAGTCGGTGGTGTCGTCGACCGGTTCGGACGACAGCACGGACACGATCCTTCTCCAGTGTCCGATCGAGCTCGTCCGACCGATCGTCTGCTTGATCCCGTTCGAGAACAACGACAACCCGACCCGATCGGACTGCTGCAGGCACATCCACGCGACCGCGGTTGCGGTCGCCGTGGCGTGATCGAACTTGGTCCAGGAGGATGTGGATCCACTGGCCCGTGTACCACCCCAGCCGGCCTTCACACCCATCGATCCGTACCGCATGGAAGCGGAGCAGTCCACCAGAACGACGATGTCGAGGTTGGTCTCCTGTTCGTACTGCTTCACCGACAGGCGATCGGTCCTTGCGTAGACCTTCCAGTCGAGATGCTTGACGTCATCTCCCGCGGTGTACGGGCGGTGCTGCTTGAATTGGACGGACAAGCCCTGTTGTGGAGATGCGTGGAATCCACTGCGAACACCTTCGACGATCATCCGGGCCCGGAGATCGAAGGGGGCCAGCTGCGAGAGTGTTTCGGGCGAGAGATAGGATTCGGCGCGGATTCCGGTTGGATCAGTCATGGGGTCGCCTCCGGACCGGGGATCAGTTCATGACCCGATCCATCTGCCTTCCGGTACCGGGATCCGTCCTCGAGACGGAGACGTGGTCGATCAGCTCTCGGATGATCGTGTCGGTGGTGACACCGTCCGACTCGGCGTTGAAGTTCAGGAGGATCCTGTGACGCAGCACGGGAAGAAGGACCTCCTGGACGTGGCTCGGATTCACCTGTGGGGATCCGGAGATGGCGGCCCTGGCCTTCGCGGCGAGCACCAGGTACTGGCTCGCCCTGGGCCCGGCACCCCAGCTGACGTAGTCGTGGATGACGGAGGGTGCTTCGTTCGTGGAACCGTCGGTCCGGGTCGCTCTGGCGATACGGACGGCGTAGTCGATGACGTGATCGGCAATGGGGGTGTTCCTCACGATCGACTGGTACTCGGACATCCTGGATCCGTCGATGACCTGTTCGACATCGTGTGTTTCGGAGGATGTCGTCCGCTTCACGACCTCGCACTCCTCCGTCGCATCGGGGTAGGAGATCCGGATGTTGAACATGAATCTGTCCAACTGCGCCTCGGGGAGGGGATAGGTTCCCTCCTGTTCGATCGGATTCTGGGTTGCGAGCACGAAGAAGGGATCCGGCAGCTCGTGTTGTGTCCCTCCGGCGGTCACCTGACGCTCCTGCATGGCTTCGAGAAGAGCCGCCTGCGTCTTCGGGGGGGTGCGGTTGATCTCGTCCGCAAGAACCAGATTCGAGAAGATCGGACCTCTGACGAATCGGAGGGATCTGGATCCGGTGGACCGGTCCTCCTCCATCACCTCGGTACCGGTCATGTCCGAGGGCATGAGATCCGGGGTGAACTGGATTCTGGAGAATCCCAGGTTCATGGTTCTGGCGATGGTGGATATCAGGAGGGTCTTCGCCAGTCCCGGGACGCCGACCAGGAGGGCATGGCCCCCGCAGAAGAGACACAGGAGAAGCTGATCGATGACCTCGTCCTGACCGACCACCACCCGGTGTATCTGGGATCTGATCCGCTCCGCCGACTGAGAGATCTCGCTGTGGTGCTCGTTCTGGCCCATGGGGGGATCCATCCTTTCTCGCTGGCTCCGAAGTATATCCGTGTACTTCCCACCCCACCGCCTGTCACTTCTCCCAGGGTTCCGCTCCGTGGTCGATGCATCAGAATTAAATTCGTCGTCTTAATTCTTAGTCCTGTCGAATTGTGGATTGGATCACCCGAAGACCCGTACCACACTGTTTCCAGTGGTTTGGGTGGATGGATGCCGTGTGGACATCCTGTCACAACCCCTTCCAACCACTGATCATTGCAGCACCCCGCACAATCCCGATCAATGGTCGTGATCATCCCCAACCGGTTGCTCCGGCCCCAAGGAGGATTTCAACGACAGGTATTCCACCTTTTGACCACACGGGGCGGGGTCAGGAGTAGGAGGCCACGGGCTCGGCGATGCTTCCGGTCAATTCCCGTTCAAGGTGGATCAGATCCTTGTCCAGGATCGAATCCTCACCCCGCTTCGAATCGATGGTCCTGACCGCGTGCATCACCGTCGTGTGATCCCGACCACCGAAATACCCCCCGATCTCCTCGAGGCTGAATCTGGTGTGCTTTCTGGCCAGGTACATCCCGATCTGCCTCGGAAGCGAGATCGACTTGTGTCGTCGCTTGGAAAGAAGGTCCGCGAGCTTCAGATCGTAGTATTCGGAGATCGTCTCGATGATTCCCTGGATCGTCAGCTGGGTGGACTTGGATTCCGTCATCCGGTCGCCGATGGCCTTCTTGGCCAGGGAGAGGTCGATCGTCGATTTGTTGATGACCGAAAGACCCTGGATCTTGGTGATCGTTCCTTCGATCTCCCTGATGTTCGAATCGATCTTCGCGGCGATGTAGCTGGTGACATCATCCGGAAGTTCGACCCCCTTCAATTGGGCCTTGCTCTTGATGATGGCCACCCGTGTCTCATAGCAGGGCCGCTCGATGTTCGCGACCAGACCACAGTTGAATCGACTGATCAACCGCTCCTCGAGCTCCGGTATCTCGTTCGGAGGAGCATCGGAACTCAGAACGATCTGTCGACCACCCTGATAGAGGATGTTGAAGGTGTGGAAGAACTCTTCCTGGGAGGGTCCGCGCTTGGAGAGATCGTGGATGTCGTCGATCACCAGCAGGTCGTAGGTCCTGAACCGGTGTCGGAACGAACTCATCTGACCCGCCTGGACGGCATCCAGAAACTGGTTCATGAAACCGTTGCAGGAGGTGTAGTAGATCTTCATCGACGGATGGTTCCGCATCGCTTCCTGACAGATCGCCTGCAGGAGGTGCGTCTTTCCCAATCCGACTCCACCGTAGATGAAGAACGGGTTGTAGGCCTTTGCGGGCTTCTTGGCCACGGCCATCGCAGCCGCATGCGCGAGGCGGTTGTCGGGACCGACCACGAACGAATCGAAGGTGTAGTCGGGACTGAGCAGCATGTCCTCGTCGAAACCGGATTGGTTGAACCCGGTGCGGGCCCACTCCTGGTCTTCGCGTCCCCGCACATCCGACTTGCTGTTCCTCGCCTCCTCTTCGTCGATGAATCGGACCGAGATGAGCTTTCCGGTGACGGCCTGGATGGAATCGGTGAACTGCTCCACACAGCACCGCTGCAGGTACTTGAGACGGACCTGTTCATCTATGACCAGGCGGAGGACACCATCATTGACGTCGATCGGCTTGATTTCCTCGAACCAATGTCGGCAGATGCTGGTGTGGTGTTCACGCAGGTGGTGAAGCAGGGAATCCATTGTCTTCGGTTCGAAATGCATCATTCCAACGGATTCCCCAACCCATCCGGGTTGGACTTGGAACCACGCAATCCCTGCTTGTTGTCCGACAGACCGGCCCCTCCCTGGGCCGCTGTTCCCCTCTTGTTTCCCCGGACAAATCTTCTCTCTACGTTCAAACTACCGAAATCGAGATCAGGTCGTCAACCTTTTCCAGCGGCTTCTGAACCCTCTTTTTCACTCTCAAGGGAGGATTCCTGCTGCTCGTACCGGATCCGGTTCCGGTGGTGGTCCATGAGGAAGTGGATCCGTTCGGAATCCTCCCCCAGCGTTTCGATCAGTTTTTTCCTTGCGGATTCGAGGTGGGTCCGCCTCGAGGTGTGGATGACGACCACCGTTTCCGCCTTCCAGGACTGCAATAATTCCTTCAGGTGCTCCACGTGAAGGTGCTTTCCGATCCGGGCCCGGTCGAAATGGTCGTCCTCGAAGAACGTGCATTCCGTCACGACCACCCTGGCCTCGTTGAAGGGGGTCGAAACCAGATTCTCGTTCATCTCCGTATCCCCGGTGTAGGCCACCAGCGGAACCTTGAGGGTATGGGTGATCTCGTTTCCCTCGGACCGGATCCGCCTCAGCTCCGTCTGGGGAAGTCCTGCGAATTCCTCCTTCAGCTTGCTCCGGTGCTCGACCACGGCGAACGAGAGGGAGGGAACGGTGTGTCTGGCCTCGATCGCCTTCAACATCAACGAAGGCTTGATCTCGAACTCCTCTCCCGGCGCCAATGGGGTGATGGTGTGTGGTGTCTGCTGGTTCTCCACCTGGATCCACCCCTGCATCATGGTCCTGAGGGGTCCCGCAAGTTCCGGATGGCAGATGCAGGTGCCCGGAACCATCTTCAGGAACATCCGCTGGCTGAAGTAGTAGGGCAGGGCCGCCACATGGTCCATGTGTCCGTGGCTGAGAGCCACGAACGGAGCGGTGATCGCCATTCTGGGTGCGAGTCCGATATCGAAGTTCAGTCCCAGTTCCGGAACCTGAACCACGGTCTGTTCCCCACCGATGCTGATCCCCTGGATCCGGTAGGGCGGAGCGTAGATGAATCCCACCCGTTGATCCCGGGGGGGCCTTTTCGGCAGCATTGTGAATCCTCCTGAAGCAGCGCTTTCACGCGGCCGGGGTCCGATTGATGATCACTCATGCTATCGAACACCGTGCCCGGGAATCAACCCTCACGGGCTCCGGACGACCATTCCGGACCGAATATCCATTTCCACCGAAGTGGTGTTCCTCCGCAACCGATCAAGCGACCATGGACAACGCACGAAATCACGGCGAAAACACTCCACGCGGAATGACCAGACGTCGATGCGACGCCATCATCGGATCCATCGACGCGCTCTCCCATCGACACGGTCGGCGGTTGTCGAGGTGGATGACCACCTGGGATTCGGTCGACTGCTCGCTCCTCGGGAGGATGATCCTCCAGGCCTCGGAGACGAGGACGGCATCCAGGATCGCCCCCGAATCGATCCCCGTGCTCGATCACATCCAGACCCAGGCGGATGCCGAACTCGCGTCGGCGATCGAGCGGGTGGAACATCTCATCGTGATGTGCAACAAGGTCTCGCGTCGCGACTCGGCCTGATCGGGACGATCAATAGCGACGGTCGACGATTCCATCCGCCAGCGAAGCCAACAGCGTCCTGGCCGGGGTGTCTTCGAGGGAGTCGAGACGACCCTTCGCCGAAGCGACGAGACTCGATGCCTTCTCCATCGCACGATCGATGAGACCCGCGTCCCGGACGGTGGACCGGAGACCGACGAGATCCCTGTTTTCGATCAATTCGATCAGTCGAAGGCGGTCGTCGTCACCCATCTCGTTCATCGCATAGATGGTCGGAAGCGTCAATTTCCCCTTCTCGAGATCGCGTCCGACCGACTTGCCGACGACATCCTGTTCACCGACGATATCCAGCAGATCGTCGGTGATCTGGAATGCGATTCCACACGAGATGCCGAATCGTTCGAGGTTCTCCGCATCATCCTCGTCGGGACGCGTCAACAGAGCACCGAGTCGGCACGACGCACCGATCAGCGATGCGGTCTTCTTCTCGACGATGGTGAAGTACGTCTGCTCGTCGATCTCGAGATTCTGCCGGTTTCCCAGCTGGATGAGTTCACCTTCACACAATGTATTGGTGATGGATCCGAGGTATTCGTTGACCCACGGCTGACCGATCGATGAACAGAGGTGGAAGGCGTTCGAGATCAGGTAGTCACCCAGCATGACCGCCATCTCGTTTCCACGCAGGGCGCTGATCGTGCGTCCACCCCTCCTTGTGTCGGCTTCATCGAGCACATCGTCGTGGATCAGGGTCGCCATGTGGATCATCTCCACCACGGCGGCGATCACCCGATGCTCCCTGGTGATCGACTCCGAACCCGAGGCGAGAGCCGAAAGGACGACCAGTGATGGTCGGAGCATCTTCCCCCGGTAGGATTCGATGTGCCGGCAGAGATCGTTGACGATCTCATGCTCACCGCGCAGCTGATCCTCGAGGATCCCGCCGATGATCACCAGTTCATCCTGGAGCAGTCCGGCGAGCGCGTCGTCGATCTCGATCCCCTTGATCAAACCCACGGTGCGCTCCATGAACCCATCACTTGATTCCCACGATGTAGGCGACCCATCCTTCACAGGCCTCCCCACGCTTCGAAACCGCCCATTCCCCGTCTCCCTCACCGGTCTCGTCGTCGGTTCCCTCCCAATAGATCACGGTGTCGCTGAACCCGGCCTCCAACAGGAGTTCCTGGATCTCGGGCAGGGTCCACAACCGCCATTCGTAGGTGAAGGCCTTCTTGATCTTCGTCCCATCCGGGAACTTGAAGTGGATGTGGTTCACGACATCACCGGTGATCGGATCGAAGAAGTTCTGATCCCAGGTGTAGGTGAATCCATCCAGGTCACGGTCCTCGGTCATCTCGAGGTAGGAATCGCTTCCCCCGTAGGCATCGAGGATGAAGAGTCCGTCGTCCACCAGTCCTTCGCGAACGATCTTGAAGTAGTTCCGCACCTCATCCCTGGTCTTGAAGATGAAGTAGCTGAAATTCGTGGCCAGAATGGTGTCGCTGCACTGGGTCGGCGACGAGAGCACGTCACCCTCGATCAGATCGAGTCGTGACCGCTGGTGGTCGTCGAGGCGGTCCGGAAGCCTCTTCCGGGTCCATTCCAGGGTGGGGGAGTCGAGATCGATTCCGAAGGCGTTGTTGTCCTCGCGACGCTTGACCCATTCGATGGAGATCGCCGCGGTGCCGCAGAAGTCCTCACGCAGGACCTTCGCGGTTCGACCCCGCTGTTCCTGCCAGACCTGGTCGATGATGTCGACCTCGCTTCCGGGTTCCTGGACCGACAGTTCGTAGAGCTCGAGGATGTCCGCCGTCTTGGCGGTCTTCCAACCCTTCTTCTTCGGTTGCTTCTTCTTCTTCGAAGGTCTTCTGGACATGAGTCACCCATTGTAGCCCCTGTCGGATCAACGGGCCGTTTCATCCACCACATCGTGGATCCTGATCCACTCGAATTTCGGTTTCCACTCGCCGACGAGTCCGACATGGTCGGGATGTTCGAGATAGGACCGGTAGTCCTCATCCGTTTCGAAGGACACGAAGAATCCGACGTCGTAGTCGTCATCCACACCGGATCGTCCGAAATCACCGTGTCGCCCGGTGTAGGCACCGGCGACGCTCGGAATGCGTTCCAGACGGTTCCTGCAGTCGGACACGAGCATCTCGGTCAAATCCGGATCCTGCAGTTTGATGAGCACGATGTGGTTGATCCTCGAGATCCGCCGGGGTGTCTCGTCGTGGGAACGGCACCCCGCCAGTCCCAGTAGGATGGAGGCCAGAAGGAACGATCCGATGGTGCGGTTCCCTTTCACGGCGCGAGTATACAACCCCCCGTCCTCCTCCAGATGCGCGAGTCGCCATCCTCCATGGACCCGCTGATCACAATCGATTCGGCGTCCCCGTCACGACGGGACGAACTGGACTCCCTCCGCGAGCGACTGCGGATCGGAAGACCGACCGGCGAACGGATCCTCCCGGGGGAGATCCGTCTGATCCTCCGGGACGATCACATCGAGATCAGGGACGAGACGTCCCGTCGTCGCGGCAGCCGGGTCGACTTCTCGGGGATCGACACGAGAACCGGAACGGGAAACCTGTCCAGAAACCAGCCTTTGGGACGGGCGGTGGGCGACCGTTCCAGTCGTCGGTCGGGGATCTTCCATTCCGTGATCGACGCCACCGCGGGATTCGGCCACGACGCGTTCATGCTCGCCTGCATGGGTCACCGGGTCACCGCGGTCGAGTGCGATCCCGTGATCCATCATCTCCTCGAATCGTCAATCGGGCACGCCCGTACGGATTCCCGTCTCTCGGACGCGATGGGGGATCGCCTGGAATCGATCCACGCCGACTCGGTCGAGATCCTCTCCCGGATCGATCCGGTCGACATCGTCTACCTCGATCCCATGTTCGAGAAGGTGAACCGGGGTTCCGCACTCCCGAGGAAGCGGGCCCAGCTCCTCCGCCTGCTTGCAGGACCACCCCGCGACACCCTCGAACTCTTCGAGGCCGCGAGGGCCTGCGCAACGAAGCGTGTGGTGGTGAAACGGGCTTCGGGAGACCCACCACTTGTGCCTGATCCCGACCATCATGTGGCAGGAAAAATCGCCCGGTATGATGTCTACCTGGTCAAACCGGTCTGACGAACATCTGGAATGGATTCACGATCATGGACAAGTCTGCGAAGAGAGCCTGGACGATACTTGCGATCATCATCAGCATCTTCATGATCGGTCTGTTCATGGTGTCGATGTGGGGTGGCCCGTACCAGGCCTCGAGTCGGTGGAACCAGCAGGAAGCACCGACGTTTCCGGATTGACATCCCATGGACAATGGAGCATATCGGGCTCGAACCGATAACCTCCGCCTTGCAAAGGCGGCGCTCTCCCAATTGAGCTAATGCCCCGTGCGGTATCCGATCAGTCTACAGGAACGTAGGCCGTATTCGAAGCCATCAGGTCGACCCGACTCATATTGATGATGTTGACCTGCAGCGTGGGGTCGTATTCGACGATTCCCATCACTCCGATGTGCTGGCCGATCATGTCCTCGATCGCGGTGTAGGAACCGGGGCGGACATAGGCCAGAGTGCGGTTGGTCCTGGGATCCTGGACCCGGTAGAGAAGGGGTCTCTCGTCTCCGTTGAACACCCCCGAGGTCCCGAGGCGACCCACGATCTCGTAGTCACCGGTGTTCGAAATGGCGATGTCCCGGTCCACAGCATCCGATTTCGACCGTTCGATCCGGGTCTGAAGACCGTCGATGACCGAATTCTGGTCCCTGAGGGTGGCATAGACATCGATCTGGTTGGCACGCATCATCGCGTACCTGGCCCGGATGGGATCCTCCTCCTCCTCGCTGGCGAGGATGAAGTCGTCCCGCAGACAGACCAGCTCCTCGTCATCGAGATCCGAAAGCACGACACCTTCGTAGGTCTCCTCGATCATCATCAGGAAGGTCTGTTCCTCGACGACGATCTCGACCTCCTCGACCACGCTTTCCTGTTCCTCGGTTTCCATCCACTGCATCAGCAGGGAGGGTTGCACCTCGTTCAACACGAAGACGGGTTGATCCCCGGTCTCGGAGTTCGACTCGGTCGTCTCCGTTTCGGAGATCTCCACGGTTTCCCCCATCACCACATCCGTTCCGGTCGAATCCGACGTCTCGGTCTCGACCTTCTCGACTTCGACCTCCGTGGTTCCGGTCTCGGTGGACGTGGCGGGTCGGAGGTCCGCCATGTTCACCCAACCTTCGGCCACGGTCGGAAGTGCAACCCGATGCACGGTGTGGGGAACCGCATGAAGCCCATCCTGCTCGATCGTCCATGTCTCGAGGACCCGGAGGGTCTCTCCGCCCGGCAGAATGCAGAGTTGTCTCCACGAATGGGCGAGATCGTTCGTGTTCAGGTTGGGAGCGAGGATCGGGGTGGCCCCCATGGTCGTCGCGGACGAACCGTCCGGATCGATCTTGAACCGACCATCCTCCTTGGTCGGATACTTCACATATCCGTAGGCCCGCTCGAAGACCGGACCGACGGCCTGGACCCTGGCGTAGTTGTACTTCTCGCCGTTGACGGACAGGAGATCACCCTCCTGGGCGACGGCGAAGGAGTAGTAGCTGGAGTCGGCTCCACAACGGATCTGCACATCCTCACCAGTCACCACGTACCAGGTGGGTTCCGCATTCGATGAACCGGCGAATGCCGTTCCAACGAGCACGGTGAAGCAGGCGAGGGATGAATTGATGCGACGAACCATCTTGGGACCTCCTTGTGCCACTGGTCTTTCGTCGAGTGGATTGGAATCGCTTCATGCGGACCACTCGGTTCCGAATGTATCCAACCACCGGTTTCAAGGCAAGTTTCAAGGCTGTTTTCCACATCCGAACACACCACCACCAGCGGTTCGTCGGGCTTCTCGGGGCAACGGGTCCCGCGTCGTGGTAGTGTGTTGCACCGTTCAGGAGCACCCATGCACCGACTCATTCCAAGCCTCTCGACATCCATGGTGTTGATCGCCGGATGTGGTTCACCCCTGGATAGTCCGGACGCCGGGCCGGTGCTCGACGTCGGGATCACCCAGGTCATCGAACGGGAGCTGGAGCAGGTGGACGGTCTGGAGACCGAGGTCGGGACGACCCCACCTCCCTCCCCGGTCGAGGAGGCCCTGGCCCACCGGATGGAGGAGCTCGACCAGCTCGTTCCCATTCCCGCGGGTTCCGATCTCGACTACGACCTCGGAATGGATCTCAACGGGGACCCGCAGGGCCAACGACCGATCGCCCTCCAGGACTGTGTCCGCATGGCCCTGATGAACAATCTCCAGCTGCAGAATTCGAGGCTTCAGCCCGCAATCCAGAGGGAGCAGGTCATCCAGGCCGAAGCGGTCTTCGACATCATCCTCGGCGGCGGATACTCGTTCACCCGGACCCGGAGCCCGAATCAGAACATCGCGATCCAGGGGATTGCACCCAACGTCGATCCGTCCCTGACGAACGTCCGGACCAACGACGTCGAGGTCAGTCTCGGAAAGCAGCTGACCTCCGGTGGTTCGGTCCAGGTCTCGACTGATCTCGTGCGGAGCAACGTGCAGGGCGACGACAACGTCACCTACAGTCCGAATCCGTACTGGCAGCCCGCACTGACTCTCGACTATTCCCAACCACTGCTCAGGGGCTTCGGTGAGAAGGTGAACCTCTCCCAGGTCTACATCGCACGAAAGCTCGAGCAGGAATCCATCGAGACGCTTCGGCAGAGTCTCATCGACACCATTGCGAACACCGAGGTCGCCTATTGGAACCTCGCCTATTCATGGCGGGCACTCGGAATCCAGTTGTGGTTGATCGATGCCGCGGTCGAACTGAGGGACATCATCGACCTGCGTCGGAACTACGATGCGAGCCTCGCCGACTGGGCGCAGGCCGTATCGACCGTCGAGCAGCGGGTTGCGGATGTGATCTCCTTCCAACAGGCCGTGAAGGAGGCATCCGACGACCTCAAGGTGCTGATCAACGATCCCGGATATCCCCTCGCCGGCGAGTCCGTCCTGGCTCCGGTCGACGAGATGGTCCACACCCCGGTCTCCCTCGATCTCCGCTCGACGCTTCTGACCGCGATCGCGAAGCGACCGGATGTTCGGAAATCGATCCTCCAGATCGACATCGCCCGGATCGAGGAGGTCGTGGCGGACAACGGCCGACTTCCGGAGCTCGATCTCCAGGCCCAGGTGAGCACCACCGGCATGTCCGACGCCATCGGAGAGAGCTACGACCGCACGTTCGACGGCGACTTCATCTCCTACGTGCTCGGACTCGCCTTCCAGTATCCACTCGGAAACCGGGCCGCGGAGGCGGCCTGGCGGGAGTCGAGGCTGGGCCGATCGGCCGCGATGGTCGCCTACCGCTCCTCCAGCCCGCAGGGCAACCTCGATGTCAAGACCCCGATGCGCGAAGACATCGACACCGCCCAATACACCAACGCCACCCGGGTGGCACGTCTCGCCACCGCCGAGTACCTCCGGGCCCTGGAGGTCGAGCGGGAGACCCTCGCCAGCCTCACCCCGACCTTCCTGAATCTCATCTTCAGCGCCCAGGCATCGCTCGCGACGGCCCGCAGCGACGAGTTCCAGGCGATCTCGAGCTTCAACATCTCGGTGGTGCAGCTTCATCGGGCGATGGGAACCGTGCTCGACATGCACCAGATCGGTCTCCAGCAGATCGATGAGGATTCCTACTGGGGATCGGTGCTCGAACCATCGAATCCATGAACATCCGGATCGAGCCCCCCGACGAACGGATCATCGCCGAAGCCGCTGAACGTCTCGGCTCCGGTCGCGTCGTCGGCATGCCCACCGAGACCGTCTACGGTCTGGCCGGCAGCACCTTCGATGCAGACGCCCTCGAACTGATCTACCGGATGAAGGGCCGGCCTTCGGACAACCCGCTGATCGCCCATGTCCTCGATATCGACGGAGCACGGTCCATCACCTCCGGTTGGGACGACCGGTGCGACCGGATCGCCGCGGCATTCTGGCCCGGCCCCATGACCATGGTGTTGGAACGTTCCCGCGACGTACCCCCTGTCGCATCGGGAGGGCGGGCGTCCATCGCCGTCCGCAGCCCCCGGCATCCGGTGTCGCGAACACTCCTGTCCACGTTCGGTGGACCACTCTCCGCCCCATCCGCGAATCGCAGTGGTTCGGTCTCCCCGACGACCGCCCGACATGTCCACGACGAGTTCGAATCATTCGGAGACGAATCCGATCTCCTCGTCATCGACGGAGGTTCCTGCGACATCGGCATCGAGTCGACGGTGATCGATCTCACGGGGGGGTGCGTCAGGATCCTCCGACCGGGTTCGGTCACCCGGGAGATGCTGCAGGATGTGGTGGGAACCGTGGAGGACTCCACACCCATGGAACAGGGGGACTCTCCGGGAACCCGAAGTCGGCACTACGCCACATCGACTCCGATCCGCATCGTCGGAACGGCATCGGAGATCCGGACCGCCGCATCGGGACATGAACAGGTCGCGGTGATCACCACCTCGGACGCCGCAGGGTTCGAGCATGTGTTCCGTCTCCCCGATGATCCGACCGGATACGCGGAGGGCATGTACGCCGCCATGCGCCGTGCCGACGGAACCGGATCGGAACTCATCGTCATGGAGTGTCCCGGTGACGGTCCGTCCTGGCGGGCGATCCGCGACCGGCTTGTCCGCGCTTCCACGGATTGACGGTCATCGGGCATCGCGGATCATCAGATCCGCGGGAACCCCCTCGTCCTCGTCGGGAGGACCCAGACTGATCACGGTGATTCGCGCATCGGGCATCTTCCGCCTGAGCATGACCACGGTTCCACCGTCGAAGTCGCTGTGGAACCGTCCCAGCATGAGGATGACGGCTCCACCATCGGTGGGGCGATGCAACGCGACCGAGTCGGCCATCGTCGCATCCCAGGTCTGCTGGGCACGGTAGTAGGACTCGGCGACCTCCTCGTCGATCTCCCGCTCCCCGTCATCGGACATGAGATCCATGAACCGCTTCCGGTATCCGTCTCCGATGGGGGGGTCCGGCCATTCCACGAACCGCCTCCGCTCATCCGGCAGTCCATCGAGCCGCTCGAACCCGTCGGTCCGGGCGAGCGTCACGTATCGCCGTGGTGCATTGGCCGCGACGACCATCATGTCGCGATCATGGGCTGAATCGATGATCGGGAGGTACCAATCGTCCCAGCTTCCCTCGCCCGCCCATGATCCGGAGAACGTCAACCTGGTGAACGTCTCCGGTGAGATCAGACCTTCCCGGTAGTCGTCGACCAACGGCTGTTCATCCCGTTCGAGCATCTCCATGGCCAGAACGGTTCCCGGTCTCCGGTCTCCGACATCCTGCACCACCGCACGCTGGACGAGATGTGCCACATGGTCGTCGTGGAGTTCACCGAGCACGATCACATCCGACTCGTCCAGTCGTTCGATCAACCCGTCCCACGACACCGGCGACCCGTCACGATCCTCGATCACGACGGATGTGCGGACCTCATCGAACGTCATGCGTGGTGTCGAGGTCGTGCCGCAACCCGTCAGACCTGCGGCGGCGATGAGGATGAATCCGATCCCGATTCGAGCGGTGGGAACTGGTGTCAGGTGCTTCATGGGTGCCGATTCTACGATTTCAGGCCGTCAGGGCGGTCGTCGTCCCCCGGGGATTGAGACCGCATCCGGCCCCCGGTACACTGCACGGCTCGAAACAGGCACCAGACAGGAGATTTCCAGTGGCGGCACATGCAGGCGACGTACTTGACACGATGATCGGTGGCGAGGCCCCCAGCGGAAACCCGCAGGAGGCGGCCGAACTGCTCCAGCAGGCCTCGACGATGGATTCCGAAGGTGATCGCCAGGGTGCGATCGATCTTCTTCGCAAGGCCGCCGGAACCAATGGTTCGGCTTCCCTGGTCTTTCGCCTCGCGTACCTCCTCGATCTCGCCGGTGAAGAGGACGAGGCAGTCGAGTACTACACCCAGCTGACGCTGCTGGATCGACCTCACATCAACGCACTTCTCAATCTCGCGGTGATCTTCGAGGATCGCGGCGACATCATCCGTGCCGAGAAGTGCGTGCGGCAGGTGCTCGACACCAATCCCACCCACCAGCGCGCCCAGTTGTTCATGAAGGACATCAACGCCTCCCGTGACATGTACTACGACGAGGAACAGGCCCGCGACGTCGCGAAGCGAAACGCGATGCTCGATACCCCGGTCACCGACTTCGAACTCTCGGTGCGTGCGAGAAACTGCCTCAAGAAGATGCAGATCCGGACCCTGGGCGACCTGCTGAAGGTGTCCGAGGCGGAGCTGCTCAGCTACAAGAACTTCGGCGAGACCTCCCTGGTGGAGATCAAGAAGATGCTCTCGATGAAGGGACTCCGTCTCGGCCAGAACATCGAACACCAGTACAGCCGGGTCCGCGAGGAGATCCTCGATCAGCTCAAGGGCGTCGCGTCCGAGAGCGTGCTCAACAAGTCCATGTCGCAACTGGACCTCTCCGTCCGCGCCCGCAAGGCCCTCCAGCTCCTGGGGGTCCAGACCGTCGGTGACCTGGCGACCCGGACCGAGGCTGAACTCATGGGTGTCAAGAACTTCGGGGCCACGAGTCTCGACGAGGTGAAGGACAAGCTCGCCTCGTTCGGTCTCACGCTCCGCATGCTCGACTGACGTGCCGACACCATGCAAGGCATCACGATCACCGCGCCTCCTCGGGGCTCTGGTGGTCCTGTGCCTCGTCTCGTGTTCCGACGACGTCCAGAACACCGGTGAACGGACGGAATCCGCTCCGGAGCAGGGGATTCGTCTGCATCTCCCGACGGCGGAGCCGGTGGTTCGGGTTCGACTCGAATCCAGTCGCGACCGGGACGATCCGATCTCCATCGGAGAGAAGGGTTCTGTCCTGGAGATCGTCGACGCGTCCGATTCAATCCACCGCCTGGATGCTCCGGTCGTCGTCGAACATCGGAACGGCGACTGGATCGTCGGATCCGAACCGAAGGGGGAATCCATCCGTCGCAGCGGTTCCGTGCTTCGAATCCGTTCCCGGGATCCGATCCGGATCGCGGATGGTGATCACCGGTTCTCGGGTGTGCTGCACTGCATCGCCTCGGATTCCGGAGGCTGGCATCTCGTCGAACACGTCCGAATGGAGGACTACATCCCCGGAGTCCTCGCCGGAGAGCTGTACGCGGGCTGGAACTTCTCCTGCTACGCGGCCCAGGCCGTCGCAGCCCGGAGCTTCGCCTGCATGGAGGTGCAGATGCGATCCCATCGCGACTGGGACGTGGTCGCATCCCCGACTTCGCAGGCCTATGTCGGGATCACCGAAAACCGCACCGCCCACGAAGCACAGGCCATGACCAGGGGCATGGTCCTGTCCTGGAACGGGCAACTCGTTCCGGGCTACTACAGCAGCTGCTGCGGCGGACTGGCCGCAGTCGCGGTCGATCAGATCGGACCGTCACCGGTGAACGACATCCCACCCCTCGAAGGTCACGACGGCAGGGATCCGTGCACGAAGTCGCCGCTCTACACCTGGGAGATCGATCGTTCGGCGAGAACGCTGCATCGTCGCTTCCAGGCCTGGGCCACCCACCGTGGTGATGGTCGGATGCGTCGACTGACGTCGGTCCAGTCGATCGATGTGCATCAGCGAAATCCGCACGGTCGTCCCAACGTGCTCCGGATCACGGATCGCGGGGGACGGACCGCGGACCTCACGATTCCGGAGTTCCTGGAGGCGTGCAACTACCGCGGAGCGGGGGCGCCGAAGTCGGACTTCAAGCCGTTGTGGTCGGGGTGGGCCACGGGATCGGTCGAGCGCGGACGAATCGTTCTTGCGGGACACGGGTTCGGACACGGAGTCGGACTCTGTCAGTACGGAGCCCAGGAACTCGGTACCCGTGGAAAGTCCTTCCGCGAGATACTGAACTGGTACTACCCCGAATCGGAGATTCATTCGGGGTGGTGAAAATCACTGCTTCGACCTGAGATAGAATGCGGACATGACAGACCATCCGGCCACACGACTTCGAACCCTTCTCGCCGACGGAACGGTGATGTGTCCCGGGGCCTGGAACGCCCTGGTCGGACGGGCGATCGCGGCGGCCGGATTCAAATCCGCCTACATCTCCGGAGGAGCCACCGCCAATGCGGCAGGGGTGCCCGACGTCGGCATGCTGACCCTGTCGGAGGTCTGCCGCACCATCCGGGAGGTCTCGGAGGCCAGTGGACTTCCCATCGTCGCCGATGCCGACACCGGCTACGGCGAGGAGGAGATGATCGTCCGCGCCGTCCACGAGTACGACCGGGCGGGTGCGGCCGGCATGCACCTCGAGGATCAGGTCTTTCCGAAACGCTGCGGTCACCTCGACGGCAAGACGCTTGTGGGGGTCGATCGCATGGTGGAGAACATCCGTGCCGCCGCTTCCGGCAGGAACCATCCCGACTTCCTGTTGATCGCGCGGACCGACGCCCGATCGGTCGAGGGCATGGACGCGGCGGTCGAACGTGCCCTTGCCTACCGGGAGGCGGGAGCGGACATGATCTTCCCCGAGGGACTCACGTCCCGGGACGAATTCGCGGAGTTCGCGGACCGGTGTCCGGGCCTTCTCCTGGCCAACATGACGGAATTCGGCAAGACGCCGATTCTGAACATCGACGACTTCTCCGGCATGGGATACGACCTCGTGATCTATCCCGTCACCATGCAGCGGATCGCCATGGGTGCCGTGGTCCGGGCGCTGGAGATCCTGCATCAAGACGGCGACGTCTCCAGGCTGCTCGACTCGATGCAGACGAGGGAGGAACTCTACGACCTGCTCGGATACACCCCGGGGACGCCGTGGATCCACCCCAATTCGGCCACTCGGACCTCCTGATACTGGTCCGGGACGCGACCCCCCCGATCCACTACAATCGCTTGGCTCGAGGCATCCTCCGGTGATTTTGGGGATGGATTCGCACCCTTTACACGATTGGATTCCGCATCATGACGACGTCGACCAAGCAACCTGACACCCGAGGACTCGCCGGCCAGACCATCGGTGATACCCAGATCTGCTCGGTCGGCCAGTCGCACCTCATCTACCGGGGGTACGAGATCGCGGATCTGGCCGCCCATGCGACCTTCGAGGAGGTCGCCTTTCTCCTGCTGGTCGGCCACAAGCCCTCGCCCGCGGAGCTGGACGCCTTCAAGGCGGAGATCAACGAGTACGCGAACCCCCACCCGAGCGTGATCGAACTGGTCCAGAAGATCGCGAAGACATCCCCCGACACGCATCCGATGTCCGCCCTGCGGACGGCCGTCTCGGCCGCTTCGCACCTGGACCCCGACTGCGAGGACAACTCGCCCGAGGCCGAACTCCGGAAGTCGAAGCGGCTGATGGCCTCCATTCCGGCGATGATCGGCGCGCACCAGCGTGCACTGGAAGGCAAGGAAGCGGTTGCTCCCGATCCCTCCCTCTCGCACGCCGCCAACCTGCTCCTCTGCATCACCGGCGAGCGTCCCGGCGAGATCGCGGCGAAGGTCATGGACGTATCGCTCATCCTCTACGCCGAGCACGACTTCAACGCCTCGACCTTCACCTGCCGGGTGATCGCATCGACGATGTCCGACATGCATTCGGCGATCTGCGGCGGCATCGGCGCGTTGAAGGGTCCGCTGCACGGCGGGGCCAACGAAGCCGCGATGGACATGCTGGCCGAGATCATGGAGGCGGTCGAGGGCGGCACCACGGCGGAAGCCTGGTTGCAGAACGCATTCGAAACCAAACGGAAACTCATGGGGTTCGGTCACCGGGTCTACAAGAACGGCGACCACCGTGCCGGCATCCTGCGGGAATGGGGACTCAAGTATTCCGAGCAGGAGAACCCGGAAGCCAGGAAGTGGTTCGATCTCGGAGACGAGGTCCAGGGCATCATGCTCCGCGAGAAGAACATCCACCCCAACGTGGACTACCCCTGTGGAATGACCTACTACTCGATGGGCATTCCGGTTCCCCAGTACACACCCATCTTCGTGGCCAGCCGCGTGACCGGATGGTGTGCCCACATCATGGAGCAGCACCAGAACAACCGGATCATCAGGCCGCTGGCCGAGTACACCGGTCCCGAACTGAAGTCCTGGGAATCCTGATCCCGGGCCGGCGGAGTCAACCATGTCACATGTACGGAAAATGGCGGTCATCGGTGCTGGGACCATGGGCAGCGGTATCGCCCTGGTCGCCGCATCCCGGGGAATCGAAGTCGCACTCGTCGATGTCTCGGAGGAGCAGTTGGAACGTGCGTCCGGCTACCACGCCAAGACCATGGACCGGAACGTCCAGAAGGAACGCATGACCCGTGAGGAGGCCGATTCGGCACTGGCGCGCATCACGTGCGTCACCGACATGGCCGATGCGTCCGATGCGGACTGGGTCGTCGAGGCGGCCACCGAGAATTCGGATCTGAAGAAGAAGATCTTCGTCCGGATGCTCGAGACCTTCGGTCCGGACGTCGTGCTGGCGACCAACACCTCATCGATCTCGATCACCGAGCTGGCCGAAGCCGTCCCCGGGGCATCCGAGCGGGTGATCGGAATGCACTTCTTCAATCCGGTCCCGGTGATGAAGCTCGTCGAGGTCATCAACGGGCGGGACACCAGCGAGGAGACCACCCGCCGGACCATCGAGTTGTCGGAGGCCATGGGCAAGATTCCGGTTCCGGCCAACGACTTCGCCGGATTCGTCAGCAACCGGGTCCTCATGCCGATGATCAACGAGGCATTCCACGCCTGGGCGGACGGGGTCGCGGAGCCCGAGAACATCGACTCGATCATGACCCTCGGATGCGCCTTCCCGATGGGCCCCCTGCGTCTCGCCGATCACATCGGTCTGGACGTCTGCCGGGACATCATGCTGGTGATGCACCGTGGTCTGGGCGACGACAAGTACCTCCCGGCCCCAAAACTCGTGGAATTGGTCGATTTGGGACGACTTGGCAACAAAACGGGTCATGGGGTCTACGATCACTCATAGCCCGATTCCGTTTCGGGCCGACGATTTCGCGAACCTCCAATGAGCCCATTCAAGTTCATCCTTGACTTCCTCAGCAGCGTACGCGTCGGCATCGTGTTCATGGTGCTGCTCTTCGTGTACAGCGCCATCGGATCCGCGGGCATCCCCATCCACTGGGCACTCTGGGAGCCGACCACCTGGTACGCCCTGCGCGAAGCCAGTTGGCTGGAGATGACCGAATTCGAGTGGTTCCACTGGTGGCCGTTCTACGTTCTGGTGGGCATGTTCTCACTGGTGCTGGTGGTGACCACCATCCGCCGGATCCCCTTCAACAAGATCAATCTCGGAGTCTGGACCATCCACACCGGCATCATCATGCTGGTGGTGGGAAGCATCGAGTACTTCGCCACGAAGATCGAGGGTGATGTGCCCATCGCCCGTGCCGTCATGCAGATCGAGGTACCGGACCAGGATCCGGTCGACATGCTCGTGATGCCCGGTTCCATCATGACCGTGGGGGAGGGGGAGGACGAATGGTCCTTCCAGGTCACCTCCATCGACCCGGAATGGGAACTGCTCTCGGGGAAGGATTCCGGAACCAGGGCCTACTCCGTATCCGTCGCCGTGCAGGCACCGGAGCAACGCTTCATCCGCCAGGTCATCCTCGGCTATCCCCAGTACACCGAGGACCTCGTCTCGAGCGGCGATCCCAACCAGCCCTTCGCCCGTGCGATCAAGGTGGTGGGGACACCGGTCATCGACGAGGAACTCTCGATCCGCCTGAAGCCCGACGTCCGCGACCACTTCCATGTCATGCACTCCTCGGCCCTGTACATCCGGGAAGTCGAGCGTGACGAGGAGGGTTCGTTCATCGGTGTCTCCCCCTGGATCGAACGACCGATCGACGATCTCCCCCGGTACAACAACTACCTGTCGAAGCTGGGAACCACCTGGCCGTTCCCCGACGACGGCAAGACGTTCATCAAGCCCCTCGATCTCCGGGCCGATGCGATCTCGGATCTCGATCCGCTGGGCGACACCCCCATCCGGGTGACCGACTACCTCCGGGCCGCCGTCCTCGAGACGCGCACCGAGCCCGGCGGGGATGAACTCGCCCCGTCGGTCACCGTCGACTTCCGGACCAGCGAAGGACGCAGCCAGCAGTACGAACTCTTCGCGATGAACCAGTCGGCGTCCAATGCGGACCCGTCCCTGATGCAGTTCATGTGGATCGAGGACGAGACCGAGTTCGAGGAGTTCATCAATCCCCGGGGCCCCCGCATCGTGATCGAGATTCCCGGTGTCGAGGGTTCGTCCCGGACCATTCCGATCGAGGGACTCTCCGAACTCGACCCCGACCTTCCGATGCAGCCGGTGGAGGGAAGCCCGTACTCGTGGAGACCCGTCCGGTACGACGAACGTCTCTCGATCGAGGGCCGGGACATCTCGATGGTTCGCGTCGAGATCGAGAAGGACGGCGACCGGTGGATGCGCTGGGTGTTCGACGACACGTCGTTCAACGGAGACCTTCCGCTCCCGACCCCCGGTGACGGACCGACCGACCATACGGTCGAACGACGTGAACTCGATACTGGAATCAAGATGCGCTTCGAACCATCGACGCGCCCTCCGGCCCCGGTGCTTCTGGTCGCGGGACCGGATGCATCCCGCCTGCGGCTTCTCACGAACTTCAAGCCCGAGGAATCCCCCGTGGCGATGGACGTCGTCATCGGCGATTCGGTCGAACTCGTTCCCGGGATCTCGATGACGGTTCCGAGCTATTCGGCCTACACCACCACCTCCACCAGACCGTCGATCGTCCCGAAGGCCCAGCTCGATCCGTCCATCGGAAACATGTATTCGATGGTCCGGGTGGATGTCCCGGGATCCGCCGGCCGGGAGGCGTGGCTGGCCTACCACCACTGGCCGTTCCCTTCCCGCAACGATGTCCTCCGTCGATTCCCCTGGCGACCGACCACGGTCGAACTCGAGGACGGACGGACGGTCCAGCTGATGCTCTCGAGACGCAGCGAGCCGCTGCCGGCCCGCGTCTCCCTTCTCGGCTTCGACACCCAGGACCACATCGGAGGATTCACGGGCAGCACCTCCAGCATCCTGAACTGGACCAGCCGGGTGGAATTCGAGAACCAGACCGGTTCGCAGGAAGCGGACATCAGCGTGAACGCTCCCGCCGAGCAGGATGGATTCTGGTTCTTCCAGTCCCAGTGGGATCCTCCCGATCCGGCCCGGTTCACGGGCGACGTCCCCTCGCTCGGACTGAACTACACCGTGCTCGGGGTCGGAAACCGCGAGGGTGTCTGGATCCAGCTGGCCGGAAGCGTCCTCATGGTGATCGGTCTCATGTACGCGTTCTACGTCAAGCCGGTCCTCGTGCGTCGACGACAGGAAGCGGCTCTCGCCGTGGCCGGAGGTGAAGCATGACCCGATGGATTCTTCTGCTGCTGCTGCTCCTCGTACCGGCCCCGGTGTCCGCCCAGTCGGACACCGGCGCACCGGCACCGTTTCCCGCCGGCGTCGACATCACCCCGCTCGACGTGGTCGCCGTGTGGCAGGACGGTCGCATCAAGTCCTACGACTCGTTCGCCCGTTCGATCATGCAGTCGATCACCGGTCCGAGGGAGATCAACGGGCAGTCCCCACCGCTGACCTATCTGGATCTCATGCTCCGCCCCGAGGCCTACGAGGGCGTTCCGATCTACTTCGTGAAGAAGAAGCCGTTCCGGGCGCTGCTCGTCGATGCCGCGATGGGTTCGGTCGATCCACCGTCCCGGGATGAACTCGAGACGTTCATGGAGACCGGACTCGCCAGCAAGTCGCTGCTCGACAATGCATCCGTACAGGATCTGCTCGGCCGGCTCCGCTCCGATGTCCTCCGCTTCGCCAAGCCGGTCGACGCGATCGAGGCGGCCGTCAACCTCTCCGATCCGATGGTGCTCCGCCGACTGCTGATCCTGCTGCCGCCCTTCAGCGGACAGTACGACGATCCCTGGATGACGATCGACGAGTATCAGGTCAGTTCGTCGCGTCTCGATCCCAATGCGGCGGCGGCGGATCCGATGGTGCAGGCGTGGAATGCCGTCGTGGCGGCCTGGAACCAGCAGGACACCGCAGCGGTCAATGCAGCCATCGCCCGGCTCGGTCAGGTGCTTCCCATGGCCGGTCGTGCGCGGCTGGCCGAGTACCCGTCGGAGCAGCGTCTGCATCTCGAGAGCGCCTACTTCAAGTGGAAGGGGTTCACCTGGATCTGGATGATCTACCTCGTGTCGATCGTCTTCTTCCTGATGGCCATCGTCTACGGCTGGTCGGGAGCGAAGTGGGGGGGTGTCGCCTTCTTCTCCGCCGCCTTCCTGCTGCAGACCTTCGCACTGATCCTCCGGTGGTACGTCTCGGGACGGTGGCCGAACACCAACATGTTCGAGGCGGTCACGACATCGACCTGGTTCGGTGGATGCTTCGCGATCATCATGGAGGTGATCCTCGGTCGTACCCGGGTGAAGAATCTCTTCTTCCTCGGCAGTGCGATGGCATCGATGTTCGCGCTGATGGCCGCCAGCTTCAGCCCGCTGCAGCTGTCACCCCACTTCAGCAACCGGATGCCGGTCCTCCACGACGTGTGGCTCTACATCCACACGAACGTCATCATCTTCTCGTACGTCCTGATCTTCCTGGCCTTCGTCTCCGCCGGCCTGTACATGCTGGTCCGGTTCCTCCGCTTCACCCGGGGCGAACGCGACATCCGGGAGCACGTCGGGGCGGGAGGCATCGGATCCCTCATCGTCCGCCGGCGCGGCGGCAAGGCGGCCCTGCTCGATTCGAAGACCAGCTTCGGTGCGGTGCTCGACGGAACGACCATGATCCTCGTCGAACTCTCCTTCATCCTCCTCTGGGCCGGACTGGTCATGGGTGCGATCTGGGCGGACCACTCGTGGGGTCGACCCTGGGGATGGGATCCGAAGGAGGTGTTCGCCCTGAACACGTTCCTGATCTACGCGATCCTGATCCATGTCCGGTACCGGGCGAGCGACAAGGGGCTCTGGACCGCGTTCCTCGCCGTCATCGGCTGCGGGGTGATGCTCTTCAACTGGATCGTCATCAACTTCACGATCTCCGGTCTGCATTCCTACGCCTGACGGTCCCGCACGATGAAACACGGGGGCCGCCTTCCGGCGACCCCCGCGTCCTTCTCGGGTTCGAGTTCGATTCACTCGCACTCTCCCCATGTCTCGAAGACGGCCAGCAGATCCAGCACATCCACGATCTCGTCGCGTTCCACGTCGGCGGGACTCCGGGTCTTGCCCCATTCGCGGATCACGATCAGCAGGTCACTCACGTCGATCTTCCCGTCGAGGTTGATGTCGGTGTCGCAGTCCAACTGCTCCATGGCCGAATCACTGCTCTCGTACTGCAGGCCGGCGTTGTCGTACTGATCGGCCGGGAGCTGTGAAGGCAGGTTGGTGCTGCTCCGGAGCATGCGGAATCCGCCGAGACCCTGGCCCTGCTGGCCCCACGAGGCGAGCGGATGGTCCTGGATCCTGTTCCACCGACCCTGCTCGTTCCGACCGAAGAAGCGGGCACCGCTTTCGCCGAGCACCACCATGTCTCCACGATCGTCGAACTGGAACGAGCTGACGGGAGCCGTCTCACCACCCTGTCCGCCGCAGATCGCTTCGGCGACGAACGTTCCCCCTTCGACGGGCCGGAGATTCCAGACGGTGTCCGGACGAGCTTCCGACCAGAGGGCGACGCTTCCGGTGCTGGGATCGATGTCCATTCGGCACGCCCCCTGGAGGGAGATCTCGTCCGGCAGATCGATCTTGACCGGAGGCAGGGGCTGCTGTCCGCCGGGTGCATCCGGGAAGAACGTGATGCACCGTTCGCCGGGAAGCAGTGCGGCGACCACGTTCATTCCGCAGGCGAGTGCCGCGGGTGCACCCTGCACCTCGTAGGTCGCACTCGTACGCCATCCGTCTTCGGGATCGACGACCCGGATCGCGTTCTGATCGGCCATCCAGATCCGTCCGTACCGATCCGGGGTGAAGGACTGGATGTCACGGTCCATCGTCTCGACGGGAACCAGCAGATTGCGATCGATGTCCAGTTCGGCGATTCGCCGTGCTCCGCTCTGCGACCGCATCATGGCCCATCCCCCCAGTCCGTTCGGGCTCGGGTGGAATTCCGCCACGTACCAGTCCGCGAAATGGGACGACGAACCGATGGGTCCCGGGACCTGATCGTGCAACCGGTGGTCGAGCGGGATGATCCGAAGACCGTTGTCGTAGGGTCCCCATGAGTAGAACCGGTTCGGAATGATCGAGATGTATCCGTCCAGGTAGCGCCGGGAATCACCGTAGTCGTTGTTGCTGCTGCCGGGTTCCCACAGGTAGCACTGCACCCGCTCGCCCCCGTATTCGTCGCGGATCATGCGTTCCTCGCAGTGCCACGAACGGCTCGAGAAATCACTCTGGGTGTAGCAGTCGTCGCCGCCCGTGGCGGGATCGCGCACGGTCATGATCTCGGTGCCGTTCCAGCCCCACCCCTGCATGAAGGTGGTGAGGTGACCCCCCGTACGATCGATCTTGTACCGTCCGGAATCGGTCATGCCGTCGTCGTCGTAGTAGCCGTAGCGAACGAGCACCAGGTGTCCGTTGATGGCCGAGCGGCAGAGACCCTTGAAGTCCGGTGCGTAGTCGTCGTCCGCGATGTACAGCTTGACGACGAATTCGCACGCGAGCCGGTCCCTGATCTCGTTGTAGTAGTCGTTGTAGTTGGTGCCGCCCCAGGGGTCGGTGTCCATGTCGTCGCCGAGATCGTCGATGAACTCGCCGAAGAAGTTGTAGCGGAAGTCGGATCCCGGATTCCAGATCACTCCGGGATCGATGTGGGGGAATCCGTGACTGGCGATGTACGAGAAGACGTTCGTGGTCGCGGTCGGAACACAGTGGTTGCGACCATCGTTGCCCAGGCCCTTGATCGAGGGTTCCTGATCCTCGCACCGCTTCTGGTCGAAGTCGGGCATGTGCTTGAGGTAGTAGTAGAAGTTCTCGTCGTCGGTCCAATTGGCGAGCATGACCTCGCCCATGGAGGCCGAACCGGTTCCGATGAGCGTGCCCAGTGCGCACGCGGCGAGGGTCCTGAAGGGTGAATGAAGCATTGGTCTGTTCCTCGTGGTTGATTGATGCGATCGGAGACCGGTGGTCCCCGCACCCTGATTGCGTTCCCGGGAGGCACATCTCACAGATCCGGCTGATTTTTCGTGAATCACCTTCCGCGGACCCCCGATTGGGGGGTCAAATTGCCCCCACGGTCGCCGCTGGGGGGGTGCGAACGGGCGTACCATGCAGACTCATGACCGATCTGCCCCTGGTCATCCTGGCCGAACCGATCGACGAATCCGCCCGCCGTTGGCTGGCCGATCGTGTCGAACTTCACGAGCTTTCGAGGACCCATCCGGAGTTCGAATCCCGCCTCGCCGGCGCCGAGGGCATCGTCGTCCGGACCGCGACCCGGGTGGATCAGGCGATGCTGGACGCCGCGCCGAAACTGCGTGTGGTGGCCCGGGCCGGGGTGGGGCTCGACGGGGTCGATCTCGATGCCTGTCGACACCGGGGCATCCGGGTCCTCAACACCCCCGGTGCCAACACCCAGGCCGTGGTCGAGTTCGTGGTCGCGGCGATGACCGACGTCCTGCGTCCACGCGATCGCGTGACGTCGTCCGTGGATTCCCGGGAGTGGGCCGCCATGCGCGCTTCCGACCGGGCTGCCGTCCAGATGGACGAACTGACCTTCGGCGTACTCGGGTTCGGACGGATCGGGTCACGGGTGGCCGGCATCGCGTCCGCCATCGGTTTCGACGTTCTCTACCACGATCTCAGGGACATTCCCGCGACCGAACGGGGATCGGCCCGACCGGTCGATCTGGAGACCCTGCTGGGCGCATCCGACGTGCTGACCATCCACGTAGACGGACGACCCGAGAACCGCACGCTGCTGGGTTCGGAACAACTCGGGCGTCTCCGGAAGGATGTGCTGCTCATCAACACCTCCAGGGGGTTCGTGATCGACGAGCGGGCTCTGGCGGATCGACTCCGTGGCACACCCTCCATGACCGCGATCCTCGATGTGCACGAGATCGAGCCCATTCCCGGGGACAGTCCGATGCTCGATGTCGGGAACGCCATCCTCCATCCGCACATCGCGGCGCGGACCCGGACCGGACTGGAGGCCATGAGCTGGGTGGTCCGGGATCTCGTCGACCACCTGTCCGTCCGGGAGTGATCGCCGGAGCGAGACGGGTATCATCCAACCGAACCCACTCCCGGAGCAGTTCCCATGGACCAAGAGATCGACACCATCCACGCCCGCCAGATCCTCGACAGCCGGGGCAATCCGACCCTCGAGTGCGAAGTCATTCTCGCCGACGGCTCCATGGGAAGGGCGATGGTTCCTTCCGGCGCCAGCACGGGCGAACACGAAGCGGTCGAACTCCGCGACGGAGACGAGAGCCGGTTCGCCGGCAAGGGGGTCGAACACGCCGTCAACAACGTGAACGACGAACTGGCGCCCCAGATCGTCGGCCTCGATGCGCGTGAGCAGGAATACATCGATCAGCTCATGATCGAGGCGGACGGAACACCGAACAAGTCCAACATCGGCGCCAACGCGACTCTGGGCATCTCCCTCGCCGTCGCCCGGGCCGCTTCCAAGTCATCGGGTCTTCCGCTGTACCGCTATCTGGGCGGTGCGTCGGCGAGAACGCTGCCGGCACCCATGATGAACATCCTCAACGGAGGGAAGCACGCCGACAACACCGTCGACTTCCAGGAGTTCATGATCCAGCCGTGGGGATTCGACCGGTTCGAGGAGGCCCTGCGGGCCGGAGTGGAGATCTACCACTGCCTTCGCAAGGTGCTCGTCGACCGGGGTCTCTCGACGGCCGTCGGGGACGAGGGTGGATTCGCTCCGAACCTCTCGGACAACGAGGACGCGCTCCGCGTCATCGAGGAGGCCGTCGACCGTTCCGGCTACACCTTCGGCGAGCAGATCTTCATCGCCCTGGACCCCGCCGCGAGCGAGATGGTCGACGCGGCCCGATCCAAGGGCCAGGAGGGATACTGCTTCTTCTCCAGCGATCCGGACCGGATCGCCACCACGGACGAGATGATCGACCTCTGGGAGGATTGGGCGAACCGGTACCCGATCCGCTCCATCGAGGACGGACTCTCCGAGAACGACTGGGACGGATGGGCCCGACTGACCGAACGGCTCGGAGACCAGGTGCAGCTGGTCGGAGACGACCTCTTCGTGACCAACGTCGACTTCCTTCGACGCGGCCTCGAGGAGGGATGCGCCAACTCGATCCTCGTCAAGGTCAATCAGATCGGAACGTTGACCGAGACCTTCGAGGCCATCCGCCTCGCCCAGCACAACGGATACACGGCGGTCATCAGCCACCGGTCGGGCGAGACGGAGGATTCCACCATCGCCGATCTGTCGGTGGCCGTGAACGCCGGTCAGATCAAGACGGGCGCCCCGTGCCGGAGCGATCGGACCGCCAAGTACAACCAGCTCATCCGCATCGCGGAGGAGCTGGGTGAACTGGCCGAATACGGCCCCACGATGTGATCACCCCACCTGGATCCGCGGGTCGGCCCAGTGGTAGAGCACATCCACCACGAGGTTGAGCAGCACCAGCAGCGTCGAGTAGACCAGGACCACGCCGGTGATCAGCGTGATGTCCTTGCCCAGGACCGCGTCGACGAAGTGGGTTCCGATGCCCGGAACCGCGAACACCTTCTCGACCACGAACGATCCGGTCATCGCGGCCGCGGTCGCGGGTCCGAGGTAGGAGAGTACGGGCAGGAACGCATTCTTCAGGGCGTGCTTGAACACCACGACCCGTTCGGGGAGTCCCTTGGCCCGTGCGGTCCGGACGTGATCGGAACGGAGCTCCTCCAGCATGCCCGTCCGCACGAGCCGGGCGATGTAGGCGGCGAAGGGAAGACTCAACGCCACGGCCGGCAGCACGATGTGCGACGCATCACCCCATCCACCGACGGGGAACAGACCCATCGAGACGGCGAACACGACCAGCAGGAACGTCCCGGTCACGAACGCGGGCAGGCTGATTCCCACCAGGGCGATCAGCAGCGTCAGCACGTCGATCCAGCTCCCGGGACGCAGGGCACCGAGAATCCCCGCGAGCAGTCCGATCACGCAGGCCAGCATGATGGCCGACAACCCCAGCACGATCGACACCGGAAGCTGCGAGGAGAGGATCTCGTTGACCGTCCAGTTCTCGTGACGCAGGCTCGGCCCGAAGTCGATGACCGATCCCTGTCCGCCCGAAGCGATCCAGTCGTACCCGGAGATGCCGCCCAGGTAGTCGACGTAGAACCCCATCGGGTCATCCAGGTCGTACCGGGCCTCCATGGCCTGGACGATCTCCTCGGGCGGCCTCCGGCCCTCCGCTTGCTCCAGTGGATTGCCGGGGATCAACCACGCCAGCACGAAGGTGATGGTGTAGATCACCAGCAGGATCAGCGGCAGTTGCAGCAGGCGCCACCCCACGAGTCGGAGCAGGGGATGTCCGGGCCGGCCGCTCATGGTCCGGAGCCTCCGGTCGGATCATCTCCGACGTCGACGTGCCAGAGTCGCTGGACCAGCCGTGGATGATCGGAGAGCCCCGTGGCCCACGTCGGGTCGTACCTGTGCACGTCCACGACCTGGCAGATGGGGATCATCGGAAGATGCCGGGTGAAGAGTCGGCGCTCGATGTCCTCGAGGAGTTCGAATCTCCGGTCCGGATCCCGTTCCAGCGCTGCCGCGTCGAGATCCGCATCGATGCCGGGATCGGAGAACATCCGGGTGTTGTTGCCGTCTCCGGTCCGGCACAGATCGAGGAAGGTCGTGGGATCGCCGAAGTCCCCGTACCACGTGCCGCGTGCGATCATGAAATCGCCTTCGCGGAGATCGTTGCGGTAGAACTTCGACTCCTTGCCCACCAGTTCGATCCGCACCCCCAACGCGGATTCCCACTGCTCCCGGAGTGCGATGGCCATCCGCTTGAAGCGGGGGGTGTTGGTGGTGTACAGCAGGGTCGTCACGGGAAAGAGGTTTCCCGCCGGATCCTCGACCAATCCGTCCCCGTCGCGATCGGACCAGCCCGCCGATGCGAGTTCGTCACGGGCCCGTTCCACATCGTAGCCGAGTCCCGCCGGTGGTTCGTACCCCGGAATCGATCCCACGGGAACCAGCGCGGTGGCGACCGGCTCGTTCAGGCGGGTGACGTGCCGCACGATCGTCTCGCGGTCCACGGCCAGTGCGAACGCCCGTCGGATCGCCGCGTCGGCGAACGGATTGTCCGATCCGCCCGCGAGAGTGGGCCGGCAGTTGAAGGAGAAGAAGTCGGTCGCGAATGCCGGAACCACATGGATGTCGTTTCGGTCGCCCGACTCCTGCTGTCGGATCATGTCGACGCGGTAGTCGACGTTGATGCCGTTCAGCCAGTCGACCGCTCCCGATTCGAAGGCCAGCACCGCCGTGTTCGGATCCTCGATCGTCAGCTTGGTGATGGTCCGGCAGGCGATGGAATCCGCATCCCGCCAGGTGGGCGATGCCTCCAGTCTGAGATCCCGCTTGTACCTCCAGGCGGCGAGCGTGTAGGGCCCGTTGCCGATCAGGCGACCCGCTCGTGCCCAGCGGTGATCCTGGAAGAGCCGTCCGGAGTCGTCGTCGATCCTGACGAATGTCCGATCGTTCCAGTCGGGAACCTCGGCTTCGAACCACGGTGGTCCATCACCGGCATCGTCCGGCCATCCCTCGACCGCCGGTCGGTAGACCGGTGCGGCGGGCGTGAATGCGACCAGATCCAGCAGCCAGGGAACGGGATGTTCGAGCCGGACCCTGAAGGTCGAATCGTCGACGACCTCGATTCCCACGTCCGACTTGAACCGCTCCTCGTGTCGTTGCCAGAGCCGACGGGCCTCTTCGGTCCGCTGCATCCGGCTTTCGAATTCGGTGGCGGCGAAGCGTTCGAGATCCTCGTTGCGCGCCGCCCAGGTCTTCCTCGCACCATCGATGGGCAGAAAGAGTCCGGAATAGCTTGCAGCGGTGTCGGGTGTCAGCAGACGCATCCAGGACCAGGCGAAATCGTGGGCGGTCACGGGGCGCCCGTTGCTCCATCGCCCGTCCTCGCGCAGGTGGAACGTCCAGGTCAGCCCGTCGTCGCTGGTCGTCCAAGATCGAGCGGCCCCCGGGTCGAACCCGTTCCGCTGGGGATCGAACCGGACCAGGCCCTCGTAGAGCGCCGATCCGACCCGCATGTCCTCCAGGTAGCTCATCCGCTGCGGATCCAGCGTGAACACGTCGCTGGTCGTGCTCCAGGTGAAATCGGACCGCGGTCCCGGATCGTCGAACCAGACGACCAGGAGGAGCAGGACAGGAAGAAGCAGGATCAGGGGAAGTTGGCGGGACATCGCACCATCCTTGGAACGAACGTACCCATGGTACGCCGACAATCGGCTTTGGTGCATTCGGGTGGAGGGGATCGGTGAATCAGTTGCCGGTGTACGGCGGGGCGGAGAGCACGGTGGCCCATGCCGCCTGATTCTGTTCGATCGTGGAACGCTGGCCGCTGTTCCAGGCGGAAAGCGAGTTGGCGTTCGGGGTGCTTCCGCCGCCGACGTCGGAGTCGATCAGCTTCAGCGTCTCCTCGCTCAACCGGAGCATCATCCCGGAGGCATCGGACAGCTTCTCATTCTCGCGGATGAGGTCGTAGTGATTGAGCAGGATGACGTAGACCCGACCCAGCTGGGGTGCCGTGCCAAGGGCGATCTCCCGTCGGTGGTCGACCATCTGTGGATTCAGATACTGCTGTCTGAACTCGAGTATGCCCGGGCGGAGGGCGTAGATCAGTTCGATCTGTCCGGAGTCGGACGTGAGCCGATCCACGGTCGACGTGAGGGTCGAAAGCTGGAGTTCACGTCCCAGGGCACGGATCTCGTCGCCACCCTGGTCCTTGGAAAGTTCCGACTGGGCGGCGGAGGAGATGGTTTCCATCTCCCGGGTCAGTACCCGCCAATCCGGTTCGGTGGCGGCGAAACGGGCCAGGCTGCGGATGGCCGAGCTGATCCGACGGGGGGAGAGGTTTCCACTCCGGATGGCTTCGCGAATGGCGATCGTGGCCCAGAGCCGCTTCTCCGGGCTGGATTCGAGTTCGGAATCCGCGGTATCGACCAGAACACGCATCACCTGCTCCGAACCGAGGAAGCCGGCGATCTGCAGTGCATTCACGGCCCGGTAGAGATCGTCACCCTCGATGATCTTCTTCAATCCAGGAACCAGGTCGCCGGCGTAGGTCGATCGGAAGATCGAACTGGAGTTGCCCAGCATGCTCCGGACCGGTTCCACGAGCTTGTTCCGGGCTCTCTTGGTCTCTTCCGGGGTGCCCGATTCGAGTCTGGAGAGCCAGTAGCCGGCGTACTCGCCGATTCGCTTCTTCTGCTCGGCGTCGAGGGTGGTCTCGGTCGCCACGCTGTTGAGCGAACTCGGCGGGGCGGCCAGAGCGGCATCCGTGGTCAGGGAGAGTGCCGTCGACAGGACCAGGATGGAGGTGATTCGTTCGAGCATGATTCGGCTCCGCACAGGGCTCCGGAGGGCCGTGGTCAGGAGGATTTGAAACGGTATCACCCCCCCAATGGGGTGTCAACGAAACCGATCCTCCCGCCCCTCGGGTGCTTCCAACCGGGTTCCCGGTTGGCAGGACGGGGAATGGGGACCTACCATTTCACCAACGGGCGACCAGGCCGGTCGTACGCCAGCTCTCGGGGATCTCGATGCACAGCCATTTCCTGCCTCTGGTTCTCGCGGTCCTCACCCTCTGTTCCACGTCATCGACGGGATTCCAGGACAGCGCGGTCGATCCGTCCCCGGTCGATTCCACGACTTCGCAGCGTCTTGCCACGGAACTGCTCCGCTACGGAAACGACATCATCGTGATTCGTCCGGTCACGGTCGAGTCGATCCAGCTGGCCAAGTACTTCTTCATGGAGGCAGCCCGTCTGCACCCGGAGAATCCGCAGATCGCCTCCCGACTGCTCGAGATGGCGATCCTGGCCGAGGATCGCGAACTGGTCGAACAGGCGACGAAGATCCTCCTGTCGTGCGACCCCTCGAATCAGGCGGCGCAGTTGCGGCGGCTGCTGCAGGCGGTGGATCGATACCAGCACGCCGACGAGCGGATCCGGGCCTACGAACTGATGCTCGATGATTCCAACATCGAGATCATCGGAAAGGTGATGGCATCACGGATCGCCTTGAAGCTCGCCATGCTTCACCGTCGCGTGGGGGACATCGACGAGTTCAGCGAATGGCTGGGTCGCTCGATCGATCTGGATCCCTTCTATTCCGAAGCGGTTGCGATGGGGGCGGGATTCTTCCAGTCGAGAGTCGAGGATCCGTTCGTCAGCGTCGAACTCCTCGTCACCCTGCTGCTGGCGGATCCCGCCGACAGCACCACGCCACCGGTTCTGGCCCACCTCCTGATGGAGGCGGGAGCCTACGAATCCGCCCGCCGGATGTACCGGCTGGCGGTCTCCGAATTGGAGGCGGACGGTCGGGGTGCGAACGGTGATCTGCTGGCCGATCTCGCCATCTCGGAATGGGCGGCCGGTGATGCGGATGCGGCATTGAACGTCATCCAGTCCCGTCAGATGGAGGCGGACCGCCTCTACCGGGAGATGACCAGGCAGGAATCACCCACGCTGTCTCCGATCGAGTTGGCGCGGATGGAGGCTCCTCTGACCCCGACGCTGGCCGCGACCCGGGCCGTGATCATGAACGAGCGCGGTGGACCGGAGGCCGAAGACGCGATCTCGTCCCTGATCGAGACCTACCAGGGCGCGATGTTCATCCTCGAGAGTCAGGAAGACACCTCGACCGAGCGGGCGTGGGCGCTCATCGAACTTTCGTGGCTGGTGCTCTGGCTGGACGGTGATGTGGATCGGGTGCAGGAGTGGCTCGCCCAGGCCCGGGAACTCGCACCGATGGACGAGAAGGCCCTCCGACGTTTCGACGGCTGGATCAGCTTCCGTCAGGGGTTCGTCGAGGATGCGGCCGAGACCCTCGAACCGCTCGCCGCGGACGATCCGGCCGCCCGACTCGGACTGGCCATGGTTCGCGAACAGCAGGGACGCAGGCAGGATGCGGCCCGGTTGCTGCTCGATATTGCGCGGACGGACGCCGGATCGCTCATCGGGGTCTGGAGTCGCGACCGGTTGGCATCGATGATCGGAACCTCGATCCCCATGTCGGACGAGGCGGTCCGGATGACCGAACTGATCGACGCGATCCCGATGGCCTTCGACCGCTACCCCTCGGATCCCAGACTCGCGTTCTCCATCGACGTCGAGCCGCGATCGGAGACGGTTTCCCCCTACGACCCCGTCATCGTCGACATCGAACTGATGAACCATGCTCCGATGCCGATGGCGATCAGTCCCGAAGGTCCGATCCAGGAACTGATGCTGCTCGAACCGATCGTGCAGACTCCCCACGAGCCGCCGATGGCGCTCGCCCCCATCGTGGTGGACATGGGAGGACGCCTGCGTCTCGAGCCCTACGAGCACATCACGATTCCGTTCGATCTCCGGACCACCTGGGTGGGCAGTCTGCTCAACCGATCACCGGTCAAGGGATCGACGGTGCTCACCACGGGCATCGTGAACTTTCGCGTCTCCAACGAGACGTTGCAGCGTCGCACCGTGTTCGCTCCCGGACTGCTGGGATCGGAAGTGACCGGTCGCCCTCTCCATGTCGAGGGGGTCCGGGTCGACGACACCTGGGCCGCACGGACGATCACCGACGCACGCAGCGGTGCCATCGATGCGCAGCTGCTGGCGAATCTCGCCGTTCTGACCCACGTGGTCAGGCAGAACCAGTCCACGGAGAAGATCGATCCCGAGATCATCAAGCAGACGGGACCGGTCATCGTCGACGCCTTCGACCGGTTCAACGAGGAGCAGAAGGCCTGGTTCATCTCGGTCTCGGCCCAGGGCGAGCTGCTGAAACCGATCAACGCCATCGTGCTGCAGGGTGAGGACGATCTGCCCAAGATGATCCATCTGCTGCGGATGCTCGAGCTGGGGCAGCCCGACGAGCTGCTCACCGATCCCTTCCTGCTGTCCTCCCTGCGATCCGACAATCCCCGGATCCGGCAGTTGGCGGAATGGGTCGAACAGCGTGCGCAATTCATGGTCGAAAGCGAGATCGACCGCCGCCGCAGCGAAGAGGAAGAGACGCCGTCAGGCGGTTGAGTCCGCTTCGACTCCGAGCTCCGCGACCGTGAACAATGCCTCGAAGGCGTATCCCGCAGCCTCGACGGCTTCGCGGGCACCTTCCTGCCGGTCGATCACTGCGATGATGGCGACGACCTCCGCTCCCTGCTCCTCGATGGTGCGTGCGGCCTCGATGACCTGGCCACCCGTCGTCGCCACGTCCTCGAGGATGACGACCTTGTCGTCGGATCCGATCGAACCTTCGTGCATCTTGGCCGTCCCGTACTCCTTCTTCGCATTGCGGATGAAGAGGCAGGGGATGCCGCTGGCCATGCTCGCGGTCGACACGAGCGGAATCCCGCCCAGTTCGGCTCCCGCCAGCAGGGTCGTCGGGGCGGGGAGGGCGGCGGTGAACAGCTCGCCCAGGGCGCGGAGGATGTCCGGCTGGGTCGAGAACCGGTACTTGTCGATGTAGTAGTTGCTGGTGCGGCCGCTGCGAAGGGTGAAGTTGCCGTGCAGCACGGCCGTCTCGGCGATTCGTCGGGCGATTTCATTCCGTTCGATCATGGCGGAATGGTACTCCAGGAGCGGTGGGTGGTGGTACCCTGTCCCCCCGTCCGCACCACGGCTACAGTGAGCAGCATGAAGGCCGATTTCCGCCTTCGGAAGAGGTTCCCGACCGACCAATGAGCACCATCGTCTCGACACGAATCAAGATCGGAATGGAGGTCCACGTCGAACTGGCCACGCGGAGCAAGATGTTCTCGCGCTCGGCCAGCGTGGCCCATCCGGAGCAGTTCGACGCGGCCCCCAATTCGCTGTGCGATCCGGTGGTGCTGGGACTGCCCGGCGCCCTCCCGGTGATGAACCGACGTGCGGTCGAGATGTCGATGATGGTGGGTCTGGCCCTGGGTTGCAGGATCGCCGAGTACAGCAAGTGGGACCGGAAGAACTACTTCTATCCGGATCTGCCCAAGGGGTACCAGATCAGTCAGTACGACCTTCCGCTGTGCGAAGGGGGGGCTCTGGACATCCCCGTCGACGACGGGAGCACCCGGACCATCGGGATCATCCGGGCCCACCTCGAGGAGGACACGGGCAAGACCGGACACGAGCTGCCGGGCGGACATCCGTACGAGGGATCGCTCGTCGACTACAACCGGGCCGGGGTGCCGCTTCTGGAGATCGTGACCGAACCCGATCTCGAGAGCGCCGAAGAGGCCGTCGCGTTCGGCAAGGAGCTCCGCAACATCTGCCGCTTCCTCGGAGTCACCGAGGGCATCATGCAGCGCGGACACATGCGGTTCGAACCGAACATCAACGTCCTGATCACGCTGGAGGACGGTTCGACGGTCGCAACGCCGATCGTCGAGATCAAGAATCTCAACTCCTTCCGCGCCGTACAGGGTGCCATCGAGCACGAGGGCGTCAGGCAGGTGGAAGCCTGGAAGCAGGACGGACTCGTGATGGGCACGGGAATGAAGTCCACCCGCGGCTGGGACGACCAGCGCGAGGAGACGTTCCTGCAGCGGGCCAAGGAGGACGCACACGACTACCGGTACTTTCCCGAACCGGATCTGATTCCGGTCGTGGTGGACGAGGCGTGGCGGTCCGAGATCGCCGCGACCATTCCGGAACTTCCGATCCAGCGCCGTGCCCGCTACGAGTCGTCCTACGCTCTCTCCGGAAAGGATGCGGCCGCACTGACCGCCGAACGGGATGCGTGCTTCTTCTACGAGGGCTGCATCGAATCCACGCAGGAACGAATGGGGGACTCGATGCCCGTCTCCGACGTGGGATCCGCCGCCGCGAAGTGGATACTCAATGCGGGAGCCCGGCTCTCCAACGAACGCGAGTGCGAGGTGCAGGAACTGGGCATCCGACCGGAGCAGGTCGCGGAGATCATCGAACTCCGTCACGCCAACGAGATCGGTTCCACGGCGGCCGAGCAGTTGTTCGAGCTGCTGTGCGACCACGACGACGACGCCCGCACGCTGGCGGAACGGGAGGGTCTGCTTCAGGTCACCGATACCAACCAGCTCGAGGCATGGATCGAGGAGGCCATCACGGCCCAACCCCAGGCCGCGGAGGATTTCGCGTCCGGGAAGGACGCCGCGGTCGGTCGGCTGGTCGGACACGTCATGAAGGCGAGTGGGGGACAGGCCGATGCCGCTGCGGTGCGCTCGGGACTGGTCTCCCGACTCCGGAACTGATCACGAGGATTCACGAAAGGAAGAACGATGAGCGAATATCCCAAGGCACGCATCAAGACGACCCACGGCGATGTGGTCGTCGAACTCTGGAACGACGTTGCGCCCGGGCACGTGGAGAACTTCACCAAGCTCGCCGGCGACGGCTTCTACGACACCCTGTCGTTCCACCGCATCATCCCCGAGTTCGTCATCCAGGGCGGTTGCCCCGAAGGGACGGGCACCGGAGGTCCGGGTTGGAACGTCAAGAACGAGTTCAACGACCGCGAGCACGTCGAAGGCACGCTGTCCATGGCCCGTTCCGCCGACCCCGATTCCGCCGGCAGCCAGTTCTTCATCTGTCTCGGTCGCGAGCACTGCCAGCATCTGGACGGCCAGTACACGGCCTTCGGTCAGGTCGTCGAAGGGATGGAGGTGGTCCGGATGATCGGCGCCATTCCGACCGACGCCCACGATCGTCCCAGCGAACCGGCGGGCATGGAGTCGGTCGAGGTCCTCTAACCGGTGAATCCGGGAGGACGTCGCCGTTCGGCCGGCCAGCAGCGCCGATCGATGGCGTTTCCGATGCGCAGCAGGGTTCCTTCGTCGAACAGGCGACCGATCAACGTGACTGCATGGGGACTCCCGTTCTCCTTCCGTCCCACCGGAACGGTGAGCGAAGGATGTCCGGTGCAGTTGGTGGTGATCAGCACGCCGTCGGCGTACGAGGGGCCGACCATCGCATCGAGATCCTCGAAGAGTCCGGCGTAGAGCTGCATGCAGCGACGTCGGAACCGGTCCGCCTGCACCAGTTCGGGAGCGGGAATGAACCATGACTGGCGGAAGGTGTTCGGCCAGGCCTGGGGTTCCTGCCAGACCAGATCGTCATCGAGGTGTTCCCGGGTCAGTGATTCGAAGGCGGCGGCGGCTTCGGCCAGGAGGATGCTGAACAGCGCATCCCACGGCCAATCGGGAAGTTCGATCGGAACCAGTCGGCATCCCGCCTCCCGCAGCGCATCGAGCGCGGAGTCCTCGAGGGCGCGGTCCGGACCGGTCCGGAACCATCGGGGGTCGTAGCCGACGCGAAGGCCACGGGCATCCAGCGTGGAGTCGGCATGGAACGGACGGCTCACGGATGCCGGATCACCCGGGCTTGCTCCGTTCACGGCCGCCAGCACGGGAGCGGCATCATCCACGTGTCGAACGATCGGTCCGACCTTGTCCAGCGACCAGCAGAGGGCCATGGCGCCGTCACGGGGCACCCGACCGAAGGTCGGTCGGAGTCCGACGGCACCGCACCGCATGGCCGGCGACACGATCGATCCGCAGGTTTCGGTTCCCAATGTGAATCCGACCAGGCCCGCCGCCGTGGCCGCGGCGGATCCGGCGCTCGACCCGCTGGATCCCTCCTCGAGAGTCCACGGGTTCCTTGTCTTTCCTCCGAACCAGATGTCTCCGTAGGCCAGAGCACCCAGGGTGAGCTTGGCGACCAGCACGGCACCGGCATCGTCGAGACGTCGGATCACCGTCGCATCGGCCTCCGGTCGCCGGTCACGGTACGGGGCTGCGCCCCAGGTGGTGGGTGCATCGCTGGTATCGAACAGATCCTTGGCACCCCAGGGGATTCCGTGGAGCGGTCCCCGATCCCGACCGCGGGCAAGCTCCCGGTCCGCCCGCCGGGCCTGTTCCATCGCGCGTTCCTCGAGCAGACTGACGACACACTCGAGCGTCCGACCGTGGGTCGTGAGGCGTTCCAGGGACCGCTGCGTCAACTCGACGCTCGTCACCGCTCCGGAACGAAGCCATGCCCCCAATTGGGCAATGGATGCGAAATCGAGATCGGTGCCGTCTGCGGGTGCTGCCGACACACCGGGCAGACGATTGGGATCACCCGTTGCGGTGGTGAGATCCGGTGCTTGTCCCGGCAGGAGCGGATCGAAGACCGTGGCGGGAAAGAGGGTCTCGGGAAGTTCGATGCCCGCACGTCGTGCCCGGAACATCTTCGTCTGATCGGAGATGGTCTCGACCATCATCCGTCGCTCCGATTCCGTGAAATCGATTCCGGCAATGCGTTCCGCCTGCTCGATCGTCTCCGACGTGATCCGATCGGACGGGGAATCGGGAAGTTGCGTCGTGGGATCCGCCGTCGGCGAGCCGTCCGACTCCGGTTCCGCGGCCCGGGACGTTGGATCCGATGCAATCAGATGCGCCGCCGACATGGCCGAAGCCATGGCGATGAAACGACGACGTGACTGGGCCGGATCCATTACTTGAGATTGGGTCGTTCGCGGGGAACGCGCCATGCGGTGGGCAGCAGGAAGTGTCGACCACGGTATGAGAAGACCTCTCCGCTGATCAGGATCGGCTTTCCGATTCCGCCGCGTCGGGCCCAGTTCTCGATTCCGACGAGCTTGTTCGACGGAAGAAGAATCATGCTCGGATCCTGCAGGCCGGTCGCGTCGGCATCGGGTACCACGACCCACGCCCCACTGCGGTCCCGGAGCACCCGTCCTCGACGCGAGATCAGCAGTTCTCCCTCGCGGACACCCTCGGGAACCTCGACCAGCGGTCCGGTCCTGGCCACCGATCGTTTCAGGGGGCCCACATCCTGCTGCAGCTGGGCGACGATGGAGGCGATGCTGTCTCCCTGGTCGACGGGATCGAAGTCATCCTCGATCAGGGCGTCGGGATCGACGGGGGCCGGTTCCGGATCGGAATCGGTCGGTGCGGGTGGGGTGGCCGTGTCCCCCCGATCGGCATGATCGGATTCCATCTCGACGTGCTGGGGCAGCAGGAAATTCCGTCCCCGGTACAGGAGCACCGGTCCGGAGATCGAGAAGTGGATCTCCTCGTCCCGTTCCGATTGGTTCTGTTCCATCTCCTCCAGCAGCGTCGTCGGAAGCACCGTGAGCTGCTGCTGCGGTCCACCTTCCTCGACGGCATCGATCCTGAAGGTCCACGGGCGATCCGGTGCAGAACGCTCCAGGCTCCCCCGCGCGGAGGCGATGAAGGTCCCTTCGGGAAGGAGCGGTGCAACGCCGGAGTCCGACTGCATCGAGAACGCAGTGGTCGCCAGCAGGATCAGGACTGCGAAGGCGGAGGTTCGAAGGTGGAGCATTGGTGGGGGGCTCCGGAGGAGGAAAGGCCGCGGTGGGATTCGAACCCACGAATAACGGATTTGCAATCCGTCCCCTTAGTCCACTTGGGTACACGGCCGTCGAGTTGGCAAGTCTACGACGGATTTCCCTAGGGGCCAAATTGAACCTCCGGAAGGGCGGTCGACGGGCTCAAATATCCGCAAAGTCAATGGTTCGAATGAGTTACCGGGCTCGAAACCCCGGGCCCGGTAACGATCCGGGCGGTGGGCACAGATCACCATTGTTCATCTTCTGTTCACGTTCATTGGTGTTTCTGCAAACTCCCTCCGGACGTCTTCTTCGGCCTTTCCGGCAGGGTATCGTCCGGCCGATTGATCAATTGAACGCGGACGTTCCGCGTGTTTCCTTTGAAGGGAGCTTCTCATGAAGACTCTGATTGGTGCCCTGGCCCTCGGCCTGGGTGGAACAGCAGCGTTGGCGGACACGACGATCGATTCGATGTCCGACCAGCAGCTTCGAAACATGGTGCTTGAGCTCAAGGGTGAAGTCGATTCACTCCGTGCCGAGCAGAACAACGACTGGCTCACCGAGCGTCGGGCCGAGGAGATCCGCGGTCTGGTCTCGGACGTGATGGCGGACGCCGACACCCGATCCAGTCTGCAAGGAAGCGGACTTGCCGCCGGGTACAACAAGGGCTTCTACATCGGCACTGCCGACGGAAACTGGCTCATGAAGATGAACGGCCAGCTTCAGGTCCGCTGGCACTTCAATCGGGTCGATGAACAGCCCGATGCCTACGGCTTCGAGATCCGACGGGCGAAACTGAAGTTCTCGGGTCACGTCATCGATCCGTCCTGGCAGTACAAGCTGACCGTCGTCAGCAACCGCCAGACGGTCCAGTTCGCGGGCGCGAATCAGAACGCGAACGTGTTCATCGAGGACGCCTACATCAACAAGAAGTTCGACAACGGCATGTACTTCCGTGCGGGTCAGTACAAGGTTCCGTTCCTCCGCGAGGAACTGGTCTCCAGCACGCGTCAGCTGGCCGTGGATCGCTCCATGATCAACAACGCGTTCACCTGGACCCGTTCACAGGGACTCATGCTGGGCTGGAAGAACGATGGAATGAAGATCGAAGCCATGTACGGTGAAGGTCCGAACAACATCAACTCCCAGATCGTCAACAACAACGGCCGTCAGTCCCTGACCGCCCGCGGTGAGTTCCTCTTCGGTGACGAATCCGACTGGAGCATGTTCAAGGGCTTCAACGCCAAGAACACCGACGGCAAGATGGGCTTCATGCTGGGCGCCGCAATCGGCTGGTTCAACTCCAGATCCCCGGGAACCATCGAGTACGGCAACGGCGATGTCCAGCGGAGCGTCTCCTGGACGGTCGACGGCACCCTTGCGGGTGACGGCTGGCAGCTGTTCTCGTACTTCGTCTGGTCCGACGGAAAGGATCGCACCCTCTCCGGCACCCCGCGTCGCGACACCCAGGACTCCTGGGGTTGGGTCGTTCAGGGTGGTGTACTGCTCGCCGATGACTTCGAGCTCTTTGCTCGCTACGAGCTTGGGCACATCAAGGACGGTACCACCAACAACGTTCTGACCAGCGGTGGACTTCCCAACGACGATCTGAGTGCCCTCACGGTCGGATTCAACTGGTTCATGAACAACAACGTCAAGATGACCATGGACTGGGGTTATGCATTCGATCCGGTCACCGATGGCGGTGTCGCTCCGACGTCGGCCGACTACACCACCTCGGGAACGGGTTGGCGTAACAGCCAGGGTGAAGACGGTGAGTGGATGCTGCGGGCCCAGCTGCAGCTGATCTTCTGATTGACTCGTGAATTCGCATCCACGGTTGGATGCGATCGACTCCCAGCCGGCCGTCCTCTCTGAGGACGGTCGGTCTGCTTTTCAGCCACCGTGATCATGACCATGACCATGGTCATGGTCGTGTTCATGAACGTACATGGGAGCGATGGCCTCGATGGACGCCTTGAGGGTGGCCACCGCGGCCGGGTCGACCGTCTGCTTGCACTTCATGGCGGCAATCAGGATCGCATGCATCTTCGTCAGCTGGTCCAGGTAGGCCTCGTGACCGGCTTCACCGGCGGGAACGGCCTTGACCCGCTGGGTCAGGAAGTAGTCCGAGACGATCCGCTGGATGTTGGTGGCGGCTTCGTCCTTGGTGGTCGTCCAGCGGATGAGCTGGTTCAGATCGAGGGCCGAGGTCCCGTCTTCGCTGGTGTAGTCGTCGTTGTCGAGGGTTCTGGCGGTGTCGACCGCCTTGGCGATCGTCTCGGCATCCTCACGGAGCATCGTGATGCGCATGGGATCGTCGTAGATTCCGCAGGGGATCTGGCAGTGGGCGGCCACCGGTGGGGCCGATGTGGCGAGGATGAACCCGGCCGCGACGGCGGCCACGAGACTGAGAACGCTGGTCGTACGCATGGGAATGCTCCTGTGGTTTCTGTTCCGGATCATAGGCTCCGGATCGACTCAGACTGCGACCGGACCGCAGAATGCATCGGCAGTCGCCCGTTCCCAGTACTTCCGGTACAGGGCATTGTCGCTGCCTTCGAGCAGTTCGTTGGGCTCGAGGTAGTCGTACAGATCCTCGTAGGACAGCACGCTGGTCGGTGAGACCCGGCGACTGATGTGGACCGGCTCGAACTGGTTCGGGTGATCCAGTCCCGCGGCGGCGACGACCTGGGCCAGGGCATCCAGGGTGTTGCGGTGGAAGTTGTAGACCCGCTCGGCCTTGTCGGGCACGATGATGGCCTTCTGCCGCTTCGGATCCTGGGTCGCCACGCCCACCGGGCAGGTGTTCGTCTGGCAGCGCTGCGCCTGGATGCATCCGACGGCGAACATGAATCCGCGGGCGGCGTTGCACCAGTCGGCCCCCGTCGCCATCTTCGAGGCGATGCCGAAGGCGGTCACGATCTTCGCGCTGCATCCGATGCGGATCTTGTCGCGAAGTCCGGTGCCCACCAGCACGTTGTGTGCGAAGAGCAGACCCTCGGTCAGGGGGGTGCCCATGTGGTCGAGGAATTCGATGGGGCCGGCGCCGGTTCCCCCTTCACCACCGTCGATGACGATGAAGTCGGGAAGGATCTCGGTCTCGAGAATCGCCTTGCAGATGCCCATGAATTCGCTGGGGCGTCCGATGCAGAGCTTGAATCCGACCGGCTTGCCGCCCGATTCGGTCCGGAGCATCTCGATGAACTGCATCATCTCGATGGGGGTGCCGAACGCCTTGTGGAAGGCGGGGGAGATGCAGTCCTTGCCCATCGGGATGCCGCGGGTCTCGGCGATCTCCTTCGAGATCTTGGCCGCCGGAAGCACCCCGCCGTGGCCGGCCTTGGCCCCCTGGGACACCTTGATCTCGATCATCTTGACCTGATCGTCCACGGCCTGCTCCGCGAACCTGGCCTTGTCGAATTCCCCGTCCTCGGTCCGGCAGCCGAAGTAGCCGCTGCCCAGTTCCCAGACCAGATCGCCGCCGTACTTCCGGTGGTAGGGGCTGATGCTCCCTTCACCGGTGTCGTGGTAGAAGCCGCCCTTCTTGGCACCCTTGTTCAGGGCCATGATGGCGTTTCCGCTGAGCGCACCGAAGCTCATCGCGGAGATGTTGTAGATCGATGACGAGTAGGGCTTCGAACACTGCGGTCCGCCGATGTCCAGACGGAAGGGGTCGGAGGTTCCATCGGCGGGAAGCGTCGCCTTCGCGTGGGGCGCGATGGAGTGGTTCAGCCATTCGTACTCGGTGCTGTAGGCGTTCAGTTCGGTACCGAACGGCTTGTCGTCGAGCAGGCTCTTGGCCCGTTCGTAGACGACCGTCCGTTCGTTGCGGCTGAAGGGTCGACCGTCGGTGTCGGTCTCCACGAAGTACTGCATGATCTCCGGTCGGATGCTTTCGAAGGCGAACCGGAGGTGCCCCATGATCGGGTAGTTGCGCAGGATGCTGTGCTTGGTCTGCAGACGGTCCCGGATCGATAGCAGGGCCAGCGGTCCCGTGATCGCGAGGCCGATGAAGTACAGGGGCGAGATGGTCAGCGCCAGCACCGTGAAGAGGATGGTGAGCAGGTAGGCTCCCCAGTTCACGACCGCCGTCATCACGTCCATGTATTCGAAGTTGCTCTTTGAATGGATCATGTCGTACCTCCACGTTCGACCCGCGTTCATGCTAGCAGAGCATTTCAGAAATCATCGATCCGTTCCACAACTTCCGGGTTATCGATGAAGAGATTGCGGTTTCCCTGTTCGTCCTCGATCTGATCGGCCCGCTTCAACTCCGCCTCGTCGACCGGATCTTCGCGGTGCCATGCACGCAGGATCTTCTCCTGGTCCGCATCGATGTCGATGTCGTACCGGATCGAGAAGTAGAACATGGAACGGGAGATGTCGCCCCGATGCTGGGGCGGAGGCATGAAGACCATGTCCCCGTCCGCGTCGGGTCCGACATGCCACGGGGTGCGCGGGTCGTCCTCCGTCACCGGAATCCCGAACGGATGATTGCTTCTCGTGCTGTTGGTGCGAGGATCCGCCGGGCGGAGATGGAACAGATCCGTCTTCATGGGCATCCGCCTCGAACCCTTCGACTGCGGCCAGACGTGTTCGCAGTTGAGTTGCTGCTGCCGGGGCCATTCACCGGGCTCCAGGGGCAGCGGCTTCATGGCGTAGACGGTGGTGACCGTTCCCGACCGGTTGTCGATGATCCAGTACATCGCCTCACGGGCCTTCCGGTAGGTGAGGGGACGATGCCCCGACTCCAGGGCGGACCGGACTGCCGACCGCAGCCGGTCGCCCTCCAGATCGGGAAAGAGCGGAAGGGTCGTCGGCTCTTCGACGGCCGGATCGTCACCGGACTCCGCCGGATCGTCGTCCGGTGCGGACGTCGCGGGGACCGGTTCGGTTCCTTCGTCCGGGACCGGTGCCACGGACTCCGTCGGAATCCGTTCGGGCAGCCCGGGAATCGCCCTGCTGAGCACGACCCCGGCCCCGAGACAGACCAGGGCCAGGATGGCGAACAGGGTGCGGATGCCGGATCGCGTGTTCATCACCGTTCTATCGGCCCGTCGGTTCGCCCGGGGGGAGTTTCCGTGCAATCGAGCCGGTACCATGCAGTGGGCCCGTGGCGGAATTGGTAGACGCGGCGGACTTAAAATCCGCTGAGGGCAACCTCATCTGGGTTCGAGTCCCAGCGGGCCCATTGGACAGTCGTACGCACCATCTCCGCCGCCTCCGGGGGAACGATGCCGTCCGACCTCCCTGGTCGTGCCGGTCCGTATTGGAGCCGATTCGTGACAAGACTTCGTTGCTGGTGGATCAACCATTATGCCGTTCCTCCCGACGAACCCGGAGGCACCCGGCACTATTCGATGGCATCCCATCTGCGCGAACACGGCATCGATGTCCTGCTGGTCACCTCGAACGTGAACTACCTCATCCAGCGGGAGCGTTCGTCCCAGCGGAACGACATGGAGATCCTCGATCGCGATGGAGTCTGCTTTGCGAGACTGAAGACACCCCCGTACCGGGGCAATTCGATCTCGAAGCTGTGGAACATGCTGTCCTTCAAGCGACGACTGCGCCGGTGCCACCGCGACTTTCCGGGACCGAAGCCGGACGTGATCATCGGTTCCACCCCGCATCCCTTCGCCGCCGACGAAGCGAGGCGGATCGCCGGTGAACTCGGTGTGCCCTACGTCCTGGAGGTTCGCGATCTGTGGCCCCGGACGCTGATCGACGCCGGCGGGATGTCCCGGGTGCATCCGCTGGTCCTGTGGTTCGCACGGATCGAACGTCGGGTCTGCCGGGCGGCGGCCCGGGTCCTGACGCTGTTGGGGGAATCCGCGGAGCACTTCCGGCGGCTCGGGGTTCCGGACGAACGGTTGGTCCACGTTCCCAACGGAATCGATGCCGATCTGCTTCCGGCCGGACGGGTCGTGGAGGAAGACGGGATCTTCCGGGTGATGTTCGTGGGACTGCATGGAATGGTCTACGGTCTGGACACGATGATCGATGCGGCGAAGCTGACGGCCCGCCGCCGGCCCGACCGGGACGTGCGTTTCGTACTCGTCGGTGACGGACCCGAGAAGAGCCGGCTGATGCAGCGCGTCGCCGACGAAGGCATCGACAACGTCGAGTTCCGTGACAGCGTCGCCAAGAGTCGGATCTACGACGTGATGTCGGAGGCCGATGCGTACGTGATGCAGACCCGACGCTGCGCCATGCACCAGGCCGGCGTGAGTCCGAACAAGGTCTACGACTACATGGCGATGGGAAGACCGGTGATCTTCGCCGTCGACGGTCCGACGAACCCCGTGTCCGCAGCGGGATCGGGTCTCACGATCGAACCGGAAAGTCCGTCGGCGCTCGCCGATGCGGTCATGGAACTGGCTTCCATGGGCCACGAAGACCGGTCGCGGATGGGAGAACGGGGAATCGGGTACGTCCTCGAGCATCACGATCTCTCGAAGCTCGCCGGGCGGGTTGCCGAGGCCCTCCGCGAGGTTACCGGTCGCTCCGGAGCAGCCGCGCCCCACGCCGGATAGAATCCCGACTTCTTCCCGTACCCAGAAGAGGGATTCAGTCCGATGATCACTGACCGCAAGATCCGAATGGCCGTCGTCGGCACCGGCCGCATCGCCGGCAAGCACCTGCACGCCATCGCCGAGCATTCGGAGGATCTCGAACTGGTCGCCGTCTGCGATTCGGTGGCCTCGGCCATGGAACGCGAGGACATCCCCGCGGGGACACCCCGGTACGAGGATCTGGCCACCATGCTGTCCGAGGTCCGTCCGGATCTGGTCTCGATCTGCACGCCCAGCGGCGAGCATCCGGCCAACGCGATCATCTGCGCCCGGGCCGGTGTCCACGTGATGTCCGAGAAGCCCATGGCCACCCACTGGCAGGACGGACTCGACATGGTCGAGGCCTGCGACAAGGCCGGAGTGCGCCTGTTCGTGGTGAAGCAGAACCGGCTCAATGCGACGCTGCAGCTTCTCAAGCGGGCCGTCGACGCCGGTCGGTTCGGACGGATCCACATGGTGAATCTCAATGTCTTCTGGACCCGTCCCCAGGCCTACTACGATGCCGCATCGTGGCGCGGCACCCGTGACATGGACGGCGGAGCGTTCATGAACCAGGCGAGCCACTACATCGATCTGCTCGACTGGATGCTCGGCCCCGTCGACTGCATCCACGCCATGATGGCGACCCGCGAGCGGGACATCGAGTGCGAGGACACCGGAATCCTCAACGTGCGATGGAAGGACGGTGCCCTGGGAAGCGTGAACGTCACGATGCTGACGTACCCGAAGAACTACGAGGGATCCATCACCATCATCGGCGAGCGCGGCACGGTCCGCGTCGGCGGAGTCGCCGTCAACGAGATCCAGCAGTGGGACTTCGAGGACGAGCACGAGGACGACGCCCTCGTGAAGGACGCCAGCTACGAGACCGCCTCCGTCTACGGTTTCGGACACGTTCCCTACTACCGAAACGTCATCGCCACGATGCGCGGAGAGTGCGAAGCGATGACCGACGGAAACGAGGGTCTGCGGAGTCTGGAACTGCTCATCGCCGCCTATCGCTCCGCCGCCGGCGGAGAGGCCGTCTCGCTTCCCCTTGCACGCTGAACAGGAGATCCGTGGTGGCCGAACCCTTCATCCACGAAACAGCGATCGTCGACGACGGAGCCGTGATCGGGGACGACTCCCGCATCTGGCACTGGGTCCACGTCTGCGGCGGGGCCGTGATCGGATCCGGTTGTTCGCTCGGTCAGAACGTGTTCGTCGGCAACCGTGTCCGCATCGGCAACAACGTCAAGATCCAGAACAACATCTCGGTCTACGACAACGTGATTCTCGAGGACGACGTGTTCTGCGGTCCGAGCATGGTCTTCACCAACGTCTACAACCCGAGATCCGCCGTCGTGCGGAAGGACGAGTACCTGGACACGACGGTCCGGCGCGGGGCCACGCTCGGTGCCAACTGCACCATCGTCTGCGGCGTCACGATCGGTGAACATGCATTCGTCGGTGCCGGCACGGTGATCAACCGCGACGTACCCGACTACGCGCTGGTCGTCGGAGTGCCCGGACGGCACATCGGCTGGATGAGTGCGTACGGGGAGCGGCTCGATCTTCCACTGGAAGGCAGTGCGAGCTGCGTCTGTCCCCACACCGGCGACGAATACCGTCTCGACGACGGTGCCGTCCGCCGCATCGGATCTTGAACCCCGCCCGACAACGGATGCGTCATGCCCAGGCCGCTTGAACTGATCATCACGACCATCATGATCGTCCTGCTCGCTCCGGTCATGGTGGTGGTGGCGCTGCTGGTCCTGCTCTCGATGGGGAGTCCGGTGCTGTTCAGGCAGCATCGGCACGGACTCCGGGGCGCCGACTTCCGGATCCTGAAGTTCCGCACCATGGTCACGGGAACCGACAGCGACGCCGCGAGAATGACCCGACTCGGACGCATGCTCCGGGCGACCAGTCTCGACGAGCTTCCCGAACTGTTCAACGTGCTGCGCGGCGAGATGTCGCTGGTGGGACCCCGACCGCTCCTCCCCGAGTATCTGGAACTCTACGACGAACGGCAGCGCCGGCGGCTGGATGTGAAGCCGGGCATCACCGGGTGGGCACAGGTGCACGGACGGAACACGGTCGGATGGCCGGAGCGCTTCGAGATGGACGTATGGTATGTTGAGAACCGGGGGATGCTGCTCGACCTGCGCATCCTCGTCCTCACCCTGGTGCAGGTCTTCCGCGTCTCCGAGGTCTCGCAGGCGGGACACGCGACCCAGGAACGGTTCACGGGGAATGACGAATGAGTCGCTTGATTGTTCTGGGATTCGGTGGACACGGTCGCGTGGTCGCGGATGTCGCTGAACGCGGTGGTGACCACCGCTCGATCGTCTTTCTCGACAACGAACCCCGCCCGGACGATTCCGGTACGGACCGGTACGAGGTGCTGGGTCCGTGTTCCGATCTCGGAAACATCGCCGCGGAGGGTGATCGATGCGTGGTGGCGGTCGGGGACAATGCACGACGTTCCGAACTCTTCGCCCTCGTCGAGGATGCGGGCGTGCCGCTGGCAACGATCGTCGATCCGACGGCGTTCGTCAGCACGGGTGCGACGATCGCCGCGGGGACCGTCGTCATGCCGCACGCCGTGGTGAACACGGGCTCGGTCGTCGGTCGCGGCTGCATCATCAACACGGGTGCGACGGTCGATCACGACTGCCGGATCGACGACTTCGTCCACGTGTCCCCGGGATCGCACCTCGGCGGAAACGTCGCGATCGGGGAGGGGACCTGGGTCGGCATCGGATCGTCCGTGCGACACGGGATCACCATCGGGCGACGGGTGATGATCGGTGCCGGTGCGTCCGTCGTCGCATGCGTCGATGACGGCCTGACGGTCGTCGGGGTGCCGGCGAAGCCCATGGGCTGATTCCGATAATGCCCGCCCCCGGCTCCATGTGAAAATGGTGTATTCCCGTCCTGCGTCGTTGTAGAATGACGGATCGATGTTCACGTGGCTGAGCCAACTCTCCCGCAGTTCCAAGCGATTCATCATGATCGTGTGCGATGCCGGTCTGGTGCTGTTCTGCACCTGGGCCGCATTCGCGATCCGCATGGGGGAGTGGGTCCCGGTGCAGTTCGAATCCATGTGGTGGATTCTCATCGTGATGCCCCTGGTCAGCATCCCGATCCTCGCATCCTGCATGCTCTACCGATCCGTCATCCGCTATCTGGGTCCACGGTTCAGCATCTCCCTTCTGCAGGGCGTCACGATCTCCGCGATCGCCATGGCACTGGTGGCGTTCGTGACCCAGGCCACCCTGTTCCCCCGGACGGTTCCGCTCATCTTCTGGATGCTCACGATCATGCTCGTGGGCGGAAGCCGGCTCCTCGTGCGTTGGTACTTCCGGCAGTCGCTGCAGTCGCAGTCGGTGCCGGTGCTCATCTACGGAGGCGGTGACGCCGGAGCCAGACTGGTGTCCGCCATCGTCAACAGCGGCGAGTACATGCCGATGGGCATCATCGACGACGACCCCGAACTCTGGGGCGACAACATCCGCGGCGTGAAGGTCTATTCGCCCGACCGGCTCGACCAGCTGCTGGAACTCGGGACCCGCGACATCTTCCTGGCCCTCCCCTCCGTCTCCCGGAGTCGGCGGCTCGAGATCATCGATCGGCTCCGCGACTACGAAGTCCGGGTGTCGACCATTCCGAACCTCGAGGAGCTCGTCGCAGGCTCCGCCCGGTACGACGAGATCCGTCCCATCCTGATCGAGGATCTCCTCGGACGGGAGCCCGTCAAACCCGACGCCGAACTGCTCGGAGGCTGCACACGCGCGAAGTCGGTGCTGGTCACGGGAGCCGGTGGATCGATCGGGTCCGAGCTCTGCCGTCAGATTCTCCGTCTCGGACCGGTCCGTCTCGTGCTGGTGGACCAGTCGGAGATCGCGCTGTACGAGATCGAGAACGAACTGCGGTCCGTCGCGAAGACGCACTCGATCGAGATCGACATCGTCGCCCTTCTCGGCGACGTCTGCGACAGCGCGTACATGGGGAAGGTCATCGGGCTCTTCGAAATCCAGACCATCTACCACGCGGCGGCCTACAAGCACGTTCCGATCGTCGAGCAGAATCTCGTCCAGGGTGTGCGCAACAACATCCTCGGTACCTGGTCCGTGGCCAACGCGGCGATCGAGAACCGAGTCGCATCCTTCGTGCTCATCTCGACGGACAAGGCCGTGCGTCCCACCAACGTGATGGGAGCGACCAAGCGTCTGGCCGAACTGATCCTCCAGGGACTCGCGAAGAAGCAGTCGACGACCCGCTTCTGCATGGTCCGCTTCGGAAACGTGCTGGATTCCTCCGGTTCGGTGGTTCCCCTCTTCCGGGAGCAGATCCAGGCCGGCGGCCCGGTCACCGTGACCCATTCGAGCGTCATCCGCTACTTCATGACGATTCCCGAGGCGGCGCAGCTGGTCATCCAGGCCGGATCGCTCGCTCGCGGCGGCGATGTCTTCGTGCTCGACATGGGCGAGCCGGTGAAGATCATCGATCTGGCCCGCAGCATGATCCGCCTCGCGGGACGCTCCGAACGCACGACCGACAATCCGGACGGCGACATCGAGATCGAGATCACCGGCCTGCGTCCGGGCGAGAAGCTCTACGAGGAGCTTCTCATCGGACAGAACACGGTGGGTACGTCCCACAAGCAGATCCTGCGTGCCAACGAGGACGATCTTCCGTGGGACGTGATCGAGTCGCTGATCCAGGAGCTCACCGCGTCCTGCGAGGACATGGAATGCGACCTCATCCGTCGACGGATGGAATCATTCGTCGACGGGTACAACCCGGCGCTGGACATCGTCGATCGGATCTGGCTGCGACGTGAGCAGATCGAGGGTGGGGAGACGCTCTCGTTCCATCGGAGCCGCATCGAATCCGAGACCCGTGAACGAACGCATCGTCCCGATGCGGGTGAATCGGCCTCGTGATCAGGCGTTGATCGCCACCCGGTCACCGATCCACGCCACGATCGTTCCGGCAACATGTTCCAGCTGCTCGGTGGTCAGGTCCGGATAGATGGGCAGGGCGATGGTCTCGCGCGAGGCGAGGAACGATTCCGGCAGGTCCTCCGGGCTGTAGCCCAGATCCGCGAAGCATTCCTGCATGTGCAGCGGCACGGGATAGTAGATCTCGGTGCCGATCTTCATCTCGCCGAGGTGGGTCCGGAGATCGTCCCGCATGTCCGCGGGGACCCGGATCACGTACTGGTTGTAGATGTGCCGGGCGGGGGCGGGAAGTGCGTACGGAGTCCGCAGGGGGTAGCCGCCGTCCGCGAGCGGCGTGCGGCTGTCGACCGCGCCGGCGGCGGCGAAGGCCTGGTCGTAGAACGCGGCGTTGCGCTGTCGGGCCTCGTGCCACGATTCGAGGTGGTCGAGCTTCACGGACAGGACGGCCGCCTGCAGCGCGTCGAGTCGCGAGTTCACGCCGACGTGCTGGTGGTAGTACTTGGGTTCCATGCCGTGGACGCGGTCGATGCGGAGCCGGCCCGCGATGTCGGGGTCGTCGGTGCTGCACATGCCTCCGTCGCCGAATCCGCCGAGATTCTTGCTGGGGAAGAAGCTCCAGGTTCCGACCGTTCCCCGGGTTCCGACCATGTGGCCGTGTGCGTCCCGGGTGCCCAGGGCCTGGGCGGCGTCCTCGATGACCGGTACGCCGTACCGCTCACCGAGCTCGAGGAAGGCATCCATGTCGGCGGCCTGTCCGTAGAGATGGACCGGCATGATGGCCACGAGATTGTCGCACTGTTCGGCCAGGGTGGCCGCATGCTCGGGGCACATGTTGTAGGTGACGGGGTCGATGTCGCAGTAGACGGGTGTCAGTCCGACCCGGGAGATCGCTCCTCCGGTGGCGAAGAAGGTGTAGGAGGGGCAGATGACCTGTCCTTCGACCTTGGGAAGTCCCGGAACGAGTGCCATCAGGGCGAGCAGGAGGGCGTCGGATCCGGATCCGCAGCCGATGACGTGCTCGGCCTCGCAGTACTGCTGGCACTTGGCCTCGAACTCGGACACGGTCGGTCCGAGGATGAAGTACTGACTGTCCACGACGGCCTGGACGGCGGCATCGATCTCGGTCTTGAGAGCCTTGTACTGGGGCTTGAGGTCGAGCAGGGGGACATTGATGGGATCGGACATGGTGTGGGACTCGATGGAATGGGGGTTCAGGCCTTGATGACGGTGGCGGACACGTCCTCGACTCGGTCCATGGCGTTCCGGGTGTCAACGATGAGATCGGCACATCGTCCCACCAGGCCGTAGTCCATGTTCGAATGGTCCGTCACGATGAGGACGCAGTCGCACGAAGAGAGCGTCGATTCGTCGAGGGAAACGGAGTTGAGATCGATGTCGTGCTGTCTCATCTCCGGGAAGTTCGGACAGTGTGGGTCATGGTAGGACACGTCTGCGCCCTGATCCATCAGCAATTCGATGATGGTGGCGGCCGGCGATTCCCGCATGTCCTCGACATCCGGCTTGTAGGCGATGCCGAGGATCAGGATCTTCGAATCCCGGATCGGACGGCACCGGGTGTTCAGCGCTTCGGCGACCTTCGCGACCACGTATTCGGGCATCTGGGAGTTGATTTCTCCCGCCAGCTCGATGAATCGCGTGGTGTGTCCGAGCTCCCGGGCCTTCCAGGCCAGGTAGAACGGATCGATCGGAATGCAGTGCCCACCGAGTCCGGGCCCGGGGTAGAAGGCCTGGAATCCGAACGGCTTGGTGGCCGCCGCCTCGATGACCTCCCACACGTCACACCCGAGCTTACGGCACATGATGGCGACCTCATTGACGAGGCCGATGTTGACGCTCCGGAACGTGTTCTCCAGCAGCTTCACCATCTCGGCAGCGGACGGAGAGCTCACCCGCACCACCGTGTCGATGGCGCTTGAATAGAGCGCGTGGGCCAGCCAGCTGCAGGCCGGCGTCACGCCGCCGACCACCTTGGGCGTGTTCTTCGTGTTGTAGACCGGGTTACCCGGGTCAACCCGCTCAGGAGAGAACGCCAGGAAGATGTCCGCGCCGACCTCCAGGCCAGTGGAGCGCAGCTCGGGGAGGATCACCTCCTCGGTCGTACCGGGGTACGTCGTGCTCTCCAAGATGATCAGCTGACCCGCGCGCAGGTGGCGCACGACCTCCTGGCTCGCGGACACGATGTAGGAGATGTCCGGGTCCTTGCTCTTGCGAAGCGGCGTCGGGACACAGATGGAGATGGTGTCGCACTCGCCCAGCAGCTCCCCGGGCATCCCCGCGCGGACCTTGCCCGCCTCCACCAGGGGACGGAGCACGTCGCTCGGGACATCGCCGATGTAAGACTCCCCCTTGTTGAGCGCGTCGATGCGGCCTTGATCCACGTCGATGCCGACGACGTCGAAGCCCGCGTGCGCCAGCTCGACCACCAGGGGTAGCCCCACGTATCCAAGTCCGATCACGCCACAAGTAGCCGCGCGCGCGTCGAGCTTCTGCAGCAGCGCCTGCCCTGCCGCGGTCAAGTTGGGTCGGTCCGTCGTCGTCATTGCACCGTCACCGTCTTCGCTAGGTTTCGCGGCTGGTCCACGTCAGCCCCGCGCAGCACGGCCGTGAAGTAGGCCAGCAGCTGCAACGGGACGATATTCACGATCGGGGTGAGCGCCTCGTGGACACGGGGGACCACGATGACGTGGTCCGCGGCGGCGGCCACGCGGTTGTCCCCGGGTGTCACGAGCGCGATGATCCGCCCTCCACGGGCGCGGGCCTCCTCCACGTTCCCCGCGATCGTCGCATAAGTCCGCCCCTCGGTCGCGATCGCGAGGATGGGCATGCCGTCGTCGATCAAGGCGATAGGGCCGTGCTTCATCTCCCCCGCGGGATAGCCCTCCGCGTGGATGTAGCTGATCTCCTTGAGCTTCAACGCGCCCTCGAGGGCGATCGGGTAGTTGACCCCGCGCCCGATGTAGAGGAAGTCCTGCGCCTCATAGTAGAGCTCGGCGACCCGCTTCACCGCATCCGAAGTCCGCAGGACCTGCTCCATGGCGTGGGGCAGGCGGCGCAACCCGCCGCACAGGTCCTGGACCTGGTCAGCCCTGACGGTCCCCCGCACCTGGCCTATCCGCACCGCGAGCAACAGCAGCGACACGAGCTGGCCGGTGAACGCCTTGGTCGACGCGACGCCGATCTCGGGCCCCGCGTGGGTGAGGAGAACCCCGTCCGCTTCCCGCGCCATGGACGATCCGGCGACGTTGCATATGGCGAGCGTCTGAGCGCCGAAGGCCTCCTTCGCACGACGCATGGCGGCTCGTGTGTCAGCGGTCTCACCCGACTGACTGATCGCGACGCAGAGGGTCTGCGCGTCGATCACCGGTTCCCTGTAGACAAATTCACTGGCGTAGTCCACCGAGACCGAGATGCGCGCGAACTCCTCCAGGTAGAACTTCGCCACGTGGGCTGCGTGCCACGATGTTCCGCAGGCCAGGACCTGCACGCTG
>JAYZFJ010000039.1:0-40928 GCA_036336805.1 Planctomycetota bacterium
GCACATGCTCGAACGATTCACCGGATACCGCGACCTCGACCCGACGACCTTCGGTCGGCCGCTGATCAGTTACTACGACGACAACGACTTCCCGCTCCCTGGCACTCCGGGTGCGTTCTTCTCGAATTCACTCTGGACGCACGATATCCACCATGTTCTCTCCGGATACCCGACCACGCCTCTGGGCGAGACCTGCGTCCTGGCGTTCGACAGCGGGATGATGGACCTCGACATGGGCAAGGCAGTGATCGCCTACACCGCGCAGTTCCAGATCGGGATCCAGTTCGACAAGGGACTGCGAACCTGGAAGAACCAGTTCAAGCCGGACGTCGTGATGAGAGCATTCGAACGTGGCGGGAACTGCACCGTCGACTACATCCAGTACGACTTCGACTTCGGCGATCGCTACACGAAACCGCTCGCTGAGGTCCGCGCCGAATTCGGAATCGATCCGGAAGGTGCTCTCATCAAGGGTCCGGAGGACAAGTGGTGCGGGGATATGGGAATCGTCGGCCAGCGGGAATCGAATCCGGACATGATCGAGAGAAAGAAGTCGCTGCTGGAGCGGATGCTCACCGGAAAGAACACCAAGGACTGAACCGGCCGGCAAGAAAACAGGGAGAAGTCCTAAGACTTCTCCCTGGAACGTGTGATCGATGACTCTGGTGGTACGTTCAATACCGATAGTGATCGGGCTTGAACGGTCCGGTCACGGGGACGTTGATGTAGTCCGCCTGTTCCTGGGTCAGGGTGGTCATCTCGACCCCGAGCTGTTCGAGGTGGAGCCTGGCGACCTTCTCGTCGAGGTGCTTGGGGAGGGTCACGACGCTGGTGCAGTCGTAGTTCTCCGAGTTCTGGTGCAGCTCGATCTGGGCGATGACCTGGTTGGTGAAGGAGGCACTCATCACGAAGGAGGGGTGACCTGTCGCGCAGCCGAGGTTCAGCAGTCGGCCCTCGGCAAGCACGATGATCGAGCGTCCGTGGGGGAACTTCCACTCATCGACCTGCGGCTTGATGTTGGTGCGGGTGACGCCCTCCATCGATTCCAGCCCGGCCATGTCGATCTCGTTGTCGAAGTGACCGATGTTGCCGATGATCGCCTTGTCCTTCATCCGCGTCATCTGCTCAGCGGTGATGATGTTGAAGTTGCCGGTCGCGGTGATGATGATGTCCGCGACATCAAGGACGTCGTCGAGACGGACCACGTCGATCCCCTCCATGGCAGCCTGAAGCGCGCAGATCGGGTCGACCTCGGTGACCTTGACCTTGCATCCTTGGCCGCGGAGGCTGGAAACGCACCCCTTGCCGACGTCACCGTAGCCACAGACCACGGCGGTCTTGCCCGAGAGCATGACGTCGGTGGCACGCATGATGCCGTCGACCAGCGAGTGTCGGCAGCCGTAGAGGTTGTCGAACTTGCTCTTGGTCACCGCATCGTTGACGTTGATCGCCGGGAAGAGCAGTTCCCCGGATTCCGCCATCTGGTAGAGGCGGTGGACACCGGTGGTGGTCTCTTCGGAGACGCCCTTGATCATCGGAGCGGTCTTGGTCCAGTGACCGGGGGCAGCCTCCTGAAGCGCACCGAGGATCGAAAGGACGACCTTGAATTCGCCGTTGTCGGTGGTGGAGGGATCCGGCACGGATCCGGTCTTCTCGAACTCAAGTCCCTTGTGAACGAGGAGGGTGGCATCACCGCCATCGTCAAGAATCAGATTCGGCCCGCCCTGGTCATGCCAGTTCAGTGCCTGGAACGTGCACCACCAGTATTCCTCGAGAGTCTCACCCTTCCAGGCGAAGACGGGGATGCCTGCGGGTGCATCGGGAGTGCCGTTCGGACCGACCACCACGGCGGCGGCGGCGTGGTCCTGAGTGGAGAAGATGTTGCAGCTGGCCCAACGGACCTCCGCGCCTAGCTCCACGAGGGTCTCGATGAGGACTGCGGTCTGGATCGTCATGTGCAGCGACCCCGTGATGCGTGCGCCCTTGAGTGGCTTCGACTCACCGAGTTCACGTCGCAGTGCCATCAGACCGGGCATCTCGTGTTCCGCCAGCTCGATTTCCTTGCGGCCAAACCGGACGGTTTCGGGTGAAAGATCGTGAACCTTGTAAGGCAGATCGCAAACCAAGGGGAGATTGGTATCCATGAATGTGGTCGTTTCAGTGGCAGGCACGGTCGCACATTTCCTTCCTGTGTGGGTGTGAAGCGGGTTTGGCCGCCAGACGATGTATCCGAAGGCCCATTAATCCAATTATCCGGATGAACGGATGATTGTATCCCCCATTGAACAGGCTGACAAGTATAAGTTGGGGATGATTTGCCCCAGTAGGGTGTTATCAGCAGATTTTACCACTCAAGGGAGCACGACCTTGGCCTGGGCCCGCCGGATGCATCTCATGAAGGTCTCGCTGATCGGGACCGGCCTCACGATCCTCATGGGGTGTCAGACCGGAGGCTCTTCAGCCCGTTCGATCGCAACGGAGGCGAATCCGGACGTTGCATTCGAAATCGAAGTGGAGCGGTGCGCTCTCAGCCGGCAAACACTTCCCAGTCAACCGGCCGTTCGCATCTTTGCCGGCGAAACGATCCGATTCCGGAGCGAGGCGGAGGCAACCGCATTTGACGAACTTCCGGGGGAGCGCAAGCGGGTGATCGCAGGCCAGCAGGTACTTGCTCGGCGAGGTGTCGCCAATGCAAGGTGTCCGGTCACACAGGATCCCCTACCGATCGATGCCGAAGTGATACGGTACGAAGGGGTACCACTCGGGTTCACGAGCGCCGAGCAAAGCATGAGATTTCAGGCGCTGCCGACCGAGGTGCAGATCAGGATGGTGGCAAGGCACCTGCTGCGGTCCGATGGAATTTCCAACGATCGATGTCCGATCAGCGATCTGGTCCTGCTTCCAGGATCACCGACCCTGCAGGTGGCCGACCATCGTATTGCATTTGCCGACCAGGCAAGCCTCCTGCAGTACCAGACGATGCCCTCCCCCAGGCAGAACGAGATTGCCGCAAGGATCCTGATGCCCGAACGGGGAGTCAGAAACACCACCTGTCCGATCACCCGGCAGCCGATTCGGCTGGATTCGCCGGTGGTGACCATCGATGGCCGGAGCATAGCCCTGCGAAATGTACAGGCCGCACGAACCTTCAACGGAATGCCGGCTTCCGAGCAACGAGCCATGGTCGTCGATGGAAGCTTCTGAATCCAGGGTTTGGCAGGGTGACCGCCGGCCGGGCCTTGCGTGGGGAGATTCGTTCCCAGTAGGCTTGCTCCATACATTCATCGCAGTCACGAAAAGGACCCTCCGATGCCCCTCAGAATCTTCACCCAAGCTCAGTGTGCGACCCTTCTCATCACTGTGCTCTCCAGTCTGACCGCCGAAGCCAGCCTGATCGACCGGGCAACTCCAGAGAGGGTGGGCGATGCATACCCGCTCGACGTCTGCGCCGTGAGTGGCAGGCCACTGGGCCCGACCCCCGTCGTGGCGGTATTCCGCGACATGCCGAAGAAGGAGTGGGAAGGACGAGAGGTGCGCTTCTGCTGCGGCGGATGCAAGACCGCGTTCGAGGCCGACCCTGCTGCGGGCAACCGGAAGCTCGATGACATGATCATCGCCGATCAGCTGCCGCTCTATCCTGCAGGCAACTGCATCGTGATGGAAGACGAGGTGATGACGGACCCCACTGGACCGGACGCCATGAAGGACCAACACCTGGTTCTGGGAAATCGGCTCTATCGACTCTGCTGCAAGAGCTGCGTGCGACGGGTGAAGAGGACTCCCGACAAGTACCAGAAGGTACTTGACGATCGGATCATCGCGGCACAGTCTAAGAACTATCCGCTGACGGTCTGCGTGATCAGCGGCCGGCCCTACGGCGAAAAGCCGTTCGAAGTCGTGGTGGCGAATCGGCTCGTGCGAACCTGCTGTGGCGGATGTGCAGAGCGAGTTCGCGGCAATCCTGCGGAAGCGATCAAGAAGCTGGAGAAGAACGACTCCGAAGTCCGGGATGCCTCCGATTCGAAGACGACCTGATCACCCGCTTCCATGATCCCCTGAGGTGCATCACCGACGGCCGTGCACCGGTTCGCTCACGAGTCCCCGCATGCGGGTCAGTTGCTCTTCGTCAGCATCGCCGAAAACAGATCCGGCCCTCGACCACTGAGGGGTGCATGAAGCCGTCTATACCGTCGCAGGGTCATACCGGCATCGGTGGAGAATTCCATCATGTCTTGCTCGCTGAAACCGAGATGCTGATGCTGCATGGCCTCGACCAGATCCATGCGATCGTGGGAAGTCATGTCGACGATCACCAGCCGTCCGCCGGGCTTGAGCACCCTGAAAACCTCCTTGATGATCTGGCCCGGATGCTTCTGATGATGGAGCACGAGAATCAACACGGCCGCATCGAGGGTGTCGGGCTCGAGAGGTAGATCGTCGAGATCGGCTTCGAGAAAGGCCACGTTGTCGCAACCATTCAAGCGCTTGCGGGCGGCCTCGAGCATCGCCGGCTCGCGATCGATCGCATAGACCTGATCGACCACCGGAGCCAGTCGTTCACTCGCATCTCCGCTGCCGCATCCAAGGTCAGCAACCGTCCAGTTGCCGGGCAGGAGGCCGAGCAGCGCCTCCTCGGTGAAACCCGACCCGAAGAGTTCACGTCGAATCATCTGCCAATCAGCACCGACCCGCCCGAAGAAACTCGCATTGTCCGCCTTCCGCTCCAGCAGAACCTGTCGAAGGCGGATCTGGTCGTCCTGGAGGTCACCATCCTCGCCGAGCCGCTCGGATGTGCTCGACCAAAGGTCCTTCAGCGCTCCGTCGGAAACGGACATGCGATACATGCTCGCGGTTCCCTCCGTCCGCTTGGTGAGCAGGCCGAGTTCGTACAGCGTCTTGAGGTGACGACTCACGGTCGACTGCGGCATGGCGAGCGCGCGAGCCAGCTCCCCCACTCCAAGCTCGTGGTCCTCAAGAAGATTCAGCAATCGAACTCTCGAGCGATCACTCAGAGCCGAAAGCAGGGAAAGCCAGTCCTCTCCGTACGACTCGTTGGTCTGCAAATCCATGGTTCCGGTCGCTCCTGGATCCAATAGACGATCGGCCCGCGACTCGCGGGGAAGTGATCACTTGCCTGGTGCGAGTCCCAGAGTGGGACCGGGAATCTCACCGTACTCCACGAGCATCGTGGTGACCTGCTCGTCCTCTGGTGAGATCGCGTATGCCTGACGAAGCCGCCGGATCGCCTCGTCGGTACGTCCGACCCTGGCGAGAAGAACTGCGGTGCGGTAGTACGGCAGAGCATTGGTTCCGTCTTCGATCGCACAGGCGTTGGAGAGTGCTTCCATCTCGGTGTCGAAGTCGTTGAGCTTCGCCGCATAGTCGGCCAGGACCAACCAGGTGGAGATGCTCCGGTTGTCACTGGCTCGATCTCGAAGCATCGTGAACAGCCGGCCGTACTCCTTCTTCTGATACAGAGCCTCCGCTAGAGAGAAGACGATGCCGTCATCACGTGGGTCGAGGGAATGGGCCAGCTCCAGGGCGGACTCGGCCTTGCTGTACTCACCGAGGTTCAGGAGACAGACTCCGTAGCGGTACTGGATGTCGCCATCGTGGGGCTCCCGAGCGAGGACCTCCTCGTATTTCTTCGCGGCATCCGCCCAATTCTGGTATTCAAAGCTGTGATTGCCACGCTTCACCAACAGGGGCGTGGGAGTCTTGGGAGTATCGCAGCCGGTCAGAACCACGGAGGCGATGATGATCAGGATGAAGCTTGAGATGAATCGGGCCGGACGCATAAGACGGGTGCTCCAAAATCATGGGTCCCAGAAACATGAATCACTACGAGAAGTAAGAATCATATCGCAGTCCCACGACTCCGTCGGAGAAGAGGATTTTCATCCACCATGCAGACACCCCCAGATCCCGGAAAAATGCGCCTGATCACGCTCTGCCGCCATGATCTTCCATCGGCTCCCCCCCACCTGGACCTCTTTCTGGGACCGGAGGGGCCAGCCGGGGAGGATGATCAGGTCGTCCGCACCTGGCGACTCGACGAGGATCCGATGTCGATGCCGGATGGCGCCGTCCAATCGATCACCCCACTCCGGCTGCACCGGGCGCGGTACCTCCAGCTTGAGGAACCGGCTGAGCCCAGATCGACCGAAGGGCTGGTCACCCCGCTTCGCCGGGGATCCTGCCACATCGAGCATGATTCAGATGGAGTCCTTCGTCTGCGGATACGATGGAGCGACGGAAGCCAGGGGCGATTCCAACTGGATCTGGAAACGATGCAGCGCCTTCCGTCAACGGAATCCGAATCCTGAAAACGAACGCCTCGGGTTCCCAATCTTCCTCATACGGCACCAGGGATCGAAGGAGACTGCGACATGGTATGGATCGACCTTCTGCTGGCCGTGATCTTCGTGGTGATCGGATCCGGCTGCACGGTGATCGTGTTGATCGGCCTGCCGGGGACCTGGCTGATGATCGCACTCGCATTCGGACTATGCCTGGTTCAGCGTCTGTGGGCACCATCGGAAAGTGAATGGATGGTTCCCTGGTGGGTGTTCGTGATCGGGATCGTCATCGCGGGCGTGGGTGAGATACTGGAGTTCATGGCGGGAGCACTGGGCGCTAAGAAGGGCGGTGCATCGAAACAGGGTATGTTTGGCGCCCTGATCGGCGGCTTTGCCGGCACCCTGATCGGCACCTTCACCATACCGATCCCGATCGTGGGGTCCTTGATCGGAGCCATCCTCGGGTGCGGCATAGGAGCGATTCTGGGGGAGTTGAAGGCGACACCGGATGCACAGCTGAAGGACACCATTCGACCAGCGGCGGGCGCCGTGATCGGCCGGATCCTGGGAGCACTCGCGAAGCTTCCCTGCGCTCTCGTGGTCTGGATCATGTTGAGCGTCGCACTCATGCTGCAACCACTCAGAACGATCGTCTGAACATCTCACGCATCAGATGGTAGCCTCGGTCACCCTGAGGACCTCCTCGACCGAGGTGACGCCGGAATCGACCTTTCGGAAGCCGTCATCACGCAGGGTGGACATCCCCCGCTCGATGCATAGACGGCGGAATTCGGTCACATTCGGACTGGAAGCGATTCGATCACGCAGGAAGTCGTCCAGTACCAGCATCTCGTAGATTCCGCAACGACCTGCATATCCGGTCTCGCGGCACTTGCTGCAGCCGGATCCCGCGAGGATCTTGGTCCGTTGAACCCCATGCGTCCGGAGATATTCACGCAGCTCTTCCGGGACTGGCTGCTCAACCGCACAATCCGTGCAGGTGCGCCTGACGAGACGCTGAGCAAGAACCGCGTTCAGAGCAGCACCCACCAGGAAGGGTTCGATACCGATGTTGATCAGTCGGGTGACGGAACTGGGAGCGTCATTCGTGTGCAGGGTGCTGAGAACCAGATGGCCGGTCAGGGCCGCCTGGACCGCGGTGGTTGCCGTATCCATGTCGCGTACCTCGCCCAGAAGCACCACGTCGGGATCCTGACGAAGGAGTGACTTCAGCGCCACCGAGAAGCTCAGGCCGATCATCTCGTGAGTCTGAATCTGGGTGATGCCATCGAGGTGGTACTCGATTGGATCCTCGACGGTCGAGATGTTCAGCCTCCGACGATCCATCTGCCGGATCGAGGAATACAGCGTGGTGGTCTTTCCCGAACCGGTGGGCCCGGTGACCAGGATGATGCCGTGAGGCTGGGAAATCTGGGTCTGCCATGTGGTGAGTGCATCATCGGTGAATCCAAGATCATCCAGGCTCACGTTGATGGATCGGGTGTCGAGGATTCTCAGCACCGACTTTTCACCGGTCGGAGTGGGGATGGTGGATACTCGGAGATCCATTCGGCGCCCCATGACGGTGACGCAGATACGACCGTCCTGGGGGAGCCTGCGTTCCGCGATGTCGAGATTCGCCATGATCTTGATGCGTGAAGTGAGTGCGCTGTGCATCTTTCGGGGGGGAGTCATCATCTCGAACAGGACCCCATCGATCCGAAATCTGACCTTGAGGGTGTCCTCGCCGGGCTCGATGTGGATGTCGGAAGCACCTTCCTTCACCGCGGTCTGGATGATGTGGTTGACGTAGCGGACGACTGGAGACGAATCTGCCTCGGCTTCCAGCGCCAAACCATCATCAATCGATTCGTTGATCTCGACCTCGTCTTCTTCCTCCACATCAGCGAGGAGGTCGGACACGTCGATGGATTCGGCGGAATGCTCCCCGAAGGACTCGATCACCCCGATGATGTCGGACTCGGTGAGGATCACATGCTTGAGAACAGCGACACCAAGTCGGCGCTTGATGTCCTCGAGGAGAAAGAGGTCTTCAGGCGTGGTGGTGCCGATCACGATCCGTGAGCCCTCTCGCCTGAGAGGAAGGGCGGACCGCTCACGACAGAAGTCGACTCCGACCTGCCGGATCAAATCGGGATCGATCTCCGGTGATTCATCATGCACCCGCTCGAACTGAAGGCCCGAGAGTTCGGCGATGATCGACTGGATGCCGACCTCGTCCGCACCGGCGTCGATGAGCAGGGCGTGAAGGGATCGACCTCCCGACTGGGGCTCCATGCGGCGAGCGGACTCGAGCTGCTCGGTGGTGGCGTATCCGCGATCGATCGCCAGGGAGGCGAGATCGACCGAGGATTCGGGCATCTCCTCTGGAGTCCACAGTTCGCTCAGTGCGTCACCCGGCCGAATGACCGAAGGATCGGAATCCGTTGCCGCGGGCAGATCGGATCCGAGACCCGCACCAGCAAGGTCCGGTCTGCGAGATGCTCCCGAATCCCGCGATTCCCCGGAGGCCGGGGAATTCGAGTCCCGGTTGACACCAAGATCATGCATCAGTTCATCAAATCGGAAGTTGCTCACGTGAGTCCCTTCTGGAAGGCACTTATTCGGCGTTTCCCATCGTGACCTCGACTTCATGCCAGCAATCGAGATCAGCGTTGTAGCAGCCAAGCAGTACTGAACGTCGGTCGGTATCCTCGACGGAGAACTCGATATCCGTCTTGGCGATGTCGAAGGTGTCGCCGATCGCCAGAAGCACACCCTCGATGTTGACCAGTGCACGCTCGGTACCACCCCCCAGGACCGACTTGAGCCTCAGAAGTCCTGCGACCCGGTCGACCTCGACCTGCCAACCGTTGCAGAGCTCCTGGCGATCTGGCTCGACATTGTCGACGAGCGCCTCGAAGAGCACATTCTCGTCCGTCAAGGGCAGTGGCCGCCAGGACTGGAACGGATCTCGATCCGCCACCAACTGGATCACCCCGGGATCGGGGATCGCAAGTCGTCTCATGATCTCGGCATCGAACGGCTCGACATCGATGCGGTCGGGAAGCGTGCTGTCGAGGGCGATGTCCGCTGAACCGTTGCGCAGGGTGCGCATCGACCACAGGCCGGCGATCGCTGCAAGGAGAATGATCACCAGGACCATGCCATTGCGATCCATTCTCCGCGTGGCCCCGGATCCCGCTGAGAATCCGAGGGTCTCATCGCTGGAGAAATCCATCGGACTTCCCGATTCTTCGGGATTGGATTCACCGAGGCGTTCGTTTTGCGGATCCGGAAACATCATGAACTCTCCTTCTCGGGTTCCGCATAGATGGTGATGGTCATTTCCGACCGTACGTGACCCGGTGGAATCTGGTTGGATCCTCGGACCATGCGTGCAGGCTTCTCGATCGTCATGTCCAGAATCCGCGTGATGCGCGGCATTCCCTCGAGGTCGAATAGAAACTGATGGACACCGGAAAAAGGTCCTTCGATCACGGTCTCCAGAGACATCTCGGTGTAGTGTGCCGAATCGACGGCTTCCTGACGCTTGAAGGACCGGATGACCAGCTCGTTCTGCTGGGCGATTTCGGCGATGCGCCGAAGCACATCCTCGACTCCGGCGGCATCGGGAATCCTCGCACGGAGGTCATGCAGGGCGGATTGAAGACTGCCGAGGGTCACCTCCAAACTGGCATTGATCGATTCGACCTCGCGCAGCTCCTGCAACTGCGACACCTTGAGGTCCACGTCCGATCGTGCGGCGGCGATCGCCTGATTGCGCGGGTGGAAGACGAAGGCCCAGGCACCAAGAGGAACCGCGAGCAGAATCGCGAAGAATATTGCCTGTCGGGTGTTGTTGTGCATGTCAGTCTGAGTCCCTGTCGACGTCTGCGTTGGCCAGCGAAGGTGAACCGGAGAAGGCCTCTCTTCGCCCAGCCGTGAAGTCAGGAAGCAGTTCATCGACGACCGCTTCCTGGTCGAGCTCCATGGTGATCGTGAACTTCCTCATCTCGATGTCGTCGACGCTGACGATCTCGGTCGAATCTGGCATCACCGACTTGAGCAGATCAAAGCCCTGGAGTGATGCCACGTAGCTTGAGACATCCACTTCATCCGGAGCCAGACCCACCAGGGTGATCGTTGTCCGGTACTGCTTGGGTACCGGACGCTGCTCGGCGTCACCGGAAGCCGCGTTTTTCCGGACGCGATTCCGAACGGGTGCCGCGGAAGGCCCCCGGGGCTTGAGGCGATCAGTCTTGGCATCCTTGCGCTGGGCGGGGCGCTTCACTTCATTGGACTGCATCGAAAGTCTGGTCCAGCTGAGTCTGACCGGCATCCGAGCAACCAATCCGTCCAGGAGAAGCGATCGAGGTACGCGGGAGACCAGGGCGGAAGCGAGCTCGGCACGCTGGATCAGGTCATCCCGTGCGATCTTGAGCTCCTCCATGCGCCCGATCTTCTCCCCCACCTCGCTGAACTGATAGGCGACCTCCTGCTGGCGCATTCTCACCGTGTCCCACTGGCGATTCGTCACCAGAAATGCAGCGATCACACCCGCCATGACGATCACGAAGAGGACCACCCCGAAACTCGTGCGACGGATCTCCTTGCGTTCATTGACATAGTCCTGGGGTATGAGACTTGGTTCGTTCATGATGCAATAACCTCGAGGCCTGAAACGAAGGGTGAAATCAGAGATCCACTGATGCCGTGCAGAGACCGCAGGCCGAAGCCCACGCAGGAGAGGCCTGACCGGCTTCGGGGAGCCTGGGGTCGTTGGGTCCGTCTGCATACCGGGCCAGTGGATCCCCCAGTTGAGCGGAGACATTCAAGGAACGAGCAAGGGTCCGGCAGAGAGCGGTACTGCGCGACTCCCCCCCGAGGAAGATGACGCGGTCGATCCTCTTCTGGCCGAAGAGTGTCGAGTGGTAACGAACGCACAGCGAGAGTTCATCGGACATGCTCTCGGTAAGTTCCGAACAATCCACTCCACCCGAAACCAGTCGGCACGTGGAGGGGCTCACTCCTCGGGTCAGTTCCGGGGGCAAGGCAGAGGTGCGGCGGTCGGCGGCAACCATCGGACTCGCGGAGTCCGAGTGGTTGCCGGATCCGACCGCAGGCTGCTTGGCCATTCCCGCCCTGAGCATCGCCATCCCCACGGGGATCGATGTCCGCTCCCGCGCCGTTGAGGCCTGACAGTCATCTTCCATGAGTCCCTCGTCGATACGTCGCATGCGCGCCGTGAACTGGTCGATTACGGAGCGTTCTGCGATCAGACCGTCGAGCAGGCGCCCGCCGATCTGAACCTGCTTCGCGAAGACCACTCCCGCACCATGGGCAATCGCGACCTTCATGCCTCCCCAGCCCAGATCGACGTACATCGTGCAGATCGCACCATCGTCCGATCTGCGGTTGATGTGATCGAATGCACCGACCACCGCCTGGACCTGAGGATGAAGAGCCACCAGCTGGCATTTGGCAGCCTTGAAGAGTTCCACATAGCGCATGGAGTCCTCGCGAGCCATCGCCCAGCAGAGGAGTTCGGTCACCGACCGCCCTTCACGGATCGAGTCCGCGATCACGGAAGAGCGAACCACCAGAGAACCCGGCAGGCGTTCAAGTTGTGACTCGAGTTGTGCGCAGGCGAGTGCATGCTGCTGGTCAGGATCGGTTCGGTCGACCTGGACGGGCTGGACCAGGACCTGTGATGCGAGAGGCGAGCAGACGATGCGCCGACCCTTGAATCCATGTGCACGCAGGAGTCCCGGCAGTTCGGACTGCAGAAAGGCGAATCGCATGTCCAGATCGAGGCGAATCGGATCCGGGATCTCGAGTTCGGCGAGGGCATGCAGGGACGGATGCTCCGCACTCGTGACCTGAAGCACCTTGACCGATGATGAACCAACATCGACTGCGATCGGTGACAGCTGCGTGGGCAGCATTGAAAGACCCATGACATTCTCCTCGCCACGCACACGACCGATTGCGTGGGATCCTTGGCCCTGAAGAATCGACCGGATAGGGCACTCGATTTAGGAGGAAACTGGGTGGAGAAGTGGGTTTTTGCGGGCGAGTCCGTGGAACGAGTCCTATAACGAAGCAGACGTGCGAATCTCAGCTCCGGAATCGATCCACGAGATCGCCCAGCCGGGCCAGCGCCAGAGTCAGGTCCCAGACCTGCCGGTCCCGCGACCCGGTGGTGTTGCTGATCACCCTCATTTCGAGTGCGGGCAGACCGAAGGTCCGGGCCACGTGAAGTACGGCAGCCCCTTCCATCGCTTCGGCGACTGCTCCAGTTCGACTCCGCACCTGGATGGCTGCGTCATCCGAACCGGAACAGGTGGCGACGGTGGCGACCGGCGCATTCCGACCAAGGGCTCCGAATCGAGCCAGCAGCGCTTCAGTCGCTGGAATCCGATTTCCTTGGAAATCACCAAGGGGGAAGCCCAGTGCGGTCATGTCCTGAAACCCAGAGGGAGTGGCGATTCCTTCCTCGTGGTAGACAGACTCGGTCGCGACCACGACATCGCCGATCTCGAGAAGAGGATCCACTTGCGGAAGCGCCCCAGCCACTCCCAGGGAAAGTACGCCACTGAAGGGACCGTTCTCAAGCACCGAACGGGTCGTCTCGATCGCAGCATTGGTACGCCCCACCCCCGAGACCGCCACGTGCAGCAGGTCACAGGAGCGACATGCCTCCGCTTCTGCTTCAACCGCACAGATCGCGAGCAGCTTCACGAATCCTGACCTTCGCGAACCAGGGCGACCAGGATTGATGGCAGTTCTTCAAGCTTCACCTCCCGCTGCGATCCACCATCAAGGTCCTTGAGGATCACGCTTCCTTCCGCCAGTTCATCGCCAAGCACCACCGCGTGGCGAGCGTTCAGCTTGGTCGCCTCTGAAAGCAGTTTTCCGAGGTTCCTGGTGGACTTGTGGGTCCGCCGGGCGTGAATTCCCGCGCGGCGGAGCGTTGTGAGAAGGCGATCGTACAGACGCTCTCCCTCGTCACCGGTCGCGACCAGGAAGACGTCCGGTCTGGGCAGGAGTGATTCCCCCCCACTCTCCCCGAGCAGCCCATGCTGCTCGAGCACCAGTGAAAGCACGACGTCCCCCATGCCGAAGCCGCATGCAGGGGTCGATGGTCCACCGAAGAGTTCGATCAGACGGTCATAGCGCCCTCCGCCAGCCACCGCACGCTCTTCCCCCTGAGCATCGAAGATCTCAAAGACCGAACCGGTGTAGTACGCAAGCCCTCGAATGATTCCGGTATCGACCACGCACCAGTCGGCGAGACCCGCTTCCCGGAGTCGAGCGGTGACTTCCTGCAGTCCCGACAGCGCACTCTTGGGAACGCCAAGAGCTTCGGCTACGTCATCGAGAGGCTGGTCGAGCGTACGGGTCAGGCGAGCGGCCTGATCGAAGCGGGAGATGGCAGCCTCATCGAGTCCCAGCTTCGCCACTCCCTGCCGGAACGCATCCTCATCGATCTTGTCCCGCCTGTCCATCAGCAGGAACGCGTCCTGCAGGTGCTCGCGAGAGACTCCCAGGGCGACGAGTACCTCCGCAATGGATTCACGATGACTCAAGCGGACCTTGATGTGGTGGGGCCCCAGTCCGAGTCGTTCCAGAGCAAGCAATGCCGTCGAGATGACCTCGACATCGGCGGATGCGTCATCGAGCCCCAACACGTCGACATTCCATTGCACATGCTCTCGGAGCCGTCCTCGTTGGGGTCGCTCGGCCCTGAACAGGTTCGGGATCGAGAACCACTTGGTGGGTACACCAAGCGACTTCCCACGGGCGGCCGCCATGCGTGCCAGGGTCGGGGTGAACTCCGGGCGAAGGGCGTAGTCGTCCTCCCCGCCCTCTCGGCGGAACGAAAACAGCTGAGAGACGATTTCCTGACCACTCTTGACGGTGTAGAGTTCGAGGGGTTCGAACATCGGACCCTCGATCTCGCTGAAGCCGGAATCGATCGACGCCGACCGCCAGGCGGACTGGATGTGTCGAAGAACCGCCATTCGATCGGGGTAGAAGTCGCGAGTGCCCTTGGGGCCTTGAAATGATCTGGTTGGTGGCATGGCTGGAATCCGATGGGATTCTAGATCATCCTCGGACTTCTCTCATCCGATCCCCCGTTCGAAGTCGAGGCTTCGCAGGACTTCCGACCGGGCGGATGCTGGGTAGACCAGCGCCAGATGATCACCCGGCATGAGTCTCAGATCCTCCCCAATCACCGAGAATCGACCGTCACGCAGCACCGTCAGGACCCGTGTTCCCTCAGGAAGGTCGAGATCGGCCACCGTACGGCCGTCGGATCGGTAGCTTCCTGGAACCAGGAAGGTCTCGATCCGCTCATCAAGAATGTCCGCCGCAACCAGCTCCAGCTCGACCGAGGGCTCCTCGACGGTCCCTGCCCGCATGTCGAGCAGTTTCGAGACCGGCCGCACCAGCATCCCCGGAATGAACGACCCGACCACCACCACCACGAAGATGAAGGCAAAGAGACGCTCGATCTCGGTGCCCTCACGATTCGGTGTTTCCGCGATGACGAGGATCGGAATCGTGGCCAGGATGATGGGTACCGCCCCGCGTAATCCCGCAAAGCTGATGAGCAGGTTCTCCCGCCATGGGATCCTGAACAACGCGAGCAGCCCGCCGGCGACCAGGGGGCGTGCGATGAAGGCGATCCAGAGTGCGGTAAGGACCCCACCCACGATGAATTCAGGCAGCACGGAAGGTGTCACGAGCAGCCCCAGGAGGAAGAACATCGTGATTTGAGACACCCACGCAATGGTGTCGTGAACCCGTTCCATGGTCGACCGAAACGGGATGTTCCGGTTGCCGATCACGACTCCAGCGATGTACGTGGCCAAGAGGCTGCTGCTTTCCATGATCCCCGCCATCCCGATGGTGACCAGGGCAATAGCAATGGTGAGCACCGGATACAGGGCGGCTCCACCCGCCGATGAGAACTGAAGCAACGCTGAACCGAGGAACCCTGTCGCAAGTCCTATCAGCAGGCCGACCACCAACTGCCAGATCAGCACCCCGATGACCGCCAGATCGAATCCCAGTCCAAGGTCTGAGCCATGGAACACCACCGTGTCGGTCAGTGCGAAGACCAGCACGAACGCCATGGGATCGTTGAATCCACTCTCGACCACCAGAATCTCACGAGCGCGTCCCTTCAGGCGCTGGCTCGACAACAGATCGAATACCGCGGCGGCATCAGTCGAAGCCAGAATCGATCCAATGAGCAGACATACGGCCAGGGTCGTCACGCTGGGACTGAACAACCAGACCCCCAAACCTGTCATCAGCGTTATTCCAAAGACTCCGACCGTGGCCAGGATGATTGCCGGCTTCCATGCTGTCCGAAGCATCTCCAGGGGCGTGCTGACACCACCATGAAAGAGAATCAGACCCAGTGCGGTGCAGGCGATCTCGTACGTGAGTTCATAATTGCTGAAGCGAATCCCGAACGGACCGTCTTCCCCCAGAAGCATCCCCGCGATCAGGAAGAGAAGCCCCGCCGGAATTCCCATGAAGCGGCTGAATCGACTGAGCAGAGCACCTGTACCCAGAATCGCTCCGAGGATCAGGGTGAGCAGCGGGAGCTCCATGAACACCGAGAGTTGGTCGAGATCCGGCAGCAGTGAAGGAGTTCCAACAAAGTGAATGAGCGGGAGACTGCATTCTCTAACAGCTGGCCTGAATTCGCCAATTCGCGATCCGCATCCAAAAAAAGATGACGCCGTCCCCGAGGGACGGCGTCATTCTGAAGAAGAATATCGAGTTGGCGTAGCCCGCGTTGCCTGACAGATCTGCTGCCTGCTCTCAACAGGCCCAGGGTCGAGGTTTTTTACGGACAACAACTCCTCTCTCAAGATCCCCCTGCTTGGGTCGAACTCATCTCTTCCTCGAGAATGAAGCTCTGAGAGCAGGGAGATGTTCATCCGGCTCAAACGAATCGAAACGGATGTTGGAAACCGCTGGCTACTGCGGCTTCGAAAACGGGAAACATGCTTGGGCCTGCGTACACAGGAATCTTGACCAGCGAAGCCACTCGCACACCCTTGAGGGAAGGGTACGGCCTTGAAACCCAAGCCGAGTCACTGCACGAACGCAGTTCCTCAACTGGCGGTGCCTGACACATCAGCATGGTGCGAGGCACTGGACTGCGCCTGGTCTAGTCGTTTCGACCCCGACAGAATGGGAGTCAAGAACGGAGCCGAAACGACGACGACCGGTGGCACAATTACCGATTCCGCGTTCTTGACCACACTTCATGTGTGTGTGTTGGGAGTCAAGCATGGCAAGGCAACGGAACCGTTGTCGCCATTGTCTCTCCAGGCAATGGCAACGTGAAGACCCGACGAACAACTCGTCGGTTCCTGTCCGAAATTTCCCGCCAATCTGCTGTGCACTGGTTTCTCTCTCTTAACGAACCAGTGAACCTGAACTCACGGAGAGTGTGAGAACAGGAGTGCCGTCACAGCATCATTTTTATATGTGCATTCCAGTACCGATGCAAGACAAATGGTTTAAAAATCAAAAGATGACATCATGTCCACAGCAAGTCCACAACACCACATTCACAAGTGGGACTCAGCTGGCAGGCGAGGGGGGTGATCCGGTGGGATTGAAACGCGCTCGAAGCGCTCACCACTCGGGACCACCGGTGTAACGGCCGAAGACATCACCCATCGCCTGAACCATTTCGCCCAACGTGCACTTGCTGATCGCCCCGTCAACGAGTGCGTCCATAACATTCTTATCGGACCGGGCGGCGTCGCGGATGCCATCCAGAGCTCGCTGGACGGTGTCATCGTCACGCTCGGCACGGAACCGTTCGAGCCGGTTGCACTGGTCGGTCTCCACTTCGTAGGGAATCTGAAGGATTTCCACCGGATGGTCATCGTTGCCGTCGGTATAGGCGTTCACCCCGACGATAACTCGATCACCCGCCTCCATCTCCTGACCGAAACGATAGGACGCTTCGGCGATTGAACGGCGGAAGTAGCCGCGGTGGATGCCCTCGACGACCCCGCCCATTTCATCGATCTGGGCGAAGATGTCCAGAGCATCCGACTCCATCTGATCGGTCAGAGCCTCCACGAACCAGGAACCGCCAAGCGGATCCGCGGTGCGATGCACCCCGGTCTCATGTGCGAGGATCTGCTGGGTACGAAGAGCAACGCGCACCGCCGTCTCGGTCGGCAAACCCAGTGTCTCATCCATTGAATCGGTATGCAGACTCTGACATCCACCCAGTACCCCCGCCATCGCCTGGTATGCGACCCGGACGATGTTGTTCAGGGGCTGCTGCTCGGTCAACGAGCAACCAGCCGTCTGGACGTGCGTTCGCATCCAGAGCGATCGTTCGTTCTTGGCACCATAACGATCCTTCATGACGTTCGCCCAGATCCTGCGTGCGGCTCTGAGTTTGCAGATCTCCTCGAAGAACTCGTTGTGAGCGTTGAAGAAGAACGACAGGCGCGGCGCGAAAAGGTCGACGTCCAGCCCACGCTTCATGGCGGCTTCCACGTATTCCATCCCGTCACGGAGGGTGAAAGCGAGCTCCTGCACCGCAGTGGAGCCGGCTTCCCGGATGTGATAGCCGGAGATTGAGACCGAATTCCAGCGAGGACAGTGCAAGGAAGCGTACTCGATCGTGTCCACCACCAGCTTGACCGAGGCTTCAGGTGGATAGATGAATTCATTCTGGGAATGGAATTCCTTGAGGATGTCGTTCTGGAGGGTTCCTCCAAGATCGGCGAAGTCGATGCCTCGCTCGCGGGCCATTCCCAGGTACATCGCCCAGATGACACAGGCAGGCCCGTTGATCGTCTGACTGACCGTCACCTTGTCGACGGGAATGTCGGCATAGAGACGATGCATGTCCTCGATCGTGTCGATCGCGACTCCGCAACGTCCCACTTCACCCGAGGAAAGTGCGTCATCTGAATCACATCCCATGAGCGTGGGCAGGTCGAATGCCGTGGACAGACCGGTGTTGGCCTTGGTTCCCTTGGCATTGGCCAGAAGGTACTTGAAGCGCTCATTGGTATCGTCCGCTGAGCCGAAACCAGCAAACTGCCGCATCGTCCAGAGTCGCTTTCGATACATCTGCTCGTGAATGCCGCGGGTGAAGGGGAACATCCCAGGAGTTGCAATCCTGGGATCCACCCGACCGGGATCATCCTCCGCGACCGTGGGTGACGCGGAAGGGCCGTAACAGGTATCCACCTCGTAGCCGGAGATCGTCACTCCTTCGGGGTCCTGCTTGACTTCGGCCTCGCTGGAGCCGCTGAGGTCCTTTTTGTTGATCGCACTCATTGTTCATTCCTCGGCTTGCCGGTGTTCATGGCTTCGACGATTCATCCTATCGCCGGGAGGGGAGATGGCTCCAGGGGAAATCCCCTGTGAGAACGAGATTCAGCTGCCTCCGTGATCGTAGACGCCACGCCCCGTCTTATCACCCAGGCGCCCTGCGTGGACCAGCTGCCTCAGCTTTGGGCAGGGGAAGTACTTCTGGTCACCCAGTTCCTCGTAGAGCACCATCATGATGTGATGGCAGACATCAAGTCCGATGAAGTCCGCAAGGCGCAAGGGTCCCATGGGAAACGCACACCCCAGCTTCATGATTCCGTCGATTGCCTCGGGCTCTGCGACCCCATCCATCCAGGCGTAGAAAGCCTCGTTGATCATGGGCATCAAGACCCGATTGGAGACGAATCCCGCTCGATCATTGGCCAGAATCGGCGTCTTACCCATTCGCTCGGCGAGTGCGATCGTCCGGCTGGCGGTCTCCTCGCTGGTTGCGAGTCCGGTGATCACTTCAACCAGTTTCATCACCGGAACGGGATTGAAGAAGTGCATGCCGATCACACGATCGGAACCATCCGGCAGGCTCGACGCAATGTCAGTGATCGAGATGGAGGACGTGTTCGTGGCCAGGACAACATCCGCACGATAGGTGGCATGCATCTGGCCGAAGATGGACTTCTTGAGATCGACGTTTTCGGTGGCTGCCTCGACGACCCAGTCGGCATCTGCTGACGCTGCAAGTTCGGTCACGTGTTCGATGCGACTCAACGTCGCTTCGGAGTCCGACTGGGTGATTCGCTCCTTCTCAACGCTGCGTGCAAGCGTCTTGGAATGGTAGGAGTGGGCCCGATCGAGCTGGTCCTGGGAAACATCGATCTGCCAGACCTGCAACCCCTTCATGGCGGCCGTGAGGGCGATTCCGGAGCCCATGGCGCCGGCTCCCACTACTGCAATGCTCTTGACATCAGACATGCTTGGAAAGGTTCCTTCAGGTGAAAAGAGGACATACGCTCCGGGGGACAGAACCGTTTCGGGTCCCCGGATGAGGCGAGACATGGTATTCGATCAAGGGAGTCTGGAGGTTCGCATCGCTGCCGGCAGAGGCTGTTGATTTGACTAAGCGGCGAGAATTTCATTGACAAGGTCCCGACCGCCCCTTCGAATGTAAACGATTGATGAATTTACAAGAGTCAGCACCCTTAAAACTGGGTGCTCAGCGTTTTTTCGGGGGTTTCATGGCCATTCAAGTGTTTTCATCGGCGGCTCGGCCCTCCACCCCCTCCTGACCGCAGGGAGTGGACGGGTCTGCGCTGTCGGCCGTCCTCCCGAACAACAGAGCTATAGCTCCGGGAATCCACCATGTACTTCACAAAGACACTGATCGCATGCTGCACTCTGACGGCAGCCACCCTGGTCTCGGCTGATCGCACCAGGCACGTCGAGGCCACGACTCACCTGCTGGTACCCGCGCAGAAGATGATGCAACCAGCATCCACTTCCGAGCGCCTGATGCTCGTACCCAACCAGATTGTCGTGCGATTCGCGGATGCAGCCACGCGAAGCATCTCCGAGGCACGCTCGAGACGAATCGGCTTCACAGGGCTTGATTCCCTGGACACGATCGGCTTCCTGCTGGACGTCACCAAAATCGAACCTCAGTTCAAGGGTGCAAGCAAGGCGAAAGCATCGGCCATAGGAGCCCCGGACCTTTCCGGTTTTCACGTGGTCGAATTCAATCCCGAGCTCACGACACCTGAGGAACTCTGTGCCGTGTATCGAGCAGACCCGATGGTGATGAGTGCGGAACCGATCGGAGTGCACCGAATCTACGCCAGTGTCAATGACACCTACTTTTCGTACCAGTGGCACCTCGATCAATCAAACGATTCCGACATCGACATGCCGGAGGCGTGGGACCGGGAGACAGGCTCCGACCAGATCACCGTGGCGATACTCGATACGGGAGTCCGGTACTACCACGATGACCTTGGAGGCCAGGGTGCCAGCACACTCCAGAACTCACGGGGCAACCTCTGGAGAAACGTCGCCGAGGACGGTGGCATACCGGGGTTCGACGATGATGGAAACGGGTACATCGACGACTACCTCGGGTGGGATTTCGTATCCAGCCCGATCTACACTTGCTGGAGCGGGGAAGACTGCTCGGGAAGCGACAATGACCCCCGGGACTTCAACGGGCACGGAACGCACTGCGCAGGAATCGTCGGTGCGATCAACAACAACGACTACATGGTTTCCAGCGTGGCCGGCGGGCGGGGCAACGGATCGCTCGAGTCCGGAGGTAACGGCGTTCGTCTGATGTCATGCAAGATCGGGCACTCCGCACAGTATGGCGGGAGTGAGTACGGATTCGTGAACATGAACTATGCCGCACAAGCGCTCTACTACGCGGCCGACAATGGCGCTCGAATCGCCTCATGTTCGTGGGGTTCATCGAATTCAGGGGGACTCGGAGGTGCCATCGACTACTTCATCGCATCAGGTGGCCTGGTCTTCAAGGCCTCTGGCAACAGCAACTCCCAGAGTGCGGACTACATGGGATCGCGCAGTGACGTCATCAACGTGGCTGCGACCGATCAATCCGACCAGCGAGCAAGCTTCTCGAACTACGGATCCTGGATCGACATCTCCGCACCGGGGGTCGACATTCTCAGTACCTACCACGATCACACGAATCCGGAGGTTGACTATGCAGCTTTTCTGAGCGGAACATCGATGGCGACTCCGCTTGCGGCCGGTGCAGCCGCACTGATCTGGTCCACCGATCCGTCGATGCCGGCGAGCGAGGTATGGGCCACGCTGCGCGACACCGCTGACGACATCGATTCAATCAACGGATCGGCCGCCGGCAAGCTCGGATCAGGGCGCATAAACGTCAGTGCGGCTCTTGCCTCCCTGGGAGAGAATTCGGATCCGAATGGTGCATGTTGCATCGACTACGGATGCTCCATCCGGACCCAGGTCGAATGCATCCAGGCCGGCGGGACCTACTTCGGTGATGATTCGTCCTGCGGGCAGGCCGAATGCGCTCCGCCCGATCCAACCGGAGCATGCTGCCTTGGCAACAACTGCTCGCTGCAGACTGAATCGGATTGCACGGCCCAGGGTGGAACCTACTTCGGCGACGATACCGGATGCGTATCGGGCCTGTGCGACCCGCCCCCGCCGGCGAACCTCCTGCTCATGAGCTTTCGTGGCAACACCTCGGTACCGGGACTGGGGACCGTCAGAAACGATGACATCGTGTCCTACGATCCGGATACGGGATCCTGGTCGATGTACTTCGACGGAAGTGACGTCAGCTTCACGAGCGGAGCGATCGACGCATTCTGCATTCTTGATGACGGGAGCATCCTGCTTTCAAAGACATCTGGGATCACGCTCGATGGCGTATCCTTCGACGATTCGGACATCGTCCTCTTCACCCCGACATCCCTCGGTGCCAGCACCTCCGGAAGCTTCACGATGTACTTCGATGCAAGTGACATGGGATTGACCACGAACGGCGAGGACACCGATGGCATATCGATGCTTGCCGACGGCCGGCTGGTGCTCTCGACCGCGGGGACCACGAGAATCAGCGGGATCCCGACTCAACGGGACGAGGACCTCTTCGTCTTCACGCCGACATCACTGGGAGAGAACACCAGCGGAGTGGTGGAATCCTATCTCGACAACAGCGATGTGGGCCTGAACAACTCAGGGGGGGAGGACATCGACGCGTTCTACATTCACCCGGATGGAACGGTGATCTTCTCCTGCACCGGAAGCTTCTCGGTGACTGGCGTGTCGGGCGAGGACGAAGACCTCGCGATCTTCACGCCGGGATCGATCGGCTCCCAGACTTCTGGCACCTTCGACTCCTTCATCGTGGGCAGCAGCATAGGACTGCCTGCGAGCAGTGACATCGGGGGGTACTGCGAAGTCGAACGCTGACCTCGGATCAGCCCTTCACGATGAAACAGGAAAGCGGCGGAGCACACTGCTCCGCCGCTTTCCGTATATTCCGTCAGGTCATCCGGCAGGACGCTTCATCCATTCCATTCGGAGAGAGCAGGGCCGGTGTATTCAGCCAGGGGGCGGATGATCCGATTGTTCTGATGCTGCTCCATGACGTGCGCGCACCATCCCGTGATTCGGCTGGCCACGAAGATCGGGGTGTACTGCGGAACGGGAATGCCCATCGCGAAGTAGGTCATGCCGCAGGGGAAGTCGACGTTGGGGTGGATGTTCTTGGAATCAAGCATGATCTTCTGGACCTTGTCGCCGAGATCGAACCACTTGCGGGTGGAGGGATTCTCCTGATCAGCGTACTTGAGACCCCACTCGCGGAGGATGCCCGCACGATGATCACCATTCTTGTAGACCCGGTGGCCGAACCCCATCAGCTTGCGCTTCTCCTGGAAGGCACGATCCATCCAGGCATCGACGGTCATCTGACCATCCCCGGTGTCGTCCATGATGTCTTTGAGCATCTCCATCGCAGCCTCGTTCGCACCACCATGGAGATTCCCCTTGAGGGCCCCTATCGCACCGCAGATGGCGGAATGCATGTCACTGTTGGTGGAGGCGATCACTCGTGAAGTGAAGGTGCTGGCGTTGAAGTCGTGTTCCGCATAGAGAATCAGCGAAACGTCCATCACCTTGGTGGCGATTTCACCGGGCTTCTGTCCGGTCATCATCCAGAGCAGGTTGGCGGCGTGAGAGAGCGCCGGATCTGGTTCAACCCGAGGGCGTCCGTCCAGGGCGCACTGATGCGTACCGATGATCACCGGAATGACCGAGAGCAGCTGCTTGGCCTTGTGCAGTTCGGCCTCTGGTGAATTGTCATTGCAGCTCGACAACGAATGTGAGGCCAGGGAGATTCCGGTACGCAGCACGTCCATCGGATGGGCGTCCGGAGTAGTGCGGGCAATCTGCTCGATCGTGGAACGGACGTCGGTGCCGAGGGAACTGCGCATTTCAACCAACTCGGCGGTGAATGCGCTCAGCTCATCGGGTGAAGGTTTGTGACCGACCAGGAGGAGATGGGCTACTTCCTCGAAACTGGCGTTGGCGGCCAGGTCGGCGATTTCGTAACCACGATAGATGAGCTGAGTCTGGTTCACGGAACAGACCTGGGTCTCACCAATCGTCTGACCTGCAAGCCCTCGAGTATCCGGGGCCTTCTGGGTAGCTGACATCACAATTCCTCTCTTGACGGACGCATATGGCTAAGGGATCTCATGGGGGGAAAAACACAGAAAAAGAATCGTAGCAGAAGAGTCCCTGCTGGACCGATAGATGAAGAGGAACTTGCGGAAGGAATGCACCATGTTCACGTCAAGCGCCCGAAACGGACTTATCCAGACGCTCATTCTGCTCTTAGTGAGCCCCACGCTGCTCCTGCTGAGTGGATGCGCTCCGGGAGTGATCGGAGCACCCGAACAGTTGCCTCCGTTCTCGAACAACTGTCAGTCGTGCGCCCGGTGGATGGAAGGCTCCTTCACCAACGCATCACAAGCACGCCGCAAGGGTGCCTCCGAGCACTACTGGTTGCACCAGGCACGGATCTGGCCGGATCGCAGTGATGGCATATGGCTCTATTCAGAATTCGGTCTCGCCGGAGCGGAGGCGACTCCCCTGCAGCAGGTCGTGTACCGACTGAACGACAATCTTTCCGGCGGGCTCGTCTTGGATTCGTTCCAGCTTCCGGGTGACCCGAGGCAATATGCTGGCGATTGGAGAACGCCTACGGCCTTCAACACCATCGATCGGATGACTCTCTCCTTGATGGCAGGCTGCACCATCGACCTGCAGCGAAGTTCATCAGGTGAATTGACCGGAGAGAGCTCGGGAACGGACTGTCGATCGAGGTTGCCGCGAAGCCGCTATCAGCAGACACGTTATCGCATCGGCTCAATGGGCCTGACTCTCTGGCTGAACGGATACGACGAATCAGGCGAAAGGGTCTTTGGCCCCGGACCCGGAGGCTTCGAGATGAGCAAGCTGGATTCAAGCAAGGCCCCGGTAAGCATCAAGCCGGGCTCAGATGCAGTTCCCGACATCGGACCCTACAACCTCGAAGCCGAGGACGACGACTAGGTACTGCTTCCGGGAAAGTGCCAGGCTTCGCCCGGAGTGTAACCCAGCAGGTCGTAGAGTTCCTTGCGGGTCTGCATGCCATCGAGCAGGCTGGCGACCGAACCATCGCTCTTGAGGACACCGAGCGCCCGAGTGACGGCGCCCATCGCGACCCGCATCATGCTCAGCGGGTAGATGACCATCGAATAACCGAGACCACCGAACTGATCCAGGGAGATGAGCTCGGTCTTGCCGAATTCGGTCATGTTGGCCAGAAGCAGTCCCGGAGAGGATTCGGCGAAATGGCCGAACTCCTCGGTATTCGCCAGCCCCTCGGGGAAAATCATGTCCGCCCCGGCCTCACGATATGCCTGTGCACGATCAACGGCATCCTGCATGGACGTGACCCCCCGGGCATCGGTGCGCGCGATGATCAGGAAGCTCGGATCGAGTCTGGCCCGGACCATCGTTCTGATCTTCTCGCACATGTCCTCACAGGAAACCAGCCGCTTCCCGTCCAGGTGGCCGCAGCGCTTGGGGAAGACCTGATCCTCGATGTGCAGTGCGGCGGCCCCGGCGCGCTCGTATTCGTGAATGGTCCGAGAGGCCGATTCGAACTCTCCGTACGCGGTATCCGCATCAACCACGACCGGCAGGCCACTGGCACGGGTGATCTCCTGGATCGTCCGACACATCTCGGTGAGGGTGATGAGTCCGATATCCGGATAGCCGGCGACGTTCGCGGTCGCGCCTCCCGAAATGTAGGTCGCCTTGAATCCCGCTTCGGCCACGGAACGAGCAACCAGTGCGTTGAAGGCGCCGGGTACGGCGACCACGGCCTCCTGCATCGCGTCGCGCAGCATCTGCCCAGGATGTCGGGAACTGGTCATCGTAGGATCAACCGCCTTTCAGTGAAGGCAGTCTACCTGTTCAGTTCAACCGAGGGGGAAGCCGCACGCTCAGTTCCCACGGCTCATCGTCCTCGGAGAAGGTCGTGATGCCGAGGTTTTCATCCCCAGACTCCCCGAAGAACAGGAATTTCTCCAGCCCGAGGCGATCCGCGATTCGAAAGATCCCCATCCGGGGAGCGGGTGAGCCGTCGAAGAGCGTGACCGGCGTCGGAAAGTCCTCGAGTTCGGCGAGGAGTTCTGAGGTGAACTGCGGCTCGGGTACGTTGCGCCATGCGTAGCCTTCCTCGAGAACGAGAGCCACGAACATTCGCTCGAATTCACTCGCAGCGTGGGAGCCCTTCTCCATCAGACCCGGATCCCAGATCAGGATCAGCGAATCGTCGGCGAAACGAGTGCCGCGGAGGCCGAGCACCGCCAGCCCCTGGTCGGGAAGGATGCGCGCCTCCTTCTCGACCTCTGGAGTGATGACCGTGCCACTCGCGCCGCTGAGGACAGGCCCGTCGATCCCCATGAGGAAGGCGACATCGGCATCGAATTCGGTGTGGTGATCGACCCCCGTCATCGTAATGAACCGGCGTGAATCGCCGGTGCTTAGTGTCCAGAAGAGCATGCAGACCGCGAGGAGCGCGATCAGACCGAGCACGAGAAGCATCGGCGAGAGCCGACCCCGCGACGCAGGCACAGGGGTCGGAGACGACACCGAGTCGACGGCTTTCGCCGTGGAAGACGACTTGTTATCCGGGAAGGCCACCGGCGGAGGCAGCACGGACCTCGGACCGGTCTCAACCGTCGACGCCTCCAGGGAACCGGTAGCCGCCACCGCTGGTGCCGGCCGGCCTGAAAGGGACGGCAGATCGGCGGGAAGCATCGCCCAGATATCCGCATGACGACACACAGCGTCGAGATCGGCCAGCATCTCATCGGCAGTGGCGTATCGTTGGGCATAGTCGGCCATCGCACGTCGAACGATCCAGTCGAGGACCGGCGGTACCGGGGTGTGGAAGCGGCTCAAGCCGCCCTGTGCCGGAAAGTCGTTTGCCAGCACGAAGTACAGCACCGCACCCGCTCCGAAGACATCGAACTTCGCTCCATCGATTTCGTGGACCTTCACACCCCGAAGTGCCATACGGACCAACTCCGGATCCCTGAAGTACTCGGTGCCGTGGGTGGTGAGAGTCAGCCCGGATGAAAGCGAACTGACCAGACCGAGATCCACGAGGTGCGCCTTCCCATCGTGAACGATGAGGTTGTCCGGCTTGACGTCCTTGTGCCAGAGTCCCGATTCGTGGAAATAGGAGAGGGTGTTGAGGAGGTCCCTGATGTAGTTGAGAGCACTGCCCAGTTCGACTCCTGAGAATCCCTGTGCACCATGAGACCGGTGGAGCACATCGACCATCTGGGTCAGGGTCGGCCCCGGGTGGTACGGCATCACGTACCAGAAGCGCTCGTCTTCAAGCCGGTGCTCGAGCACCAAACCTATTCGCCTCGCGCCCTCCAGGGCACGCGACTCACGGACGATGGAAGGCAGGCTGGACCCTGCCTGCAGATCGAAGGACTTGATCACCACCCTCCCCGGACCACCCCGAAGTCGACGGCACTTTGAATCCGAAGGTTCGGCCACCCACAACTGCGCTCCCGAGCCGCCCGATGGGAGGCTCCCCACGATCGAGTAGCCGTCGAAGCCGGGGAAGGAACCATGCACGGAGGAGACCCTCGAATCGACCGGAGCCCCGATCGATGCATTCGATGTCCGCCGAAGCATGGTCACCCTGGCGTCGGCTTGAGTCAACCTGCGGCAGTCGATCACGCCTGACGGAAGAGCCGCGACCAGACCGGTCGCATATCGATCAAGTCCGAACAGGCGAAGCGGTCGGCAGAGCACGATCGAAACGATCCCACCCAGAGCTGATGCCAGGGAAGCACCGAATCTGTCGGCGCGAACATTGGCCGGCTGCCACCGCCCAATGACCAGCCAGAGCACCGCGAGGAAAGCGTGAACGAAGATTCCTGCCAGGTTCAGTGCCAGCAGAGCGAGGTCCCCGAACACCCCAAGTACGAAGCCGGAAATTCGACCGACCACCAGCGCAGTGATCCAGAAGATCGATCGGGCGAAGAGAATGACCACTCCGATGACCACTGCCAGGATGATGAGCTGAAGGAAGAGACCGAAGACTGTGATCACTGGGTTGTCCATGGAAAAACACTTCCTTTAGGAGATCAGAATCGCATGGACCTCTGTTCATCCTGGTTGACCAATGAAATCTGGGTGTTCCAGATATCGCAGATCGCCTCGTCGAACAACGCATCATCGCCCGAGAGTCCTGCCTTATCCGCTTCGGTGATCTCATCCTCGGTGAAGCTGTAGGTGGTGATCATCGTCTTGAGCTCTTCACGAAGTCGGGCGCGAACGCGTTTCATGTGGCGGGAGACGGTCGGCTCGCTGATACCGAGTCGCTTGGCGATGTCTTGTCCGGATACTCCTTCGATGAGCTTCAGTCGAAACACCTGGAATTGCAAGAATTCGCTCGCGGCCTCGGTCGATCGGATCGATGCGTAGACCTTCGCATGAAAGATGTTCCGTTCGTAGATCTCGTCCGGACGAGCTCCTCGCCATTCGGACATGAAGCTTTCCTCCAGCGAGAGCGGCCGTCGCCCTCCCCCCCGCTTCAGTGCGTTGCGGCGATCCAATTCGTCGCCGAGCACATGCTTCGCGATCGAAAGCAGCCAGGTGCTGAATCGAACACCGCGTTCCGGATCGAATCGGTCGATCGAAGTGGAGAGAGCCGCCAACGTCTCCTGGGTAAGGTCCCGAACCGTCTCCTGGCCGACCGCCCCCCTCGCCCAACGATGGAGCTGGCTACGGATCACCGGGCCGAAGACGTCCCAGAGTTCGAACCAGGCGGCCTCATCACGATCCCGAAGGCGGCTGACGAATCGAGTGGTGAGTGGATTCATGCGTATCACGTCTCCATGTTGGGAATCCCAGCTCCGGGATTTCGGGTGGGCGTAAAACCCAGCTGTGGTGAAATCAGCCTGAGAGGCCTCCCAACAATTCCCCGGAAGTCCGGCTCGGTCTTCATCATCAAACCTCAGTGCCCGGATGGGCAGATGGAACCAGGATGCATCATCCGGGGTCCGGTACAGGAGTCTAAATCATGCTGTCATTCTGCACCAAACATGTTGTCAGGTGGGGTCTGATCACCGCTGTGGTGGTCGGGGGGACCACGGTGCTCATCGGACCTGATCGGGTCGCTGCGGGCTTCGACCAGGTACGTGCCCTGGTGGCCAACACGGTCGATGAATTCGTGGACGACCCCGTTGCTCTTCGCCGTCAACTCAGAGGACTGGCTGACCAGTATCCGGACCGGATAGCGGAGGTCCGAGGAGAACTCTCGGAAATCGATGTCCAGATCGGGCAACTGAACCACGATACGGATGTCGCAAGGCGAGTCGTCACTCTTACCGACGGCGATCTGGATCTTCTGAAGGAGCGCTTAGCCGACAGCACTGCGGGGTCCACGGAAGGACAGAAGGTCATGATTCGAAGAGGATCCTTCGAAGTGAGTCTGGATCAGGCGCGAAGCGAGGGGAGGCGTATTGCCAGCATCCGGTCGGCCTACCAGGATCGAATCATCGGTAATGAACAGCAGGCAGCCCTGCTCGCTCGCCAAAAGCGGCGTCTCGCAGACATCCTGACCCAACTCGAATCGGAATACGGCGAGTTCGAGGCCAAGCTCTGGCAGCTGGATCGACAGATCGACTCGATCGAACGCAATGATCGCTTGATCGCCATGACCGAAGAGCAGCAGGCGATGCTTCGTGATTTCGAGAAGCTCGGGAAGGTCGGCAACCTCAGGCAACTCGAAGCCAAGCTCGAGGAACTCCGTACCACTCAGGAAGCTCAGCTCCAGACACTCGAACGACACGGGGTCCAGGGAGAGTATGAACAGCGCGCTCGCGATTCGTTCACGATCGAAGGGGTACACCAGTCGATTTTCGCCGACGACTCCGACCTGGCCTGGTTGAATTGATCGGTTCGGGACTTCGATTCCCCGTGGAGGCGGTGCATTCACTCGCCTAACCGCAACGGTGAGTGCACCGATTCATGGTGGTGATCGGCCACCAGAGGACTGAAATGACTCAATATTCGACACCTAAAAGCCCTTTTGGGCCCAGAGGAGCCGGATTCCATGCCTGGTCCTGAAGGAAACGCCCCCCCGTGAACTCAGGATGAATACCTAGTGTACGAGAAGGCAGAGGTCAAAAACCCCTCCCCAGGCATTTAAGGGGGGGGATTACTCCATCTGTGCGGACTGGGAGACCACGAAACAACCGCAAAATGGATAAATAAAGAACCCATTCCCCGGTTCTCAGTTACAATCAGTGTGCACCGTTTCATGGGAGTCACGGTGCATACTCTCTCTCTTCAAAGCTGGCGATTGCCAGGCGTCTTGAAGGCAGCGGGCACAACTTCAGGGAAAAGGGAAGCTTGCTCGCTTGTGGTAGTCGGTAACGATCTGATGATTGAGGGATCGGACGATCGAGACTGACAATTTGGATCCCCAGAAATGGGAGTCGTACCAACCGAATAGAGCACGTCTCTGACCTCTGCTCGAACAGGAAATACCACTCGTCTTCTGACTAGGACGCGAGGGACGGGAAAAAGGGAGACACGGCCGCGGAGACGCGGCCGTGTCCATTTTTGGCAGATCCCCACAACAGGCTACCGCCTACTTCCAGCTTCGGACCAGCCCCGCTTCAGGATAGTACCTGAGCACGATCTCTTCCCATGCATCCCCCGCCTCGGCGCGGGCGCGGGCTCCGTACTGGCAGAGTCCGACCCCATGTCCGAACCCACGACCCAGAATCACTAGTGCGCCATCGGCGACCCGGGGTTCCATGGCCTCTGATTTGGGTATGACCGGCTCCGTCCGGCCAAGGGGCCTGAGTTGAGCGAGCATCGATCTGAACCTTCGAGCACTCATCGAGATCGATCGATTCGCTTGGTCACGAAGTATGTATTCGAGGGGACGCCCCGCAGGGTTGCGTTTCGAGATCCTGATGGTGTTCAATCGACCAAAGTTCTCTTTCGGGTCGCTTTCGCGGACTGCGGAGGCAACATCTTCAAGGGAATATCGAAGCTCCCATGACCGGACTGGAGACGCTTCACAACAAGGTTGTGGGCTCAACCTCGGTTGCAGAGGAGGGATCTCGTGGGTGGTTCGAGCCGAGATCGCCTGAAAGGCCGATGCGGGCATGCCCCCGCAGCATGACGAGTAGTAGGCCGGCACCACACGCCCTTCGTGAACCAGAACGATCCCTCGAGTGGATTCAGCGGCACTCCGTGCGATTTCCGAGACGTCGATCCCATTCCAGACCTGGCTGGCCGGTCCCGATACCAGATCGAAATGCCGTCGATCACTCCAGTAGGCATGTTCGGCCACTGCGTAGCTCCGTGCAGCCACCGCCTGAGCCTGAAAGGTTGTGACCGGCCAGTGCCCGTAGAGTTCGCCGTCCAGGACTCCGGGGATGTAGGACTCCATAGCGATCCGGGTGACCAGATCGACGCTTCGGATGGAGGAGGAGACCGCACCGGGGGAAATGGTTTCGATGGGAACCAGCTCGAGTACACCCGGATACTGTCTCCCCTCGATCTCGATGACGGATGAATTCGTGCGAAGCGTACGGATCGAAAGTGAACATGGCTCATCGGTATCGAACCTGTGACTCAGGACATCGTGAACACGCCAGCCAGAGGTTTCATCGAGATTCAGTGTGAGCGGAGCCTCAAGGATTCTCGCTCGTGATTCACAGCCATCGAGAATCAGAAGCCTCTGCCCCATGGAACCGATTACGAGGGACTCGAGCGGTACCGACCGGGAGAGTATGCGGATTCGAAGGTCAGGCTCACTGGTCGGGGGCTGGGGACGATTGCCTGCATCGGGGAGCACCACGGCTGTGGGGGGTCGAGATGAATCGGAGGAAATCGATCCGGAACTCGGAGAATCCGCGCCGCAACCCGCAAGGAACAGGAAAAGCCCGAGCACGGGAAAACGATGAATGAGTCGAACGATGCAGCGCATGCAAGAACCACCCGGGATGGCTGAGCCCCCTTCAGAAAACCGGAGAAGCGGATGGAACGGCTTCGTGAACCTGCCCCAGCGTCCTGCGTCTACTCGAGCAGCCTGAGATCCAGGTTGTACGAAGTGAGCTTTTCGCGAATCTCGACCAGACTGGTCTGACCGAAGTTCTTGACACCCATCAACTCCGCCTCGGTGCGTGATGCAAGATCGCCGATGGTCTGCACCCCAAGCTGCTGAAGCGCCTTGCGAGCACGAACCGAGAGTTCGAGCGCCGATACCGGCTTGTTGAGAATGTGATCGGGCGCCTTACCTCGCAGCTCGTCGTAGATCTCCTTGCGAACCTGGCTGTAACGCCCTTCGAGACCCTGGCCCAGGCGAAGCCCCTTCTGGGAAAGCATCGACTTGATCTCGACCAGCGAAGTCTCACCGAAGTTCTTGTAGGAGAGCAGCTCCGCCTCGGTGATCTTGAGGAGGTCTCCGAGAGTCCTGATCTTCATCTTCTTGAGGCAGTTGCGCGCTCGGACGCTCAATTCGAAATCGGTCACTGGAGTATCCAGAAGTGCGCTTCGCTTTGCCAGATTGCGATCCTGCTCCTCGTCGTAGTACATGTTCTTGGACGCGATGATGTCCTTCATGAAGAGACGCGCACGCGAATTGTTCGGGGAGGCGTCGAGGACCTTGCGAAGACAGCGCTCTGCAGAATTGATGTCACCGCGATCCTCATAGATCACCGCAAGATTGATCATCGCGTTGATCGGAGGAAGGGCATTGCTGGAGTTCACGATTCGCTCATAGCAAGCAAGGGCTTCATCCTCTTCGCCATGCTGATCGAGCAACCAACCCAGACGGAAGGCCGTCTCCGTTCCGTCGCCTAGCTCGACGGCTTCGCGGTACGCGGAGATCGCTCCGAGTCGGTCGCCCGCCTGCTCACAGGCGCGTCCGTCCGCAGCACGGGCACTGGCAGCTTCCGGATCCGCCGCCTTGACTGCACCACCGATTACCGTATCGAGACCTTCACCAGGATTCGTCATGGATGAACTCCGATTCTTCATCTACAAGGACTCTCGTGAAACCATGCCTCGATCGACCAGTGCCGGCGGGAGTCCGATCCGCGCGGCGGTTCTCCGAGGCGAGTCACACAGTCTAGCCGTTCCCGGGCGGGAGGACAATTCGGTGCATGTGAAGCCGGCTGGGGCTGCTTAGAGATCGATCAGCTGCAGGTCACTCTCGACCTGAACCGTCGATTCCACGGGGAGTTCAGTGTCTGCAAACGGCGCCAGACCCTCCTGAGCAGCCATGCGGGCCCGAACATCCGCCGCGACGAAGATTCCTGGCGCGGTTCCCGCGCGGAGAGCCAGCAACTCAAGGGCGATCTGCGCCTCCCCCTTGCAGTAGTCGACCGTGCTGATTGCCCGCTCGAAGCTCTGCAGGCGGCCGCCAACGTTCTCGAAGGTGCCAGCCTTTTCCGCCCAGGTCGTGGTCGGCAGAATCACTGAAGCTCGTTCCGTCAGTCGGTTGGGAAGCGTCTCAAGCATGATCAGAGGGGTCTCGGCGACTGATTCGACCATCTGCTCCGTGACCCAGTCGCTCGGATAGTTTCCGGTCAATACGGCGCAACCAACTCCGGAGGCGACCTGCTCGAAGAATGCCTCGCTTTCAAGAACGGAGTTGCCGGTCGCGGAAAGTACGCGGCGAACACCGCGGGCGTTGGGGGCCTTCTCCGTGCAGATCGTGTAGCCGCCGGGGAAGGTCTTGGGCTCTCCGTCCACCGGTACCGGACCGATGCCGAAGACCACCCGGGGATCGATCGCACGTGCCCATTCACCCAGGAGGAAGGCGTCTTCGCAGGTCAGCATCGGGCTGACCATCACCGCGAGACGTCCCCCAGACTCGACCGACTCGGTCGCAATACGATCCGCCTCGGCCAGTGCGATCGACCACGCCGCCGGGGCTTCCTCTGCGAGGAAGGGATCCTCGCCATCCACCGAAGGCATCGTGCATCGGTCCTCCGAATGAATGAACTTCCATCCGTACCGGACCTCGTCGGTGATCCACCACTGATTGATCGATTCGTTGCGGCGAGGCTTCACCCGGTAGATCGTGCCTTCATTGTGCTCGATGTAGATGTTGTCGCCGCTCGCGGTGATCCCGTCGATCGAGGGGGTCTTCTTGAGGAACCATACTCGCTGTTGGAACAGGAAATCCTTGTCCAGCAGGGCTCCTACGGGGCAGAGATCGATGACGTTGGCTGAGAGTTCGTTATCCAGAGCGAGACCGGGGAAGACATCGATCTGGTTGTGGGACCCACGGCCATCGACCATGAGCTCGGATGTGCCGGTCACTTCCCGGGTGAAACGCACGCACCTGGTGCACATAATGCAGCGATCGGAATAGAGCAGGACGTTGGGGCCGACGTCCTTCTTGGGTTCCTTGTTCTTGTCTTCCTGGAAGCGGCTCTGCCCTCGACCGTACTGGTACGAGTAGTCCTGAAGATGACATTCTCCGGCCTGGTCGCAGACCGGACAGTCCACAGGGTGATTGACCAGCAGGAGTTCCATGACCGCCTTCTGGTTCGCGATCGCGTGAGGGGTATTGGTTGAGACCACCATTCCATCCGCGGCCGGGGTGGAGCAGGTGGGAACCAGCTTGCCGAGGTACTCGAGCTTGTTGTCATTGCGGGGATTGGGCTGCCAGATCTCCGCCAGGCAGATGCGGCAGTTGGCCGGCACACTCAGTGAGTCGTGGTAGCAGTAGTGCGGGATCTCGATGCCATGATCCGTGGCCAGCTGAAGAACCGACGGTCCGGGCTCGAAGTCAATCTGCGTTCCGTTGATTGTTATCTGGGCCATGAACGGTCCTAAGCGCCTCACAGTGATACGAAAATCGTCTGGATACGATTCTAGCACCCAAGGGAGGTCAATGGGAACTCAGTTCCCCAGACCAACCCGGATCCCAACTCGGGGAAAGATGATGCAGGACTGGATCAAATCGAGGGAAATCCCTTCGATCAAGGCGACTGCCCCTCGCTATGCATCCAGCTGAGCCTGGTAGCGCAGGGCGTGCCGCTCGGCGGATGCTGAATCCACCCGATCGGTCTTCCAGTCGACCACGATCCCCCCCACCGGCACTCCGGCCCGTTCAAACACCACGACCCGGTCGAAGATGCCCGTCGCGAGCAGCCCCTCGTCGGTGAGCTGAAGCCATCCTGACTCTCGCCACACCCGCAGCGCCTCGGCGGAAGGGGCCGTCCGGAGCAGATCTTCCCGAGAGAGGACGGAACGAACTTCAGGATGTTCGAGCATCCCATGAAAGTCGGCCAGCACTCGATCTTGCCAGTCCGGATCATTTCGGGGACAGAATCGGTGCAGCTGCGAGCGCAGACGCTCTTCGCTCGGAAGCGGATCCTCGATGAACTCGATGAGTTCGAACAGGCTGTGGATCGCACTTCCGTAGCGACGAGCTTCCTGGCCGTCGACCGGCGGCATCGTGTCCCGTCCAGCGGCCTTCTTCACCATTCTGGAAGGCGAGTACCCGGGCAGAGGATCGAGTGGAGTCCCCTGCAGTCTGATGCAGATCGAGGATGACTCAGCAGCGGTTTGGGTGAGGATGCCCTCGGTGGAGAGGCACTCGCGGCTTCCAACCGAGACCAGGAGTTCCGGTCGTCGGGGATCCTCGGCTCGTTGCTCCGGTGCGAATGACTGGCTCAGAAGCGTGCCCATCGAGGTCTTCGAGACGTTTTTTGTGCCCGGAGGGGCCACCACCACGAAGAGGCCCTGACGAACGCGGGTCATCGCGACGTAGAGCTGGCAGAACCGTTCAAAGGCCATGTCGGCCTGAGTGAAGGTCTGAAGGGGCTCGATTTCCGGGGGAAGAAGGTTCTTGTTCACCCAGCGGGAGAGGCGACGCAGTTCCAATGACAACGGATCCCGCTCATGGACAAGCTTGCCAGGACGAATCAGTGGCCCATCGATGCCGGTGAGAACCACCAGGTCGAATGCCAGACCCTTGCTCCCGTGAATCGTCATGACCCGAATACCGTCGGAGCCGGGTTCGTCGAGTCGTAGCCCCTCGAGCTCTCGTCGGATCATGACCAAGTCGGAAAGTCCCCCCGCCTCCATCCGTTCGGTCTCCGCGATCAAGCGTTCCAGACGAGTGATCTCCCGCTGGTCCAGCTGGCCCGAAAGCCGGTTGAACCAGCACTCGAAGGTACGGGCGATCCCCTGCGAAGCGAACGACCAACGAAGTGACCGAGCGAGCTCGGAATCTGAAGGACCATCGTCCGCGAGTTCCAGAGCGGCCTTCAATGGAGATGAACGAAGATTGAATGCCGCAGCGGAATCACCGGGATGACTCGCCAGGCGAAGTGCGTCGAGAAACACGATCGAAGCGCCACAATCGAGGAAGTTGCCACCGCCCTCTCCGGTCGCGTCAAGCCCCTGTCGACGGAGCAGGGCGAGGACTTGGGACGCAACCTTGTTCTGAGGCGTGAGCACTCCCACGGTCAGTCCGGGATGAGCACGATGCAGCTCCGCCGCCAGGTCTGCAGCGCGGTCGGCGGCCGCGGATCGCTGCTCGACGGCGCTTGCCCTGTCTTCCGGATCAAGGGGGCTGCTGATCAGTTCGAAACACCCGGAGGGCCTGCCGGGTGCCGACTCGTGCTCGACCCAGATCCGCCGAAAGCGGTCCGCCGCGAGTGCGAGGTGTTCCGCATCCTTCATCATGGGACGTTGATCGATGGTCGAAAACACCTGGTTGATGACCCCCAGGATCTCCGGACCGGTTCGCCAGCTCCGGTAGAGGTTTTCATCATCGATCGCCGCCCGAACCCCATCCTGGAGGATCAGGGTGGGAAGGTGCTCGAGAATCTCGGGCAGACCGCCTCGCCAACCATAGATCGACTGCTTGACGTCACCCACGCTGAAGAAGGTTCGTTCGCCCGTCCCATCCGAGACGATCTCCTCGGCCAGAGGCCTGAGCACCTTCCACTGCATCAGAGAGGTGTCCTGAAACTCATCGAGCAGGAGATGATCGATTCGCCCGTCGAGTCGGAACCACAACTCGTCGCGCAGCAGTTCGGGATCCGCCTCCACCAGCACTCGAACCAGATCCTGGAAACTCGCCACTCCCTGTTCTCGACGAACCTCCTCTCGAGCCTCGTGGTATTCGGCAAGCAGAGCGTGGGTGGAACGAGTGCGGCGACCGTACTCTTCGACCACCAGGCGGTCGACGTAGTCGTTGAGTTGCTGGATAGCGACGCGGAGCGGCTCGTCGATAAGGTTGTCCTTGCCTCGCCCGTAGGTTGATTCACCATTCCTGACCTTCAGGCAGAGCGTGGTCGCGCGGGTCTCCTTGAGAACCGTGAATCGATCGGATTCGGGCGCCAGTGAATCGAGGATCCCGCAGAGCTTCGCCACGGCCTTGGTGATCGTCTTGGAGTGCCCGTCCACGGCTTTGCGGAGGCCTTCAGAGATCGGGGAAAGGTCCAGTGCATCAAGTCCTTCCTCGGAGGCCCACAACCACGGCGCGATCCGACCGTTGGTCTCGTGAAAGGGAGGAAGTCCGAAACCGACGATCTCCTGGAGCGTGTTGGAAATCGATTGCGCAGGGCTTCCCTTGGAGAGGCCATCGATCGAAACCGCGAATGCGTCGAGTGCCTGCTCGGAATCGAGCCGATCGAAGATTCGGCGCAGGATCCTGGACTGGAGACCGCGTTCACGATCGTCGTACACCAGCTCCGGAGTCGTGCCGAGCCCGAGCTCCTGGGACCCGACGGTGGTCAACCGAGCCACGAAACTGTCGATGGTGCAAATCTGCAGCTCGGAGAGGTGATGCAGCAGGCTGCCGAGCACACGCTCGAGGTCGTCGGACGGGAGCAGGGCACGGTTCAGCTCGGAAGCAAGCTGAGCGCGAGCACGGTTCTCGAGAAGCCCCTTCGCCGCGCGTACGAGCACCCGCTCTCGGATCTCCGCAGCGGCAGCTCGGGTGAACGTGGTGGCCAGCAGGGTGCGGGGATCCGCTCCTCGCAGGATCAGGTCCAGGTATCGGGAACTGAGTCGATGGGTCTTGCCGGTTCCGGCGGAGGCCAGCACTCGTGCATGGGGAAGGTGGCTCATTCGTCACCCTCCTCGTCCGATACGTCCGGTCCGAATTCCAGTGCACTGGATCGAAGTATGCGGTCGATGCCGTCCGGCTCACGGGTTGCGATGGAAGTGACGGGCTCGGCGTCGAATTCACCCCGCCGCATCTCGAGCACCACCTCACGTGCCCGATTCACCCCGCCGGCCATCACCGATGCATCCCAATCGTCGGCGGTGCTGACTTGGAGCCTGGAGAGTTCCTTCGGGATCGCGAAGTATCCCACTTCCACCAGATCGCCCAGCTGCGCCTCGGTACGTCGGACAAGGTAGTCGTAGAGGGGCAGTTGCAGGTCCTTCCAGCGACCGTCCTTGGTTCGTTTCCGACTGACGTTCGCAGCGTTGATCGAGGTCTTGTAGTCAAGAACCCGCCATCGACCATCCTCGTGGCGATCGATTCGATCGACCCGCCCGATGATCTCGACCGGGGGGCCATCGGGCAGTTCCAGGGTCGCCTTGAGTCTTCGCTCGACCGCATGACATCTCCAGCCCTGGGCGGCGATGTCCGCCTGAACCGAGGCGAACCGTTCAAGACGCCTGAGCAGCATCCGGGTCTGGAGTTCGATGGTCGGAAGGCACGGATCGCCGTACTCCCTGCGAACCTGTTCACGGAGCGTCTTCGCGAGGAAATCGAGGATCGAGGGGGCATCGATGGAATCACGAAGGTCGCTTCGACCGAACTCCTCGAGCACGTCGTGGGCGAGGGTGCCGAAGGAGCGGGGATCGAGCTCCAGCGGATGTGGTTCCACGGTCTGCAATCCCAAACGACGCTCCAGCCAGAAACGTCGGGGCGATCGAATCCACGCCTCGAAATCGGTGACGTGGAGGGACTCCACCTGAAGCTCTGCGGGGAGCTGAGGTTCAGCGAAGGATTCGACGACGGCCGGTCGCGGCATGCCGGTGAGCAGGTGCACGGGGCGGGAGAATGGCGGGGCCTCCATCGTGTGGAGTACGCGATGGGCGCCCTCCTCACCACCCGGGCCCAGGTAGAGGCGGCTTGGCACCAGCGGTTCGCCACGCACATCGACACGGCTGGCAATCACGTCGAGTCGAGTGCTGCGGGCGGCGAGAGCGTGAAGGGCATGTGCATCACGAGCCCGGCGCAGTGATTCGCATGGCAGTCCGAGCTGTTCGCGGAGGGAGTCGGGCAGCCAGGCATCCACTCCGGGCGGAGCAAGTTCGCCAGCCTCGTTGAAACCGATGAGAATGATCCGCCGTGCAGGGTCCTGCCGCACGTCGAGCCAACCGACCATCTCGATGACCGACTGCCCCGGGGCGATCGGTTCACCAGGACGTGACTGCCTAGCGACCTGCTGATGGATCAGTTCGAGCAGGGCGGGGCAATCGAGGGCCGCCATGTGCTTGACCGAGACCAGAGCATCGAACATCGGACCCGCATGTTTCCAGAACTCGCGAAAATCATCCTTGAACGAGGAATGCTCTTCGGCGGATTCAAACAACGAGCGCAGAGCCAAGGCCTGCTGGGACACACTGGTGCAGGTGCGCAATGGTTGCAACAGCAGCTCACACTCCTTGAGCACGCGTACGAGCAGCGGTGGCGGAGTCTCGCACGGTTCCGAACGGGGAACCGAGGTGAGGTCCGCCAGGGTTGCCCCCACCCGTTTCTGGGACCAGGCATCGAGGATCGAGAGCAGATCGATGGAAGTCGTATCGGCCATGCGCTCAGCGAGCACCTCTTCCCAGAGAGGCAGACGCAGGAGGGAGGAGAATTCCGCGAGGCTCGGTTCTCGGAGGTAGCGACTCAGCAGTTCCAGCAGGCGAACCGGCTGGGTGCGCGACAGGGAGATTCCCACCGACGCACGCAGCGGCACTCCAGCCCGGCGACCGGTACGCTCCAGAAGCTCTCCGTAACGTTCGTCGCAGAGCCCGACCGTGAGTTGATCGCTGCGCACCGTGCCATCGGCATCCGCAGCCTGTTCCAGCAGTTTGATGAGAACCTCTCCGGCGTCCACCGGCCGTTCGACCATTCGCATCGACTCCCGCGGGAGTGGTGACGGAAGTTCGCACCAGATCTCGGGCAGTGGCCTGCCCAATGCATCGAAGTCATTACGGTGTGATTCAGGCGCATCGACCAGCAGGTGAACGCGATCACCAAGCACTTCAAGCACCGCCACGGTCAGCGGTCCCGGGTCGGTGACGCCCAGAACCATCAGTGCCCGGGGGGCACTCGGGTTCAGACGCTCCGAATCAATCATCGAACGATGCAGAACGGTCTGCTCCACCAAACCATGCGATGCGAGCTCACGATGTGCTTCATCCCGGAGTGCGGAGAGTGCACGCCAGCGCTCCGGTGCACCGGGCCCGTCGATCAACTCCACGACACCTGCCGGGTCGATAGCGAGCGCATCGAGTTGTTCGCAGATGTCCCGATAGCGACGAACCGACGAAAGCAGGTCGGATGTGGACCGCCGATTCGAGTCAGGATCGAGCAGACGCTTCGAATCCTGTCCAAGACCATCGAATGCAAGCAGCCAATGGAGCAGAGCGGCCGACTCCTCGACCACGGAGAGCGGACCGTCATTGAGAAAGAAGCAGTCCACCAGGCCCGAGGGCGTCAGCACCACCGGAGCCAGCAGAGCCGACCTGCCGTGTCGGCGTCGATGGGCACGGACCAGTTCACGCTGAAGAAGGCGGCGGAGACGCCGGCCGGAGACCAGTACGGCAGTCTCCGAGGGACCATGATCGCCCAGACGATCGACAAGTCGCTCCGCCGCCAGCTCAAGCGGTTGAGACGTCCAGTCCAGCATGTCGAGCGATGGTTGTGAGGTCATGGAAGGCAGTGAACCAGCAGACGGCAGCATGGCACCTGGATCGGCCATGTATGCCCAGAACGTACCGAGTCCCATGCGCCTTCTGACCTCCTGGACGAGGGAAAGCGGGATATTTCATCGTGACCAGGGATGGTCAACCATCACGATTCGTGATCTGGATGGGATGAGCGCAGGGAAGTCGTGATGGAGTCAGTACTTCACGATCCAGGCATTGCAACCCAGAACCCTGGAAGAGGGTTGGGGGTGCCTGAAAAACCCTGAAGTGGCATGGATGCGAGGCGCCAAC
>JAYZFJ010000040.1:0-33864 GCA_036336805.1 Planctomycetota bacterium
GGGAGGATCGAGACACGAAGGTCACGGCCCATCATCTCGATTCGGCCGTCCTGCGGGAGTCGGCGTTCCGCGATGTCGAGGTTCGCCATGACCTTGACGCGACTGATGATCGCCATCGCGAGGTGCTTGCGCACCGGGGCCATCTCGTAGAGGACGCCGTCGATTCGCTGGCGGATGCGCAGCTGGTCCTCGAACGGTTCGAAGTGGATGTCGGAGGCCTGTTCCTGGATGCCGATGCGCAGCACCAGGTCGAGCAGTTCGATGATCTGGTTGTCCGCGGCCGCCTCTTCGATGACGCCGAGGTCGATCGATTCCCCGCGTGAGGAAAGCGCGCCGAGTGCGCTGGAGTCCTCGGCCTTGGCGAGCACCTGCCCCAGATCGGTCGCTCCGGAGAAGTGTTCCTTGATCAATGCCTCGACCTGCTCGGCGGGCGCCACCACCGCCTGGACCTTGAAGTCCATCAGCTGCGAGAGGTCGTCGATCGCGCGGTAGTTGTCGGGGCTCTTCATCGCGATCAGGATGCGACGGGAACTCGGGTCGTACTTGAGCGGGACCACCCCGTAGGCCCGGACGGTCTCCGGAGGAATCGACGCGAGCACGTCCTCCTCGATCGTCCGCCCCTCGAGGTTCACCATCTGGAAACCACGTTGGAGGGAAAGTGCCTCGGTGATCTGCATCTCGGTGCAGTGCCCGAGTTCGATCAGGAGTTCACCAAGCTTGCCCTTCTGTTCCTTCTGAAGATGGAGCGCTTCGTAGACCTCTTCACGAGAGCAACGCCCCAGCCGTCGGAGAATCCGACCGATTCGCTCGCCCTTGAGTACCTTGGGATCGATTTTCGCCATCGTTTCCTACTTCGCCCTGGCCGGGCGGCTGGTTCCGAGCACCGGAGCCGGGCGACTGGCCAGGTCGGCGGTGATCGAACGCATCGGTCACGTCACTCCGAAAGCTGCCCCGACGAGTGGTGCATTCCCCGGGGGACGCTCGTTCATGATCAGGGCTGCGGAGGTCCTTCGCAAGCTGATAATCACCTCTCTTGATTACGACAGCTGGATTTTTGAACGATATCCGTACATGAATACGGACGCCCCCCTCCACTGCACGCAGCGAATTTCGATTTTCACGAGAATTGATCCCGGACGAATGCCCAAAAATCAGCGGTTGTGACTAAGTGACACCTGGATTACATAGCACATCAGCGCAATCAGACACTGCGATCTGTGCGAACGCACTCGGGTCTGAATCATTCAGAGAGGATGAGTTGTCGCGATGCGTGAGCTGCAGGCGCGATCCCGACAGGTTTCAGCGAGGTATGGCGGGCGATCAGCCTTCGTCGTCGTCGGCCTCACCGTCGAGTTCCGCACGCCCAACCGACCCGCCCAGCTTGTGGACCTTGGCGGTCAGGCCGGATGGATCGCGACACTTGTCGATCATCTCTTCGGCGGAAATCATGCCCCGCGAGAACAGCGTCCAGAGGTGGTCGTCCAGCAGCTGCATGCCGAACTTCTTGCCGGTCTGGATCGCGGAGTCGATTCGGAAGGTCTTGGCCTCTCGAATCAGGTTCGCGATGGCGGGGGTCACGACCAGGAACTCATAGCCCGCCACTCGGCCGGGCTGATCAACCCGGGCGAGCAGCACCTGACTGAGGACCGCGATGAGGCTGGTCGAGAGCTGAACGCGAATCTGCTCCTGCTGGTCGACTGGGAACGCGTCGATCACTCGGTTGATCGTGCCGGCCGCTCCCGTGGTGTGCAGGGTCGCGAAGACGAGGTGACCGGTTTCCGCGGCTCGGATCGCCGCCTCGATCGTCTCGAGGTCACGCATTTCACCGACCAGGATCACGTCGGGGTCCGCACGCAACGCACGTCGCAGGGCTTCCGCGAAACTCTGGACGTCGATCCCCAGCTCACGCTGGTTGATGATCGACTCCTTGTGATCGTGGTAGTACTCGATCGGGTCCTCGACGGTGATGATGTGGTGGTCGTGGTTGATGTTGATGTGGTCGATCATCGTCGCCAGGGACGTGGTCTTTCCGGAACCGGTCGGTCCGGTCACGATGAAGAGTCCACGCGGACGACGAATCAACTCGCGACAGATCTCCGGAAGGCCGATCTGGTCGAACGTGAGCAGACGGTTGGGGATCAGTCGCAGCACCATGGCGATGTCGCCGCGCTGCTTGAAGACCGCCACACGAAAACGAGCCTTTTCCCCGTAGGCGAAGCCGAAGTCGGTGGACCCCCCCTCCTGGAGTTCCTGCTGGTTCTTCTCGGGGGTGACCGCCTTCATGAGCACGGTCATGTCCTCGTTGTCGAGCACCTTGGTGTCGAGGGTCCGGAGGCGACCGTTCAGACGCACCGTCGGCTGCCGACCGGTGGTCAGGTGGAGGTCGGACGCGTCTTCGCGAACCACGGTCTCAAGGAGACGATCGATCTGCATCGTTGACATCGGTTAGGCCAATCCTTCTCTGGGGGTCGAGTGGCCTCGAACGGCCTTCCGACAGGAAGGGCCGAGGCATGGGGAGGTGCTAGGAAATCTCATCGGGGTTGAAGCCCTCGATCTGGGCGAAGCGGGCGACCTCGTCGGGGGTGGTGTCACCGCGGAGGATCTTCACCTTGCCGTCCTCGAGAAGGCTGCGCATGCCGCCCCGGATCGCGGCCTCTCGGATCTTGGAGATCTGGGCTCGCTCGAACGCGAGCTCCCGGACCTCGGAGTTCATGCGCATCAGCTCGAAGATCGCCTTTCGGCCTCGGTACCCGGTACCACTGCAGTTGGGGCACCCCACGCCCTTCTTGATGCTTCCGGCGGCAACCTCCTCGGGGGAGATGTTGACCAGCTTGAGCAGGCGGGTGTCCGGCGACTCGTCCGGCTGCGCACACTTGGGGCAGAGCATGCGGATCAGGCGCTGGGCCATGATCGCCTGGATCGAGCTGGCGACGAGGAACGGCTTGACCCCGATGTCGATCAGTCGGGTGATCGCGGAGGGGGCATCGTTGGTGTGCAGGGTGGAGAAGACCAGGTGACCGGTCAGAGAGGCCTGGATCGCGATGTCCGCGACTTCCCGGTCTCGAATCTCACCGATCAGGATCACGTTCGGGGCCTGACGAAGCATCGCTCTGAGGATCGCGGTGAAGTTGAGACCGATCGACTCGCGGACCTGGACCTGGTTGATGCCGGTGAAGTTGTATTCGACCGGATCCTCCGCGGTGATGATCTTCCGATTGGGGGTGTTGAGGGTGTCCAGAGCCGAGTAGAGCGTGGTCGTCTTGCCGCTGCCGGTCGGGCCGGTGACCAGGAAGATTCCATTGGGACGCTGGATGATCCGCTCGAAGATCTTGAGGTTGTCGGGCTCGAAGCCGAGGTTCACGAGACCGATCCGGACCGCATCGGGTCGGAGCACACGAAGCACCACGCTCTCACCGTGGTACGCGGGACAGAAACTGACACGGAAGTCGATGTCGACCGGCTCGCCACCCGATTCCTCGGCGATCGGCATCTTGATGCGACCGTCCTGGGGAATGCGACGCTCCGCGACGTTCACACCGGCCATCAGCTTCAGGCGTGCCAGCAGCGAGGCCTGCAGGCTCTTGGTGATGTCGTGCCGCTCGTGGCAGACGCCGTCGATTCGATAGCGCAGCCGGACCCGGTCGACCATCGGTTCGAAGTGGATGTCACTCGCCCGGCCACGCACCGCTTCCTTGATGATCTTGTTGGCGAGGGCCACGATCTTCGAATCACCGTCCACGTCGACGTCGACCGAGGCATCGATCGAGTCCACCGTCTGCTCCCGGTCGACCGAACGGTCGTCGGACTTGTCGATCGTGGAATCCTCGGCGCTGGTGACGCGCTCGATGTTCCCCCCCAGGTCGTCGATGTAGGTCTTGATCTGGGTGCGGGCCCCGATCGCCAGATCGATGTCCTTGCCGAGCCGGAAGCTCAGGGTGTCGACCAGTCCGAGGTCGGCGGGATCGTGGACCAGCAGGCGGATCCGACCTCCGGATTCCCCGAGCGGAAGGACCAGGTGCTTGCGGATGATGTCGCCGTCCACCAGCTCCACGTCGATGCTCGAGAGCCCCTCGGCGGTGCGCAGGTCCACGAAGTCGATGCCGAACTGGGTCGCGACCGATTCGGCGATCTGCTCCTCGGAAGCGATCCCCTCCTCGATGAGCACTTCACCGATCTTCTTGCCGGTGGCGGTTGAGGTCTCGCAGGCGGACTCGACCTGGTCCGTCGAGGCGATGCCCGACTCGATCAGGATGTCGCCGAGTTTCTTGCGTGCCTTCAACGCCACATGCGTCTCCTAGTGGGCCCGAACGGGCGTGCTTCTGACCGGATCCCGCTTCTCCGGGTCCGGCCGGGAACGACCCAAGGTACCCGCTGGGGACGTAGTATGGAAGCCCTCAGACCCCCCGAGCACGAACTCTTGGGGCTGAGCCCCGAGGTGAGAACGCCTCGAGGCAACGACCAGATAACCCACTCCCGACGAACCCTTCCATGAACGCACCACCCCGAGTCCTGATCAGCGCCGGCCCGACCCACGAGCCGATCGATGCGGTGCGGTACCTCGGTAATCGTTCATCGGGACGAATGGGTCTCTCACTGGCGGATGCGGCGGTGGCCGCGGGGTGTCCGACCACGTTGCTGCTGGGCCCGACCACGCGCACCCCCATCGACCATTCGATGCTGAGGGTGGAGCGGTTCCAGTCCTGTGCGGATCTCGAGAGACTTCTCAACGATGCATGGCCGGACCATGAGCTCCTGTTCATGGCGGCGGCGGTGGCCGACTACCGACCGGTGGAGACCTGCGAGGGCGGGAAGCTTCGACGGAGATCCGGTCGTCGTTCCCTCGAGCTCGAACCGACCCCGGACCTGCTGGCGGGACTCGCCGGGTGCAGTCGGGACGACCAGCTGCGGATCGGGTGGGCGCTCGAACCACGGGACGAGCTGATGAGCAGCGCCCGGGCGAAGCTGGATCGCAAGAGCCTCGACGCGATCATCGCCAACCCCCTCGAGACCCTGGAATCGGACCGGATCGAAGCCACCCTGCTGGGCGCCGACGGCACCACTCGTACGCCGGACCCGCCGTCGGTTTCCAAGCACGAATTCGCGGTCTGGCTGCTCGAACAGGTGCTCGAGATGCACGCCGAAGCGCGGTCCTGACAGGACCCCCCGGGGTTCGCTATAGTCGCGGACCCGTGGTGGGCACGGGGAGCATCGAAACACAACCCTCAACCCTATAGGGGCTATGCAATGCAGCTTGGAATGATCGGACTCGGCCGAATGGGCGCCAACATGGTGCGTCGCTTGATGAAGGATGGACACGATTGCGTCGTGTTCGACGTGAATCAGGATGCAGTGAAGGAACTCGAGGGCGAGGGTGCACAGGGCGCTTCGAGCATCGAGGACCTCTGCTCGAAGCTCGCGGCCCCCCGGAACGTCTGGATGATGGTCCCGGCCGCGCTGGTCGACGGTGTGATCGAGCAGGTCGTTCCCCACCTCCAGGCGGACGACACCCTCATCGATGGCGGCAATTCCTACTACAAGGACGACCTGCGACGATCGAAGGAGCTTCGCGGCAAGAACATCCACTACCTGGACGTCGGCGTGTCCGGCGGAGTCTGGGGACTGGAACGCGGCTACTGCCACATGATCGGCGGGGATGATTCGGCGGTCGAGCGCATGAAGTCGATCTTCGTCTCACTCGCCCCGGGCATCGACTGCGCCCCGCGCACCCCCCACTACGCCGAGAACGCCAAGGGCGCCGCCAAGGATGCCGAGATGGGCTTCCTCCATTGCGGCCCCTGCGGCTCCGGTCACTTCGTGAAGATGGTGCACAACGGCATCGAGTACGGGGTGATGGCCGCCTACGCGGAGGGGCTGAACATCCTCAAGCACGCGAACATCGGCAAGATGAAGCGTGAGGAGGATGCGGAGACCACCCCCCTGCGCAACCCCGAGGACTACATGTACGACATCGACTGCGGAGCGGTCGCGGAGATGTGGCGCCGTGGCAGCGTGATCGGCTCCTGGCTGCTGGACCTCACCGCCTCCGCCCTGGCCGAGAATCCCGACCTCTCGAACTTCCACGGTCGAGTCAGCGACTCCGGTGAAGGCCGCTGGACGAACCTCGCCGCGATCGACATCGGCGTTCCCGCCCACGTGCTGAGCGCTGCGCTCTACGAGCGGTTCGAGTCCCGGGGCGAGGCGGAATTCGCGAACAAGCTGCTCAGTGCGATGCGCTACGAGTTCGGCGGACACCTCGAGAAGAGCGCTTCTGCAAGCTCCTGAGCCGATTCCGGACGAGGCATGAACCACCCCTCCGCGCTCGGAGCGACGCACCGAGCGCGGAGTTTTCGTACAGTCTTGAGGCTTCCGGACCTGTGGCGGAATTGGCAGACGCAGCGGACTTAAAATCCGCGGCTCCTTGGAGCATGTGGGTTCGAGTCCCACCGGGTCCATTGCTTCTCCGGATCGACCACCGTGGTCTCAGGAACCCTCCGGTTCCACCGTGGCGTCGACCACCCGAGTCGGTGCGGCACAGCGTCGCCAGTCCTCGACCGACATGATGATCGATTCCTCCAGGGATCCGGCGTTGAAGGCGATCCGCTCGTTGTCGAGCACCGACTGATCCACCACCAGAGCCAGGGGAAAGAGCGGCTCGCCGAAGGGCGGGACACTGCCCGGGACCAGCCCGGTGCGATCGAGGAGTTCCTCGCGAGTGGCGAACCGGACCTTGCGCGCACCGAGCGAGGTGCGCAGTCGCTTGGAATCGAGCTTGCGCGCGGCGCTGAGGACCAGCACGATGAACGAGGCATCGACCTTGAGCACCAGCGCCTTCCCGCCGACCTCGAGGGGTTCGCCGCGCACGCGGGCACTGTCCTCGGAGGTCGGGGTCGGTTCGTGGCGCAGGTGTCGATGGGGGCAGTGGTGCTCGTCGAGCAGCCTGCGGATTCGCTCGCTGGGCGACGTGGCGTGCGGGTCCTGGGCATTCTCAAACATGCGTATGCGCTCGGTCTCGGGTCGGGGGGGCGTCGTTCGTGGCCAGTCCATGAACTCATTCATGGTAGACACCGCCCGGTGCCGCCGGGATCCAGCTCGATGGATCGAAGTGGTCCACCGCGGCCGAGCACGCATTCCCGTCCCCGATCGGAACCCGGGGGAGAAGCAGGCTTTCTCGGGAAACGGCCGGGAATCGGTCGATGAACCCGGTTTCCTGACCGCAAAAAACATGGGAGGAGTGGGAAGAGAGCACGTGGAGGCTGCTATCCTTGGTGGCCACGACCCCCCTGGAGAACGTCCTTGACGATTGCCACACCACACGGAAATGACCTGCCAGATGTCCAGAGTGCGCCCGACGCCCGAGCGGTCTCGATCGACCGGGTCGGGGTCAGTGACGTCCGGCATCCGGTGACGATCACCGATACCGATGGATCCACCCAGTCGATCGCGGCCACCTTCAAGATGACCGTCGCCCTCCCTTCGAACGTCAAGGGCACCCACATGAGTCGGTTCCTGGAGGTGCTGGGAAAGCATCAGGAGCGACTCGGCCCCGGGAAGATGAACGAGTTCATGCGGGATCTGCGCTCCACCCTCGGAGCGGAACACGCCCAGGTCGAGCTGGTCTTCCCCTGGTTCATCACCAAGCCCGCCCCGATCACCGGCGGCCAGGGCATGCTCGAATACCAGGTGCGCATCTCGGTCGAGATCGATCCGAGCGATCAGCTGGAAGAGACCCTCATGGTGAAGGCGCCCGCCACCAGCCTCTGCCCCTGTTCCAAGGAGATCTCGGAGTACGGAGCGCACAATCAGCGCTGCGAGCTCTCCGCGGAGGTGACCACCGGCGGACCGCTGGGAATCGCCGAGCTTGGATCGGAGATCGAGGCCGCCGCGTCCTGCGAGGTCTACCCGGTCCTGAAGCGTCCGGATGAGAAGTTCGTGACCGAGGCGGCGTTCGAGAATCCGAAGTTCGTCGAGGACATCATCCGGGATCTCGCCCTGAACATGAATCGTGACGACCGAATCCTGACGTATCGAATCACCAGCGAGAACTTCGAGTCGATCCACGGGCACAACGCCTGGGCCGAGATCGCCCGAACCAAGTGAGCCTTCGCGCCGTTCGGCCCTCGCCGGACGACCGAACCCACGGGGTGCCGTCCCAGTACCACCCCGAGGGGACAACGAGGATCCCCCGAAGCGGAGGCTTCCACCATGAAAACGAATCCCTTTCTGACCCTTCCCGCCCTGCTGGCCGTGTCCTGCCTCGGATTCGGATGCCCGGCAGGATCCAGTGACCGGACCTTCTCCGGTGGAGCAGTACAGATGGCTGAATCGAGTACCGACACGCGCCTTTCCGACCGAGGCTACGACCTGACTCCCCCCACCCCGGAGGAAAAGGAGAAACTGGTCGCCAAACTCACCCCGGAGCAGTTTCGAATCACCCAGAAGGCGGGCACCGAAGCAGCCTTCTGCGGAACGCTTCTGGACAACAAGAAGGAAGGCATCTACGTCTGCGTGGTCTGCGGCCTGCCGCTCTTCGACAGCAAGGACAAGTTCACCTCCGGAACCGGCTGGCCGAGCTTCACCAAGACGTTCGACCGCGAACACGTGGTCGGCAAGGTCGATCGCTCCCACGGCATGGTCCGCACCGAGATTCTCTGTGGCCGGTGCGGCAGCCACCTGGGCCACGTGTTCGAGGACGGTCCCGCACCCACCGGACTGAGGTTCTGCCTGAACTCCGAATCGCTGAAGTTCATCGAGAAGGGCGAGGAGCTGCCCCCGGAATCGCGCCCGGTGAAGGTCGACGAGGCATTCTTCGCCGGCGGGTGCTTCTGGGGCGTGGAGTACGCGTTCTCGGAACTGCCCGGAGTCCTCTCCGTCACCAGTGGCTACCAGAACGGAGCGATGGAGAATCCCGACTACAAGGCGGTCTGCAGCGGAACCACCGGCCACGCGGAATCGGTTCGAGTCCGCTTCGACCCGTCGATCATCGACTACGAGACGCTGGTCCGATTCTTCTTTCGCATTCATGACCCGACCACCCTCAATCGACAGGGTCCGGACCTGGGCACCCAGTACCGCTCGGGAATCTACACCGCATCCCCCGAGCAGATGGAGATCGCGCGCTCGGTGGTCGCGGAACTGACCGAGTCCAGGGCGTTCGGGGACCGAACGATCGTCACCGAACTCGAGAAGGCCGAGCCGTTCTACACCGCCGAGGAGTACCACCAGGACTACGTGGCCCGGACCGGCCGTGCCTGCCACCCCGGCATCGGGGAGGCGGTCGAGGAATTCAAGCAGAAGCTCTCCGCCGGCAGCGAGGCTTCAGGGTGAGCGAGCACTTCGTCGAGTGTTCCGCCGCTCGCTTCCTCGGGTCCGAGGCGGATCCGGCATCGAGGGCCACCCCCCATCTCGCGATCAGTCTGCCCGGGGTTCGATGGAACCTCGAGCGGGTGCTGGATGCGATCGGGGATCCCGCGTGCTGGCGACCGCACCTCAAGACCACCAAGCTTCCCGAGCTCTGGAAACTGATGCTGGAGGCGGGACTGGAACGGTTCAAGTGCTCGACCACCCTCGAGCTGGCGAACCTGCTGGCGATCGCACCCGACGTCGACTGCCTGCTGGCTCATCACCTTGATGACGCAGGCATGCGAACCCTCGAGGCCCTGGCCGGGACGTACCCCGCGGCGCGGATCTCGACGCTGGTCGAGGCCCCCGAGGATGTGGACCGGCTTCCCGCCGGAATCGAGGCCTTCGTCGACGTGAATCCGGGCATGAACCGGACCGGCATCCGATGCACCGAACCGGAACGGATCCTCGAGGTGATTCGCGCCTGCGGTGCGCGCTGGCGAGGCATCCACTTCTACGATGGACACGTACGCAACGGCACCGAGCAGGCGCGACGCGCGCAGGCGCATGCCGGCTACGACCTCCTGCTGGGCCTGGATCACGCCGCGGGTGGTGCCGATGAACTGATCACCAGCGGGACGCCGACGTTCCTGCACGCCCTCACGCACTCGGCCCTGGTGGGCACGATGCGCCACGCGGTTTCGCCCGGGACCGTGGTCCTGCATGACGGGATGAGCGAGCGACTTCCGGAGATCGCGACCCTGGGACTGGAACCTGCGGCGGCGGTGGTGGCGACGGTGGTGAGTCATCCGGACGATGCGGTCGCGACCGTCAACGCGGGGTCGAAGGCGATCGCCGCCGAGACCGGAGACCCCTGCTGCACGGTGCTCGAACACCCCAGCGCACTGCCGCTGCGCCCCAGCGAGGAACACCTGCCGATCCGCTTCGAGGACGCTTCGGCACGCCCCTCGCGGGGAACGGTGCTGGCGCTGGTACCCGAACACGTCTGCCCGACGGTGAATCTCGCTCGCACGATCCTGCTGGTCGACGACGGTGTGACCAGGGTGGTCGACAACGTCTCGGGCGGACACGCGCCCCCCGTGGAGCAGGGCGACCGGGTCCGGGCCTGACCGCGACGCGGATCGGATCAGTCGGCCGGGTGCATGACCAGCATCGATCGCAGCTTGCGATACGCAAGCTGGGTACAGACCACCGAGCAGAGGATCGCCACCATGATCGCGTACAGGCCCGGTTTGATCTGGGTCTTGACCATCTCCTGGCCTTCGGTCACGGTGATCCCGAGGGCCATCAGGAACACGCTCAGCATCGACCACTCCCCGACGATCTTGATCAGGTCCATGCGTTTGGCGATCTGGAAATGGGTCTTGCGAACCATCCAGCAATGGCCGATCAGGACCAGGACCAGAATCGGAGTCACGCAGGTGAAGAGGACCAGGAAGCTTGCCAGGCCGTAGTTGCCCTTCTCGAAGAGCGCGGCGATCGCGCTGTGGATGCTGTAGGACTTCGAGTAGAGGGGGATGTCGTTGATCCGGAAGAAGGGTACCTCGATGGCGAACACGATCGAGATCAGGGCGATCACCAGGAACAGCGGCATCGCCCAGCCGAGCCCTCCGGTCGCGGTCAGCGGTTCGAGGACCGCGGTGTCCTCGCCGAAGCGCGCCCGATGGTTGAAGTTGATTCGCTGGTCGACCATCTCCATCAGCCGACTCATGATCATGTTGCCGATGATCGCGATGATGAACAGGAACAGCCCGTAGCGCGGCTCGGTGTTGATGAACACCTGGTTGGTGGAGATCACCATCAGCAGGGTGACCACGAAGATGTCGAACATCGACCATTTGCCGGCGGCTTCCAGCAGCTGGATGAACCGGTTGCGCCGAAGCGGCTTCATCCTCGTGAACCAGATGATCAGCAGCGAGATCGTCTTGAAGAGTGGGAAGATGATCGAGAATCCGACGATCAGGAACGCCACCAGGTAGATCTTCGCCTCCCACATCAGCTTCACGGATTCGATCAGCTTGTACTCCTTGGTCCCCATGAACCGGATGGTGAGGAAGGGAACCAGGAGTGCGCAGATGTTGGCGGCGAGCACCGTCAGCAGACCCAGCGGAATCAGGATGCCCTTGCGACCCGCCTCCGTGGAAAGACGATTCGGGAGGATCTGTTCTCCGAATTGGTTCTTGCTGGAATCGGTCATGGATCGATGGTTGCCGATGGAATCGAGGTGGAAACGGGCCGGTGCCCGGGTGATGGATACAGGATAGACTTGAGGGACCTCAAAAGGGAACCCGATGCACTTTCATGCGGACTCCGATACAGATTGCGGACACGAACTGCCCGAGGACGCCTCTTTTCTCAGACGCTACTCGGATCTGATAAACCCGGTGATTGCTGGAGTTGCGTTGCTGGTGGGCTGGGTGCTGGACCTCACCGGCCTGGCCCCGCATCCGGTGGTCCTCGGTTTCTATGCGGTCACCTACGTCGCCGGAGGGTACGAGCTGCTCTGGGCGAGCGTTCGGGGCGTGGCCCGACTGGTGTTCGACATCGACCTGCTGATGCTGATCGCGGGAATCGGCGCCGCGATCCTCGGAAAGTACGCGGAAGGCGGACTGCTGTTCTTCCTGTTCTCCCTCGGACATGCACTCGAGCACTACGCGATGGGGCGGGCCCGAAACGCGATCCGGTCCCTGGGTTCGATCACCCCGAAGACCGCGGTGCGGATCGACGGGGAGCAGGAGCAGGTGGTCCCGATCTTCAGCCTCGCGATCGGGGATCGCATCCGCATCCGGCCCAACACTCGGGTCGCCGCTGACGGAGTGATCGAAGAGGGTCGGTCATCGATCGATCAATCGACGATCACCGGGGAAAGCACGCCCGTCGAGCGGGCCCCGGGGGAACGGATCTTCGCCGGGAGCCTCAACGGCGCCAACGCCCTGGTGCTCCGGGTGGATCGGCTCGCCGAGGACAGCACCATGGCGAGGATGATCACCCTGGTCGAGGAGGCACGCCGGAACCAGGGGTCGAGCCAGCAGTTCACCAGGACCTTCACCCGCATCTTCGTTCCCACGATCCTGATCAGCACCCTCGCTCTGCTGGTACTGCCACCACTCTTCGGTGCGCTCACTCTTTCGGAGTCACTCCTGCGCAGCCTGACGGTCCTGGTCGCTGCCTCACCCTGTGCGCTGGCGATATCGACGCCTTCGGCGGTGCTGGCGGGGATCGCCCAGGCTGCCCGCAACGGCGTGCTGGTGAAGGGCGGTCGCTACCTCGAGGAACTGGGACAGGTGCGTTCGATCTGTCTGGACAAGACCGGCACCCTCACCCGGGGGCGGCCGGAGATCGAATCGATCCTGGTGAATGCGGCCGCGGACGAGACCGAGGTCCTGCGCTTCGCCGGTGCCCTCGAACACCAGTCGACGCATCCGATCGCCAAGGCGATCTCGCGCGCGGTGAAGGCTCGATCACTCGACTGCCCGATCGCGACCGAACTGACCGACGAAGCGGGGTTCGGAGTTCGCGCACGGGTCGACGAAGCAACGGTCCGGGTGGGCGGAACCCGGCTCCTGGAGGATCCGGACCTGTCGCTCGACGACGCACTCGTCGGACGCATCGAGGAGATACGGGACCAGGGCCTCACGGTGATGCTGGTGATCCGCGAGCAGGTGGTGCTCGGGGTCATCGGACTCTTCGACCGCCCCCGGCCCGAGGCGCGAACCGTGGTGGAGAGACTCCACTCGCTGGGCGTGAAACTGGTGGTGATGCTGCCGGTTGACAACGACTCGGTCGCCCAGCGGGTGGGCGGCGAGATCCTGGTCGATGCGATCCGTTCGAACCTGCTGCCGGAGCATAAGATCGAGGTCATCAACTCGCTCCAGAGACGGAAACGGCCGGTCGCGATGGTCGGCGATGGGGTCAACGACGCGCCGGCCCTCGCCGCCGCGAAGGTCGGCATCGCGATGGGCGCCGGGGGAACCGATGTGGCGCTGGAGACCGCGGACGTCGCGCTGATGGCCGACGACCTGTCGAAACTGCCCTTCGCGATCGGACTCAGCCGCCGAGTTCGACGCACCATCCTCCAGAACTTCGTGATCGCGCTCTCGGTGATCGGGATCCTGGTTCCGTTCGCCGCACTCGGACTGACTCCGATGTGGATCGCGGTCGTCTTCCACGAAGGCTCGACGCTGGTGGTGGTCGCGAATGCACTTCGCCTGCTGGTCTACGAGGATCGGTTCTCGTGAAGAGCGGACCGCTGATCCTGTGCGTCATGATCGCGGGATGCGCGACCCGGCCGACGCCGGTCGAGACTCGGCCGCCGATGGAGACCCGCTCCCACGAGTTCGTGGAGCTGATCATGGCCTCACCCGCCCGGATCGTGATCGAGGCGGAGGATGGGGATCGCGCGCGCCGTGCGGCACGAGCGGCCTTCGATCGAATGCATCGCCTGGAACGGATCATCAGCAGCTGGGACCCCGATTCCCAGAGCAGTCGCCTGGTGGACGCCGCTCCCGCGGCGTTCGAGATCGCACCCCAGCTGCAGGAAGCATTGCGCCGGAGTCTCGAGATGCACCGGGTGACCGACGGAGCGTTCGATCTGACCACCGGTTCCTGCATCGAACTCTGGCGGGAGGCGCGGACGAACGGTCGCCTTCCCGAGGAATCCGCCCGCACCTCCGCCCGGGATCGACTGGGCATGGACTCGATCACGCTGGAGGCGGGAACCGCTCGCATCGAACGCACCGGCGTGACCCTGAACTTCGGCGGGATCGGGAAGGGCCTGGCGGTTGACGAGGCACGACGGGAACTCGAGGCGCGAGGTGAGACGAGGTACCTCATCGATTTCGACGGGGAAGTCCGAGTCGGTCGCCCCCCTGCGGATCGGTCCGACTGGGTGGTCGAGATCGCCGGGGCCTCGGAGGCGGAACCGCTGCGGATTCGCGCCACGATGAGGGGCCTCTCGACCAGTGGTGACCTCCACCAGTTCGTGCTGATCGAGGGGGTCCGCTACAGCCACGTGATCGATCCTCGAACCGGTCTCGGAACCACCAGCGGGCGACAGGTGACGGTGATCACGCCGGAGGCGAATGCCACAGCCGATGCCCTGGCCACCGCCGGGTGCATCCTGACGACGGCTGCATTCAGAAAGGTCATCGAGGTGCACCACCCGCAGTGCTCGGCCATCGTTCGGGAGCGGGTCGGGGACCGGACGACGATCACGATGATCGGCGACCCTCCCGTTTCATCTGCCGATACTCCATGATCGCGATGTGCTTCGCGAGTGCCTGAGAGGCGACTCCGCCGGCGGCGATCCAGCCTCGCCAGCCGTCGAGGAATCCGCGACGAATGATCAACTGCTTGAGGAAGGCGGCCGCCGGGTTGAGCAGCAGGTTGAGCCGTCCCCCCCCTCGGGTGAACTCGGAGGCCCGGAAGCCGAAGTAGATTCCGCGCTCGAGCATGTGCCGGGCCCCGGTCCATGAATCATGGAGGATCAGTCCCTCGAGTCGGCGGACCTCGCCGTCGACCTCCACTCGGTCGTGTCCACCCACGGCATCCCCCACCACCCGGCTGGATCCGGAACGGACCAGTCGCAACCTCCATTCGGGCTGGAAGCTGTGACGAAGCAGCCGGCCGTCAAGCCAGGTCATCCGATTGATCTCGAACCCGCCGACCGCCTCCGGTGCGGTGGCGGTCAGGGTGCGGATCGAGGCGATCGCACGTTGATCGAGCGCCTCGTCGGAATCCAGCAGCAGCGTCCAACCACCGTCGTGCACGAGGGACATCGCGAACGCCTTCTGCTCCGTCGGATTGGTGAACTCCCGATGCACGGCCTCGAGTCCTCGAGACTTGAGGAACTCGATCGTTCCGTCGGTGGATCCGGAATCGACGATGACGATCCGCTCGGCCAGGTCCTGGATCGAATCGAGGGAATCCGGCAGCGTCCGCATGCTGTTCATGCACGTGTAGCAGACGGTGAAACCGGGAATCGGGGCGGACTGTCCTTCGGTGGCGCTCACGTGAGCAGTCTACCCGGAGAAAAAGCGGGCCGGGTTCAGGCTTCGCGATTGAGCTCGGTCACCCCGGGCATCGCGACCGGATGCTCGACCCGCGGTCCGAACTCGTGAACCTCGGGAGTCAGGTCCAGCGAGCTCTGCATCGCATCCTCCCAGGTGATGATCTGCCCGGTGTACGCCGCTTCCCGGCCCATGATCGCACTCATGGTGGACTCCGCGATGCGCTGCCCCTCGTTCAATCGAGGTGCGGTTCCCCGGATCGACGCCTGAAGGTTGATGTGTTCCTGCACGTAGGGGTTGACCTGATCGCCCTGGAAACGCCACTCGGTGGGCCCGGTGATTCGCATCCCCTGGCCTGTCGAGGCGCGGCCCTCGGAGCCGATCACCCGCTCTTCCACGCGCTGCTGGGTGCCGACCTGCTGACGGCACATGCTGTGAGCCACCCGGTTCCCGGGATAGACGTACTCCAGGGAGAAGTGGTCGAAGATGTGCCCGTATTTGGGGTCGGTGCGGGTCTGTCGCCCCCCGACCCCGTAGACGGAGATCGGATGCGCATCGAAGACCCAGTTGACGACATCGATGTTGTGCACGTGCTGCTCGACGATGTGGTCCCCGCTGAGCCAGGTGTGGTAGAGCCAGTTGCGCATCTGGTTCTCCATGTCGGACCGATCCGCCTGGGCGTCGACCGACCACAATCCGCCCTGGTTCCAGTAGCACTGCGCGGCCAGTGGGGTGCCGATCGCGCCGTTGCGGATCTGCTCGATCATCGCGAGGTAGCCGGCCTGGTGGCGACGCTGGGTGCCCGCGACCACCGAGAGGTTGAGATCGTCCGCCTGCTGCGAAGCGGCCAGCACCTTCCGGATGCCGGCGGGATCCACCGCCACGGGCTTCTCCATGAAGACATGCTTGCCGGCACCGATCGCCGCCTCGAAGTGCTGCGGTCGGAAACCGGGCGGGGTGGCCAGGATGACGTAGTCGCAATCGGTGTCGATCACCTCCTGGAACGCATCCCAGCCGACGAAGCAGCGCTCCTCGGCGGGGATCGCACGATCACCGAAGGTCTCGGACATCGTGGCGAATCCACTGCGGGCACCGTCCACCCGGTCGGGAAAGACGTCACCGATCGCGTGGATCGAGATGTCCGGTGATGCCTCGAGCGCGTTGAGGGCGGCACCCTTGCCGCGTCCTCCGCAACCGATCAGACCGACCCGGATCTCCTCGGCCCGCGGCGATCGCACTCCGGCCAGGGCACCCGCGGCGAGCGGGAGCGCCGCTCCCATCGAGGTGGTGGCGATGAACCGTCGACGGGAGATCGATCCACGGGATGCGGGGTCCTGCTCACTCATGCGTGTCCTCCTTGGACGGGGCCTGGGTCTTGACCGGAACGGCGGGCGAGATCTCGTCCGCGGCGGCGTCCTCCACGCAGACCAGGCGCAGTCCGACGTAGGCGGCATCGGCGAGCCACCAGATGCTCTTGGGGAACTGGGGATCGCTGTCGTTCCACATCGGGTCGTAGGGCACGGTGTGGGTGCAGTCGAGTTCCGTTGCCGGCGACTCGTAGCCTCCCCCCATCAGGACCCCGACCGGCTTCTCCTCGGTTCCTCCGGCGATGCACCATTCCCCCACGTTGCCGTAGAGGTCATGAAGCCCGAGGGCGTCCGCCTTCCGGGAGCCGAGCGGGTGGGTGGTCTCATTGCTGTTGGCCTGGTACCAGGCGTACGCCTCGAGTTCATCGGAGGGGATCGAGGCTGCGGTGCAGATCCGAGTCCACTGGTCCACCGTCGGGACCCGGTAGGTGCGCCCGGTCTTCGCGCTGAGCCATTCGGCGAACTGGATCGCACCCTTGAGCGACATCGAGATCGCGGGGTACCCATCGTGACCGAATCCGCGATCCACCGCGATGTAGGGCTTGGTGGGTCGAGTGACCGCATCGGACGCGGGACTGCTCGCCCCCTTCTTCTCATCGAGCCGGAAGATGAAGATGTCGAAGAGGTTCCAGGAAAGCTCGGTCTCCATCACCCAGAGGGGTTCACCCTCGGGTCCGGGGACCGGTCTCATCGTGAGTTCGATCGCCGTGCCGGGAACGACCTCCACCCAGGGTGCACCGACCACCGGCGTCCGGGCGACCACCTCCTCGTCCTGGGCGAGCCCCGTCCCTCCGGGAACGAGGATCAGGATCAGGGTGAACAGTGCGAGGCACCATCGGAGGGGTGTGGTCACCGGTGAGGCGAACGAGGCGGGGAATCGATGCACGTGAGGTCTTCCTTGGGGAGGGGAACGATGGACGGGCGATCCGATGGATCTCATCCTCCAGCATATCGCCTCCCTGCGGGGACACGAGACGAATCGACGCAGATCCGACGCAGTTGCCGGGGCCCGGGAACGTGGAGGCTCAGGGAACGCTGCCCCAGGCGGCGAGCAGGATCGCGAGGTCCGCACCCCCGACCGTACGGTCCCCGTTGAGGTCCGCCAGAGGATCGTTGGTGCCCCACGCCGCGAGAAGGATCGTGAGGTCCGCGCCGTTGACCGCTCCGTTGGAGTCGAGGTCCGCAGGAGGCGGCCCATCGTCGCAGAGGATCGTCTCGACCGAAAACGCATCGATCGCACCCTCCAGGACGGAGTCGGCGAGGATGTCCTCGATGCGGAACCGGACCCGGACCTCGTCGCTCGAGGGGACGAAGTCGGCGACCCGGAAGGTGCGCATGAACCACTGTCCGGAGGTTTCCTCGCCACTCGGACCGACCTGTTCGACCTGCGCCCATGTGGCCCCGTCGTCGGAGGACACTTCCACGTACATCGAATCCTGATTGGGCCAGGAACCGAAGTCATTGGCGAACCAGCGAGCATAGGTGATGTAGGTCTCGGGCTGGGAGCCGTCGATGCGGGGTGACATGAGGATCGCCTCGCCATCGACCTCGAGGACACCCGGTCCGTTTCCGGTCAGGAAGCAGCGCCCGGATCCATCGAAGTCGGCGGTGGGATCGCCCCAGTCACCGTTGCCGATCGGGGGTCCACGCATCCACATCCCCGACACGATCGACTGGGCGGAGCCGAGAACCGACCAGCCGTTGCCGCTCTGGAAGTCATCACTGAAGAGCGTGGGGAACTCGTCGGCCACGATCGTCGAGAGGGGGGCGCTGCTGAAGAGTTCACCTTCGAGGTTGCGGGCGGAGAAGACGATCTGGACGTTCGATGGACAGCTGAGGGCGGGGAGCGTGGCGCGAAAACGCGTTCCGGTGAGCGCCTCCGCGACCCGGGTGACCGGACCCGATCCGTCGTCCACGGTCACGAACACCTGCGAGGGATCGACCCCCACCACCAGGGAATCGACGTCGAACTCGAACTGGGCCCCCACCGAGGGAATGGTGGTGGGCAGCGGCTCGACCAGGGAAAACCCGAGGTTCGCCAGATCAGGCGTGATCACGAAGAGGCCTCGCTGGATGTCGCTGCCGATGACCGTCCCGCTGGGGAAGTAGGGCCAGGTGCTCCAGAGCCCGTCGAAGGCGACCCCATCGTCGTTCGGATAGGTGTCGATGAAGCCGACTTCCACCAGGTTGGTTGGATCCCGGATGTCGAACACCCGCAGACCGCTGGTGTAGTTGGCCATGTAGGCGAAGTCGCCGATCGTGTAGACGTTGTGGGTGACCGCGGTGTTGCCGTTGGTCCAGTGCTCGACGTAGAACGGATTGGTGATCGCCTCGACGTTGATCACGATCACCGAGGTGGGAACGGATCCGCCCTCGTCGAGCTCGTCCCCGAGCAGGAAGTGCCTCCGGTCGGGAGTCAGCCACCCCTGGTGGCTGTAGGCACCACCGGGGTAGGTGAGCCGACGCACCAGGAACATGTTGGACTTGTCGGTGACGTCGACGACGTCGAGACCGGTCTCCGTGCTGCCGTTGTTGAACCCGGCGCAGCAGAAGGCGATCTCCCGGCCGGCGTAGGGTCCCTCGGTGTAGGTGACCACCTGGACGTCGTGCACGTAGCGTTCCAGCCACTCTCCGACGAAACTCGGGTTGAGGGGGTCGCCCTTGAGGTCGTAGACGCGCAGGCCGATGTTCGAACCACCCCCGCAGCGGTAGAGGTACCCACTCTCCTCGTTGATCGCGACGTTGTGGGTGCTGGCGGTGCCGCCGGTGGTCACCGACGTGGGCGCCGGCACCGACCCGGAATCGATTCCGCGCAGATCGAAGCACTGGATGCCGCCGCCCCCCTCGCTCACCGCATAGGCATACTCGCCGAACACCTTGATGTCCCGCCAGGTGCTGGTGGGTCCGGAGTGGAACTGGAGCAGCTGGGGGTCGGCAGGATCGCTCACCTCGACGAAGGCGGTGCCCCGATTGGTCCCGATCATCGCGTACTCGCGCGAGGTGGGTGAGACGTAGCCCCAGCAGTCGTTGCAGGCGCCGCTGGCGGGATCCAGCTCGTCGATCGGCATCCAGGATCGCAGGTTCATGCCCGAACTCACGAACTGATCGCCCGCGAGTCCGCCCTCCGCCTCGCGCCACCCCGGTCCGCGGTAGCACGGAGTCTGGCGATCCGCCTTCGGATCGTTCTCATGCGCCGGCGCGGGGCCGGTGAGGAGAATGGTGCCGGCGCCGAGAAGTACGAGAACGCGAATGAACATGGAATGGAACTCGTTTCGGAATGAGGCTGCGGGAGACCGACGCCCGGACTCTCGAGGACCGGAATGCCGACCCAGCCTAGCTCACCGGCAGGGGGTGATCAAAGTGGCATCCAGTTCGCGAGCACGAAGGCGAGGTCCTGACCGTTGACCACGGCATCACCGTTGATGTCGCCGTCGCATCCGATCCCGGCGCAGTTCCAGTTGGCCAGCACGATCGCAAGGTCCTGACCGTCGATGGCTCCGTCCTGGTTGAGGTCCGCGGGGTCGAACTCGTCCTGGCAGGAAAGGGTCTGGATGCGGAATCCGTCGACTCCGGCCTCGACCACCGAACCCGGATCGATGTCACTGGCGGTGAATCGAACCTGGAGTCCGCTGGTCACGGTGACGTAGTCGGTGACCGCGAAGGCGCTCTGGGTCCAGCCGCTGACCGCGCTGTTGCCCTGGGGAACGGTGAGGATCGTCGTCCAGCTGGCCCCGGAGTTCCCGGAGAGTTCGACCACGAAGGCGTCGTCGTACTCCTGGTTGTTGGCGGAGGTGTTGTCGTACCACCAGTAGAAGGAGAGCTCCGTGGCGGCCGGGTCCTCGGCCGGCGCGTAGATCGCAGAGCTGAGCACCGTCTGACCACTGTCGATGTCGTTGGCGCAGGCGCTCTCGGAGAAGCCGTTGCCGGTGATCCAGCAGCTCCCGCTGCCGTCGGCGTCGGTGGGCGGAGCGCTGCAGTCGGCGACCGAGACCGAGTCGCCGGTGGGCACCCCCCGCTCCCAGCCGCCGGTGGTGGCGTTGGTCTGGGCGGTCCAGCCCGCGGAAGCCTCGAAGTCCAGGGCCACCTGGACGTCGAGGCCGTCGGCGACGGTCCCGGTGTAGGTCGTGCTCTGGTAGAGGTTGCCCTCGGTGTCCCGGATCGAGAAGAAGAGTGCGATCTGGCCGGGACAGTTCAGGGCGGGCAGGGTGGCGTTGTAGGCAAGCCCGTCGAAGGTGAGCGGCACCTGCTGGCTGCCGGAGCCGTCGTTGAAGACCACGACGCCGGAGCCGGAGTCGAGCTCGCCCCCGCTGACCGAGATCGTCACCGAGAGGTCTTCTCCCGCCGAGGAGAACTCACTCGGGATCTCGCCCACCGGATTGAATCCGACCGAGACGAAGTCGCCGGACAGCACGAACAGACCGCGCTCGATGTCCGAGATGATGAGCGTGCCGCTGTCGAAGTAGGGATAGACGCTCCACGCTCCGTTGAATCCCCCGCCGTTGTTCTCGGGGTAGGTGTCGAAGTAGGAGACCTCCGTCGGGTTGAACCGGTCGGAGATGTCGAAGACCCGCAGGCCGCTGCGGTAGTTGGCGGCGAAGAGCAGGTCGCCCTTCGTGTAGCAGTTGTGGCAGCTCGAGCCGAGACCGTTGGTGTAGCGGTTGACGAAGGTGGGGTTCGTGGGATCCGTCAGGTCGAAGATGAACGTCGAGGAGGAACCACTGTAGAGTTCGTCGTTGACGTAGAAGGTCCGGTTGTCCTCGCTGAGCCACCCCTGGTGGCAGTAGGCGGAACCGGGGTAGAACTCCTCGCCCAGCAGCACGGGGTTCCCGGGGTTGGTCACGTTGACCACCGCGACCCGGGTGGAACCCGAGCCGTTGCCCATCCCGCCGCAGCAGAACGCGAGGGTCTGACCGGCGAAGGGCCCGGAGGTGAACGTCCGCAGCTGGGCGTCATGCACGTAGATCGGGGTCCACTCGCCGACGAACGGAGGATTCGCCTTGTTGGCGGAAGCGTCGTAGAAGCGAAGACCGACGTTGTTGCCACCTCCGCAGCGCGCGATCAGTCCGGTGACCGGATCCATCGCGATGTTGTGGGTGTTGGTCGTGCCACCGGAGGTGACGGTGTTGACCAGGGTCACCTGCCCCGAATCGATGTTCGCCAGGGAGACCACCTGAATGCCGCCACCGCAGTCACTCACGATGTAGCAGTGATCCTCGAAGACCTTCACGTCCCGCCAGAGGCAGTTGGGACCGCTGAGGAAGTCCAGCACCTGGGGGTTGCCGGGATTGGTGATCTCGACGAAGTTCGTCCCGAGGGTGGTCGTCATGAGGGCGTATTCGCGACCGGACGGCGAGGTGTAGCCCCAGAGGTCGGCGCCTTCACCGCCCCCGAGTTCCCCCATCGTCAGGTTGGCGGCCAGTTCGAGGCCGTCGGCGTCGAAGCCACCGGCGAGCGAACCGTGGTCGACGTCGCTTCGCCAGCTGGGGCCCGGCCAGGGGGTGCGTTCCTGCGTCGCCTTGGGATCACCGTCGTGCGCGATCGATGCGGAGGTGAGAACGAGACCAATCAACGTCGAACAGGTGAGGGGAGAGGTGTTCATGGACATCCGTTCTGATGGTCCCCGGGGTGGACGATGGGACCAGCATGGTGAGGGGATCGTGGAGCTTCACTCACCGGGTGTCCGGCGAATGGAGTGGGGGAAATTCGCCACCGCGCGGCGCATCGATCATCTGCTGTACCGAGTATAGAGGTGCTGACTTGCGATCAAAGGAAGAAATCGGGGTTTGAAGCCAGTTCAGGAGCCGTTATTGGCCATCGCGGGAGGCGACTGGGCGAATCGGGGCTCACGGGGCGTGCCATCAAGGGCTTCGAGGAAAGCGACCAGATCCGCACGTTCACGATCATCCAGGTCCAGGGGCTCGAGCACCAGCTCCTGATGGTGGTCCAGTTGAACCGCCCCTTCGAGTGTCGAGTAGAACTCGACCACGTCCTCCAGGGTGTCGAAGCGACCTTCGTGCATGTAGGGCGCCGTACGGGAGACTTCACGCAACGAAGGCGTTCGGAACCGTCCCCAGTTCTCCGGGGTCTCGATCAGGGTGCGGACCAGACGCGCACGGGGTCCCTGCGTGTGGTCTGAGAACGCTCCCGAGGCGTTGAAGGGATCCTGTTTCACGATGGTCGCTCCGGCAAAGCGTCCGCTGTCGGTGGGCATCCCCCCCGCCATCGGCGGGATGCCGATGTTGTGGAATTCACCCGTGGTGATCATCGGGCCGGCATGGCACTCCCAGCATCCCGCTTCACCCGAAAACAGTCCGAGCCCTCGGACCTCGGCATCGCCGAAGCCGGCGACCGGCTGGTAGCGCCCGGATGCGACCGATTCCACGAACCGGTCGAAGGGCGCATCGGCGGAGATCAGGCGTCGCTGGTAGGCGCCGATGCTCTTGCCCACATTCACGAACACCTCGTTGATCATCGACCGGGTCGACTCCGGGAGCGCATCCCAGCGCCGAGTCGCCTCGTCGCTGGACCCGTCGCGGGTGGGACGTGCCATCTCATCGGGAATCACCCCAAGCTCCGGCAACGGCCCGAAGACCGATTCGTACCGCTGTCGGTAGACGGGATCCCCGGCGACCAGCCGCACGACCGACGTTCGATCACCCGCCATCTCGACCTCGTTTTCCAGAGGTTCCAGAGCCTGCGCCCAGAGTGAATCGGAACGACCGTCCCAGGTGAGCCAGCGTTGGTGCGCCGCATTGAGCACCGTCGGGGTGTTGCGTCGATTGAGCCCCACGCCTTCCGCGACCCGGAGCCCGTCGGTGAAGTCGAGGGCGGGATCATGGCAGGTCGCACACGAGACCCCGCCGGTCCCGGAGAGGCGGGGATCGAAGAAGAGTCGATGGCCGAACTCGGCCGCGGCGAGGTCGTCGGCCACGCGGTTGGTCGGATCCTCCGGCAGGGCGGGCACGTCCGCCATGCGGGTGATGCGTTCCCACTGGTCGGGAGAGAACGACACCTCGTGCGCCTCCCGTACCGTGTCGAGATCCGCCGAGACCGGAACGCCGGTCGCTTCCGGCGACGGGGCCGATTCCGGAGCCGGTCGCCCGCACGCGGGGAGGACCAGCAGCAGCATGCCGGTGCAGAACCCCCTCATCCGGACAACCACATCGACCACTGGCTTCGTTCCAGACGGCCGTCCTCGATGAGGTCCACGTACAGCTGCCACCGGCCGGGCATGTGAAAGAGCATTCCGCGAGCGATGAAGCGGGCCGGGCCTTCGGCACTGATCTCCGGCACGATGTTCATGCCGTGCCGGTGATGGGGCATCCCCGCATCGACGATGATCCGGTCGAATCGGCCCGCCTCGGTCATCGACTCGTCGGTCCAGACCTCGACCTCCACGTCGAAGGGATCCGCAAGCGGGATCGGTTCCGCCAGAGGTCGCCAGCGAACGTAGTAGCGCTCGTCCGCACTGGCCGCGGTACGCCACTCGACCTCCGGGGCGATCGGTTCGGACGCCGGTGGACCGGCGGAAGCGCCCGACTGGCTCGGAGCATCACGCTCACCGGAACAGCCCCCGGCGAGCAGGAGTGAACAGGCCGTGACCAGCGGAAGCGTGCGCGGGGATCGGAGGATCGTCATCATTCCGGGAGTGCTCCATCCTCGGCGGGCGCCTCGACCTGGGGGGGATTCCTGGGCACGGTGTAGCCGCTGGACAGACTGAATGTCGACAACCAGGACCCATCCGCAGCAAAGATCTGGGCCCGGTGGTTGCCCTGATCGACGACCACGATCCGCTCGCCATCGAGGGCCGCCACCCCCGCCGGGGCGTAGAACTGGCCGTCGAGCTCTCCGGTCTGCCCCCACTGCCGATCGCTGCCGGCGGAGCCTTCGGAGGAGGCGAGCGAACGATCGAAGACATCGATCCGGTCCCCCGACTGATTTCCCAGGAACAGCACGCCGTCGAGCAGCGCGGCACCCCGGGTGGCATCGTTGAATTCAAGGATCGTCCCTTCCCCGTCGAGAGCGGAACCACGCTCGTCCAGCGGCAGCAGACGAAGACGCGCCTGATCGTCCCGTTCCAGCAGACGCACGTCCTCACCGTCGGCCAGAAGCTCGAGGGGCGTGGCGCAGTCGACCCCCACCGCAACCGGCCGGAAGCGATCATCGAGGGCGAGCACCACCCCGTTCGCCTCGTCCGCGGCCAGCAGGGGTGCGTCGGGGGCCTCGGATCTCGTGAACGAGACGATGCGCGGCACCACCCACGAACGGTCGGGAGCGATCGATGCCAGGTCGGCGCGCAGCGCATCGAGTTCGACCGCGGAGGTCAGTCGGGCCATGAAGGGGTCGTACTTGATCGAGGCCTCGCGATCGCGATCAAGCCGCCAGAGCTGCAGTCGGTCGTTGACCACGTCGGAGACGACGAACTCCTGACGATCCGAATCCAGGTGGAGCGCCCCCATCCTCGCCAGGTCGTCCCAGCCGCTCCCGTGGTTGGTGAAGACGGTGATGTTGATCCCGGTGTCGGTGGTCATGTCGAAGACCGCGACCGCACCGCTTTCGGGTTCCCACATCGCCAGAAGATCGTCATCCCCCGCGAGGTAGCGGCCGAAGTGACTGCTCACGTCCTGCTTGCTCGGCATCGCCTGCCGGCGGGCCTCCTCCATGCCCCCGGGGAACCGTGTGAAGTACTGGATCCGTCGCTCGAACGGCTCACACACCACGGCACGGGTTCCGTCGGCGGACACGTCGATCGATCGCGGGTAGTGGATGCGACCCTCGCCTTGTCTCGGCACCACCGCGTGCATGCCCCACGGGTAGAGAAAGCGACCGTTCAGGTCGAAGACCGACACCCGATGGTTGAGTTCCTCGGTGACGTAGAGACGATCCCCTTCGATGTCGATCGAGCTCGGAGCCGCGAGCAGTCCGGGGAACGCGCCCCGGCCACCCCACTCTCGATCGAAGGCACCATCCGGGTGAAAACGCTGGATGCGATGGTTGTCGGTGTCGACCACGAAGATCCGACCCTCGGCATCCAGCGCGACGTCCGAGGGGAAGTTGAACTGTCCGGGTCCGGCCCCCTTGCCACCGATCCGGAAGCGTTCGCGTCCGTCGACCCCGATCGCGCGAAGGCGATGCGCACCGCGTTCGAGGACGAGGAATCCCTTCCGGTGGGGCGAGGCGTCGAGGGGAAGGATCCGGACCGGATCCTCCAGAGGTTCCAGGGCACCGCCGGGAATCTCCACGGTGTACGGCCGATCGAGAACATTCTCGATCTGGATGCGCAGCGGCACGCGGTCGTCGGACACCGGGTCGTCGAGCAGCAGGGTGCAGATCGGTCGTTCCTCGACGATCGGTTGCTCGGGATCGAGGGGAGGCACGATCAGCGTGCGCCCGGAACCCACCCCGGAAGGGGCCACCCGCACCGCCCCGTTCGGCAGGAAGCTCGCCCGCTCCATCCCCGCGGGCACCTCGACCTGATGCGCGAATGCCCCGACGGCTCCATCGTCGGTCGCCCCGGGGGAACCCTGCGCGAAGGCGCCCGAGAGCAACACCGGCAGGGTGAGGGAAAGTGTGTGAGCGAGTGGACCCATGGACAGAGAATCTCCGACTAGACGGTAGGGTACCCGACCCCCCGTCTCAAACCCGAACCGGTAGAGTGGCGAAGGAAAGCACGGCCGATCCGGCCAGAAAGCGAGAGATGATGTCCGAGGCGCACAACGTGGGAGGTTCTCCCGGCAGGTACCTGGCCTTCAATACGCTCGGCTGCATCGTGGTGATCGTTCTGTCGGTCATCGGGCTGCTCACGCTCGGACACGGCGAAGAGCACGGGGCCGAACCTCCGGCTCCGGCTCCCACGGCCACCGACCCCGCCTCCTCCGCTCCGGCGCCGCCCCCCACGGCCGAGCCCACGGGGGCGGTCGAGACCGCCGCGGCCGACGTGGTCCTCCCGAATCTCTGGCAGCTGGGGACGATCCCCTTCGTGCTGATGCTGCTTTCGATCGCGGTGCTGCCCCTCATCCCCGCGACCGAACACTGGTGGCACATCAACCGACACAAGCTCTTCATCGGACTGATCCTCGCGGCCCTGACGCTCCTCTACTACGTGATCTGCGTGGGGCCGACCGCCGCGCTGGTGGCGATCGAGCACGCGATTCCCGGAGAGTACGTCCCGTTCATGGTCCTGCTCTTCTCCCTCTACGTGATCAGCGGCGGAATCAACATCAGCGGCGACCTCAAGGCGACCCCGATGACCAACACGACGTTTCTCGCGATCGGGACCCTGATCGCGAGCTTCGTGGGCACCACCGGAGCGAGCATGCTCCTGATCCGACCGGTGCTCCAGACCAACGCGGAACGCAAGTGGCGGGTCCACACCGTGATCTTCTTCATCTTCCTGGTGAGCAACGTCGGCGGTTCGCTGCTGCCGATCGGGGATCCACCGCTGTTTCTCGGCTACCTCAAGGGGGTGCCGTTCCTCTGGACCTTCAACCTCTTCCTGGAATGGCTGATCCTCTCGGTGATCCTTCTGGTGGTCTACTTCATCTGGGACACGATCGTCTATCGCCGCGAGGAACTTCGGGACCTCGCCCACGACGACCGCGAGCGCACCCCGCTGCGACTGACCGGGTGGATCAACTTCCCGCTCCTGGTGTGCGTGGTGCTCTGCGTCGCCCTGCTGGACCCCTCCAAGCCGATTCCCGGGACCGACTACCACCCGTTCATGTTCCTGCGTGAGCTGCTGATGCTCGGATTGGCGGGCCTGAGCCTGCTGCTCACCCGGGCCGACATCCGGAGCGCGAACCGCTTCAACTACTTCGCGATCATCGAGGTGGCGGTCATCTTCATCGGGATCTTCATCACCATGCAGGTGCCGTTGGAAGTGCTGAAGCTCAAGGGTGCCGAACTGGGACTGACCGAACCCTGGCACTACTTCTGGGCGACCGGAATCCTCTCGAGCTTCCTCGACAACGCACCGACCTACCTGGTCTTCTTCCAGACCGCGGAGTCGCTGACCCAGGAACCCGGAGCGGGCGTGATGACCCTGATGGGCGGCGAATTCATCCGGCACGATCTGCTGGTCGCGATCAGCCTGGGCGCGGTGTTCATGGGCGCGAACACCTACATCGGCAACGGCCCGAACTTCATGGTCAAGGCGATCGCCGAACAGGAAGGGGTCAAGATGCCGAGCTTCTTCGGATACATGGCCTACAGCGGACTGATCCTGATCCCGATCTTCGTGCTGGTCACCCTGATCTTCCTGATCTGAGCCGGCCCGATCGACCGAAACGAACAGCCGCGCACCCGGGGGTGCGCGGCTGTGTTTTCCTTTTCCCGGGGGCCATCCGCCCCGCCCCAATCAGTCGATCTGGAGCTTGCGGGGGGTCTGGGCGTCCGGCTTGGCAACCGTGATCGTGAGCACTCCGTTTTCCAGGGAGGCGTTGATCGAGTCCTCATCGACATCGACCGGAAGGCGGATGCTCCTTGAGGCGGAAACCTGGCTGCGTTCCTTCCTCAGGACGGTGGTCCCATCGGCCTCCGGAACCTGACACCCGCAGGGGTCCTCGCCGGCGGCCACGTTCTCGGTGGTCTGGCAGCAGACACTGGTGCTGAGGGTGAGGACTCCGCCGTCGATCTCGAGGTCGATCTGATCCTTGGTCAGTCCGGGCACCGATGCCAGGATCTGGAACTGATCGGGAGTCTCGTTGATGTCCAGGGGAAGGTTGGTCGAGAGCGCCGAGCCGGCGAAGCCGTCGGCGAAGGTGTTGAACATGTCGCGCATGGGCGCGAGGGTCGATTCGTTTCGCATGAGTTGAAGCATGGTTGAATCCTCCAATTCCGTTCCCGTGACGCCCACTCGGGTCGTCTTGCGGGGAACACCAGTGCTACGAACCCAGTTCGTGAAGGTGCGGACATTTCTCGGGAAATACCGGAAGAAACCTCTGCCGAAACGGCAGTCGCTCCGATCAGCGCCGCGCAGCGGAGTGGCAGCTCGTGCAGCTGTTCTCGAGGCGCTCGAAGCCGTGATCGCTGTAGCCGCCCTTGAGTGCGCGGACCGCTTCCAGGGCCTCCCGGAGGTGGGCCTCCGGCATCGAGCGCTCGTCGACGCCCGGATGCAGATCGGGACGTCGCAGTTCGGTGAAGAGCTGCTCCAGCAGCAGGCATTCATGCTCGAGATCGGTCGTCGAGTCGGGATCACCTGCGTCCGCGATCCGATCACAGGCGTCGTCGATGCGAAGCATCACCTCGGAGAGACCGTCCGCCGGCACGTACTCCGGCAGGGACGGCACGGTCGTTGGTTCCCGTGGTGCCCGGAAGCTCCGGACCGATTCCCAGAGTCCCCGATAGCCGGGGTCGGTCCCGCAACGCTCGAGGATGCCGGTTCCCCGATCGGGAGCGCCCTCGGTGGCGAGCAGCCAGAGAATGGCGGCCACCGCGGGTCCTCGGTGCAGCCCCTGATGGCAGTGCACGTAGATCGGGCCGGGCTCCTCCCGGAGCAGCTGCTGCAAGGCCTCGATCCGTTCCTCGGGAACCGAGTCGTAGCCGATCGGAAGGTGCACCACCCGCAGGCCCAGTCGCTTCGCCTCGTCGACGTGCGGGCGTCGGGCATCGACGCTGAGCAGGACCGAGACGCCCTGATCGTGCAGGTGGCTGATCGATCCCTCGGAGGGTTCGGAACCGACCAGCAGTCGATCGTCGATGCGTACGACCCGCTTGATGCCGGGAATCCGGAGCGATTCCAGGGTGCGGGGTTCCGTCTGCCCGTCGGTCTGGTCCGGGGTCTCCTCGGAGGAGGCCCGCACCACCGTGAACGCGCTGAACCACGCCGCCCCGACGGTGATCGAGGCGGTCAGGAACCAGATCAGTCGTTCTCGCTGGCGCGTGATCAAGAGTCGGAATCCTCGTCGTCGTCATCCTTCATCATCGCGTAGATCACCGACTGGACCACCACCGACTCGCCCAGCAGTCGGCCCGCGCGTTCGCTGGCATGGGCGAGGCTTCGGAACCGCCCCTGATCCACCTCGCGTTCGAAGTCGTTCAGTGAATTCTCGATCGCCACCATCATCGAGGCGATCACCGACCATTCATACCGGGTCTGGGGCCAGTAGTCGCTGGTCTGGGCATACTGGACCGGAACCGCGACCTGCCAGCCGTCGGAGGTCTCGACCATCGAAAGCAGGCCACCGAAGACCGGATCCCCGTCGAAGAGGACCGCCGCGGTGCCGTCGTACATGTCCTCGACGATGATCCGCTCCTTCTGCTCCCGCAGCACTCGAAAGGGATCGGAGAGGATTCGGCCGAACCAGTCCCCGAAGCCGTCGCCACCGAAGCGGATGCGCACCCCGTCGACCTCGTTGTCGAGGTCCTCCGGGAACTGCTGCTGCAGCTTGACCGCGACCTGCCACAACTGGGCGATCATCTCGGTGAGCTTCGCGCGCACCTCGGCGATCGCACTCTCTTCGGTGACCCCGTCCTCGAACTCGATCGCCCGCGGTTCGATGTAGATCAGGTCGACCAGCCGCTCCGGACGCCCGTCCTCGACCATCTTCTGCATCGAATCCAGGGCCCGCTGCGGCGTCGAGGTGTCGTACTCGGCACGTCCGCACCCCGCGAGGAGCGTGACCTGGACCAGGATCGCCGGGAGAATCGCGAATGGGTTGCGGGAAAATGTCCACATCATGCCAACAGCATAGAAGCCAGATCGTCCTGCCGCAGCAGACCTCGACTAGAATGTCCCGATGACCATCACCGTAAACGGCGACGAACGCACGCTCGAGAAGCCCCTGACGATCGCGGATCTGATCCGGGACCTCGGGCTCGAGGGTCGCCCCTGTGCGGTGGAACGCAATCGGAGCGTGGTACCGAAGGCGGAGCACGATTCGACGCTGCTCGCCGAGGGTGACCGGCTGGAGGTCGTGACCCTGGTCGGTGGTGGCTGAGGGATGTATTCGCCGGCTCCCGAGGAGCCGACCCGCAAGGAGTGTTCGCAGATGACCGAGACGATCCGACCAGACACCAGCCACGTTCCCAGCCTCACGATCGGTGGGCGAACGCTTTCCAGCCGGCTGGTCGTGGGTACCGGCAAGTACCAGAACTACGACGTGATGTGCGAGGCGATCGACGCCAGCGGCACGGACTGCGTGACCGTGGCGGTCCGTCGCGAACGACTGGTCGACGCCGAGGGCCGCTCGCTGCTGGACTTCCTCGACACCGACCGGATCACGATTCTCCCGAACACCGCAGGGTGCTTCACCGCGGAAGATGCGGTGCGCGTCTCACGACTCGGTCGTGAACTGCTCGAACAACTCGGGAACCCCGGACGCGACTGGGTGAAGCTCGAGGTGCTCGGTGACAAGACCACCCTCCTGCCCGATCCCGTCGGCACCCTCGAGGCGTGCCGCGAACTCGTGGCCGATGGTTTCCAGGTGCTCTGCTACGCCTCCGACGATCCGCGCCTCGCGGTTGCGCTGCGCGATGCGGGGGCCGCGAGCGTGATGCCCGCCGGCAGCCCGATCGGGTCCGGCCGCGGGGTCAACAACCCCCACGCGATCGCACTCCTGCTCGAACTGCTGAAGGATCCCGCCCAGGGCGGCGACCCCGACTACCCGGTCATCGTCGACGCGGGGGTCGGCACCCCCAGCGACGTCACGATCGCCATGGAACTCGGCGCCGACGGGGTGCTGCTCAACACGGGCATCGCCCACGCGAAGGATCCGGTGCGCATGGCCCACGCGATGCGCCTGGCCCTCGAGTCAGGCTACCTCGGCGCGCGCAGCGGACGCATCGCGATGCGCCGCTACGCGAGTGCAAGCAGCCCGTTCGACGGGGTGATCTCGACGATCCCCGGGGAATGAGGTCCTGAACCACGTACCGGACGCCGGGGACGATCAGGTGCGATCGAGCGCGATACGGGGAGCGAACCTCCCGGAACTCAGTGGCCCTCGGGGGTGCCGAGCAGACCGCCCAGCTCCTCGAGCGCCGCGGCCAGGGTCGCTTCGTTGGGCGCCTCGAGGTTGAGTCGCAGGAGCGGCTCGGTGTTGCTCGCGCGGATGTTCGCCCACCAGCCTCCGGTGTCGATGCTCAAGCCGTCCATCTCGAGGAGCTTCGCATCGGCGTAGCGCCGGCGAAGTCCCTCGAGGGTGCCGGGGATGTCCTCGTTGATGAAGTTCAGCTCCCCGGACTGTGCGTACTTTCGGAGGGGATCGATCTCCCGGGAGATCGGCCCCCCGGCGAGGGCGATCCGGGCGAGCACCGCGATGAACGCCCGCGCCCCGTTGTCCGCGTTGAAGAGATCGGCGAAGTAGAAGTGCCCGGAGAGCTCGCCCCCGAAGACCGCGGCGTGCTCCGCCATCGCGGTCTTCATGAAGATGTGCCCGACGCGCGCGGGGATCGGCCGGCCCCCGAGGGCCTCGATCCGCTCCGGGAGGATCCGGCTGGAGCGAAGGTCGTAGACGACGCCCCCGTTCTCGTGCCCGGCAAGCAGCGAAGGGGCCAGCCACGCGGTGAGGAGGTCCCCACCGACGGTCCGACCGGTCTCGTCGACCAGGACGCACCGATCCGCATCGCCGTCGAAGCAGATCCCGGCCTCCGCGCCGTGCTCGCGCACCGCGGTCTGCAGTCCGGCGAGGTTCGATTCGACGAGGGGATTCGGTTCGTGCGCGAAGACCCCTTTCTCGTGCTCGAAGTTCAGTTCGATGAGCTCGAGGCCGTCGAGTTCACCGAAGATCCTCGGGATCATCGCGCCCGCGGAACCGTTCGAGGCATCGATCACGACCCGCATCGGCGTCGATCGGTGGGCGAGCACCCCGCCGGGAAGGTCCTGCTCGAAGAGCTCGAAGAGCCTGTGGCGATACGCCGTCCAGAGGTCGCGCTCCTCGAGGGAACCGATCGGATCGGACCCGACCATCGACGCTGCACGCTCGGCGCGCTCACGGATCAGCTCGAGTCCGGTCCCGGTGCCGATCGGACGCCCCTGGGCGCGCGAGAACTTGAATCCGTTGTACTGAAGCGGATTGTGGCTCGCCGTGACCTGGACGCCACCTCCGCACTCCAGGTGGTTGATCGCGAAGGTCACCATCGGGGTGTCGACGATGCCCAGGTCGATCACCGAGGCGCCCCGCGCGCGCATCCCCTCGATCAGCCGATCACGCATCACCGGGGAAGTCGGACGAGGATCACGCCCGACCACGATCGTGCCCGCAAGGGGGTCGGTCCGCCCGGACGCCTCGGCCTCCTCCAGAATCAGATCCGCGGCTCCATGCCCGATCTGCCAGGCGAACGCTTCGGTGAGGGGCTCGGGGACGGTGGCCCGAACGTCGTATGCCTTGAATACCTTGCCCAGCATGGATTCCTCGCGGTTGGGGGGATGGTCTGGCCGCGGCCGCCGGCGACGGGTACCGATAACCACGCCGAGCCCGGTCGGATCGATCGACGAAGGTCCATGGTACCTCGTCGGAGAGCGGATCGTGGCTGGTGCATCCCCCGGGTTTCGGATATCCTCGTCGCTTCGCCCTCGGATCGCAGTACGTCCGAGCAACGGCGCTGGCGCAGCGGACGCCACCGTCATACCCCGGTCGAGGAATCGTTCCTCGACCCAACCCTTCGCGCTCCACCCCACACGGGTGGACGCACACGGAAGCGCCCTTCCTGGGTGGCCGTCACCTTCGGGATTCCGCCTGACGAGTCACCGGTGTCGCTGCAGGACAACGAAACGGAACCCGATGTCACTCGTCAAGGAACTCATCGAAGCCGGCATTCACTTCGGCCAGCGCCGAAGCAACTGGAACCCCAAGATGGCCCCCTACATTCACGGGGTGCGCGGGGGAATCCACATCATCGACATCAAGGAGACCGTCAAGGGACTCCTTCTCGCGAAGAAGTTCATCAACCGCGTCGCGGCCGACGGCAAGGACGTGGTCTTCGTCGGGACCAAGCGACAGGCACGCGGAACGATCGAGGAACAGTGCACCGAGGCCAAGCTCCCCTACGTGACCGAGCGCTGGCTGGGGGGAACGCTGACCAACTTCCGCACGATTCGCGAACGACTCACGCGACTCGTCGAGCTGGAAGGCCTGGTCGAGAGCGGTGAGATCAAGACCTACTCGAAGAAGATGGAATCGCAGCTGATGCGG
>JAYZFJ010000041.1:0-42907 GCA_036336805.1 Planctomycetota bacterium
CTCTCAGCGGCGCACGGGCGTGAGGCGCCTGCTCGCCAGCCGCTCTGATCTCAAGCGGGCGATCATTCTTAAGGAGCTTCTGGATCCCCCGGTCTCCCTCCGACAGGATTCAGCACAGGGCTCCTGATCCTCGACGTTCGCAACCGATCCCTCCATGTTCGGTCCAGTTCGAACCAACTGGTCTTCTTTTGCTACACTCCCATGAATCAGTGAAGGGGCAGGGCCGTCTCCCACCTTCGCCACCCGGATACCCGTGTCGAGGAACCACATGATTGATATTCGAAAGTTGAAGGAACTGGTGCGCTTGATGGTCGCCAACGACCTCACCGAACTGGACCTTCGAGATGAACAGGAAACCGTCACCCTCCGTCGACCCGGGCCTCAGCAGGCCCCGCAGGTGATGAGTGCCGCGCCGGTCCAGCAGGTGGTGGCCGCGCCCGCCGCCGCACCCGCGGCCGCACCCCCGGCCGCCGCGGACGCCCCGGCCGCCAACGAGTCATCCGCCGACGAGGGACTCTCGCCGATCGAGAGTCCCATGGTCGGCACGTTCTACGCCTCGCCCAGCCCGGACAAACCATCGTTCGTGAAGGTCGGCGACACCGTCAATGCCGACACCGTGGTGTGCCTGGTCGAGGCGATGAAGATCTTCAACGAGATCAAGGCGGAGACTTCCGGAGTGGTCGAGAAGGTCCTTCCCGCCAGTGGTGATTCGGTCGAGTTCGGTCAGCCGCTCTTCCTCATTCGTCCCAGCTGAGTCCGGTTCATTCACTTCGAACACCCGCAAGCAGAGGTTCGACGATGTTCTCAAGGATCCTGATCGCCAACCGTGGCGAAATCGCTCTTCGCATCATCCGCGCCGCCAAGTCCCTCGGAGTCGAGGCGGTCTGCGTGTACTCCAAGGCCGATGCGGACGGCCCCTGGCTCAAGCACGCGGATCAGGCGGTCTGCATCGGTGAAGCCCCCTCCGCGGACAGCTACCTCCGGATCGATCGGATCATCTCCGCGGCCGAGGTGACCAGTTCCGATGCGATCCATCCCGGCTACGGATTCCTTGCGGAGAACGCCAACTTCGCGGAGATCTGTCGGGACAGCGGGTTCGCGTTCATCGGTCCGAGCCCGGAAGCGATGGCGCTGCTCGGGGACAAGGTCTCCTGCAAGAACCTCGCCCGGCAGGCGGGCACGCCGATCTTCCCCGGAACCGAGGATGCGATCGAGGAACTCGATGAAGCGGTCGAGATGGCGCAGCTCATCGGATATCCGGTGATCGTCAAGGCCGCGGCCGGCGGGGGTGGTCGCGGCATGCGCATCGCTCGCGACGAGGAGCAGCTCCGCGCCGGCGTGGTGTCCGCGCAGCAGGAAGCGGAGGCGGCCTTCGGTGACGGGCGCGTCTACGTCGAGAAGTTCCTCGAGCAGGCGCGTCATTTCGAGATCCAGTGCATCGGTGACTCGCACGGAAACGCCGTACACCTCTTCGAGCGCGACTGCACCACCCAGCGTCGCCACCAGAAGCTCATCGAGGAGGCTCCAGCGCCGGGAGTCGATCCCGAGCGACGGGACGAGGTCGCCCGGACCGCGGCGGAACTGATCAAGCGAGCCAGGTACTGCGGCGCGGCGACGGTCGAGTTCCTCATGGATCGCGAACAGAACTTCTTCATGCTCGAGGTCAACACCCGCGTCCAGGTGGAGCACCCGGTCTCGGAACTGATTGCGGGCGTCGACATCGTCGCCGAACAGATCCGGGTCGCCTCCGGGGAGCCGCTCTCGATCACCCAGGATCAGCTGTCGGTCAACGGGCACGCGATCGAGTGCCGCATCAACGCGGAGGATCCCGACCGCGGCTTCATGCCGCAGGCGGGTCTGATCGAGACCTGGCGTCCGCCCGGCGGCCTCGGAGTCCGGTTGGATTCACACGCGACCTCCGGCTACCGGATCCCGCCCAACTACGATTCGATGATCGGCAAGCTGATCGTCCACGGACCGGATCGGGAGACCGCGATCGCTCGCATGAAGGTCGCGCTCGAGGAGTTCGAGGTGGGGCCGATCAAGACCACGATTCCCCTGCATCGACGGTTGATGGACCACCCGGAGTTCGTCTCCGCGGACTTCGACATCCACTACGTCGAGCGATGGTTGGAATCCGACTCGGTCACCTCGGGTGCCTGAGCCCGTTCGCCCGGCCCGGGGCGAATGATCACTTCTTGTAGCTGACCGTCACGTTGGTGGAACCGATCGGGACGTCGCCGCAGCGGACTTCCTGGATCACCACGTCGACCGGCAGGCGGTAGAGCACGATCAGTTCGGTGTTTCCCGACGAGGGGAGTGCCGGCAGGTCGGTGACCATGGCGAGCGGGGTCAGCGGGTTGTAGCTGATGTAGGTGTCACTCGGTCCCTTGCGCATGTAGCCGTAGGGGAGGTAGGTGTTGCCGGTGGCATCGACCAGCAGCAGCGGTTGGTCGCCGTAGCCTTCCTGGCGGAGCTTGTCGGGGTTGATCGCCATGTTCCGACCGCAGGTGAGCTGGGCCATCAGGGTGCCCGGCGGTTCATAGAAGTTGGTGATGCGGTTGGCCTTCGAGATCTGCTGCTTCGGGCCGGAGTTGGGGAATTCCCCCGAGCCACCGGTGATCCGGTTGTCCTTGTCCAGCCGAAGTCCGCCCTGGGCGTTGTAGCTGATGCGGATCGGGATGTTGCTCTTGACCAGCAGCTCGTCGGGGCCGAGGGGCCGACCTTCGCCGGTCGGAAGCTGGCGATCAGGTGCGCTCTGTCCGAACTGATTGAGCGCGGAGATTCCATCGCTGGAAGTCTTGATCGGCGGAAGCTCGAGTCGCGTGCCCTTGATCTGGACGTGGTAGGTGCCCTCGACCGGAGCTCCGATCTGCTGCGCGGGGAAGATCAGCGCGAAGTCGAGCGACTGCCGGCCGGGCTTGTTGCTGACGAAGTTGTTGGAATCGTCGAATGCATAGGTCTGGATCCGGCCGTCGTCGTCCTGCTGCATGAAGAGCATGGGGAAGTCGGCGCCGTCCACCCCCGCGTTCGGGGCGACCATCCTGGCCTGGGCGCTCGAAAGCGTGAACTGGCTGCCGTTGTCGTAGCCGGATGAATCCACGGAGAACGGCACCACATAGGCGCCGGTGAATCTCGGAAAGTTGGGGTTGAGCGAGCTCGAGGAGAAGTTGTCGATGTAGAGGGTGTTGTTGCCGTTGATCGAGATCGACTTGGGCTGGATCCAGGTGCGGCCATTGCCCTTGTCGCCGACGAACCCGTCGCGGACCAGCGACCAGCTCATGGTCTCGATCGAGGGGTACTGTTCCTTGAGGGGCCCGGGGTTCATCATCGGCGAGAGACTCCCGACGCTCAGCAGCTCGTAGAACCGTGCAGTGCCGGCGGCGGGGATCATGGTCAGACTGGAGAAGGGGCTGGGCGCGCCGGTTGAGACGTCACGCGCCCACCCTCGATAGTTGAGACCGCCGGCCTTGAACTGCAGCATGCCGACCCCGATGGCGAGGATTCCGACACTGAGAAACGCACCCACCAGGCCGCAGGCGGTGGCGCCGACCCAGTTGGTCCGGGGCTCGAAGTTCATGTTGTTCGGCACCAGCTGGTCGCAGCTCATGCGCAGGATGGTGAGCGCCACGAGGAAGATCAGTACCAGGGTGGTCCCCATCATGTAGGCGGCGAAGCCACCGACGGAGTCCATCACCGCGAGGCCGACCGGTTCCCACAGCGCGAAGGCGATCGCCCCGGCGGTGATCACGCAGATCATGTGAAGGAAGGCGCTGAGCAGGCCCTGGCGTGCGATGACGCCGGTGAGAATCAGCACGAGTACGAGCAGCAAGATCGGTAGCATCGGATCCGGTTCCTCTCGGGGGACTCAGTTGGTGGCTTCCGCCGGGGCCTGGGCGGCCGGCTTCTTGGTGGGCTTCTTCTTCTCGACCAGAACCCGCAGGACCTCCTCGATCGAGGTCTCTCCCTTGCGGACCTTGGCGAGCGCCGCCTCCTGAAGGGTCGGCAGCCGACGTTCGCGACGGATGTGGTTGCTCGCGCCCTTCATGTCGTTGGCGGCCAGGAGCTTTCGTGCGGTGTCGTCGACGGGGAAGACCTCGTACACCGCCACGGTGCCGGTGTAGCCCGATCCGTGGCAGGTTTCGCAGGGTTCGGTCTTGCCGTTCTTCAGGGTGATCATGCCGCTCGGGCGGTAGAACGTTCCGTCGGAGACGTTGGACATCCCCATCTGCTTGAGCTGTTCCGGGGTCGGCTGGTAGGGGACCCGGCAGACCGGGCAGAGCCGGCGAAGGATTCGCGAGACCACGATCACCTTCAGGGACTTCACGGCGGTCTCGAGGTCGTGGACCGATCGGGACCACTGCTGGAGGGTCTCGGTGACCGAGCGGGCCCGTACTCCGACGTACATCAGCGGGCCGTCGATCCCGGACTTCGCGATGAGTTCCGCGGTGCCCTCGTCGCCGATGTCGTCCACCATGACGACGTCGGGATCGCGGCGCAGGACGGTTCGTACCGTGGTGGGGTAGTCGGCTTCGTCGACGTTGGCATCCCACTGCTTCTGATCGACTCCCTGGACTTCCAGGGCGATCTTCTTCTCGACGCTCTTGACCACCGAGGTGAAGGCATCGTGCTGGCCGAGGAACGAATACAGCGAGGTGGACTGTCCCTGCCCCGGGGGCGAGGCGACCAGCACCACGCCATGGCGGTTCTCCACCTCGGTCAGCGAGGTGAGTTCAGCGAGCTGCTTGCTCATCAGTCCCAGTTCAGCGATCGGACGCTTGAGGCGCTTGGCGGCGTCGAAGACCAGTCGGGCATTCTGCCCCGATGAGGAACCGGAGACCGTCAGTTCCATCTGCATGTGGCCGGAAGGCGTCAGCATCCTCATCTTGGCGTACTGGATCCGTCGGCGATCCTCCAGATCCATGAGGGCCATGCGCTTGAGGTAGTCGATCGCCGCTTCGGCGTTCTCGCTGGGAATCACTTCATTCTTGCTGGCCACGGTGTCCACGATGTTCACGATCGTGGCACCCTGCTTGCCGGAGACCAGGCGGATCTCAGACGCATTGAGTTCGATGCCCGGTCCGAGGATCACTTCCAGTTCCTTGTGCACCTCGTGCAGTGGATCGTCCATCACCGGAACCTGCTTCTCGACCCCCTCGGGGTCGATGAAGCGCAGCGCGACCGCCTTGGCGGCCCGCATCGATTCCTTGGCTTCACGTCGCTGCTCGAGCCGGTTGCCCACCAGTTCGAACTTGTCGGCGGCACCGACCTGTCCGTTGCGCCAGCTCATGTACCAGTAGAGGAAGCCGGCGAGCATCAGCAGGGAGACCGGAAGCCCCACCCAGAAAATCGGGATGAGCAGGCCCGCTGCGTAGGCCAGAATCCCCCCGAGGATCATGATCAGGTTGATCTTGTTGACCCCGAGGTTGTGGTAGCGGACATCCTTCTCGATGTAGGTGCTCGCGATGCGCGCGTAGACGATGACTCCGGGCAGCAGCAGCAGGGGCTTGATGAAGTCCACCAGCATGAAGCCGGTCGCTGCGAGCAGGGGCGATGGGGTGAGTGCGGGATCGATCATGTCTCTCCAACCGAACAGGGAGTCGGTGCTACTTGATGCCCTTCAGGCGCATCTTGAGTTCCTCGGGCTTCGGCGTCGACTCCATGGCCACGCGACTGTGAATGTATTCGTCTTCCACCAGGTTCACCAGGGCGGAGGTGAAGTCCAGCATGCCCTCGCTGTGACTGGCCTTGATCACTTCCAGGAGTTCGCCTTCGCGAGCCTCGGTGATGTACTTCTGGACGATCGGGGTGTTGAGCAGGATCTCGAGGGCCGGAATGCGGGCGATGTTCTCGTGCAGCGTCGGGAGCAGCTTCTGGTAGACGATCGCGCGGAGGTTGTACGCCAGGAGCTTGCGGATCTGGCCGCGTTCCTCCTCGGGGAAGAGGTCGTAGATTCGTCCGAACGTCTGCCAGGCGGAACTTGCGTGGATGGTTCCGAAGACGAGGTGGCCGGTCTCCGCCGCGCGGATCGCCGCCTCGAACGTCTCGTAGTCGCGCATCTCGCCCACCAGGACCACGTCCGGGTTCTCTCGCACGAGCGCCCGGAGCGCTTCGTTGAAGTCGACGCAGTCGATGCCGATCTCCCGCTGGTTGATGGTGGCCTTGTCGTCCTTGAAGATGTACTCGATCGGATCCTCGATGGTGACGATGTGCACGCGCTTGCGTTCGTTGATGTACTGGAGCATCGTCGCGATCGACGTGGACTTCCCGGAACCGGTGACCCCCGAGAAGAGGATCAGCCCCTGAGCGCTCATCGCCACCTCCCCGAGGATGTCGGGCAGGTAGAGGTCCTCGAAGCGCATCACCGCGGCGGTGATCAGTCGGGCCGCGATCGCGGGCTTGCCCCGGGCCATGAAGAGGTTCACTCGGAATCGCCGGGTCTCGTCGTAGTCGTAGGCGAAGTCGACCGAGCCGTGGTTCCGGAAGAAGTCCCACTGGCCGGCACTGAGCACGTCCTTCGCGATCTGGAACATCAGCTCGGCGCTGCAGTTCTCGATCTTGAGGTCCTTGAGGGTGCCGCGGACCCGGACCCGGGGGGGCAGGTCGGTCTTCACGATGAGGTCGGAGGCTTCCACGGCGATGGTGGACTTCAGGAACAGACGCCAGGCCTTCATGCCTTCGCCCGGCGTGGTTCCGCGGTCGTCATCTACGGCTTTGATCAGAGTGTTGCTTGAGCTTGACACGGAGGTTCCTTGGGTCGGTCGGGTTCGTTCGGATCCGGGTGGTCCATCTCGATTGAAGGGAGGTACTGGATGGCCCTTCGTACCCGGAGGGGGAGCTGTTGCGGGGAATGTCCACCTCAGCGACAGCCGTCACGGTGGGCCTGCCCCATCGATCCGCATCGGGGGAGCCGATCTGGATCTGCGAGGTCCTCGGGATACGTGGTCCCGAGACGGTAAAGGCTACCACAGGCATCGGTGGCGAGGAAAGGGGGCATCCCAGTTGACAGAGCGGGGGCAAACCCGGAAAATCCACAGATGGAGCAGCCAACGAACAAGATCATCAAGGACGGGATCACCTTCGACGACGTCCTGATCGTGCCCGCCTACAGCGATTTCACCCCTGAGAACGCCGATACGGCCACCTCGCTGACGCGTTCGATCACCCTGAACATCCCGCTGATCTCCGCCCCGATGGATACCGTGACGGAATCGGCCCTGGCGATCGCCCTCGCCCAGGAGGGTGGAATCGGCATCATCCACAAGAATCTGGCCCCGGATCGGCAGGCGCGCGAAGTGGCTCGGGTCAAGCGCAGCGAGAACGGGGTGATCGCCGATCCGATCACGCTGGGCCCCGATGATTCGGTCGGCCACGCGACCGCCCTGATGGTCGACCACGGCGTCTCGGGATTTCCGGTCACCTCCGATGGAACCAGCCGCGGTGCGGTGCTCGGGATCCTCACCCGACGCGACCTTGCCTTTCTCCACGGTGAGGACTCCTCCGCGCGGGTGGGTGAGGTGATGACCCGGGAGAACCTGGTCACCGCTCCCGCGGGGACGACTCCATCCGACGCGGAGGCGTTGATGACCCGGGGGCGAGTCGAGAAGCTTCTTCTCCTGTCGCCCGAAGGGACGCTCGCCGGGTTGATGACGATGCGTGATCTCGAGAACGTCACCGACCATCCCAACGCCTGTCGCGACGAGCGCGGACGCCTTCGGGTCGGAGCCGCGATCGGTCCGCATCAGTTCGATCGGGCCCAGAATCTGGTGGATGCGGAAGTCGATCTCCTGGTCGTCGATACCGCCCACGGTCACAGCAAGAACGTCATCGACACCGTGCGAGAGCTCAAGGCCAACTACTCGATCGACGTCATCGCCGGAAACGTCGCCACCGCCGAGGGCGCCCGGGCCCTGGTGGAAGCGGGCGCCGACGCGGTCAAGGTGGGGATCGGCCCCGGATCGATCTGCACCACCCGGGTCGTGACCGGCATCGGGCTGCCTCAGATCACCGCGGTGATGGATGTGGTCGCCGCGGTGGACGGCATGGGCATCCCGGTCATCGCCGACGGTGGAATCCGGATGTCCGGTGACATCGCCAAGGCTCTGGCCGCAGGCGCCTCCTGCGTGATGCTCGGGAGTCTCCTGGCCGGACTCGATGAGAGTCCCGGGGAGTTGATCCTTCATCGCGGTCGCCGCTTCAAGAGTTATCGCGGCATGGGATCCAGCGGCGCGATGGTGGCCGGAAGTGCCGACCGCTACGGGCAGGCCAGCATCGCCGAGACCCGGAAGTTCGTGCCCGAGGGCGTGGAGGGCATGGTTCCCTACCGGGGTGAGCTCGCCGACATCGTCTACCAGATGGTGGGTGGGTTGCGCGCCGCAATGGGCTACTGCGGGACCCCGGACATCGCCTCCTTCCGCAGCGATGCACGTTTCGTCCGCATAAGCGCCGCGTCCATGGTGGAAAGCCACCCCCACGACATCACCATCACGAAGGAAGCGGCGAACTACACCTCGAACAGCGCATTCGACTCCTGACCGGCCGGATCGAAGTGTCTTCTTTTTTCAAACATTCGATTGATTGACTTGTGCTGTGGGACCGGCCCGGGGTATTCTGTGGGTGACTGTGGTGAAATGTGTACGTTACCCGCGCATGGCCGACCCGTTCCGTGTGCTGGTATTGGTTCATTCACATCACCTCGATCGAGCCCCCCCACAGTGAGCACCGATACCCAAGCCCCCGGTCGCAAAGATCCAAGTACCCGAGAACGACTTCTTCAGTCGGCGATCGCCCTGTTCGCCGAGAAGGGGTTTTCCGCGGCCTCGGTCCGTGAGATCTGTGCTGGCGCGGACGCGAACATCGCCGCGATCAACTACTACTTCGGAAGCAAGGATCGGCTCTACGCCGATGCGGTGAAGGAGGTCTACCACCGGTGCGAGGGCATCTCCTCGATGCCGCGTCTGGCCGATGCCCCCGACGCTCCCGACGTGCAGCTGGCGGCCTGGATCGACTGGTTCGTGACGGCCCATTTCGATCCCGGGATGAGCCAGATGACCCTCTTCCTCCGTCGGGAACTGGCGCATCCGACCCCCGTCCTGCATGAAATCATCGACGAACTCCTCCAGCCACCGATCGCGGTCCTCAGCGAGCTGGTTCGAGCTCTGCTCGGTTCCAGTCCCACCGACGCCGAGGTACTGCGGATGTGCACCAGCATCACGGCCCCGATCCTGATGGGAACGGTATGCGCGCCGCTGACCCAGTGCCTCGGCCTGCCCGAAGCGGAGGACCAGGCGGCCTTCAGCCAGCACTGCGTTCGCTGGGCGATGGCGGGTCTGGCCTCCAGTGGCGCCAGTGTGGGCGCGCAGTGGGCCGTTCCGGGGTAGGCATTTTTTTTCCAACCATCTGAGAGACTCCGTCCGCTCACCCGGAAAGGTGTGAACGGCCGCCTCTATCTCGTCGAGGCGGTCCCATTCGAACACCAAGACCGGAGCAACTCACGATGAACCCTTCACGAACGATCCGGCGCTGTCTGGGCGCCACTCTGCTGGCGGCGACCTGCTCGGCCGCCGTCCACGCACAACTCACCGGCGACACCTGCAGCGACCCCCTCCAGTTTTCCGGGGACGGTGTGGTGTCGATCGACATGTCCACGATGATCCAGCCATCCGCCCACAACTGGAACGGGCAGGGGTGCGTGGAGCAGTCGATCAACCCCGAATCCGACGCCTACATCTGCTGGACCGCCACCGTGGACGGTCTGGTCGACGTCTCCACCTGCAACGGAACGATCATGGACACCAAGCTTGCGATCTTCGATGGCTGCGGGTGTCCTCATGCGGACCTGCTGCCCAACTGCTGTTCCGACGACGACTGCGGCAAGCAGAGCTTCTTTCGCTGCGACGTCAAGTGCGGGGAGCGCTACCTGATCCTGCTGAGCGTCGAATCACTCCAGCCTTCCAATTCCATCGTGGACATCACGTTCAGCACGGTGGGCGAGCCCTGTGACACGGGGGGTCCCTACGAGCCGATCACCTGCGAGGACTGCTGCGGGGGGATTCCCGAAGTCACCGGTTTCGCGGGGCTCCAGGCGATCTCCACCCAGTGGCGCGATGTCTCAAACGACTACGTCGTGAACGTCTACGACCTCGATCCGGCCGGGCTCTCGGCCCCGGGGACCAACAGCGTCCCCCCGACCTACCAGCACCCCGACTGGACCCGCGACAAGCTGGGAACCGTCTTCGGGTGCGCGATCGGTGGTGACGGAACGATGTACGTCTCCGCAACCTCGATCTTCTTCCTCGACACGATCGGTTCCCTGGGTGGACCGGGTTCGATCTATCGACTGGACGGCACCACGGGTGCACCCAGCGAGCTGATCTCGCTTCCCAATCAGTTCGCCCAGGGCTATCCATCGCTCGGCAACATCGCCTTCGAGTGCAACCGCAACATCCTGTTCGCCTCGAACTTCGACGACGGCCTGGTCTGGTCGATCGATCCGGTCTCCGGAACCCCGGTCGACACCTATCGACACGTCGATGGGCTGGTGATGGGGCCCGCGGGCGATCCCAACGACGCACCCGGCTACGCGCCCCTCGGTGCACGAGTCTGGGCGGTCCAGCCGGTCGGTGATCGACTGTACTACTCGGTCTGGGTCGAGGACATGGGACGTCCCGATGCCAATCGCAACAACGAGGTCTGGTCGGTCGGGATCGATGCCCTCGGCCAGTTCGTTCCCGGCACCCGTCAGTTCGAGTTCTCGTCTCCCGACATCGACAGCCAGAAGTCGCAGGGGACCAACCCGATCGCGGACCTCGCGCAGGGCCCCGACTGCTGTCTGTACGCCGCGGAACGCACGATGGTCTCCGACACCAACAGCGGTTCGCACGACAGCCGGCTCCTGGTCGCCTGTCCGGGAGCCAGTGGCGGCTGGGTGATCGATGATGCGGCCTACACCATCGGACAGATCCCCGACTCCGCTGCGGGTGGAGTCGCCGTCGACTTCATCGATGGTGGCAGCGTCTGGGCGACCGCCGATGCCGCACTCTTCGGGGGCACCAGTGGGCAGTACGCCTACGGCATCCAGGGAACCCCGCGACCCGGCGGTGACTACAGCAGTTCGGTCCAGATCGATCTCGATCTCGACGTCAACGGTCAGGACAAGGGGCAGATCGGCTCCCTCGAGATCACCTGCATCATGGCCAGCAGTTCGCCGTGCATGGAGGCGGTCCAGGTCGGCTCCGTCGAATGTCTCTTCGACGAGAACGGTCTGACCGGCACCTATTCGGTCGATCTCGAGGTGACCAACCTCGCCGACCACGATGTTCACTACCTGCTGATCCCCGATGCATCGATGTCACCGAACATGGTGCCGATGTCGCCGGTGCTCGGTTCCGGTCAGACGGTCGAGATCACCGTCGAGGTCACCGGCATGCCCTACGACTACGTGTGCGTGCCCCTGGTCTTCCTGGACGTCGATGGTGAGGAATGCTGTTCCGGCGAGGTGTGCTTCGAACTTCCCGAATGCGACTGCGCGGTCTTCACCGACCTGGCGGTGGAGTGCATCGACAGTGCGCCGGGAGTGTTCGAGCTCTACGTGACGGTCACCAACCTCAGTCCCGACGTCATCGAGCACCTCTACTTCCTTCCGCAGCCGGGCAGCGGTACCACGGTCGGGCCCGGCTACGTCGACATTCCGGCCATGGCTCCCTTCACCAGCACCAGCGTGGGTCCGCTCTACGTGGCCTCGCCCCTGGCGCCGGGCGACATCGAGACGATCCTCGTCGCCCTGCACAACCTGGATCTCAAGGAATGCTGCGTCGAGCCCTTGAACTTCGAGATCCCCGATTGCGGCGACGCCTTCGTGCTGGGCGACTTGAACGGCGATGGAGTGGTCAACGGCATGGACATGACGATCCTGCTGGGTGCCTGGGGCAGCTCCGGACCCGGTGACTTCAACGGCGACGGGGTCGTCGACGGTGCGGATCTCGCCGTCCTGCTCGGACAGTGGGGGCCCTGATTCCCGCATCCGTTCCCCGCCGGGATTCATCTCCACGTACACTAGCGCGCCCGGTCATGCTGCACGGCATGGCCGGGCGCGCGGCGACGTGGCGGAATTGGCAGACGCGGCGGATTCAAAATCCGCTTTCGGTGATACGAAGTGAGGGTTCGAGTCCCTCCGTCGCTACTTCACGATCAGCGGGCGCGAACGTGTTTGCCCGACACGTGCGCGCCCGCTGACGTTGAGAATCGCTCTCAATTGCTTCGCCGGATCGGATGACCGATCTGGACGAATCGGCGATTAGGGTTGATGAGGTGGGGTCCGGCCTTCATATTGACGCATCAGTCGGTATGATCACAACCACTTACTCCGACCCTTAGACGGCCTAGCGTGCGAATGACCGACCGAGGAAGTACATCAGACAAGGTGATCACCAGAGCCTGGTGGATCCTGATCATCACGACCATCGTGGTGGGGGTCCTCGGTCTTTTCCTGATGTACGTGCTCACGGGTCAGATCGAAGCGGAGGATCCGATCGTCGAGCGGTTCACCCCGACCGACGTCTTCGTGCAGCCCGATGCGGAGTGGAACACATCCATTCTCGAACCGCGCAGTCCCGAGTCCCGCGAGATCCGGAAACTGAGCTGGCTGGTTTTCGCGATCGCGGTCGGCATCTTCGTGGTGGTCGAGGGCCTGCTGGTCTACGCGATCATCCGCTACCGACGACGCAAGGGTGACCCCGAGGACACCCGGGAGCCGGTTCAGCTCTACGGCAGCAATCCGGTGGAGATAGCCTGGACGGTGATCCCGATCATCATTGTGCTGGTGCTGTGCCTGGCGACCATCCGGACGATCCAGACGGTCCAGCCGACCAAGGGTGAACGTCCGGAGAACGCGCTCACCGTCGAGGTGATCGGACATCGCTGGTGGTGGGAGTTCCGCTACCCCGAACTGAACGTGGTGACCGCGAACGAGCTGTTCATACCGGTGGAACGACCGATCTGGTTGGAGATCACCTCCGCCGACGTGATCCACTCCTTCTGGGTTCCCGAGCTGCAGGGCAAGATGGATGCGATCCCCGCCCACACCAACTACTGGAAGATGACCGCGGAGGAGGAGGGCACGTACCTCGGCCAGTGCGCGGAATACTGCGGAAACCAGCATGCGAACATGCTCATCCGGGTCGAGGTGCTCGACGCCGACGGATTCGGAGCGTGGGCGCAACAGCAGGCACTGCCCGCAGTGGTCGTCGACACCGAGGAGGTCAACCTCGGCCGCGAGGTCTTCATGAAGTACGCCTGCCAGAACTGCCACGCCATCGCGGGGCTCTGCGACGGCACCTACGCTCCGGACCTCACGCATCTCATGAGTCGAGTGACGTTCGCCGGAGGCATGATTCCCAACACCGAAGCCAACCTGAAGGCATGGATCGACGACCCGCAGCAGATCAAACCCGGTTGCGACATGCCTGCATTGAAACTCAGCACCAAGGAGATCGAACAGGTCGTGGCCTACCTCGTGACCTTGAAGTAACGTCTGCCGGGTCGCCCTTCGACCCTCCGGCAGAGACCAGGATTCCCAGATGACGGTTCTACCCAAGCCAACCTCCGCATCACTTCCGGCCACCCCGCACGGGATCCTCGAACGGGTCCATGACTGGGTGACCACCTGTGATCACAAGAAGCTCGGCCTGCTCTACATCTTCTCTGGCCTGTTCTTCTTTCTGATCGGCGGCATCGAGGCGGGCATCATGCGCTGGCAGCTCGCCCAGCCCGCCAACGACGTGGTGGGGCCGGTGACCTTCAACCAGATGTTCACGATGCACGGGACCACCATGGTCTTCCTGGTGGGCATGCCCGTGCTGCTCGGCTTCGGCAATTACCTGATCCCGCTCATGATCGGGACCCGGGACATGGCCTTCCCGCGGCTGAATGCCTGGGGATTCTGGATGTTCCTCTTCGGAGGGCTGCTGCTCTACTTCTCCTTCATCGGTTCCAGTGGGCTCTTCGGCACCCAGGGCGCTCCGGACGTCGGGTGGTTCGCCTACGCGCCACTGACTTCGCGAACCTTCAATCGCGGAAACAACGTCGACTACTGGATCCTCGGGATCCTGGTGAGCGGCTTCGGTTCGATGGCGACCGGGATCAACCTGGTGGTCACGATCCTCTGCCTTCGCTGCAAGGGGATGACCCTCATGCGCATGCCGATCATGGTCTGGTCGATGCTGGTCACCGGGTTCCTGGTGATGATCGCTCTGCCGGTCCTGACCGCGGCGCAGGTGATGCTGCTCTTCGATCGCTTCCTCGGATCGCATTTCTTCAATCCTCAGCTCGACGGCAGCGCGCTCCTCTGGCAGCACCTCTTCTGGTTCTTCGGACATCCCGAGGTCTACATCCTGATCATTCCGGCGTTCGGCTTCATCTCCGAGATCGTCCCGGTGTTCAGCCGGAAGGTGATCTTCGGCTACACGATGATGGTGATCGCCCTGGTGTGGATCGCGTTCCAGTCGATGAGCGTCTGGGCCCACCACATGTTCGCGGTCGGGCTGGATCCCTCGCTGAACGCGTTCTTCGCGGCCAGCACCTTCCTCATCGCGATCCCCACCGGGATCAAGGTGTTCAACTGGCTGGGCACGATCTGGGGAGGGCGGCTGAGCTTTCACACCCCGATGCTGTACGCCCTGGGGTTCATCGGCATGTTCGTGATCGGCGGACTCACCGGAATCATGCTCGCGACGGTGCCCTTCGACTGGGACGTCTCCGACTCCTACTTCGTGGTGGGGCACTTCCACTACGTGCTCTTCGGAGGGACGATCTTCGCGATCTTCGGGGCGGTCTTCTACTGGTTCCCCAAGATGACCGGGCGAATGCTCTCCGAGACCCTCGGCAAGTGGCAGTTCTGGATCCTGCTGATCGGGATGAACCTGACCTTCGGTCCGATGCACATCTCCGGCATCCTCGGCATGCCGCGACGCATCTACACCTACGCACCCGATCGGGGACTCGACATCTGGAACCTGCTGAGCTCGGTCGGATACCTCGTCCAGTTCATCGCGATCCTGATCTTCGGCTGGAACGTGATCCACTCGTTGCTCAAGGGCCGCAAGGCCGGTCCGGACCCGTGGGACGCGTGGACGCTCGAATGGGCGACCACCTCGCCCCCCTCGGACTGGAACTTCAACCCGCTTCCCAGCGTGAAGAGCCGTCGGCCGCTCTGGGACGCCAAGCACCCCGAGGACCCCGACTACGAATACGAGTGATTCAAGGCGACTGCACCACCCATGACCCAGGCCATGACCAATCAGACCGAACCGCATGCCCTCGCTCCCGAGGAGCACCACCTCTCCAAGGGGAAGGTGGGGATGTCGTGCCTGATCATCACCGAATCGTTCTTCTTCATGGCGTTCATCGTCGCCTACCTCTACTACGTCGTGATCCTCCAGGTCGAGGACGGCGGCCCCAACCCCCGCGAGCTCTTCTATGCGGACTGGATGGTCTACGGGGCCTCGATCTGCCTCTTCGCCAGCTCCGCGACCGTGGTCTTCGCCGCGAACGCGCTGGCCCGCGGGCAGCATGACAAGTTCCGCTCCTGGCTCTTCATCACCGTGGTTCTGGGCGGTCTGTTCATCGCCGCCACCGCGGTGGAATGGACCGACATGATCGGCAACAAGGGCATCTGGATGAACACCTGCACCTTCGGGACCTGCTACTTCTCCCTGGTCGGTTTTCATGCCTTCCACGTGTGCTTCGGACTCACCGCGCTCACGCTCTGTCTCGTACTCTCCTTCCTCGGCAAGATGCCCACCTTCCAGGCCGAACGCTTCGAGGTGCTCAGCTGGTACTGGCACTTCGTCGACACGATCTGGATCTTCGTCTTCACCACCGTCTACATCCTCAGGGTCTACACCTGAGGCTTCGAAAGGTCGTTCCGCTTGGACGCACACGACGCACATAAGAACCACGGCCACGCTCAGTCCGAAGTCGAGACTGTCCAGGTCGCCGGTTCGCACGATGCGAACGTGATCCCGGCCCCGACCGCGGCTCCGATCGTGTTCGCCTTCGGGACCACGCTGCTCTTCGCGGGCCTGGTCACGAACTGGTTCGTCTCCGCAGTGGGCGTGGTGTGCATGGCCAAGGGCGTGTTCGGGTGGTGGTTCGACGTGCTTCCGCGAGAGTCGGTCGAAGAGATTCCCGACGAGTGCTACGAGCTGATCGACACCGGCCCCGAGCCCGAGGAGGCGACCACGCATCTTCGGCCGTCGACCCCCGGGCGCGTGGTGCTTCCGGTCGAGATCCCCCGAATCCGTTCCGGTATTCTCGGTGGACTCATGGGCGGAGTCGCGATGGCGGTCGTGGCGCTGATCTGGGGGGCGATCAACTTCACCGTGTGGATGCCGGTGAATCTCCTCGCCGCGACGGTGCTCTCGAGCTACAACACCGCCGAAGCCTCCTCTCTGGAGCAGTTCAGCGTGGGGGGGCTCTTCACCGGGCTGGGCATTCACCTTTCGATGTCACTTCTGATCGGACTGGTCCTCGCGATGATCATGCCGATGGTGATCAGCTTCCCCCGGGTGTTCTCGATCTTCATCGCACCCCTGGTCTGGAGCCTGGTCTCCTACGCGGCGATGGGCGTGCTCGACCCCACGCTCGAGCGTTGGGTCGACTGGTACTGGTTCGTGGGCAGCCAGGTTGCCTTCGGTGCGGTCGCCGGCTTCGTCATCGCACGTTCCGAGCGGATCGAGACCGTTCAATTCCTCACCTCGTCAGAGCGGCTGGAACTTGAACAGAGCCGTCCGCGCGACGATGGGGGTGAGTCATGAATCCACGCGCCTGGACACCCCTGGTCCCCGCCGTACTGCTTGCCTCGATCCTCGGAGGCTGCGATTGGCACCTTCCCGGCAAGCCGGTGAAGCCCGTGGAACCGACGATCGGTTCCCGGGAACACTTCGACCGGGTCTACTTCGTCAACTGCCTGGGTTGCCACGGCCCCGACGGTCGCAATGGCCCCGCGCGTCCGATGAACGATCCGCTGTACCTTGCCTCGATTCCCGATCAGACCTTCGAAAAGGTGGTCGAGGATGGGCACGGAGTCCTGATGCCCGGCTTCAGGAAGACCGCCTTCAGCGGACTGTCCTCCGAGGAGATCACCGCCTTCACCACCTCGATCAAGACCTATTGGGGCGATCCGAAGCTCAGCGTCACCGACCTGCCGCCCTACGCACAGCCCGCCGGCGCCGGTGATCCCACTGCCGGGAAGGCCACGTTCGCGACGTTCTGCGGGGCCTGCCACGGTGCGGACGGTGCCGGCAAGGAGGATGGCGCGGGGTCCGTGGTGAATCGGTTCTATCTCGAACTCGTCTCCGATCAGGCGCTTCGGTCGACCGTGCTCTTCGGGCGCACCGACCTCGGCTGCCCGAGCTCGCAGGGCCCGTATCCCGGCCAGCCCAAGGATCGGGGGCTCACCCCGACTGAAATCAACGACGTGACCGCCTGGCTCGTCTCCAACCGGGTCTCCGTTTCCCAGGAGGCGAAGCGATGAGTGATTCCGATCAGACGATCGTCGACTCCGAAGGCGCCCCCAAGACCGGCCGGCGGGGGTTCATGTTCAAGATCGGTGCCGGCCTGGTCGGCATCGGTGGCCTGCTGGTCGCCGCCCCGGTGCTCGGATACATCTTCGCTCCGGCGTTCACCAACTGGGAGAAGCGCCGTTCGTGGATCGACCTGGGTGACGTGAAGCAGTTCCCCGTGGGAGAGACGGTGCTCGCGGTCTACAAGAACCCGATCTTCGGTCCCACCGTCGGGGAGGCCAACGAGATCCCCTGCTGGGTCCGCCGGACCTCGGACAGTCAGTTTCAGATCTTCTACATCAACTGTGCGCACCTGGGGTGCCCGGTCCACTGGTTCGCGGAGAGCCGCCTCTTCATGTGTCCCTGCCACGGAGGGGTCTACTACGAGGATGGTTCACGAGCCTCCGGCCCGCCCCCACGCGGGTTGTTCGAGTACGACTGGCAGGTGGTCCGAAACAAGCTCTACGTCTTCGGCGGTGAGATCCCGAACCTGCAGATCCCCGGGAAGACTCCCAAGGACGACATCACGCCGCTCACGGTCGACGGGGTCGAGTACCTCGACGGGAAGGCGGTGAAGAGCACATGATGCAGACGCTGAAGACCGCCTGGAGCTGGATCGACGATCGAACCGGCATCATGAAGCTGCTCGGGCCCCCGCTGAAGCACCACGTGCCGCGCAACGCGAAGTGGTGGTACGTGTTCGGGTCGTGCACGCTGCTCTTCTTCACGATTCAGATCGTGACCGGCATCTGCCTCGCACTGGTCTACGCCCCGAGTGGTGACTCCGCGTACAACAGCCTCCTCTATCTCGACTACGTCGTTCCGGGTGGATGGATGCTTCGAGCGATTCACGCCTGGTCGAGCAATGCGATGGTCTTCATGATGCTGGTGCACATGACCCAGGTGTTCCTGCATGGAGCGTTCAAGTTCCCGCGTGAGATGACCTGGATCTTCGGCGTCGCATTGATGCTGACCACCCTCGCCCTCGCCTTCACCGGTCAGGTCATGCGGTGGGACTCGGATGCCTACTGGGGGGTCGGGATCGGTGCCTCGATGATGGGGCGCATACCGTTCATCGGTGGCTGGCTCACCCATCTGATTCTCGGCGGGCCGATCATCGGTGGCGACACGCTCTCCCGGTTCTTCACCCTGCATGTCTTCATCCTGCCGGGCGCGATGCTGGGATTGATCGGCGGGCACCTCATGCTCGTGCTTCGTCATGGCATCTCCGAGGAGCCCAGGAAGGGCGGGCCGGGTGAATTCGTCGACAAGGCGACGTATCGGGAGGCCTACGAGGAGCGGATGAAGAAGAAGGGCGTGCCGTTCTTCCCCGACGCCGCGCAGCGTGACATGGTCTTCTGCGGCATCATGCTGATCGTCCTGGTGGTGGTCGCGGCCTGGTACGGACCGATCGGTCCCAGCCCGCGGCCCGACCCCTCGAACATTCTGGTCAATCCGCGGCCCGACTTCCCGTTCCTGTGGATCTTCGCGATCCTGGCCCTGCTCACGCCGACGATCGAGGACTACCTCATCGTGGTGGCCGCACCGATCGTCCTGATGGTGCTCTTCCTCATTCCCTTCCTGGCGGGTACCGGTTCGAGGCTGCCTTCCGCACGTCCGATCGCCTCGCTGTCGGTGGTCCTCCTGATCACCGGGTTGCTGGTGCTTTCCTGGCTCGGGGTCACCAGTCCCTGGTCCCCGCACATGTCGGCCTGGACCAGCGATGCGGTTCCTCCCTCCTTCGTGCACGGTCGTACCCCGATCCAGTTGCAAGGTGCGATCGTTCTCCAGCACTCCCAGTGCCGGAACTGTCATTCCCTCGACGGCCTCGGCGGTAAGCGAGGTCCGGAACTCGGCGACGTCGCCACCCGGCTCTCGCGCGATCAGATCATCCGCCAGGTCCAGCAGGGCGACGGCAACATGCCGGCCTTCGGCAAGAACCTCACGGCCGCGGAAACCGACGCCCTTGCCGCATTCCTGCACACCTGTCATCCTCCCGGGGTGCTCCCCGCGGATCGTCCCGGGGCGCGCCTGAAGCAGTTGCGGGAAATCGACAAGGCACGAGCCAACAACTGATTGTCCGCGCCGTGCTTCCGGGCCACCCGGACGCACGACCCCACGGAGGCCCCCATGACCTGGCTCGAGGTTCTGCGCGATTCCGCCCTCGACTCATGGAACGTCCGGTTCTGGCCGTCCTGCCTCGCCATTCTGGTGCTGGTTCTCTACGTTCGTGGATTTCTCGCTGCGCGGCGAAGCACGCCGGCGCGTTTTCCGCGTTGGCGTGCGTGGTCGTTCATCGGAGGCGTGCTGGTCATCCTCGGATCGATCTTCTCCCCGCTCGATGAACTCGGTGGGTACCTGCTCTCCGCCCACATGATCCAGCACCTGCTGCTGCTGGGCGTTGCGCCTCCCCTCATTCTGCTGGGTGCTCCGGCCATGCCGCTCCTGCGGGGGCTGCCGACCACGATTCGCCGGGAATGGATCGGTCCCTTCCTCATGTCGCGTTTCGTTCAGGGGGCGTTCCATGTCCTGGTGCATCCGATCACCGGCTGGGTCGCGCTGGTCCTGGCCACCTGGGTCTGGCACGTCTCGGTGATGTACGAACTCGCACTGGTCGACCCGTTCTGGCACGAGGTGGAGCACGCCTTCTTCCTGACCACCGCATTCATGTTCTGGTTCCCCGTGATCCAGCCGTGGCCCTCGCGTGCGGTCTGGCCTCGCGCGGCCATGATTCCCTACCTGCTGCTGGCCGACGTGCAGAACACCGTCTTCAGTGCCTTCTTCGCCTTCGCGCCCAGGGTCATCTACCCGACCTACGAACAGGTCACGCCGGTCTTCGGGTTGGATCCCCTCCAGGATCAGGCGCTGGCCGGCGCGATCATGTGGGTTCCGGGATCGCTGATCTTCATCGCTCCGATCGCGTGGGTGATCCGCGACCTGCTGGCGGGTCGGGGTGCGGCGGCGCAGCGGGCCCGTTACGGGGTGTCTGTGGTCGAAACCGAACCGCGCACGATCTCGCTCGACCAGCTGGCGAATGAACCGCTGAAGACCCGTTCCTCCGGGCCTCGCCGATTCGACCTGCTGCAAGTGCCGTTGCTCGGGCGGTTGTTCGCTTCGCGCCGTGCGCGCCACCTGCTCCGATTCGTGATGCTGGGGCTTGCGGTGGTGGTGGTCCTGGACGGATTTCTCGGCCCCCGTACCGCATCGATGAATCTGGCGGGAGTCCTGCCCTGGACGCACTGGCGGGGGATCGCGGTGATCCTGCTGTTGATCGGGGGGAACCTGCTCTGCATGGCCTGTCCCTTCACGCTGCCGCGAACCCTGGCGGGACGCTGGCTGCCTCGCAAGCTTGCATTCCCCAAGCAGCTGCGCAGCAAGTGGCTCGCAGTCGGTCTGCTGGTGCTCTGGCTCTGGATGTACGAGGTGCTGGCCCTCTGGGATTCGCCTTCGGCCACCGCCTGGATCGTCGTGGGGTACTTCGTCGCGGCCTTCCTGGTCGATGCCTTCTTCCGGGGGGCGGCCTTCTGCAAGTACGTATGCCCGATCGGCCAGTTCCACTTCGTCCAGTCGATGGCCTCCCCCATGGAGGTCACCACCCGAAGTGCGTCGGTCTGCGCCCGCTGCACGACCCAGGACTGCATCCGAGGAAGTGATCGGATCGAGGGGTGCGGCACCGGGCTGTTCGTCCCGAAGAAGGTGGGCAACCTCGACTGCACCTTCTGTCTGGACTGCGCCGATGCCTGCCCGCACGACAACATCGGGATCTCGCCCAGCCCGCCAGCTCGCGATCTCTGGTTCTCCGGCGTGCGCAGCTCGATCGGTCGCATCACCGATCGGCTGGACGTGACCGCGCTCTTGCTGGTGCTGGTCTTCGGTGCCTTCGCCAACGCGATGGGCATGACCGCCCCGATCATCGAATGGCAGGACGACCTCACCCGCCGCTTCGGATTCTCGAACCACGCATTCGTGGCCAGCGGACTGCTGCTCGTGGAGCTGGTGGTGCTTCCGATCGTGGTGTCCCTGATGCTGTGGTGGATCGTCCCGCGGGTCCTGGGTCCCGCTCCCGTCGGTTCGCCACGCCTGGGCTGGCTGGGGCGGTGCGCCCTTGCACTGGTTCCGCTGGGGGTGGCGATGTGGATCGTCCACTACCAGTTCCACTTCCTCACCAGCTGGGCATCGATCGTTCCCGTCGCGCACCGTGCGCTGCTGGACGTGAGTGGTGGGGGGCTGGCTGGATGGTTGGGGGATCCGGCCTGGTCGCACGCCTGCTGCGCGCCCGCACCGGACTGGCTGCTCACCCTGGAGGTCGTGATTCTCAACGTCGGATTCGTGGTCTCCTGGGCGGTGTTCCTCTCATTCGCCCGGGCGGCGAATCCCACCCGCACCACCACGGATCTCTTCTGCCGAATCCTCCCGATGACCGTGGTGCAGGCGGGGCTGCTGGCATGGGGGTTCTGGATCATCTTCCAGCCGATGCAGATGCGGGGGACGTTGTTGCTGTGAACCGCTCACCACGCATCCTCATTCCGATCCTGGCGCTGTTGGCCATGGTTCGTCCGGGCGCAGCGGATACCGGACAAGTGCGTGACGTGGTCACCGCCAACGGCTTGCACATCGTGGTCTTCACCGCTCCGACTCCGGTCCGGGCCGGCGAGGTGGAGGTCGTGACCCTGGTCACGGAGGAGTCGACCGGACGTCCCGTCGACTCCTATGCGCTGGACGTCGAGGTCCGATCTCCGCTCTGGAACCCCACGGTCCCCTCGATGCTTTCGATGGGGAGCCCTGATCCGGGGACCCGTTTTGCGTACAAGTCGGTGGTTCTGCTGCCCGACCCGGGAACCTGGGAGCTGGTGGTCGAAATCCGGGTCCCCGACCGGGGAGGTCCGGTGCGGATTCCCCTGTCGGTGGTCGCCGGGGCTCCCCATCCCATGTGGTGGCAGATGCTTCCCGTCCTTCTGGGCGCGATTCCCTTTCTCGGACTGATTCTGGCGCGGGATTCGCTGCTCAAGCGAGCTCGAAAGGGCGATTCCGCCCTCTGAACGCGGTTCGACGGGCATTTTTCGCCTTTGCCTTCGAATCCGAGAATCGACGGATTGGACTGGCGCTTGTCTTCGATGGAGAATCCCAGTCAACGAGCATGCCTCGATGACCTCCGGGGCGGTTGCAGAGAGTTGGTTCAGAGGATGGGCGCAGACAAGCACGACGATGCGTTGGTGGATCACTCCGTCAAGCGATCACGTATCGCCGAAGTTCTCGATTCCGCTCTGGATGCCGTGGTCACCATCGATTCCACCGGTGTGATCGTCGACTGGAACGATCAGGCGGTCGAGATCTTCGGTTGGTCGCGAGCCGAGATCCAGGGCAGGACGCTCACGGAAACGATCATTCCCGAGAAGTATGCGCGAATGCACAACGAGGGGCTCCGGCGGTTCTCGGAGACCGGCTATGGCCCGGTCATCGGCAAGCGGATCGAGATCGAGGCACGTGACCGGGAGGGCGAGCACTTTCCGGTGGAACTGTCGATCACGCCGATCCGGATTGACAAGGATGCCGCAGGGTTCACCGGGTTCATCCGGGACCTTCGTCGCCTGCAGGACCGCCAGGAGAAGCTCGAACTCAGTGACCAGCGACTGCAGTTGATCCTGGACGGTGCGTCCGAAGGCTTCTGGGACATTCATCTGGATTCCGAACGTTCCGCCCTGAGCAGTCGCTGTTCGACGATGCTCGGCTACGAGTCCGGTTATCTGGAGAATCGTGCTCCACCGGAGTGTGACCTGATCCACCCCGACGACACGGCTCTGGTCCGGGAGCGCTGGCGCCGCCATCTCGACGGGGATGCGATGCTCTTCGATGTCATCTATCGCATGAAGTCGGCCAACGGTTCCTGGGTGCACGTCCACGACATCGGAGAGGTCCTGGTCCGCGACGACGCGGGAACCGCCCTGAGGGTCACCGGCACTCGGAAGGATGTCACCCAGGAACTCGTGATCGAGGAGTCCCTGCTCACCAGCCAGCGCCTGGACTGCATGGGCATGGTCGCGGCCGGTTTCGCGCACGACCTCAACACGCTTCTGGCGTCCGTCGCCGGTCACGCAGAAGCGGCCTCCAGGCTCGAGGGGCTTCCCGCCCAGGCCGAGGAGAGCATGGAGGTCATCCAGCAGGCGGTCACCCGCGCCAAGGTTCTCACCGAGAACATGCTCACCCTGGGGCGTTCGGATTACCAGCGCTTCGGGGAGCTGGATCCCGCCAGCGTGGTCGAAACCACCATCGCCCTCGTCGAACCCCGGTTCCGCAAGGAGGTCGAGGTCGCCTTCGACTGTCGGCTGGATCCATCGGATCGCATCTTCGTCGATCAGAACCACCTCCAGAGTGCTCTGGTCAATCTCTTTCTCAACGCTCTGGATGCGATCGAGGGAGCGGGCACCATTCGAATCGTCCTGGACAAGACGGTCGAGGCAGGCGAGGACTGGATGACGCTTTCGGTGAGCGATTCCGGTGCTGGAGTCGCGGCGGAGGATGCACTGAACATCTTCAAGCCGTTCTACACCACCAAGAAGCCCGGTGACGGGGTTGGCATCGGGTTGGCGGTGGTGCAGATCTTCGCGAATTCCGTCGGGGGTACGATCATCCTCGACTCCGCGGAAGGCAGGGGGGCCACCTTCACATTGTCCCTCCCGATGAATCGTGGAACCTCTCCTTCCGTCCGTTCCGCAGGGGGATCGCAGGCCCCCGTCTCCTATCGCGTCCTCCTGGTGGAGGATCACGAGCTCCTGCGACCGATGCTCAAGGAGGCGATCGAGGGTCTGGGCCACACCGTGGTGATGTGTGCGGGAGTGGAGGAGTCGGAGGCTCTGACCCTGGAACATCGGCAGTCGTTCGATCTCATGGTGGTGGACGTCAATCTCGAGGATGGTGATGGCGTGGATCTGGTTCGGAGGCTCGAGCAACTGGATGAGTGCATCCATCCCGCCATCTTCGTGACCGGAAACCCCAAGTCGCTCACTGGCAAGTCCTTGCGTTCGTCCCAGCGGTTGCTTCACAAGCCGTTCGGCATGGATGACCTCAGTCGTGAGATCGAGTTGCTCATGCAAGGCAGTCCGCCGCGCAGGTGAGCGTCCCGGTCCCCACCGGGTATGCTTGCCTTCCGACCGCCTTCGCGGCGACAGGGGCGTGGAACGATGCACCGAGCGACTGAAAACCAGAATGCGATCGTCCCCGGCCGTCCGAACGTGGTGGTGATCGGTGGTGGTTTCGGCGGAGTCGAATGCATCCGTGCCATGCGACGCGTCGATGCCAACCTGATTCTCGTCGATCGCAACAACCATGCCCTCTTCCAGCCACTGCTGTACCAGGTGGCGACCGGAGTGCTCACCGACAGTGCGATCGCATCTCCACTGCGGCGGATCTTCCGGCGCCAGCGCAACGTGACGGTCCTGCTGGGTGAGGTGCAGCACATCGACGTCGAGGGCCGCACGGTACGACTGCAGGGGGAATCCCTGGCCTGGGATCACCTGGTGCTCGCCGCCGGAATGCAGAACAACTACTTCGGCAACGACGACTGGGAGCAGCATGCTCCGGGCATGAAGACGCTGGCGGAGGCCACCCGGGTTCGCGGCCGCATTCTCAATGCATTCGAGCAGGCGGAGCGTGCGTTCGCGATCGGCGATCAGGACGAGGTCGGTGCCTGGCTCACCTTCGTCGTCGTGGGTGGTGGTGCGACCGGAGTGGAGCTCGCCGGCGCGATCAAGCAGCTGGCCGTCGACCGAATCGCGGGCGGATTCAAGAATCTCGACGTCTCTCGTGCCAGCGTGCTGCTGGTCGATGGCGGAGAACGACTCCTCTCCTCGATGTCGGTGCAGTCCTCGACGGCAGCGCAGCGGACCCTGGAGTCGTACGGAGTGGAGATTCGCCTGAGGACCTCGGTGACCGACGTCACCGAGCAGGGCGTGCAGACCGATGGGGGGTTCATCGGTGCTCGCACCGTGATCTGGGGTGCGGGCGTGACCGGAAGTCCTTTGGCGGCGCAGTTGGCGACCAGTCTGGGACTGACCGCCGCCCACGGTGGACGGGTTCCGGTCAATCCCGACCTCACGGTCGCGGATCGGGCGGATATCCGCGTGGTCGGCGATCTGGCTCAGCTGACCGATCGCCGCACCGGTGAGGACGTTCCCGGTGTTGCTCAGGGAGCCCTGCAGATGGGCGCCTACGCCGGCAAGTCGATCGCCCGAACCCTGCGCGGAAGCGGTGCCGTGGCTCGTGCCGCCGCTCCGTTCTCGTACCGCGACAAGGGCATGATGGCGACGATCGGCAAGGGCCGGGCGGTGCTCGATGCCTTCGGTCTGCACCTTTCGGGGTTCATCGCCTGGATCGTCTGGGCGGTGGTGCACATCGTCTTCCTGATCAACATCCGGAGTCGCTTCGCCGCCATCTGGTCGTGGTCCTGGGCGTATGTGTTCAACAGCGGGCTCAACGAACTGATCGTCGACCCCGAGGAACCCCTGGGGTACGACCGGGATCCGTTGGTGGAAACTCGATCCGATGCGACGGGTCAGGCGAGCTGAACCGACCTGGTGATGTACCACCCCGGAAGCATGATCGAGCAGGTCACCGGCAGTGCGATCAGGATGAAGTCTATGTTGATGGGGGGGGCGCCCTGCGCCAGCTGGATGATGTGGTAGCTGACCAGGCAGAGCGTGAGTGCGATCATGAGTCCGAGCAGGCTGAGCAGGCGGTTCAGCAATCGGTATTGACGAAGCGCGTTCTCCTCGGTGATCGTGACCAGCGTGTTGGCGGACCAGGGAAACAGCTGGACGATCCAGAGGGCCAGGCAGCTCACGACCGCGAGGGCAGGCATGACCAACACCGTCCAGGCGGGGCCGGTGTCGATCGCCTGCCCCTTGGAGTCGATCCTGGTGGTGATGATCGCAGGCAGGCTGCCGAACTGGAGGATCGCGTAGACGTTCACGGCGATCAGAAGGTCGATCGTGAGCACGTCGATCACCCAGTCCCAGAACGACCTGCGCGGTCGAATTCTCGGCCGCTTTCTCTTGTCCTGGAACAGGGAGAACTTCGCCATGTGTCTCCGGTCCTCTGGAGGCGTGGTCCCGGTGGGTCAGAAGGTGGTCATGAGGCGCAGTGCGAAGGAGAACACCGCGGCGCCCGACGCCGCCGGATCGGAGGGACGGAAGATCTGGAAGTCCGGTGAAAGCTGCCAGCTGTGGGTGATCTGACAGCGGTAGTAGGTTTCCAGCTGGAGATTCTCCCGCCAGCCCGGGTAGTAGTCGTCGGAGGGATTGCTCCATCCGATGGCGATCCCGAAGCCGTCGTTCTTGCGACCGAAGCACTGTTCGATCGAAAGGCCCATCGTCCATTCCTGTTGCGCGGGTCCGATGCTTTCGGCGCTCAGCAGGTACTGGGACCAGAGGACGGTGTCGGTGGCGATCTGTTGCTGTGCCAGGAGGACCAGCGCGTTGCCGCTGACCCGGTTGTCACGGCCGGTGGTCTCCGGCCCGGTGTTGCTGTTCATCACCGAGACCGAGTAGCGACCCTGGAGTTTTTTCTTGCCGAACTCGAGCACGGCTCCGACCTCCCCCGCACAGAGGTAGAGACCGTCATTGATCGAGGAGAAGATCTCGGTGGGACCGGAGATGCCGCTGTTGACCATGCCGGTGGCGTAGATGCCCTCGGTGAGGATCGCCTGCAGAGCGACCAATGGAAAGTAGCCGCCGTAGCCTGCCGGGTAGTTGCCCCCGTCGAAGGTGACCGAGAGGAACTGGTGGTCCTCGTCCCAGGCGAACTGGTTGGAGGCGATCATGTCGTTGGGATTGGCCTTGCCGATGGTCAGGCAGAGGTTCTTGTCGAAGAGCTGCTGCTGGAACTCGAATCGGTTGACCAGAAACGAGCTGCTGCTGAAGACGTCGTCGAGGGGGCTGAAGCTCCCGGAGGCTTCGCCCGGCGAAGGGGTGTCGAGCAGGTTGTTGTTCACCCTGAGCAGGGCGGTGAAGATCCCGTTTCCGTGACCATCGATGTCCCAGGTGCGGATGCTCGGGCTGAAATCGAATCGGTTGTACAGCGAGTTCTCGGCCTGGTCATTGAAGCTGCGGGAGACGTTCTGGTAGACCAGGACGTCGGAGATCGCGATGCGGACATCATCCTGATAGAGGCCCTCCAGGATGTTGCGAAGGGGACGAAGGGCGATCGCGAGTGGGTCGAACCTGAACAACGGGTCCTCGCCACTTCCGGATACCGGCATCGGATGCGGTCTGAGCAGGTCGATCGGACTGCTCAGGGCGGCGTGCGCCAGTTCGGGGTGCGACCACGAAGGCATCGGGACCCAGTGCCGGGTCTGTTCGAAGTTCGCGAATCTGACTCCGGAATCCAGTGACCGATTCGATTCCCATCGGTTGTAGTAGCTCTGCGGTCCCGTCGGTGTCTGGCCCAGTGCCGCTGGTGTGCCCAGAATCCAGGCAGCCACTGGCATGAGCAACAGGATGAACGTGTCGGGTTTCATCGGTGAAGATCATAACGGTATACTGGAGCGTCGCCCCGGGTGGCGATCGTGGTGCCCTGCAGGCCTCCCTGCGCCATCCACATCGGCGTCGTCTCCCCCTGTGATCGATCACGTACAACGGAGTTTTCCCATGGATGCCTTGCTCATCGTCGCGCTCTTCACTTCCCTGGTCCAGGCGGACCCCGCACAGGAGGGTGCCGACGCCGCTTCGAGCGTTCCCGAACGCCAGCTGATCTCCCGAGACATCCTCTTCGGCAATCCGGAGCGGGCCGGAGTCAAGATCTCCCCCGACGGCACGCACCTCTCCTACGTGGCGCCGCTCGATGGGGTCCTCAACGTCTGGGTGATGCCCCTTGAGGGTGGTGAGCCGCGTGCGGTGACCGCCTCCACCTCCCGTCCGATCGGCAACTATCGATGGGCGAGCAACGGGGAGCAGATCCTCTACGTCACCGATACCAACGGAGATGAGAACACGCATGTCTACGTGGTCGGCCTGGACGGCGGTGAGGCACTCGATCTGACTCCCGGCGACGAGGTGAAGGCCTCGATCTCCGACCAGCACCGTGATCGACCGGATGAGATCCTCATCCAGAGCAATGCTCGAGATCCACAGTACTTCGACATCCAGCGAGTCAACACCCGTACCGGTGAGTCCGAAGTCGCGTTCCTCAACGACGAGGGATACGTGGGCATGATCACCGACGATGACTGGGTGGTTCGACTTCGTGGTCGCATGACGCCCGACGGCGGTTCCTCCTACGAATACCTCGACCGCCCCGACGGCACCTGGTCGGACTTCGAGACCATCGGCGCCGAAGACAGCATGACCACGCAGCCCCTGGGCTTCTCCCGGGATGGTTCCACGATGTGGATGCTCGATTCCCGTGGTCGGGACACCAACGCGCTCTACCGATTCCCCGCGGGAGAGACCGATCGGGAGGCGCGGACCCTGGTCTACGAATCAGCGATCTCCGACATCTCCGGTTCGATCACCAACCCCGACACCTACGAGCCGCAGGCGCTGGCGACCAACCGCCTCAAGCGTCAATGGACGATTCTGGACGAGTCGATCCGCCCGGACCTGGAGGCACTCGGCCGGCTGAGCGAAGGGGAGCTGGAAATCGTCTCCCGCACCCGCGACGATCGCACCTGGGTCGTCGCCTATCTGCACGACGATGGTCCGGTTCGATACTGGATCTGGGATCGTGACGCCCAGACGGGGCGCTACCTCTTCAGCCACCGACCCGAACTCGAGAACGTGCAGCTTTCCAAGATGACCGGCGTCGAGATCCCCACTCGCGATGGACTTTCGATGCCCAGCTACCTCACGGTACCCAGCAGTTCCACCGGCGGTGCGCTTCCGATGGTGCTGCTGGTTCATGGCGGACCCTGGGCCCGGGACAGCTGGGGGTACAACCCATACCACCAGTGGCTCGCGGATCGGGGGTATGCGGTGCTCTCGGTCAACTTCCGTGGTTCGACCGGCTTCGGCAAGAACTACCTCAACGCCGGAAACCGGGAATGGTACGGCAAGATGCAGGACGACCTGGTCGACGCGGTCAACTGGGCGGTCGCGGAAGGAATCGCCGATCCCGATCGGGTGGCCATCATGGGCGGTTCCTACGGAGGGTACGCGACCCTGGCGGGACTCACGCGCGACCCCGATCTCTTCGCCTGCGGCGTCGACATCGTGGGGCCCTCCCACGTGGGGACCCTGCTCGAGACGATTCCCCCGTACTGGGAGCCGATCAAGGTGATGTTCGAGACCAAGGTGTGCGCCTTCGACGATCTCGAATACATCGACCAGATCTCCCCCCTGACCCACGTGGACAACATCAGAAAGCCACTTTTGATCGGGCAGGGCGCCAACGATCCACGGGTGAAGATCTCCGAGAGTGACCAGATCGTCGCGGCAATGGATGCCAAGGGAATCGCCGTCACGTACGTCGTCTTCCCGGACGAAGGGCACGGTTTCGCTCGTCCCGAGAACAACAAGGCCTTCAACGCGATCACCGAGGCGTTTCTCGCGAAGCACCTGGGTGGTCGATGCCAGCCCCTCGACGGGGACCTCGAACCATCCACGGCCCAGGTTCGTCGGGTCGGCGGTCTGCAGCTCGACGGAGTCAGTGAGTGGACCGATGCGCCGGTCGCAGAAGCGCCGCCGGTCCGACCTCCGGCTCCGGTCGCACGCACCATCGAGGAACTCGATCCCGCCCAGCGGGAGAAGTACACCGCGGCGATCACCCAGCTCGACACGATTCTCACCCAGATGCGGGTCCAGCAGGGTGACGCCTTCAACGAGGGGCAGATGCTCGGGTTCTTCCTGCAGCAGATGGCACAACAGCGTGACCAGGTGCCGGTCGCGGACCTTCCCTCGTTCGACCTTCTGGCGGTGACCCTCGAGGCTCGCCGACTGAAGGCGGCGGAGGCGACGTCCGGTTCAACCGGCGAATGACAGGAAGCAGACGGTCAGGAAGCCCATCGGATAGATGCCCCGGCTGACGAAGTCGATTCGCCGGGCGAGACGAACGTGGCGTTCGCTGCGGGCGAGGATACCGGTGAGCACCGTCACGTAGAGGGCGCTGAAGACCAGGATCGTGCATCCGATGACGAAGTAGTCGGCACGACTCAGGTAGGAAGTCCGGGGCAGCATGTGGCTGAGTGCGAAGTTGTAGGCGATGAGCGTGAAGACCGAGCTCGTGGCCACCGCAATCTGGGAGGCGAGGACCGTCGGATCCAGCCAGAAGACCGCGTAGGCCATGAAGACGATCAGGGTCAGGGGCAGGAAGAGCTTCCAGAAGAAGAAGGTCTGCACCCGCGTGCCGGTGTAGGTCAGCTCCAGGATGGTGAAGTTCCTCTGGCCATCGAGGGAGGTGATCGTCGGCTGACTCAGCGTCGGCCTGGAGAAGGTCCAGCCGGGAAGGGTGTTGCCCTTGAGGGTGTAGTTCTTGAATCCCACGAACTCCAGTCGTCGACCGTTCTGGTTCAGTGGGAGCAGCTGGATCGAGAAGGTCTGTTCGTCGAATGGAAAGTCGTGTAGCTCCATCGGCGCGCTGATCGTTCCCTGGTACCGCTGCCTGTGGATGACCTCGCCTTCGGGAGTCACGCGGACCTGGTCCGCGAGTTTCTGTTCGAGGTCACGGCCGTTGAAGACGATCAGCCCCGGGTCGTCGACTTCCGAGAGCGGCAACGTGCGTATCGCGGGGGCGTCCGGGTCGGCCAGTTCCGGTTGGAGCCACCGCACTCGCGTGCCGAAATCCAGTTCGATGGTCTGTTCACGGTCGGCGATATGCGACACATCGATGATCGCGAGATTTATGATGATCTCATCAGGTGGCGGCGGAGCTGCAGGGATCTGCATGTCGACTTGCGCAGTGAAGCCGTGGAAAGGCAGCAGGAAGAGGAATAGTTCAATGATGCCGGGCATGTCGAGTCCTATCGACCGCGATGGGTTGAGGGCTTGATTCCCGCATCCCTCGAACGGCCGGCTCCATCGTGATCGTTATTCGGGGGGGTGTTCGAGGAGGTTCGACATCGGATGGAACTCCGCTTGGTCCCGGAGCCTGCTCATGACTCGCTCCAGCCGGTGTTCGAGACGGAGTCCGCCCCCTCTTCGCACGCTCATCGGCATCGGAAGCCCGCGTTGAGGCTCCAGCAGTTCCCAGGGGTGGAAGAAGAGGACCAGTTGGCCGTCTGCGCTCAGTGTGCGATCAAGGCATCTGTCCAGGATCGGTCCGGGCAGGTGGCGAAATCCCAGCCAGAACAGTGGGATGCGCAACCGGGGGGTCGTGGAGATCGGAACGCGAAGGAGTTCCTGTTCGATGCGCGGGGTGCGAGGGAGGTGGCGATTGTCGTAGCGTCCCGGGAGCCTGATCGGATTCTCCGAGCTGTCGTACTGGTACCCGGCGTTGCGGGCTCGTACCGGGTCGACATACTGAAGCCGCGGCATCCTGAATCCTCGAACCGTGGCCCCGCTGATCGACTCGAGCTGGCTTCTCGAGTGTGCGAAATCATCCGGTTCGAAGCGGTCGTGCCGAACCCCGTGCGAGGCGATTTCGTGGGTTCCTGCCGCATCCCGGACCAGTTGTGAGGCATGTTCCGCGAATCGCGAGGTCGTGAACAGGGTCGATGGCACCTGCAACCGGTCCAGCAGTTCGAGGGTGCGCTCGAAGCCTGCCGTGCCGATCTGCATCTGTCGTTCAAGCGGGAGGTCAGCTCCGAATTCGTTGGGGAGATCGTATTCCTCGACGTCGAAACTGAGGAAGATCCGGGCCGGGGGGGTCATCGTTGAAGGGTCCGTTGCCGCTCCCGTGCTTCCTGCGGGCTGGGTTTCGGCTCAACGAGCCCGTCAGTCATGACCGGTGTTGTTTTTTTTTCATCCACCGTGGGTTGGGGGGTCCGGGAGCTTCCCCGATGGATCATTCGCATCCAGACCAGTGAGGCAAGCATGCGTGCAGGGTCTCGCAGCATGTTCACCCGGGACTTCTTGTAGGAATGTCTGGCGGAGACGTGGGCGGGGATCTCGGTCACGGTCAGGTGCTGCCGCTTGGCGAGGAACAGGAGTTCCGCGTCGAAGGCGAAGTCGCGGATGCGTTGCTGCTGGAAGAGGCTCCTGGCCGCGTTTCGCCGAAATCCCTTGAGTCCCGCCTGAGTGTCGCGGTAGGGGAGTCCCGTGATCAGGCGGACCAGCAGATTGAACGTGCTGCCGACCAGTCGCCGAACGGTGGTGATGTTCGTCTGGGGACCCTCCGCGAGTGCTCGAGAACCGATGGCGACATCCGATGATTCCAGGGCATCCACGAGGTGCGGCAGGTGTTCGAGGGGATAGGCGAGATCTCCATCGGTGAAGAGAAGCACGTCCTCCTCACGGGAGAGCATCGCTTCTCGAATCGCTCCCGCCTTGCCCCGATTCGGAAGAAGGGGCATGAGCTCGATGCGTCCGGTGATCGTCTCCCGGTCGAGATGAGCCCGGATCAGGTCGACGGTGTCGTCACTGGAGCCGTCATCGACGAAGACGAAGGTCCACTCCGGATGGCTGCGCGCGAAGTCGGTGACCTGGCCCAGAACGGATCCGATGAGCCAGGACTCGTTGTGGACCGGGAATATGACGGCGACGTCTGCCATGAACAGACCATAGCCGAAACATCCGCCGGCCGCTCTGTTCCTGGGAGAAGAAACCCCCTCTGGCATCGCCGGGAACGGTTCCTATCGGATCTGCTGCGCACCCTCTGATGTCCACTCGCGTTGGAGTGCTTCAAGGCGATACACTGCATCCATGGACCAATGGGACTTCACTCCTCCGACCTCCAGTGCGATGGGGGACCACGATGTACCTCTCGACGGAGAGGAGCTGACGAACTGCCGCATCGGGCTCATGATCAGCGGAAGCATCGCGGCGTTCACCACGCCCTACCTCGCACGGGCCCTTCGACGACGTGGCGCCCGGGTCCAGGCGTTCTGCAGCGGGGAGGCGCTTCGCTACGTCACGGAAGAGTCACTGGAATGGGCGACGACCAACCCGGTGATCACCTCCCTGGGCGCGGATGCCGAACACCTCTCCGATGCCGCTCCCTTCGACCTGTACCTGGTCGCGCCCGCCACCTACAACACCATCGGGAAGATGGCCCGGGGGATCGCCGATACCGTCCTCACCGCCGCCCTCGCCTCCGCGATCGGTCGGATGGAGCGCGGTGAAGCGGCGGTCCTGGTCGCTCCCACGATGCACGGAACGATGCATACCAGCATGTTCGTCGAGAACTGTCGCATGCTCGATTCGGCCGGGGTCCGCATCATTCCGCCCCGGGATGACTACGGAAAGCACAATCTTCCCCGTGAGGAGGTCCTGGTCGGCGAGGTGATCGCCGCCCTGGTCGGACGCTCCGCCAAGAGCCGTTGAGCACGCTCTTGTCCGGTAAGCCCGGCCAGGCTGCGTGATCCGCACACCCCACATCGTCGATCAGGAAGGAGGCGGGCGACGCCCGAGCTCGGGGGTGATTCTGCCGATGGTATCGCACGTGGAGACATGCAGCATGCGACCATTCATCCCGATTCGTCCGTTGTCCAAGGTCGTCGTGAGCTGGTTGCCGGTGCTTTCAGTCATGCCACTCAACGGACAGGACGTCGAACCTGGGCGGCAGACTTCGGCGGCCCGCATCCACATTCAGCAGGGGACCGACCCCGTCCTGGCGCTCGAGGGCACCGGCGAACGGATCAAGGGAGATGGTCGTCTGCGCTGCGTCGGATCGATCGGCGACTCCGGGGCGGACGCCCATGCGATCCGCTGGACCTTCCTGTGTGATCCCAATCCCCATGGTGGCGCTTCGATCGAGGGGCGCTTCGACGTCGAAGGGCCCTTTGATGGCTGGGTGATGATCGAGATGCCAGTGAACCCCGTGGTGGATGGTCCCGTCGCCCTGCAACTGGCCGGTTCCCTGCGCGGTCGAACCTGCCGGCCCGGCGTGGTGTTTTCCGTCGCCCGGCAGGATCATGCACTGATCTACCACGTGGACGATGCCGTGATCGGCCACTACGGTCGAGGTCCGTTCACCATGCAGCGTGCGCAGGCGGGGGCGACCGCACCGCGGCTCTGGTCCACCGGGGAAAAGGGGGATCGTGTCCCACCGGTCCTCCTCGCTGGTTGCCACGATCGTCTTGCGGTCCGGCTGAGTGGTCGGATCCCGGCCGGGGCGGAGGCCGTGTTCACCGCACGAATGCGACTCGTCGGGAAGCCGGAGGACTTCATCGTTCGCGAGACCGAGCCTGGCCGATCCCGGGCTGACGGGGTGATTCCTCGAGTCGATGATGCGGTCTCGATCTCGGTCTCCGGTGCGAGTCGGGGGCGGAGCGGTCGGTCGCTCGGTGGGGCACGTCCCAACAAGCCCGCTGCGGTGGTGCGTCCGGTGCCAGCGGCCGGGGAGCCACCGGGTCGATCAGCGGTGGAGGAGTGAGCCGGTCCGATTCGTCCGAGTGATCGAGCTTTGGAACGGCTCGCACTCATCGCTGCAGGTCGTGCTCATCCAGCCCCAGAAGCACAACGGAACGTACTGTGGAACCCCGTTCGAACGCTCGCCGGGACTGGTTCGGAGGGGGTTGGTGAGGATCGAGCAGGCGATCGGATCCGGGCTTCCGGGAATCAGCATGCGGTAGGAGATCGCAGTCCGTTCCCGAAGCTCCTTTGCGTCGCCGAACCACGGCCAGGGTTCCCGCAGGCCCTTGAGCTGCAGACCCTTGCCTCGCATTGCGTTGGGATCGAAGGCGACCCACCCGGCTCCCGGCAGGCGGAACTCGCACCACAGCAGCCACCCGTTGACCTCCTTGCCGACTCCGGAGGAGAAGGAGCTTCCGATCCCGACCACCGGTCGGGCGGGAATGCCCGCGGCCCGGAGGCTGGCCACCGCGAGGCAGACCATGTCGGCGGGCGTTCCGGTACGCGTGCGAAGTGCTCGGTCCAGGCTGGTGAGCCTGGTCACGTTCTCGTTGATCTGCTGGAAGTGCTGGACGACGTTGCGGGTGATTTCCTTCGCGACCAGGTAGAGGGGAGCGGTGCGTTCCCGACCCCCGGTGATCGATTGCACGAATTCGACCACCGCGGTCGACCGGGAGTCGATGAACGTGCCGGGTTCGAGGTAGGGGGCGACCTCCGGTGGCCACGACCGGGGCCAGGTGCTGAGGATCGCATCGGCTTCGTCGATCGTAGGCGCCCAGGATTCCGAGACCCAGCGGAGCTCCATGCCGATCGTGGACGCTTCGAACGCGGGAAAACTCAGCACCACCTCCGCAGTACCGTCGGCCCGGGGTCCACGAAGCTTCCAGGGAAGATCCTCGGTCTGCCAGCGATCTCCGATCATGCCCGCCACCCGGATGCTGCGGGGGTCGGTACGGGTGTAGTTGCCCTCGATCACCAGGGGAAACACCAGTTCGGTGGCTTCGCAGGTGAATGCATTCGACGGCGCACCCGTTCCCCCGAACGGTTCGGTGATCAGCGCCTCGCCGACGCTGAACCGGACCTTCGTCTCCCACTTCTTGAACTTGCCACGTCCCAGAGGATGTTCCGGCGGGATCTGCTCGGTCATCGGGGTGGATTCGACGGCTCCGAGGCCCAGAAGCATCGCGAACAGCAGTCCGGTTCGGGCGATCCACTGGTTGAATGAGTTCATGGCGTCATCCCGTCCGTCGTGCGCAGTCAGTTGAAAAGGGAGCCGGTCCGGTTGATCCGGGTGATCGCTCTTCACTGCAACCATAGGAGTTGCGGTTCTCCGTTCTCCACCCCCACACTTCGAGGCCCCACGGATTTTCCGCGTGGTCGATATCGACATCCGCGGGGGTTTGGCGGATGCAGAAGGCAAAGTCGGGGTTTCCCGGTCGATCCATTCGGTAGGCGATGAGGATGCGTCGATTCACTTCCGGCTCCGTACGGTCGGGGACCTCTAGAAGAAGAACGTCGCATCCAGGGGATCGACCAGGTTGCGGAAGTCGTTGAGGAACTTGGCGAGGACGAGGTTGATCATGATGATCGCGATGAAACTGGATACGAACGCTGCAGTGGCGGCCTTGCCCACCCCGGCCGCACCCGGCCGACAGAAGAACCCCTTGTAGCAGGCGGCCAGTCCGATCGCACCACCGAAGAAGAGGCTCTTGGCCAGTCCTCCGACCGGTTCCCACCAGGTGACGAAGGAGGCGCTGTGGTACCAGTAGTCAGCACCCGGAACCTCGAAGATCTGGACCACCACGAACCATGCGCCCCAGGCCCCGAGGATGTCGCTGTAGATCGTGAGGATCGGGGTCATGATGATGCAGGCGACGAAGCGTGGGACCACCAGGACGCGTATGGGATCGCTGCCCATCGCCTTGAGGGCGTCCAGTTGCTCGGTGACCTTCATCGTGCCAAGTTCGGCCGCGAGGGCACCTCCGACGCGGCCGGCGACCATGACGGCGGCGAGGACCGGCCCGATCTGCTTGGTCACCGAGGCATTGATCACGCCACCGATGCGATCCTCCTGTCCGATCGCCGCGAACTGCGCGAACCCTTCCAGGGCCAGAATCATGCCGATGAACATGCCCGTGAGTGCGACCACGGGGATGCTGAGGACCCCGACCGCGTAGATCTGGGGTGCCAGAACCCTCCACCTCGCCCAGGAACCGGGCTGGGTGGTGATCCAGTAGGCGGTCGCACCGGCAAAGTTCGAGAACCGGCCGAATCCGTCGATCGCCCGGAAGACGAATTCGCCAAGTTTCGTGATCGGGGTGGCGAGCGTGCTCATCGAATCCCGAGCATATCCGCGAATGGTCCTCCTCGGTCCTCGGTCCGGAGTCAATCGCGGAGAAACCGGAGGGAGCAACGAAAAAGGCGCCCCCGACCGGGGAGGTCGGAGGCGCCGGTTGCATGCTTCATGAACTGCTCGGGTCGTGACCGATCGGATCAGTTGCCATCGCCGCAGAGGCCCCAGCCACCAAGCAGGATGGCGAGGTCGGCTCCGGTGATGACGAGGTCCTCGTTGAGGTCGACCTCCACGTTCTTCGTGCCCCAGGAACCGAGCAGAACGGTGAGGTCCGCACCATCGATCTGGCCGTTGCCGTCGTAATCGCCGGGACAGGGGGTTGCGCCACCGGAGCAGCCGGGGTTGAGGGCGCCGGGGGTGTCGGTCTCACCGATCGGGTCGAACACCCCGATCATCCACGTACCGGCTTCGCAGTCGAAGTAGATCTGCTTCGGTACGAAGGTGCCATCCGGTCCGATGGTGGAGGTGCAGTACAGGAGCTCGCCCTCGACCGCGGGATCGGTCTCGACCAGGCCGATGCAGTCCGCGGTCTCGATCCACTGCGGGCTGTCGAACACGCCGTCGTCGCCGACGTCGATGTCGAAGTTCTCTTCGGGGGCGGAGTAGCCGTAGACCAGCAGGGCGGTCACGTTGTCGTTGTTCTCCAGGCTGAATCCGGGCACCGGAATGCTCGGGGTCGCGAGGGTGAACGTCTCGGGGTTCGCGATCAGCGCCAGGCCGTTCTCGTCCAGATCACCGTAGAGGGGCACCCAGGTCTCGATGACCCCGGATCCGGCCGCGGAGGCGCCGTCACCGATCACGATGACCGAGAAGCCGTTCATCGATGCACCGGGCTCGCCCCGGATCTCGACGTATTCCTCGGTATCCGCTCCGACGTTGTCGTTGCGAAGTTCGCTGAGGAACAGGCCGCTGGGCGCAGCGGACCCGAAGGTGCAGAGGCCCGCGTACAACTCGTCACAGCTGCTGTCCCAGGTGGTGCAGCAACCGGCGTTGTAGAGGGTGATCGCTTCGCTGCACGGGAAGACGATGCCTCGGGAATCGAATTCCGGACAACCGGTCCCTCCGCTGCCACAATCGGCCGCGCAGTTCTCGGAGGTTTCACCGGGATCGCAGCTGCCGTCGCCGCAGACGAACTGCGCACAGTCGGCCGGGCAGGATTGCTCGGTCTCGTCAGCCTGGCAGATGCCGTCTCCGCAGACCGACGGTGCGGCGCAGTCGCTCGGGTTCGGAGCCCCGGGCGAGTCGTTGGCACCGGCGTCGTTGGTGTCGAAGGTGCCGTAGGTCCAGGTGTTCGCCGTGTCGCAGAGGAAGATGTGCGCAGGGGTGAAGAACTGGTCCGGCCCGACGGGGGTCCCGAAGTAGATGCAGTTGGTCAGTCCGCCCTCACCGTCGCCGTCGTCGACGATGGCGACGGCGTCGAGGAGAACAGCCCAAGGCTCGCTGTCCAGGGTGCAGTCGTCGTTGGTGTCGAGGTCGCCGTTGACCGTGCCCGCGAAGTTGTAGACCAGGAGGTAGGACTTGTTGTTGTTGTCGTTGAAGGGGAGTTCCTCGACCTTGTCGGCGACGCCGAGGCTGAAGGAGTCCTCGGCGACCACGAAGAAGCCAGTGGAGGGCATCGTGAATCCGGAGAGGTTGACGGTGCCTTCGATGACGCCGTTGGTGTCGGTGCCTTCACCGCCGACGATCACCAGGCTCACGCCGTCGAGGCTGGTACCGGCCGGACCGCTGATTTCGAGGTACTCGTCGAGGTCCTGGCCGGGCTGCTTGGTGCGCAGTTCGGAAAGGGCGAGTCCCGTGGGGGCCTCACTCGAGGAGTTGCACAGTGCGTTGGCGAGGCTCACGCAGCCGCTGTCCCAGTTGTCGGCACAGCCGGCGTCCGCCGCCACGACCAGGCCGCAGCAGGAAGCGTCGGCGCATCCGCCGGCGAGGTTGATTTCAAAGCAGCTGATCGGGGTGGAACCGCCGCAGCCGCCGGAGCCGGGGCAGGGGAGGTTCTCGACGCCGGGGGTGTCGGTGCCTTCACTCTCGAAGAACTCGCCGATCGTCCAGGTTCCGTCGGGACTGCATCGGAAGGAGTGCGCGGGGACGAAGCTCCCGGTAGGGCCGATCGTGTTGTCGCTGTAGATGAGGTCGCCGCTGCCGACGCTCTCGACCAGTGCGATGCTGTAGACGATCTCCGACCACGGGGTCACGTCGAGGGTGCCGTCGTCGTCGGTGTCCAGGTCGTCCTGGGAGGCGCCGGTGAGATTGCGCACGAGAAGGTGAGTGACGTTGTCGCTGTTCTCGAACAGGTTGTTGCCACCAGTGACCATGTCCGGGACGCCCGGGAGGTTGAAGGTCTCGGTGACCGCGAGGAAGTACCCGCTGGAACCGATCGACTGACCGTCCAGGGAGACGATCGTCTCGAGCACGCCGCTGCCGCCACTGCCATCACCGATCACGATGTAGGAGAGGCCGGTGAGGTCGGTGCCGGGTTCGCCGACGAGTTCGAAGTATTCGTTGTCGTCGGTGCTCTGGTCGTCGATGCGGATCTCGTTGATCTCCGCGACGCCACCGGAGCCGCCACCGCAGGAGGCGTTCTCCAGGCAGGGGGTGTCGTCGGTGCCGACGACCGGGTCGCCGATCTGCCAGTCACCGGAATCGGTGCATCGCCAGACGTGGGAGGGGACGACGCCTCCATCGGGGCCGACCAGAGTCTCGGAGTAGATGAACTCATCATCGAGTCCGTTGGGGTTGAGCGTGTTCATCAGTGCGACCGAGTCGATGATCGAGCAGCTCACGCTGGAATCCAGAATGCCGTCGTTGTCGCCGTCCAGGTCGCTCGCGAGGGCGAGTCCGCAGGAATTGTCGATCAGGAGGTGGGTGACGTTGTCGTTGCCCTCGAAGTTGAGTCCCGCGGTCAGATCCGCGGCGCAGAGCGTGAAGCTGCTTTCCGCGATCACGAAGAGCCCGTCGGCACCGATCGAATTTCCGGTCAGGTCCACGAAGACCTCGACGTATCCATTCTGCTGCGGAGGAAAGACGCTGGACTGGTCGCCGACCACGATGTAGGCGAGCCCGTCGAGCGAAGCGCCCGGGGTGCCTTTGAGTTCGACGTAATGTTCGGTATCCGCACCCGGCATCTCGATCCTGATCTCATTGATCGTGATGTCATTGCCGAGGGTGGCGGCGTGTGCGTTGGCGGACAGTGTCCAGCCGGCCAGGGTGGTGAGGCCGGCGAGTCCGAAGCAGAGGCTGCTGCGTGTCATGCTCATGGGATCCTTCATCTCTGTGGAATGGAAGTGCTGCGTTGAGGACTGCTGAAAGGTGGAAACTGGTCGTGACTGCGTAACCGCGCACAGTGCACTGGCAAGACTCGGATGTGTGCATCACGGATCGGTCCTGCCGGAACCGGGGCCATGTTTCACCCCGTCACGGACCGCCCGCGGGGAACGCAGGCACACCTCGCCTTGCGATGTCTAGGCTACCGGTAGATGGTGGGATTCAAGTCAAGAGATTCCCTATTTTCCGAAAAGGGAAGGACTTATTCACCCCTTTACATGCGCCGCCTGCGGACGCACCGATCACCGGTCGGATGGGTCCGAGCGAAGTGCGGGGTGGATGGTTCGTCCCGGGTGCTTCCGAGTCTACTTGGGCGGGAAGTCCATCTGCTCGGTGGCGCTCGAACCACCCGCCTGTGTGGTGGAACCGGTGTCGGTCGAGCCGGTCGCCATCAGGGGCGTGGTCCGCGGAACGAGGAAGATCTCAACCCGACGATTGGCGGCTTCGCCACCTCGGCTCGGGTTGGCCTTGGCCGGTCGATGTTCCCCCCAGCCGCCGATCTTGACTCGGGTGGGCATGACCGAATCCTTCACCAGCTGGGCGCGAACCGCCATTGCCCGTCCGACGCTCAGGTGCATGTTGTCGGGGAACCGCTTCTTCGTCGCGGGTCGGTTGACCGGCACGTTGTCGGTGTGGCCGACGATGTCCAGGTCGAAGTCGTTCGCATCGGAACTGTTGAGGATCTGAGCAAGCGTGGACATCGCGTCCTTTGCGGCCGGGGAGAGGTCGGTGGAACCCATGCCGAAGCTCATGTCCGCGCTGAATTCCAGCATTCCGGTCGACTCGTCGAACGAAAGCAGGTCCGGGTAGCGATCGTGAAGCTGCGTGAGCTTGGCGTTGAGTTCCGGAGGCAGCACCGCGACTCGCAGGGATGTGATCCTCTGGGAGAGGCTGCTGAAATCGCCTTCCATGTCGCTGAGTTCCTTCGCCTGCTGCGCGGTCATCGTCTCGAGCTTGTCGAGGTAGGTGCGCGCATCGGCAAGTTGTGAGCGCAGCATGTCCTGGTTGGCCTTGGAGGCATCGAGTTCCTCCTGCAGCTTCAGATTCTGCTGTTCCTTGGTTCGGTAGGCCGTGGTCAGTTCGTCGTACTTCTGCTGCGGCACGCAGCCGGCGACGAAGGAAACGGCAACGGAGGTTCCGACAATGGTCAGGAGGGTGTTTCGCATCCGTGAGCTCCTGCTCGAAAAGTGTTGATCCTTCAATCCCGCGAGCCTTCACCGATCAGGCATACACACAGGGATGACTAGAGTGTACGCTCAAGCCGCCGGTTCATGTGCGCAACCGTCATGATGCACAGGGTATCCCCTTGAATTCAAAAGAACGCCGTCTCATCCAAGCTTCGATCGTCGGTGACGCCCGCGGCCTCCCTGCACCGGGGGTGCTGCTCCTGGAGGGATGCTCGGTTCTGGCCAGCGGCACGCCTGCATCCGTCGGAGCCCCGGGGCCGGAGGTGCGGGTGGAGGACCTTCGCGGGCACTTCGTCTGCCCGCCACTGGTCAATGCCCACGTCCATCTGGACCTGAGCGATCTGGCGCCCCTGCCCGATGGAGCGGATTTCGACGCCTGGTTGGGGGCGATCATCGACCATCGTCGCACCCAGCATCGCCCCGGAGCGGTCGAGGCGGCGGTTGCCCGAGGGGTTCAGGCGTCCCTGGCCGGGGGCTGTCCCTTCGTCGGGGACATCTCCGGCACCATCCGTTCCTTCGAAGCACTGGCCGCCTCGGAACTCGCAGGCGTGGGCTTTCTCGAACTCTTCGGCCACGGGGACCGGGTGGCCGACTCGATCGCCCTCCTGGAGCAGATGGTCGCGCGCGAGGGGCGGATCGGTCCGGCGACCGGTATCCATCCCGGACTCTCCCCGCATGCGCCCTATTCCACGTCGAGGGAGCTCTTCGAGGCGGTGTCTGAGACCGGGCTTCCCGTGGCCACTCATCTGGCCGAATCCCCCGAGGAGTTGGTGTGGTGCGAGTCGGGGACCGGTCCCTTTGCCAGACGATTGACGCAGATGGGCTATTCCTCCGGATCGGTCCGGTTTCCCGGGGCGCATCCTCTTTCGATCTATCCACCGGTTCTGTCCGGTCGGAACGCGCTCGTCGCCCACGCCAACTACGCGGATCCCGAACACCTGGAGCTTCTGAGCGCCCACCGCTGCACGGTCGTCTACTGTCCGCGGGCCTATCGCTACTTTGGTCACCCTCGCACGGGCTCCCCTCCGCATGGCTGGCGACACATGCGAG
>JAYZFJ010000042.1:0-7454 GCA_036336805.1 Planctomycetota bacterium
GGGGGCGCCGGGGGGGCTCATTGATCGAGAGTCCGGATTCAGTGCATTGGATGCTTCGTACTGACTGGCCTTCGGGCGTTCCCAACGCACGCCCGCGCCGCGGAAGCGGCTTGACCGCCGCTTCCGGGCAGGTCAGGCTGCGTTCCGGAGAGGATTTTCATCGATGAGTGGACGCCATCCTGCTCGTGACCACGATCGTGATCGCCTGGCCCGAGTCGCCGCGCGGCTCCTGGCTGCCGATCCTGGCCTGGGCGTCGATGGGGCGATTCTGCGAGCACGGCGCACGGCGGGTCTCCCACAGGTGCAGGCGCCATCCCGTTCCCTGGTGCATCGACACCTCGAGGCCGTTCAACAGATGAGCCTCGGCCGAGAGGGTTTCGAGCATCAGCAGGCGAGGGAACTCCGGGAGGTGGTGGATCTTCTCGATCTCGTGCAGGTTCTCCTCAGACCGGACGGCATTCAAGTGGTGGGGCGGGTGGCCACCCATCACGTGCTCGGGGGTGTGGATGTCCACGCCCGGGTGCATGGAGGGGATCCCCTGCACGCGCAGGCGGATGCGTTTGAAGCCGCGGGCCTGCAGTCATTGCGGTTCCACACCGTGAAGACGCTGCGAGGACATCTCCCCCGCGACACCCTGGAGTGTGAGGGACGCCGGTACATCCTGACCGGGTGTCCGAGCGACTGGGAGCTCGATCCGGCTCGCAACCTCTTCACCGGCGAGGTGATCGCCTCCTGCTGGCTCGAGCAGTTGCGTGACCGAGCGACTGGCTCGTCGTCCGGAAGCGATTCGATCAGCCAAGACCGCCCTTGAGGTCGTTGGACGAGAAGCGTGCCTTGAGCTTGCGCATCTCCGGATCTTCCTCACGTGCCTGCTGGGACTCGGCGGGACCGCGACCACGTCGACCGCTGTCCGATTCCGCGCGCTTGGGTGGTTCGGTCAGTGCCTTGATCGACAGGCTCACTCGGTTTCGAGCCTTGTCGATGCTCAGGATCTTGACCTGGACGACCTCGTTCTTCTTCAGAATCTGCTGGACGTTCTGCACTCGCTCGTGCGCGAGCTGCGAGATGTGGACCAGTCCTTCCAGGCCCGGGGCGATCTCCACGAACGCCCCGAAATCAGTGAGTTTCTTCACGGTCCCCGTGACCTCGGCTCCCTCTTCGATCGCCTCCATCGCCTGGGCGACGGGGTTGGTCATCACTTCCTTGCGGCTGAGTCCGATCCGGGGTTCCTTGCCGGTGGTGTCGATCTTCATCACCTGGACTTCCAGGGTGTCCCCGACCGAGAGCACCGAGCTCGGATCCTTGATTCGTTCATGGGCGATGTCCGAGACGTGGATCAGACCATCGATGCCACCGAGGTCCGCAAAGGCCCCGTAGGGTTGAATCGAGGTCACCGTCGCCGTCCGCACCTGGCCCTCGGCGAGTTCGCTCAGCAGGGTTTCCCGCTGCTTCGCGCGCTCCACCGCGACCACTGCCTTGCGGCTGAGCACCAGTCGATCCTTGTTCTTCTTGAGCTCGATCACCTTACAGGTCATCTTTTCGCCGATGAAGATCGAGATGTCCGGAACGTGGCGGGTGTCCACCTGCCCGGAAGGCATGAACCCGCGATGCTTGTTGACCTCCATCTCCAGGCCGCCACGATTCACTCCGATGCACCTGGCTTCGATGATCTGGCCTTCCTCGAGGGTTCCCCAGTCCGCTTTCTGCACCGCTCCGGGCAGGGAGACGATGAGCATGCCCTCGAAGGGGTCGAATCGCTCGACCACGAAGTCACAGGTGCTCCCGACCTCGGGGTCGGCGCCCTTGAGTTCACGGAACTGAGAGCAGGGGCAGATGCCCTGGGATTTCGGACCGAACTCGATCATCGCGTTGTCTTCGTGGATGGCCACCACGACGCCGCTTCGAGTACGTCTGCCGTCGCTGGACATCTTCACCGTGGGCGCAGTGGCCTCCTGTTCCTCCATCAGCTGATCGATGCTGGCATCCCCGAGTGCCGCCGCGATCTCCGCATCCAGATCCCCATCGATCATCGATCGTTGGTCAGTCTTCGCGGCGCCCTCCGGACCGGGCGGACGTTCGACCCCCGAGTTGGGTGGCTGGGGTGCCTCCAGGGGGGTGTTTTCCACCGAATCACCAGCTGGTTCGCTGCTGGAGGGTGCTTGATCGTGTTCGGGATGGTCGTTCATTCGCTTCTCGTCCCACAACTGGGGGAATGCTGTGCTCTTCAAATCCTGTGGACGTCTCTCCTGCGTAGGCTACCTCATTCCAACCTCCGGAAAAAGGGAACCATCGATGATTCTGCCTCGGATTCTGTGCTGGAGCGCCAGGTGACCAGCGATCCTGGTGATCCGTGCCGGAACGGATTGATTCATATATAGTCATCAGTTCGAGTGTTGCACCCAGAGTGGGGTGCTGCACCACTGAATCCCACAGCTACAGAGAACCGTGTTTATGGCTAATGCAAACAGTGCTTGGGGCGTCGAGATAGGGTCGTTCGGCATCAAGGCCGTTCGGCTCGAACGAAAAGGCGCGGGTGTCAAGGTCACCGACTTCGCCGTGATTCCACACAGCTCGGTCCTTTCCGGGCCGGATGTGGATGTCGATGAAGTCGTCCGCATGAGCCTCGGTCAGTTCGTCAGTCAGAAGATCGTCGACAAGCAGCGGGTCGCGGTCTCGGTACCCGGCAACGTCGCCTTCAGCGCGTTCACCCGTTTGCCACCTCACGAGGCCAAGCAGACTCCGAACCTGGTGCGCTTTGAGGCCGAGCAGCAGATTCCATTCCCCATCAGCGAGGTCGAATGGGACTACAAGACGTTCCAGAGCGAGGATTCCCCTGAAGTCGAGGTGGGTATTTTCGCCTTGCAGCGCAGTGTTCTCGACGATCGCCTCGGTCTCTACTCCGAACTGGGCATCGAACCCGACCTGGTGACCGTAAGTCCCCTCGCGCTCTTCAACGCGATCAGCTACGACCTCGATCTCGGGGAGGGCTCCAAGCCCGTCGTCATTCTCGACATCGCCACTCGTCACAGCGATCTCATCGTGGCCGAGGGCGGTCGCTGCTGGTTCCGTCGTCTCCCGGTCGGCGGGCACAACTTCACCATGGCGATCTCCGAGGCGTTCAAGATCTCCTACACCAAGGCGGAGTTGCTCAAGCAGGAAGGTGCCACCGGCAAGTACGCCAAGCAGGTCATGCAGGCGATGCGCCCGGTGTTCACCGAACTGCTTGACAGTGTTCAGCGCTCCCTGGAGTACTACAAGACCGCATCCAGCCTCGACACCGTGATCGGTGTCGGTTCGACCTTCCGCATTCCCGGGCTTCGACGCTTCCTGGGCACTCAGCTCCAGAAGGACGTGATCCGGCTCGATGAGCCGCGCAAGATTCGCGTGGAAGGTCCTGAGGCAGCGTCATTTGCGACCAATACCGTGAACCTCTGGACGGCCTACGGTCTGGCCCTTCAGGAGGTTGGGGGGGGAGAGATCAACGTCAACCTCGCCCCGGCGGAGGTGCTTCGCCGGCAGATGTGGAATGCCAAGAAATCCTGGTTCGTGGGTGCGGCGGTGGTGGCCCTGATTGCGGGCGGCGCGATGTTCCTTCGACCCCTGCTCGACTCCGCCGGGCTCCGCAGCGGCAAGGAGGCGGCGATCCAGGAAGTGAAGAACGTCGAGAGCAGTCATCGTCGTTTCAAGACCGAGCTCGACGAGATCATGTCGATCGCCACCGGAGGAAGTCTCGGGCAGTCGCTCGTCCAGCTCGACGACTATCGGCGGGTCTGGCCCGGCATCGTGCAGGACGTCAACCAGGCGGTCGCTGCCGGCAGTGACCCTGCGCTCCTTTCGATGACTCCCGAGCAGATCGCCAAGCAGGACGCCGGTTCACGCCGGCTGACTCTGCTCGAGGGTCTTTCCGGCCAGTACACGATCGAGGGGGGCGGGAGCCAGGCCAAGCGGTTCATCGACCTGACGGTCGAGGTTGCCTACAGCAATTCGGCGACCGATTACCTCAATACCACCGTGTGCGACTGGTTGCGCACCAGAGCCGGCCAGCCCTCCCCTGACTTCCGGATCATCGCGGATTCGATTTCCTACAACCCGGCGCAGATCGCTTCCAACACCGTCACCGAAGATGGCATCCGGGTTGCGGATTCCTCGGGTTCCAATCGTTCATCGAAGCCCAACCGTGGGAAGGGGCGATCCGGGCGAGCCGCGGGCAGCAGCAGCAGCAGTACCGGTGGTGGAGGAGGCAACGCTCCCAGCTTCGGAGCGGGTGGCGGAGGAGGTGGGGCCAAGACACTCGAACAGATCGATGAGAAGCTTGATTCGGCTTCCGGAAACGTGAGCTTCGGTGCGGGCGGATCCGGTGGCGGCTCGACCGGCTTCGTTGGGAGTGAGGCCGGATCCACCAACGACGAATCGAGTCGCGGAAGCGGCCGGGCCAGCGAGGTCGACAAGCAACTCGGCGAGCTCAACAGCATCGCACCGATCCCCTCGACCCCCTTGCTCTACGAGCTCGGATCGACCTACTACACCGGGATCGTGACGTTCCGCGTCGAGATCCTTGATCCCACCGCAGCCAATGGCGGAGGCAGGAGCTGAGCATGGACATGAACCTCGAACAGGTCAAGCCGGTCATCAACTGGATCAAGGGCCACCTTGTCATCGCCTTGATGAGCATCCTGATCATCGCCTTTCTGGCGGCAGGGTGGTACTTCTCATCCGCGATGAGTGTCGAACTCACCGATGAGATCGCCGACCGCAAGAAGAATTTCCAGAAGATCGAGCAGGCGGGCAAGAGCCGGGTCTCGCTTCCCCTCACCGATGGTGAGTTCGAGGCGAACGGGGTGCTCAACAAGCAGCTTCTGGACAGCATGCGATCCCTCACCGAGAAGATGAAGGTCGATCTCGAGTCCGCGCGGGAGCAGACCCTGCGACACAACGGGGATCCGTACCCCGGGGCCGTTCCCCATCCCGGATTCGCGGACCGTCAGTCCGGAGCGGCCGAGGGTTCGAAGCGCCTGCTCGTCAGTGAGCAGATGTTCCCCAATCCCCCATCCAGCGAGCTCGAGGACCTTCCCAACAAGGTGCATGAATCCCTGATCGCCGCCTACGCGCAGATGTTGAAGGAGGCCAACGCCGGAAGTCCGCCTTCGCCGGGATCGCTTTCCGACACCCTGCTCCGGGAGCAGTCGCGCTTCATCCAGCTGGACAAGCGCAAGGCCGCGCGGTCGGACCTCAGTGATGCGGAGGTCGAGGAACTCACCAAGAAGCTCACCGAGACCCGGCTCCAGATCTACAACCAGGCGGCATCCGACATCAGCTTCTACGCGACCGCTTCCGCCTTCGATCTCCCGGCGAGCCCCTTCGCCACCAAGACGCAGCATTCGCTTGCGGAGCTCTACGACTGGCACTGGGACTGGTGGGTCGCGGAGGACATCATCGCCGCGATCGTCAACGCGAACACCGATCCGAAGACGGGCAAGGCGCTGCCCGTGATCCAGGCTCCGGTCAAGCGTCTGCTCTCGGTCACCACCCTCGATTCGAACCTCGGTTCGATCGGTCCCTCCTCCTCCTCGAGCGGACGATCCTCGAAGGGCCGCGGTGGCTCGTCCGGTCGGGGTGAACCGACCCCCTCAGGCGGCGCACTCCCCGAGCCCAACGTGGGGATGGATGCCGCGATCAAGCAGGATTTCGAGGCCTCCATAACCGGTCGCACCAGCAACGATCTCTTGGATGTACGTGTTGTGGAAGTGGTGCTGGTGGTCGAGACCGAGGCACTTCCTCGATTCATCAACGCCCTGGCCCAGGTCAACTTCATGACCATCACCAACCTCTCGATCGCTCCCACCAGCGCCTTCACGGCGGCGTCCCAGGGGTTCGTCTACGGCGAACGCCCGGTCTCCCTGGTGAACATGGAGATCGAGACGCTCTGGTTCAGAAAATGGACCGCGGCGTGGATGCCGATGCAGGTGCGTGAGGCATTCGGGATCAAGTCGAGCAACGCCGGCTGAGATCCGAGTACGGAATCGATCGGCAACGTCGTTTCAAAGCTGAAGGAACCATTCGATATGCGAAGCAAGACAACACCCATCTGGGAACAGCACATTGAGAAGGTCGTTCTCGGCCTCATGCTGATCCTGCTCCTGGTGATTCTGTTCCTGGGACTGACCGGTGCACCCAACCAGGTGGACGTCCGGGTCTCGGGCCAGTCGCAGAGCCTTTCTCCCGCGGAGTTGAATGAAGCGATCCTGGCTGAAGCAAGCAGGATCCGCTCCCAACAGACCCCCGAAGCGGCGCCGATGGGCCGGCCGCCCTCGATCGACGAGATCCGGATGCTTGCGCCGGAAGTGGACCAATTGATCAGTGAGCCGGTACTGACCGAAAGCGCCTTCGAGCGAACCTACCCGATCATCGCCAGCGGGCTGATCTCCAGCGGTACCACCGTCGACCTTCTCTACAACGTTCCTTCGCTTCCCTCGCTCCAGATGCTGGGTGCTGAACAGTTTCTCGATGAATTCACCGAGGCCGCGCTCGTGCAGAATCCGGAACTCGGCGAATTCACCACCGGCTCCAGCCGGGAAGTCGACTGGGTGACCCCGGTCGTCGCCATCGACATGGCGCGAACTCGAGACGAGTTCAATGCCGGGACACCAGACCAGCCGGCCGCACCGGAATTCTGGCGAGACGGCATGTACGCGATCGTGGATGTTCAGTTCGAGCGTCAGCGGATGAGCAGTGACGGCTCCTGGGCCTCCGAACCCGAGGTGATGTCCGTCTTCATGGAGACGATCAACTTTCGTCCCAGCCTGACCGAATACGCGGAGGTGGTCGTCGAGGCGAGTCCCGGAAGCGATGAACTGGAATCCGCTCAGGAAACGTTTCGGAATCAGGTGATTCCCCCGTTGTCACAAGCGCAGCTCCAGACCCAGCTGCTCCAGCCGATGTTCGCGGAAACCGAATTCGGTGCCGCGGATCAGTTCCTGCTCGATCCCGGAGGCATGGCCGATCGTGGCGAGAAGGCGGTCGACGTGATCGATCTGGAGATCAAGATCATCCGGAAGAAGCAGCAGGCAGCCAAGCTGGAATCGGACCTCGAGCAGCTGGGTGGCCCCCTCGAGGAAACCGTGCAGTCCGGTGATGACGGAGCCGGCCGAGGTGGTCGTGGTGGCCGGGGCGGTCGTGGGGGTCGTGGCGGACGCGGCGGCGGCGGTGGCGGCCTGGGCGGCGGCGGTGGCGGCAACCTCGTCGGTGGTGGCGGTGATCGCGTCATCGGCGGTACCGGTGCCGAAGCCGAAACCACGGAGCGAACGAACCGGCTCCGAATCAACAAGACCCAGCAGTGGAAGAAGATCCTCGTGCAGATCGACGCGCTGATGGAGAAGCTCCGGGAACTCGATCCAGAAAACAGTCTGCTCAGCGGCGGTCAGGAAGACCAGACCACCCTCAACCTGGTGAACCTG
>JAYZFJ010000043.1:0-65351 GCA_036336805.1 Planctomycetota bacterium
CGACCGCCTGCGAGGCGAAGTCGGCTACGGTGACAGGACTCCGGTCATCCTTGGTCAGGCTGCTGAAGGCCTCTCGAGACTGTTGAGCCGCTCGTGTGATGCCACAGGCGGCTGCAACTGCTTCAAGAGCGATTGGAAGTAGTGCTTCTGGTGACATGCTCCCCCTTCATCGGCTGCATGGCAGGGTCAACAGAGAGATTCCTCCAGAAGAGTTTGGCATGCCGGCCCCTCCGAATTGAAGAGGGGGTTAGTTTCATTGCTGCAGGCGCGGGTACAGATCCGGGCCAGGGCAGCCCCAGCCTTCTTTACATGGTTGCAGAGCGGATATGTCAGGCTCAGGCAGGTGACCAGCCGGCCTTGAAGTCCTGAAGTGCCTTCATGAACTCATCTTCAAGACCTTTGAAGCTCTTGCTTTCGACCAGCTTGTTTCTGAGGTCTGCCTGGGAGGTGCGGAAGTGATCCAGCATGGCAGACTCGAAATCATGGACGTTGGCAAGAGGGAGGTCGTCAAGGATGCCTCGCGTACCTGCGAAGATGGAGATGCACTGATCGATCGCCGTGTAGGGGTGGTATTGACCCTGCTTGAGCAATTCAACCATTCGAGCACCACGTTCCAACTGCTGCTGGGACGCCTTGTCGAGTTCCGTGCCCAGCTGTGCGAATGCTTCGAGCTCGCGGTAGGCCGCAAGGTCGAGACGCAGTGAACCGGCAACTTCCTTCATGGCCTTGATCTGGGCGTTACCACCCACGCGGCTGACGGAGATACCGACGTTCACAGCAGGACGAACGCCAGAGGCGAACAGTTCGGGCTGAAGATAGATCTGACCGTCAGTAATCGAAATCACGTTGGTCGGAATGTAGGCGGACACGTCGCCTTCCTGAGTCTCGATGATGGGAAGCGCGGTGAGCGACCCCCCCCCGTTCTCGTCGGAAAGCTTGGTGGCTCGCTCGAGAAGACGGCTGTGCAGGTAGAACACGTCGCCGGGGTAGGCCTCACGACCGGGAGGTCGTCGAAGCAGCAGTGAGAGTTCACGATAGGCGACCGCCTGCTTGGAGAGGTCGTCATAGACGCAGAGGACGTGCTTCGGAGTCTTTCCGTTCTTGCCCTGCCACATGAAGTGCTCGCCCATGGCCGTGCCGGCATAGGGAGCAATGTACTGCATAGGAGCGGGATCACTGGCTCCAGCGGTGACCACGATGGTGTAGTCCATCGCGCCATGCTCTCGCAACGAATCGACCACGCTGGCGACGGTGGACTCCTTCTGACCGACCGCAACGTAGATGCAGACAACGGCATCGTCCGTTCCCCAGAATTCCTTCTGGTTGATGATCGCATCGACGCAGATTGCGGTCTTTCCGGTCTTCCGGTCACCGATGACCAGTTCGCGCTGACCACGACCCACGGGAATCATCGAGTCGACGGCCTTGATCCCGAACTGCATCGGCTCGGTCACGGGCTGACGATAGGCGATGCCGGGAGCGACGATGTCGAGCTTGCGGGTCTCGCTTGATTGAATCTCGGGCCCACCATCGATGGCATTGCCGAGGGGGTCGACCACCCGACCAAGGAGCGCCTCACCGACGGGAACCTCGAGGAGGCGGCCGGTGGCGCGCACGGTGTCACCTTCACGAATACCCGTGGCTTCACCGTAGAGAACCGCGCCCACGGTGTCGTGCTCGAGGTTCATCGCCTGGCCCATGATGGTCCCGGAAGCACCCTCAAATTCAAGGAGCTCACCGGCCATCACCTTGCTGAGTCCGTAGACCCGGGCGATGCCGTCGCCGACCTCGACCACCTGGCCAACCTCGGAGATCTCCAGCTGACTGGCGAATTGCTCTATCTCCTGCTTGATGACGGATGTGATCTCATCAGTCTTGATCTTCACTGGCTCGTCCTCTGTTGTTCTTCGTTGTGTTGAATGTGAATTGAAACGTGAATGTTCTTGTTCAGCGGGATCGGAGCGACCGATTCCGCACGATCTGTCAGGCCTCGTTCTCGAGGAATCGACCCGAATCCGCCCGCAGTCCCGACGAACCTCGACCGATGATCCCCTCCCGCATCCGACGAAGGCGGGTGGCCACGGAGCCGTCGATGAGCTGGTCCCCGATCAACAGCTTGATGCCGCCAATCATCGAGGGATCGGAGTACTTGTGGAGCACGGGTTCCTTGCCGGTGGCTTCCTGAACCTTCTCGCGAACAGTCGCAAGCAGTTCGTCGCCGATCTGATCGGCACTCGCAGTGTAGACATCCACCTCGATCCGACCGTGGGCTTCCTGGAGCATGGCATCCATGGCCCCTGCAATGTGCTCCAGCTCTCCGAGACGGCCCTTTTCATTGGCCACAAGGAGGAATCGGAGCAACATGTCGGAGATCCGATTCTCGAAAACCGCACGCAGTGTCTGCTCGCGTGCACCCTTCCCGAGAATCGGCGAGGAGAAGAACTCCTTCAACTTGGGATCGGCTCGAGACATCTCGATGATCGCATCAAGTTCACCATGGATCTCCTCCACCTTCTGGATACCACCCGCCTCGTGAGCAAGCTCATACAGGCTTCGTGCATAGACTCCGGCGACCTCGTCGTACTGTTGGGGCATGACTGGTGAATCCTCAGTTCATTCGGCCGAGCTCGGCGAGGGATTCGTCGAGGAGCTGCTTCTGGTCCTGGACGTTGATTTCACGCGCAAGAATCTTCCCGGCCATTGCAGACGCAAGATCCGCAGCCTGGGCATGGAGCTCGGAGACTGCGGATGCCTTGGCTGACTCGATGTCGGCATTGGCACGAGCCATTCGCTCGCTGAGTTCCTGCTCGTTCTTCTCCCTCAGCTCATCGGCCAGCGCCTTGGCCTGAGCCCTGGCGTCGGCGATCATCTTCGAGGATTCCTCGCGTGCCCGGGAGAGTTCCCGCTCGTAGTCGGCGAGGGCGGACTTGGCCTGCTCCCGAGCCTCCTCGGCGGAACGGATCTCCGAGAGGATCTTCTCGTTTCGGTCGTCCAGGCCCTTGATGATCTTGGGCCAGACAAAGATTCCGAGCAGGGTGAAGGCGATCAAGAACACGGCGATGCCGGTGATGTTGGCGAGGAGATTCGGATCAAGCAGGCTTGGTTCCGAAGTTCCGTCGCCGGCGGCTGCAGCGCTTGAAACGGTGATGAATAGATCTGCCATGTCGAACACGGTTAACTCCAGGGATTGCTCGTCTGAACTGGTGGTTCAGGGAACGGTCGTGAACCCCGGCGAACGGGGTCCACGACGCGGATCTACGAGGGAGAACGGTCGCTGTCGCGAGTCGATCACCCAGCCTGCATGAGGAAGCCGACCACCACAGCGAAGAGTGCGACACCTTCGATGAGTGCAGCGGTCAGAATCATGTTGATGAAGATCTTGCCGCCCATTTCAGGCTGACGTGCGGTCGCATTACAGGCATCTCCGCCGATGCGGCCGATGCCGATGCCAGCGCCAAGCACGGCGATACCGGCTGCGAGACCTGCACCGAGGCCCTTGCCCCAGCTTGCTGCCGCAGCAGCTTCAGATGCTTCCTGTGCAAAGGCTGCACTCTGGTCGACGAGCAGCATTGCCATTAGCGCGAAACCGGCCATCTTTACGATCGTGGTCATGGGACTCCTGTTCTCCTTGGGTTGACGCCTGGGCGTCCTTTCATGTGACTTGAAGTTCTTGGTTACTTACCTGGTGGTGTCCGGATGTGATTCTCAAAGACACCAAGTACGGATATCGGTGTTCGGTCGGGCGGGGCGTGTGGATCAGTGCGCTGGCTGAGGGGCACCTTCCCGATCTTCGTGGAATGGGGGATGCGGGGGCTCGTGTTCATGGTCGTGGTCTTCGTGATCGTGGCTCATCAGGCTGATGAACACCGCGGTGAGGAACATGAAGATGAACGCCTGGAGGAACGCGACGAAGAGCTCCAGGAAGGTGATCAGGACTGCAGCTCCGGCACTGACCAGGGAGATTGCGGTCACCGCGCCGGGTGAGGCGCCGCGGATCATGAAGTCCGAACCGAAAAGCAGGAGGGTGGCCAGCAGCACGTGGCCACCGACCATGTTGGCGAAGAGGCGGATGGCCAGCGCGATCGGCTTGATGAAGACGCCTGCGAGCTCGACGACGAAGACCACCGGGATCACCAGGAGCAGGAACTTCGGCCCCTTGGCGAGACCACAGGTCAGGTGATCAAGCCAGCCGAGGATTCCCAGCTCGCGAAAGCTGTGGATCTGGATCAGTATGAAACTGATGATGGCCAGGCCGAAGGTGATGTTGATGTTGCTGGTGGGAGTACCGCCGACCACCGCGAAGTGATCATCCAATGTGACCCCGAGAATGGTCGTGCCGGTGAAGACCTTTCCGATGATGTTCTGGACGTCCGGCAGAGGTATCAGACCCAGGAGATTCATCGTGAGAATGAAGAAGAAGAGCGACAGCAGGAAGGGAAGATACCGACGCGTGTCCTTCTCACCCATGACCGGCTCGATCATGACGTCCCTCAGATAGACGATGATCGCCTCGATCAGCTGGCTCAAACGTCCCTTCGTGATGTAGCGCTCGTTGCCCTGTGAGTCCGGTCCGGTCTGAATCCTGCTCGCGGATCGCCCCATGAGCACGAGCAACAGGATCGTTCCCAGAACGAGCGTGACCATCTGCATCGTGAGATCGCCGATCACACCGACATCCAGGAGCTCCTTGTCGAGAACATGACCCAGAGGGGTGTGCGGTTCACCGCCAGCTGCGAGAAGGAAGTTCATCTGAGGGAAGGACTCCGTGGTGAGTGCAGGGTGACTCGGGAGGTCGGGTTTCGCGAACGGTTCGCGTGAACACCTGGAACGAGGGAAACTCCACACGATGGAGCCATGTCGCAGGTCTCACGAAGGCTCCTGAGTGACCTGTTCCCGCTCCGACTCGACGATCTGTCGGCGAATGTCGAGAGCGATCAGGGGCGTCTCAAAGAAGAGGACGCACAGGAAGCAGCACGCGAGTCCGACGACGTAGAAATCCGCCGGCGGCTGAGCCGCGAAGTATAGCAGGAGAGCCACCATTGGCGTTGCCAGCAGGCGGACCACGGTGACCAAAAGCCAGAGTGTCGGAAGCTCGCTGGCGGGGTGGTCTCGCCAGGGCGCGATGAGAGTCAATGTCCCACCGCATATGCCCAGGGCCAGCAACCCACCCACCATCGCCCAGAGCGAGTCCCGTGCCGAGACTCCCATCCAGCCTGAGACCAGCCCCCAACCCACAAGGGTCGCCATCACGAGCAGCAACCAGAGCACAAGGAGCCCCCGCCCAGGCAGGCTGAAACGAGTGTTTGATACGGTCAACGTTCCTTGCTCCTTTGGGTCAAATCGCCTTTTTCAGAGCGTTGGGCCTTCTTTTGAAGTCGCTCACGGTCCATCGCTCGGTTGAGCCTCAGGGCCCCTCGAAGCAGCACGCCAATGCCGCTGAGAATCCCCACCCCGAACCCGATTGGAAGCCAATAGTCGCCCCCCAGCCCCTCCTGCACGAGCCAACCGAGAAGGCCACCGGCCAGCACGTAGGAAACCGTCTCACTCGCCAGTCCGGCCATCCGCCAGCCCACACGGACCTCGGGATCCTGATGATTGGAACGGGCTGAACGATGTCGAAACATGAGGTCTCCAAGGGGCCTGGCTCATCCCGGAAGGAAGCCGTGGAGGAAGGTTGGCAGGCAAATCCTAACTCAAGCTGGAGGTCGGAAGGGCCTCGATCCGACTGCTTCGCTAGACTGTGGAAGTCAGAACCCCCTGTACGGAGCCTCCAGTGCCCATTCGAGACGAGGACATCGTCGATGTAACCCCCACGTCGCTCTCAACCAACGAGAGCCTCTTCGTGGTCAACGTCTTCAAGGGGCTGGGAACCACGATGAGGCATGCGTTCCAGAACGTGGGGCGTGGCGGGGCGAACAAGAAGACGCTCTGGGTCGTCCAGTACCCCGAGCAGAAGCGAGATGACCGTCCGGTCGAGGAAGGCGGACAGTACCGGGGCAACTTCAGAGGGGTCCACCGACTCAATCGGGATGAGGAGGGCCGGACGCGATGCGTGGCATGCTTCATGTGCGCGACCGCCTGCCCGGCGAACTGCATCCACATCACCGCGGAGGAATCGCCCTGGGACGACCGGGAAAAGTATCCCAAGCAGTTCGACATTGATGAACTGCGATGCATCTACTGCGGCATGTGCGAGGAAGCCTGTCCCTGCGATGCGATCGAGCTCACTCCGCACTACGAGATCACCGGCCTTTCGAGGCAGGAGATGATCTTCGACAAGCAGAAGCTCCTCGAGGTGTACGACAACACCATCGACGACAAGCCGATGTGATCGACCTCCCGACTACTCAGCCATCCAGTAGCGACGGGTGAACAGAACCAGCACGGTGAAGAACTCGAGCCTGCCGAGGAGCATCATGCCGGAGAGCACCCACTTGGTTCCCGGGCTCATCCATGAATAGGTCTCGGAGGCGCCGGCGCTGGCGATACCGGGCCCGAGGTTGAAGAGGCATGAGAACGATTCACTCAGAGCGGTCGTGAGATCGAGACTCGGCCCTTCGATGAGCTGCACCAGCGCGGTACCGATGGCGAGGAAGCAGAGGCTGACCAGCAGCACGGACATGACCTCGATCTTGACGGAGGCGTCGATGGTGCTCCTGCCGATTTTGAGCGGCCTCACGACTGAAGGGCGATGTTCGCGCTCGATCGCCGACTGAAAAATCTTCAGACCGATGATCGCCCGGACCATCTTGACTCCCCCGGCGGTCGAACCTGCGCAGCCACCCACGAAGGCCAGCAACATCAGGACGCACAAGGCGATCTTGGGGAAGAAGTCGAAGTCGGCAGTGCAGTATCCGGTGGTGGTCTGCAACGAGACCACGGTGAAGGTGGAGAGTCGAAGGCTGTTCAGGAACGTCGGAGCCTGGTCGGGAATCTCGGGATATCCCACCATCCGTATCGGCGTGTCACGACCCATCAATGCGGCGGTGATCAGCAGGATGCAGAGAATCATGATGAAGGCGAAGCACTTGAGCTCCGTATCCTGGAGGAGTGCGCGCCATCCCTTGCGGATCGCTCGATAGTAGAGACCGAAGCTCACCGCGCTCAAGAACATGAAGACACAGGCGGCATACTCGAGAAACGGCGAATCGAAGGAAGCGAAGCTGTCATTCCGGGTCGAGAATCCCGCGGTCGAAACCGTGGTCATGGCCTGGGCGACCGCCTCGAAGGGAGTCATCCCCCCGACCAGGTAGGTCAGGAACGCCGCGATCGACAGCACCAGGTAGGTCAACCAAAGGATGCGGGCGGTCTGTCGTATCTGGGGCCGGAACCCCTCGGGGTTGGGACCGGTCGATTCCGCACTGAAGAGACGCTTCCCCCCCACCCCCAGCGAGGGAAGTACGGCGACAAAGAGGACCACGATTCCGACCCCCCCGACCCACTGGGTCAAGGCACGCCACAACAGCAGACCGTGCGGCATCGCCTCGATGTCGTCGATGATGGTGGCCCCGGTGGTGGTCAGGCCGCTCATCGCTTCGAAGAAACACGAGGTGTACGACGCAAGCGAGGGTTCTATGCCGGTCGGATCCCCGATCCTGCTCCATAACCAGTACGGCAGCGAGGCGTAGAACGCTCCCAGAATCCAGGAGAACGACACCAGCAGGACCGCTTCCCGGCGATGCATGTATCTGGGGGCTTTTCGAGTGAAGAAGATCAGCGAAAGACTGACCAGCGCCCCACCGAGCGCACAGACGATCAGTGACTGGAACGTCCACATCTCGTCAGGCTCCCCCCGGTACACCCAGATGAGCGACAACAGGGAGCAGCCCGCCATGAGGATGGACAGGATGAAGATGAACTGACCAAGATTTCTGGCGACGAGGCTCAGGTTCATGGCAGGCTCCTCAATTGGCGTCGAAGAGTTCTCTGAGGTCGGCTTCCGAATCACTTCTTCCGAGAACGAGTACCACGTCACCCGACTCGATCGCATCGTCGGCGGTCGGGACCGCGGTTTCGGGACCTCGCTGAATCGCCACGATCGACCAGTTCGGAGTCAGCTTGATCGTGCGCAATCGCTCCCCGAGTACCCTGGACTTGTCACCGGGCCGTACCCGCCACAGATCCAGTCCACCACGCTCCAGCGAGGTCAGGCGGCGAACCTGCGAGTCGTCAAGCACTTCCTGCAACTGTTCCGCGGCGACTACCCGGGGACTGAACGCCCGGTCGACTCCGATGTCGTAGAGCAGATCCAGGTAGTGAGAACGCTGCACGATCGAGATCACCTGCCGGACCCCCCGGCTCTTGGCCAGGACCGCGCCGATGATGTTGTCCTCGTCATGATCGAGCAGGGAGACGAAATCATCGACCTCGGCGATGTTCTCCTCGAGAAACACCCCCGAGTCGGTCGGATCTGCCTGAAGCACCGTGACCCAATCCAGTTGGGAGGCCAGAGCCTCGGCACGCTCCGGTTCGCGCTCGAAGAGGCGAACCGAGAAGTTCCGACCACGGAGAAAACGACACACCCATTCCGCAAGAGTGGTGCCTCCGTTGATGACCACCTTCTGGCGAGAGAACGACTTGCCCACGAAGAGCTGGTGCGCCGAATCGAAGACATCGGCGTTGGCAACCAGGAAGACCGCGTCCTTCTCCTCGATGCGGGTGCTCCCATCGGGGATGAGGACTTCTCGGCCCCGACTGATGGCGGCGATGCGGGATCCGGTGGGTAGTGGAAGTTCGGAGAGCTGGCAGCCGATTGATTTCGCGCCGGGGGTGGTTCGGAACTGCTGCATCTCGACCTGCCCGTCCGCGAAGTTCTCCACTGCCAGAGCAGCGGGATTGCGCAGGGCCTGGGCGATCGCACCGGCCGTGAGGAACTCAGGACAGATAAGTCGATCGATTCCGAGCGAACGCTGGTAGTCCATCGAGGACTGTTCGAGGTAGGAGTGGTCGTGCACTCGGGCGATCGTCTTGCGGGCTCCTAGGCGTCGAGCCAGGGAAGCGGCCAGGAGGTTGACCTCGTCATCACTGGTGGCCCCCACGAAGAGATCCGCATCGGCGGTGCCCGCTTCGACCAGCACGTCGGAGTGCGCGCCATTGCCGCACAGCGTCGAGGCATCCAACCGATCCTCGATGGAGGACAGCTTGTCCGGATTGGAATCGATCACCGTGATCGAGTGGCCTTTTCCATCCAGGACTTCGGAAGCGTGGCTTCCGATCTCGCCTGCACCGCAGATGATGATTCTCATGATTGGGGGTTCCGCGTAATCCCGAAGATCCGGAATAGTACTCTTCATCGGCTGGAAAGGAACTCCCATCACAACCTTCGACCCCCAAGACCGATATCCTTGGGCCCATGGCTGATTCAGTGCACATCCTGGCGCCGGCAAAATTGAACCTGGCACTCTCCGTGGGCCCTCCCGGGGAGGATCACATGCATCCGATCTCATCATGGATGGTGACGATCGACCTTGAGGACGAGATCGAACTCACTCGGCGAAAGGACCCCCCTCTTTCTCTCTACGGAATCCAGTGGCACGAGGATGCCGTGAGGAAACCGGAGATCGACTGGCCCATCTCGAGTGATCTGGCCGCCCGTGCGCACCAGGCGCTGGAAGATCACGTGCAGAGGAAACTCCCGGTGCGCATGCGGATCTCGAAGCGGATTCCGACGGGAAGCGGCCTTGGTGGAGGCAGTGCGGATGCCGCGGCGGTTCTGCGAGGGATCAACCAGCTGTTCGGGCTTCGACTGGAAGATGACGTACTCTGCAAAATCGGTGCCCGACTGGGTTCGGACATACCTTTCATGATCCGAGGTGGTTCAGCCATCGTGGAGGGTGTCGGGGGAGAGCTCGAACATCATGAATCGGTTCCGGAACTGGCGGCGGTGCTGATCCTGCCCGAAGCACACTGCAACACCGCTCAGGTCTACGGTTGGTTCGACGACCTTGCCGAGGAGTCGCCCGACGAGGGCGGGCTTCGACCAGAGCGGGTCCGGGAGCTGGTCCGAGGGCCACTGGATCCTGCCTCCCCCTTCAACGACCTGACCGAATCCGCCTTGAGATCCGCCCCCGAACTCAGGAGTCTCCGGGATGAAATCTCGGCCATGGCGGAACGACCGGTCCACGTGACCGGCAGCGGAGCCGGACTCTTCGTGCTCTGCGATGAACCGATCCACGCCCAGGCGCTCGCGAAAGCGATCACCACGGGATTCGGGATCCCCGCACTGGCAGTCAACGCGGTCGAGACCCCGGCACCCACCTCGGGCTGAGCGGACGCTGCGGGATGATCTCACCGGATGGGGGGAAACCCCGGGCTGGAGCGGCTAAAATGAATCTTCTTCCCGTATGCCAAACCCTAAGGAACTGAAGACCATGACCCGCACCGAACCATTCGTGACCGCAGAGCTTGATGCCACCCAGTGGAAGAATCTCGAACCGCTCTATCAATCCTTGATTGAACGAGAGCTGAGGTGCGAGGGATGCCTGGAGCAGCTGATCCTCGATCGAAGCGATCTCGATGCCCTGGTGAGCGAGGCGGGCGCTAACCTCTATATTTCAATGACTCGGCACACCGATGACGAATCGGCGAACTCCGGATACGAGCGGTTCGTCCAGGAAGTCGCACCGGAACACAAGAAGGCATCCTTCGAGCTGGACAAGAAGATTTGCGACTCTCCGCACACGGAGAAACTCGACCAGGAACGATACGGTGTGCTGCTGCGTGAGACACGCACCAGCGTGAGTATGTTCAGGGAGGAGAACATCCCGATCCAGACCGAACTCGCTCTCCTCGAACAGAAGTACAACCAGATCATCGGCGCGATGAGCTGCGAATTCGAAGGCGAGACGCGCACCATGCCCCAGATGGCGCTCTTCCTCGAGGAGCAGGATCGAGACCTTCGGGAGCGCGCCTGGAAGAGCGTCGCCGAGCGGCGGCTCCAGGACCGGGAGACCCTCGACGAACTCTTCAACGAGATGGCGACGAAGCGAGGGCAGGTCGCAGCCAACGCCGGCTTCGAGAACTTCCGTGACTACCAGCACGCAGCGATGATGCGCTACGACTACAGCCCCGCGGACTGCAGCACCTTCCACGAGGCGATCGAGAAGGTCGTGGTTCCTCTGCGACGCAAGCTCGACGAGGAGCGTCGCGAGGCCCTCGGAGTGGACACGCTGCGCCCCTGGGATGGAGCGGTCGATACCCAGGGCCGGGCACCACTGCGTCCTTTCAAGGATGCCGACGAACTGGTCGAACGATCGAGCCAGATGTTCAACAAGATGGACGGTGAACTGGGGGGAATGTTCGACAAGCTTCGACATGGAGACTGCCTGGACCTTGAGACCCGTCAGAACAAGGCTCCGGGCGGCTACCAGTACAACCGTGACTTCTCCCGCATGCCCTTCATCTTCATGAACGCCGCCGGGCTGCAACGGGACGTCGAGACGATGGTGCACGAGGCGGGGCACGCCTTCCACTCGTTCCTGGCCGACCACGATCCCCTCGTCGGCTACCGCCACTCCCCGATCGAGTTCGCGGAAGTGGCCTCAATGAGCATGGAACTGCTGACCTATCCGTATCTGGGTGAGTTCTATGATGATGTCGACTCGAATCGTGCACGCAGGGAGCACCTTGAGGCGATCCTCAAGGTCCTCACCTGGATCGCACAGGTCGACGCCTTCCAGCACTGGATCTATCTGAATCCAGGCCACACCAGCGAGGATCGCACCAAGCAGTGGCTGGAACTCGACGATCGATTCGGCGGAAGTATCGACTGGACCGGGTTCGATAGCGAGCGACGATACGTCTGGCACCGCCAGTCCCACATCTTCGGGATGCCCTTCTACTACATCGAGTACGGAATCGCCCAGCTTGGTGCACTCCAGGTCTGGCTCAACTCGAAGCGGAAGGGCGAGCAAGAGGCGATCGACGCCTACAAGCAGGCGCTGACGCTTGGTGGCAGCAAGCCACTTCCAACGCTCTTCGAGACCGCCGAGTGCCGCTTCGATTTCGGCCCGAAGATCGTCGGCGAGCTCATGGAAGCGGTCCAAGAGGAACTCGAGACGATTCCCGCCTGATAAACGCTGTTTTCGACGATCCAGCGGAGGCCGGTTCGTGTACTGTTGAATGGTGATGCTGCCCACTGCACCAAGGAGGTCTCACAGACCATGACCGATAAGACAGATCGACGTGATTTCATCAAGACCGCCTCCGCCGCCACGGCTGCGGCCTCCATCGCCCCCTTCGCCATCGGTGCCCCACGAGGGAGGAGGGCGCTTGAGACCGTGACCCTTGGGATCGTCGGTACCGGAGGACGCGGTACCGGAGCCTGCAATGACTCACTGACGATCAACGACAACGTACGTTTGATTGCGATGGGCAACCTGCGAGCGGACAAGGCAAGGAACAGGCGCGACCAGCTTCGCGAGGTCCACGGCGAAAAGGTCGCGGTCGAGGATGCGAAGATCTACGGCGGTCTCGAAGCCTACGAGGCCGTGATCAACGATCCTGACGTCGACTGCGTCCTGCTGACGACCTCTCCGGGATTCAGGCCCTGGCACGTGGAGAAGGCGGTCGAGGCGGGCAAGCACGTCTTCGCTGAAAAGCCAGTCTGCCTGGATGCCGCTGGCTGGCATGCCTGTCAGAGGGCCCAAGCCAAGGCCGAGGCACAGGGAACCGCGATCGTCACCGGTACCCAGTACCGACGCCAGAAGAACTACACCGAGGCGATCAAGCACATTCAGGAAGGCATGATCGGGGAACCGCTTTCCGCCACCGCTCGTTACTGCTCGACCGGCATCTGGTACCGCGATCGCGAGGAGGGGATGAGCGATGCGGAATACCAGCTGCGCAACTGGATGCACTTCACCTGGCTTTCCGGGGACCAGATCTGCGAGCAGGCGGTGCACAACATCGACGTGATGAACTGGGTCTTCGGCAATCCGGAACGCTGCTACGCGATGGGTGGTCGGTTCACTCGTCCGGACGACAGCGAAATGTGGGACAACATGTCGGTCGACTACACCTACCCGGGCGAGAAACTCGTGTCCTTCCGCTGCCGCCAGGTTCCGGGCACCAAGTCCGACGTCGACAACGTGATCTACGGTTCCGAAGGCATCGCCTACATCAAGGCGATCAACGGTGGTTCCAGAATCGTCGATCGAAACGGCAAGGAGCTTTACAGCGAGCGCGGCAACATCGGCGCCGCCTACCGGCAGGAGCACAAGGACCTGGTCGATTCGATCATCGCCGGGAAACCGATCGTCGAGCTCAATCAGACCGCGGACAGCTCGCTGACCGCCGCCATGGGACGCGAAAGCGCCTATTCAGGCATGCCCCTGACGTGGGAGTTCATGACGGAGGAGTCGGAGCAGGACACGTTCAAGCACGGACTCACCATGGACATGTCGATGGAACCTCGACCGTATGCGGTGCCGGGCGAATACCCGCTCACCTGACGATCACCTTGAGATGGTCTTCCTCCGCACCCCACGTCGCTCGGCGTGGGGTGCGCTCGTACCCACGAATAAGCGAAGTATCGACACACCGGACATACCGGACGGATCGGTCGGGTCCTCACCGTACCTGGTGCACGAGTGCGCGCTTGGGACTGAGAGCCAGAAAAGGGTGCATTGAGGTACTGAAGGGCGCTTCAACACGGTGCGAGCCGCGTTAGTGGGAGCTCCGATGAGCTTCCAAAGTTTTTTGAGAATAAGGGGTTGCAATCCCCCTCAGTCTGCTAAAGTACTCGCGTAACCCGATCGAGGGAGTCGTCGGGTCACACGGAATGCTCCGCCTTACAGGAGCCGGTCGGACCGCGTCAGCGAGCCGGCTGAAATTCAAGCGTTGTGCAGAAAACACCTTGTTTTTCAGCACTTCCCATGAGCGCTTGAATTCCGCTGTGAAACGCAGCGAAAAGGGACATCTTGGCAGGGATCAGGGACGTGGAACGTCATTCCACCCCAGAGGTTGACGTGTTCACACCAGCGAGCAGCCCCAGCTTGCTGACGGGTTCGTTTGAGAGAGAAAAAACTGATCGACCGATCTAGCGATAGATCCTGCTGTTTTAACTCTTGAACTTGAACCACGGAACACATACTCACACGAAAAGCACGCGAGAAGATCCAACCAGGTGAAGCCAGGCACTCACGCTGTGCTGTATCCATGCAGTCTCGGCGAATGTACGAGAGGTGCTCACCTAAAACCACGTAGCCGACAGGGCGAAAGCTATTGGAACTCCTCTTGGAGCAGGCTGTCGGTACGCCTTCAAGTCTCGGAATCAACCCTTTGCGGTGCGCTACTAGGAACCTTCGTCGAACATCATGCCAAACCAGCAACTCACACACTCAGCTCAACGCATGAGCACCTCAGGACCCACAGTCACGAGGGCCCTGTACTCCGGCGTACTGATCGCTTCCGCGGTCACGTTTCCTGCAACTGCCGACCTGAGCCTGCTACTCGAAGGCCATGCCTTCGGGAGCAGGCAGCAGGTGGGCTACAACACTGCGAATCTCTGGGACCAGACCTCTTCAGAGGACCTGTTCTACATGACCAATGCCACCCAGCACGTCTGGAGTGACACGAATGGCGTGATTCCCGGAGACATCTACACCTACTGCATCGAGCTGTATCAGGGAGTGGATGTGGGCGAGACCTACTCCTTCTCACTGACCCAGATCAGTGAGGCCCCTTCCGGCCAGCCGGGGCCCGGCCCGATGGGCATCGAGCGCGCAAAGATTCTCCAGGATCTGTACGCCAGGAACCTTGATCCTGTCCACGGAGGAGTTCCGGACACGACCGATGGCGATGTGGTTGCGTCTGCAATGCAGATGCTGATCTGGGAAATCACTCATGAGCGTTTCACGGCGACCACTGCCGCGGAAATGGTCAATCAGATGACTCTGGAACTCGGGGCGTTCCAGTGGAACGGGCAGGGCAATCAGTCTCCCGAGGTCCAGAATCAAATCGCCCTTGCCGCCGCTGACATGATCTCCTCCCTCGGAGTGGGTGGATTCCTGTCTGCGGACATAGCCGGACTCACAGATCAACATGCACAAGACCAGGTCTTCCAGATTCCCGTCCCGGCAAGCATCTGCCTGCTGGGCGGTCTCCTGGCGCGAGGCGCCCGGAGGAGGAGAGCCTGAACTCGAGCATTCACGAATTCATGCCCGGTGACGTATCGGGAACCTCTTTCACAGGTACCGCCACACGGTGTGCCGGTACCCCTATCCGACTCGGGGAAAAGGGTTGGAAGGAAATCGATTAGACATGTTTAACTCTAAGACTTTCATCATTGGAACTGCTGCCACTGCAGCAATCGCATCCGCCGCATCCGCTGACTTCCTGGGCTTTGACGGCAACGTCGAAACCATCGGAGACTACACCGTCATCCAGATGCATGCCGTGTTCTCGAACGACACCGACGTCGCTCTGAACCTCTTCGAAGCCGTCATCACCACCGGTGATAACGGTGGTTTCAATCACAGCGACGTCCAGTCTGGTGCAGGCGGCACCTGGGCACCCACCGCGTCACTCGACATCCCCGGCTTCGCCGATTCGAGCATCGACAGCTACGCGAACATGGGCTACGGCGTGGCGAATGATGCTGCCACCAACGGTACCGCCCTCGACCCGACCTGGCTCGACGCGACCAACGGACTCGGTGCGAGCGTTCCCGTCGGTGCTGGCTGGTACAACGGCAACCCCGGCAACGACGTGAACGGCACCGTCTATGGTGGTGGCGTTGACGGCATCAGCGGCTACGGCGTCATGGTGGGTCAGTTCGTGTTCGAGACCGCACGCATGACCACCGAGGACTTCTTCGTGTTCGATTCCCAGATCGGATTCGCGAACCCCGAAGTCGCGTTCGGTGCCGACCTCTTCACCTACGGCATCCCCGCGCCCGGTGCACTCGCCCTCCTGGGCCTTGGTGCCGTCGCCAGCCGTCGCCGACGCAGCTGACTTCCACATCCCTCAATCGGAGAAACGATTGAACATGATGTGGGGCGGTCGGAGGAGAATTCCGGCTGGGTGCGCCCCGCGCACCCAGCCGGACCCCACCGGTAAGCAGGAAAACGCCCGTCGAGAACTACTGTTCCCCGATTCGATCTCAGCAGATCGGATCCGGGAGCAGTGTTTTCTTGCCTTCCAAGACCTTGCCGAGGCACTCTGGTCGGCTGGACCGTATTCACCACCCGATGCTGGGTGCATTGGCTGCCGGGCAGGACCGCCCATTCAGGACCGGATGATTCAGCACTGACAGGACATCTCTGATCAACTGGGTCGAGGCGGCTAGCATGTGAGCATGAATTCGATGCCCACCCCACCGGAGAACACCAACCCGGCGACGGCCTTTCACATGACAAAGGCGGATTTTCGCCGACATGGGAAGGAACTGATCGACTGGGTGGCCGACTACCTCTATGGAGGAGTCGATCAGCATCCGGTGATGAGCCGGGTCCGACCGGGTGACGTCCGATCCCAGCTTCCGGCGGATCCTCCTCAGCGCGGGGAGTCGTTCGAGGAGATCACCCGTGACCTCGATGCCATCGTCCTGCCGGGACTGACGCACTGGCAGCATCCCAACTGGCATGGATACTTTCCCGCGAACACCTCAGGGCCCTCGATCCTTGCGGACCTGGTATCGAGCGGTCTGGGCGTTCAGGGAATGCTCTGGGCAACCAGCCCGGCCTGCACCGAGATCGAGACCCATGTCATGGACTGGATGGCGAAGGCACTGGAGCTTCCGGAGTGCTTTCTTTCCGAACCCGGTCCGGGATGCGGTGTCCTCCAGGACACCGCTTCGAGTGCCTCGTTCGTGACGCTGCTGGCGGCACGAGAACGGGCCACCGACTGGCAGACCAACCAGCAGGGCCTCGGCCGAGTCGATCCGGGCCTGGTCGCCTACACCTCCAACCAGGCCCACTCCTCGATCGCCAAGGCCGCGAAGATGGCAGGGATCGGGGAGGAGAACCTGCGACTTGTGGACGTGGATGAACGGCACCGAATGGATCCAGATGCGCTCGCCCGTCGGGTGGAAGCGGACCTCGCAGCAGGGTTTACTCCCTGCTATGTCTGTGCCACCATCGGTACCACGTCCTCCGTGGCCGTTGATCCGGTTGAAGCGATCTCCCGAATCACCCGTGAACACGGAATCTGGCTGCATGTTGACGGAGCGTTCGCCGGGGCAGCGGCGATATGCCCGGAATTCAGAGGCATGCATGCCGGCGTGGAGCACGCCGACAGTTACACGTTCAATCCCCACAAGTGGCTGTTCACCAACTTCGACTGCAACTGCCTCTGGGTTCGTGATCGCGAACCACTGGTCCGCACCCTCACCGTCATGCCGGAATACCTGCGCAATGAGGCGAGCGAATCAGGTGAGGTCATCGACTACCGCGACTGGCAGGTACCACTGGGGCGAAGATTCCGGGCGCTCAAGTTGTGGTTCGTGCTGCGTTTCTATGGCGTCACCGGCCTTCAGGAACTCATCCGCCACCATGTGCGACTTGCTGAGGATTTCGAGCGAATGGTGACGACGCACCCCCTGCTTGAAATCAGCACGCCGCGCAATCTCACCCTGCTCTGCTTCCACCATGTCGCGGGAGACGAGGCCACGAAGGAGATGTTCGATTCGATCAATCGGGGTGGCCAGGCCTATTTGAGTCACACGAAGCTCAGACTGCCCACCGGTGAGGATCGGTTCGTCATCCGGATGTCGATCGGCCAATCCAGGGTGGAGCACTCTCACGTTGAACGCGCATTCGAACTGATCTCCGCCGAGGCCGAACGAGTCTCGCAGACTTGATCCGTGACTCAGCCAGAGTGTCCGGGGTCCACCCAGGCACCGTGACGCATCTCCAGCACCACCACTTCCGGCGGACAATGCACACGCAGGGGAAACCAGGACCCCACCCCGGTCGTCACGAACAGGGCGGAACCCTCCTCCTCGTAGAAGCCCGCACTGAGTCGATGGGCCACCGCCAGATTGCGATCCGGTCGTCCCTTGAGCGCGACCTGTCCACCGTGCGTATGCCCGGACAGGGTCAATGGGATCCGTTGCCGTACCGCCTCGATGAAACCCTTGGGGTTGTGCGAGAGAAGCAGGTCGCAAACCGGTCGCGGGGAGGGCGCGTTGGCTTCGGCATCGAAAAGTCCAGCGACCGACTCACTGCATTCCGAAAGCCGCTTGTTCCAGTCGACCCCGCCGATGCGGATCGAATCGGATCCGGCGATCGTGACCTCGACCACCTCGTTCATCAATACCGTGATTCCCACGGCACGAGCGGCGGCGACTACGGCATCCGGATCGTCCAGGTGATCATGATTGCCCAGAACCAGAAAGTGTCCGAGTGGTGCGGGAATCTTCACCAGCCCCTCGAAAAAACGTTCGACACCATCCCAGTCCAGATCGACAGCATCCCCGGTGAAGGCAACGAGATCAAGCCTCTGATCGACCAGTAACTGGTTTATCTCATCCACACGGTGCTCAGGCATCAGATCTCCCAGATGGAGATCGCTGAGGTGCCCGATCCGAATTCCGTTCAGCTCCTCACGCCAGCGAGGGAGCGGGACCTGGAAATCACGAACCAGGATGGAGTTCTGCAGATGCCTTCGGAGCAGGCGGCCACCAAGCAGGCGGTCGGGAGCAAGAGTGAACAGAGCATGTCTGATCTTCGCCCTTCGATACTTGCCCCGTGATCGTGACTTACCCATCAACGTCGTTTCCTGAAAAAGGAGGATCGCAATCTAGAAACGTATCGTCGCGCCTGCGACCAGGCCCATCACCGAACCGTTGCGATCGTACTCGCCGGCTGAGGCATTGGTCCCCTGCAACCTGAAACCGAACACCAGAGCGGCATTCTCGAACAGATAGGCCCGCAGCGTGGCCTGGACCCCGAAGAGGTATCCCGATCCCCCCCCCACCACCGGGCTCGCCGAAGCGCCCGCCTCGAACTCGAGTTCGCGGAGAAACGGGATCAACGGTCGGGTGTCGATGCCTGCATCCACGATAATTCCGAGCACGACAGCACTCCACCCCGCGGTCGAGGTGGATCGGAGATTCGCGGTCGAGGAATCGAATGTCTGACGAACGTGGGTGTAGCGGTAGCCGAGTCGACCGTTGATGCGCAGGTCTACGAGGTAGTCGCCATCCTGATTCAGATTGGTCGATCGCTGATTATCACTGCTCCAGGGAAACGGTTCATCCGCGAATGGACGCCAGATCGCGAGATCGGCCTCGGCCTCGATCGTCCACTGGTCATATGAACTGCGCCAGAGCGACCCCGCGATGAGATCGACGCCTGCCACCCTGATCGACTCATCGAGTACGCCGTTCCCACTGGTGGAGAACTCCGAACCGGCGATATGGAATGTCCATGCTCCCGATCGAAGATCGGCCTCCCCATTGAAGGCGACCTCGGAACCATGGAGAAAGGTATCGGTCTCGACGTCCAGGGTGGTTCCTCCCGGCCCGATCGCAAAGGTACCGGTCAGTCGTGGGAACCAGGCTGTTGCGGTGAAGTCCAGTTCGAATGCCTCGCTCGGTCGATCCGCCGGAATTTCCTCGGCCTGCGCCGCAGTCAGGAGAAGGCAGAAGACGATGATGGACAGAACACGATGCTTCATGAAATCCGATCATACGGCATCAGAAGGGCCTGCCGGACTCGACTGACGGATCACGAACGGAGAGAATGCGACTCGATGAACGACCACCCACCCCCAGCCTCAGAAGCCGATCTTCCCCGGGACCCGAGGGATCGGCATCGCCCGGGAGATGCCATCGAGCTCGGCCGACACACCTGGGCGGATCCATCGGATCTGGTCTGGAGCTTCTCCAGGGGAGGCGGACCGGGAGGTCAGCACGTGAACAAGACCTCGAGTCGCGCAGAACTCCGGGTCGCACTCTCCTCGCTCGGTGGAATTCATCCCGAGGCGGTGGAGCGGATTCGCGCGCAGGCCGGTCATCTGCTGATCCGTTCCGGCGAGGAACTCCGGGTGACCTCGGATGAACACCGATCACAGATGCAGAACCGGGAGGCATGCCTCGCACGTCTGCGCTCCCTGATCAAGGCCTGCGAAATCCGACCCAAGGTCAGACGAAAGACGAAGCCGACTCGTGGTTCGAGGGAGCGAAGGCTCAAGGAGAAGCGAGAGCACTCGGAGAAGAAGCAGAACCGCCGGTGGCGGGGATCTGAGTAGCACCCGCAGGCAGCCCAACCGAACCCGACAACTGGATTCACTTCAGCTTCACTTCGCCCTTGCCGGGCACGATACGGCCCAACTTGACCGGATCCTCGCCGAAACGTCGCAGCTTGCGCATCACGGCTTCCGCGAAGGTGGGACGGACGATCAGGACGTAGCCGATTCCCATGTTGAAGACACGAAACATCTCGTCCTCGGCGACGTTACCCTGCTCCTGCAGGAATGTGAAGAGCCGTGGAACCTCCCATGAATCCAGGCGTACTTCCGCTGCCACTCCATCGTGCAGAGCACGGTTGAGGTTTCCGGGCAATCCACCACCGGTGATGTGGGCCATGCCGGAAACCACCTTCTTGACTCGGTAGCCGGAGAGCAGCTTGACCACGGGACGGGAGTAGATCCTGGTGGGCTCGAGCAGCACTTCCGCGAGCGTTCGTTCGGGATCGAGGTCGGTGTGGATCGCATCGAGGTCTAGATTCGCATGCTCCACGATCCGGCGAACAAGGGAGAAACCGTTGGAATGAACTCCACTGGAACGCAGACCGATGAGCAGGTCCCCCGGCTCGACTCGAGCGGGATCGACGGCACGTGCCAGCTCAACCACCCCGACCGCGAATCCCGCGACGTCAAAGTCACCGGGTTCGTAGATATCGGGCATCTCGGCGCATTCACCACCAATCAGTGCGCAGCCAGCGATCTCGCATCCCTTGGCAACACCCTCGATGATCGCCGCGGTCTCGGGCGGATCGACTCGACTCAATCCCAGATAGTCGAGGAAGAAGAGGGGTTCGGCACCTTGAACGATGAGGTCGTTGACGTTCATTGCGACGCAGTCGATCCCGACCGTGTCGAGAATCCCGCGCTGCGCGGCAAGCTTCACCTTGGTACCGACACCATCGGTACAGGCGACGAGGACTGGATCTCGATAGTTGCGCTTGAAGAGCGCTTCGTTGAAATCGAGCCGGAACATGCCGGCGAACGCGCCGTGCTGCCCCATGACCCGTGCGGTGTGGGTACGACGCAGAGCCGGCTTGATCAGGTCGACGACCGCATCGCCGGCCTCGATGTCCACTCCGGATGCAGCATAGGTCAGCCCCTTGTCCGGTGTGGAGGTACCGCGCTTGCTCTTGGGGGTGGTCTTCATGGAGTTGATTGTAGATGAGGCGGGACAAAAAGGGCGCGAACCGGTTCCAGTCGCTATCCTTTACGTTCCATGTCCATACTCGTAGACGGAACAACCAAAGTGCTCTGCCAGGGCATCACCGGGGCCAGCGGCGCCTTCCACACCAGGGGCTGCCTCGAATACGGCACCCGAATGGTCGGTGGTGTGACTCCCGGGAAGGGCGGTCAATCTGATCCCAACGGCCTTCCCATCTTCAACACCGTCGAGGAGGCGGTGGAGACGACCGGAGCGGACGCCACGATGATCTTCGTTCCCCCCCCGTTCGCAGGAGACGCGATCATCGAGGCCGCGGATGCAGGCATCGGGGTGATCTGTGCGATCACCGAAGGCATTCCCACCCAGGACATGGTCCGAGTCAAGGCAGCCATGGCACACTACCCGGACAGCGTCCTCATCGGCCCCAACTGCCCCGGAGTCATCACTCCCGGCAAACGGGTTGCTGGAGAGGGTCCTTCGGCCACCTTCCAGGATGGCTGCAAGATCGGGATCATGCCCGGATACATCCACAGCGCACCGGTCGATGCCTCCACCGGCAAGTCGATCGGGGTGATCAGTCGGTCGGGCACCCTGACGTATGAAGCGGTCTGGCAGTGTTCGGAACTCGGAATGGGCCAGAGCACCTGCGTGGGAATCGGTGGAGATCCGGTCAAGGGGCTCAACTACATCGAGCTGCTGGACATGTTCAATGACGATGATCAGACGGACGGCGTGATCATGATTGGCGAGATCGGTGGCTCGGACGAGTCGGAGGCCGCGGAGTGGATCCAGGGCAACATGAAGAAGCCGGTCGCCGCGTTCATCGCCGGTCGCACGGCCCCACCCGGCAAGAGGATGGGGCACGCGGGAGCGATCATCGGTGGGGCGGACGACACCGCTGATGCCAAGATCGCTATTCTGCGACGTTGCGGTGCCAATGTCGCGGAAAGTCCGGCGGACCTCGGCGCCGCCATGGCCGAAGCCCTGGGAATGAGCACCGTCAGCAACTCCTGAGTTTCGGAGGCCATCAATGCCGAGATCACTGCAGGCCGGCCTGATGGTGGTGGGACTAGCGGTTGTTGCGACTGCCCAGGAACCCACTGACCGGGTGGGCGACAGTTCCAACCGGGGCGCTATTCAACGAGTGGCGATCATTGGGGCGAGTGCCTCCGCCGGATTCGGCGTGGTGGTGCAGCAGGCGGAACCGGAGGAAGAGCAATTCGCCAAGACGATGCTGAACATGCAGGACCTGTACATGGCGGCGGATGATCCGCACGATCTGCTCTACCTCGATCTGTCGAGTCACATGTTCTTCAGCAGGCCGCGAACATACGGGGAATCGACCATCGATCGCGTGATCGAGTGGGAACCGGATCTCGTCCTGGGTGTGGACTTCCTCTTTTGGTTCGTCTACGGAACGATGCCCGAGACGAACCGCCTGAAGTTTCTGGAAGAGGGACTCACGCTCCTCGACCGAATCGCCTCCCGCGGCACCCCCATGGTGATCGGGGAAGTACCGGATCTGGAAGGAACCGAGAGTTTCGTGATCGGTTCCCACCAGATTCCGAAACGAGGAACATCACTCCTGGCCAATCAGCGCATCAATCAATGGGCTGCACGACGGGACAATGTCGCCGTGGTGCCGTTGTACACACTCACGGAACAGCTGGCGGCGGGAGAGGAGATCATCGTCGGATCACACCAGTGGAAACCGACGGAGCACGGCATCAGGATGATCGCGGTTGACAAACTGCATCCAACCTTCGATGGAATGATTTGCCTTGCCCAGGCGGTCGAGGTCGCGGCGCGATCCATTGCATCGATACGTCGTGAACCTGAACGGCTCCCACCCATGGAACTGGACCGTGATGCCCTGGTCGTCCGCATGCGGGTGCGGAGGTTGGAACCCAGCAGGAAGCGTGCAGAACGAGAAGGCCCGCTCAGTACTCCTGGAGCATGGGGCGGAGCCGGTTCTTGTCGGTCTGAGAGGTAGCCATCTCGATCGCGGAGGTGATCGAATCCCTGGCGGCTCGATCACCTTTGAGGCGGATGATCTCGGGCATGATGCGCTTGAGATCCAACACCATGATCCCGCTTCGCAGAGAGCCCTCGAGCATCTCCAGATCAATGACCGAATCGATTTCGGAGATTCGAGGCTGGTAGATCGTCCAGAGCATCTCCTTCGATGCGGTGTTGGGATCGTCGATCAGGCGATATGCCTCAATGAACTCACTGAACTTGCCCTGCTCGAAGAGAAGTGGCAGGACCGCCTCCGCATCAGATGAGCCGGCCCGATCCCGATCCCGTTTCCACAACGAAAGTACGAGCTCGTCCTGGTTCAGGAGGACCAGATCCCGATAGGTGGCGGCGTCGGCGGTTCCGAAATCCCTCAGGTTCCGGAGCACCTCGCTGCGAAGATCCAGCTCCCCTTCCAGAAGCGGACGCCCTTCCGCGACTCGCTCGACGGGATTGACACCCGGACGCTCGATGAGCATGAGCGGATCCCCGATGGACACCACTCGCCAGGGCTTGCTCATCTCACCTCGATACTGCCTGGCGGCGACCAGAAAGGGGGCGTAGTTCGTTATCCACTGAACCACCTGAAGCGGAGTCCTGAACGCTGCCAGAAAGGGTTCCTCGCAACTGCCAACATATGCATAGACCCCGCGGTCCAGCCATCGCGTACCGATCGTGTGGGGATTCGCGGGGAACTGCAGGGAATAGGAATGAATCATGTGTAGAGCGAGCGGCTTGTGCAGGGCTGGAATGTCGTCGGATCCACCGGCGGTCTTCATGGAAAACTCAAGCTGGCTGTTTCGACCGCTGGTGTTCATGAACAGCACGTCCGACTGGACACCGCCCATGACCAGGCGGCGCCATCCCTCGAGTTTCGCATCGCGATCGGTCGTCTGACTGACGACGTCGAAACCGGCCTTACGAAGCGCCTGACCAGCAGGACCCACCCGGTAGTCTCCGATCTTGGGCCGGTTCTCGTATGCACTGAAGAGCGCAACGGAATCGCGATCGATGACTACCGAGCACATCGCCATGTAGATGGAACGCAGGTGATCGCCGAATATCCAGCCGCAGATCGCATAGCGATTGAATTCGGAATCCCGACAAATGAGGTCCGTGACTGCAATCGGAGGATTGCCCGAGGAGAGTGTGACACCGGACAGATTCATACGTGCACTGGGAGGCAGGAAGGTCTTCGCCCGCACCGGAAAGGCACGGCAGATGGTGAGCGTCTGCAGCTGGTCACCCAATTTGCCCCAGGTCCACCCCGCATCGGCGAACATCGCCTCGATCTTCGCTTGAAGGGACGTGAAATCCGTGCCGTCGATCGTTCCGAAGGGCTCTCGGTACTCCTCATCAAGTGTTCGCAGCAACTGGCCTCTTGCGATCGCGAGCGTGACGGCAGCAGGCCATGCGGGATCGCTGAAACTGGTGGCCACGATCCCCGGTGGCGGCCATTGGCTTTCGCGGAACAGCTCGTTCATCGTCTTCCCGGCGGATACCGCTGGCTCACCCGCCCAGGCGGCAACTCTCTTTCGGCGAACGAGTGCCTCGAGCTCTTCGGGATTCTCAGGGAGATCAAGTCCGATCGAAGTCCGGCGAATTATGGTTCGGGGTGCGAATCGGCGGACGAACAAGCGCGTGTAGTATTCATCTTCGATGAGTACCGGCCAGCGCCCGGTCTCCATACTCCACTTCATAATCTCATCGAGCCAGGTCGCGAGATCGGGGACCAGGACCACGGTGTCGACCGCCGGCCACTGGCGTGCAAACGCTGCGGAACGAATACCGATCTTCTGTGGCCAGGGTCGATCATCAAGACTGGGTGCGGTTGGAACCTCCTGCGACGAATTGTGCTGAGGGACGGAATTCCCATTGCCACCATCCGAGGGTTCCTGCCCGATGGCAGTGGTGACCGAAGACCACGACTGGAGTGTGATGAGACCGGCGAGAAGCGATCGCCGAAGAGTCGGTGATGATTTCATGAGAAACATCCTATTGGATCCGGTACGAAGATTGCCGGCTCGATCCCCGGGCACACAACATGAGGATGATTCCGAGGGGAATCAGAAGTGCGATTCCCCATGCAAACCAGGACAGGCCTGCGTTCATCTGATCCAGAGTCGCATCCAGGACGGAGGCACCTGAATCACCCCCGGAGTGCGCAATGGCACGTGCGATGAGCATGATCATCAACGGGCCACCGACGACCCCGAGAACCAGGTTGGCCAGCCCCATCGCGATACCCTGGTGACGCGGAGAGACCATGTCGATCACGAACGCAAGATCCAGAGCGTAGGCACCCGAAAAGAACCCGATGATGACCAGCATGACATAGACGGGAGTGGTCCCCTCCGTGAACAGGACGAGTCCGAAGGCCGAGCCGGTACAGGCGAGAGAAGCGATCATGAGCACCACGCTCCGCAGCCCTGAACGCCCGGCTGCCAGACCGATCAGGGGAGCACCGATCGCGCCGGCCACGAACAGGATGGCAAGGACGTGTGCGGCCGAAGAGGTCTCGATCCCAAGCCTGAGGTGCAGGAAGGGAACACCCCAGAGTCCACCGAAGGTCGCAATTACCGCGAAGAACAGCCCTCCGTGGATTGCGGCGAGCCAGATACGAGGGTCGACCAGTACTCGAAGTGCACTTCGATCCGTGACCGGCTGAAGTTGGGCACGATCGTCCGCGGGATCGATCTTCGATCCGTCTGACGGATGGTTCCGCATCAGCCACCACCCCAACACGCCCAAGCCCAGTGCACATCCACCGAGAATCCAGCCGGACCCCTGCCGGCCCGTCGAGGAGACCAGTGCGGGCAGACCAACATCGACAAGCACTCCCCCAAGCAGGGTGAACGACTCGGTCAGTCCCAGCATCAGGGTGAAGCGGCGTGGATGAAACCACCGGGAAGCGATGAGGGCCGCCGCCGGGAACGCGGGCGCACCGAAGACGCCGAGGGCGACGCGGGCAGCCACCGCCGATTCGAGGGATTGGGCTGATCCGAACCAGACCAGGCCTCCCATGCTCAGTGCCAGCGAGGAAGCGAGAACCACCCGGGGACCCACGCGATCGAGGAGCCACCCGCTGGGAATCTGACAGATCAGGTAGGAAATGAAGTAGGAGGAGGTGAGAAAACCCAGCTGCTCGGCACTCAGGGAGAGGTCCTGCTCCAATGCGGGGATCATCACCGAAGGCTGCACCTGCACCACGAACTGGAACAGGAGACACAGGGATGCAACCAGCCAGGTCGCCCAGGCTCGCCCGGATCCAATCATGAGGTGATCTGGTAACCCCGAGCGAGTGCCTCGTACTCGGCGACCTGCTCCGCCTCCCACGCCGAGTCGCGGCCGAGTTCACGGGCCATGATCGAGGCGACGAGAGGCGCTGCCTCGATCGAGGCTTCCGCGTTGAGCAGAAGCGCTCGCGTTCGCCGAGCCAGAGCATCCTCGATGGTGAGTGCCATCTCGTTGCGCGCGGCCCAGGCGAATTCGGCGCCTCGATAGGGCAGGCCTGCGTGAATCGGCGACGAAAGCTCGGGGCGCTCCGCCGCAAGGGCATCGAGTTCCCTGGCGTCTGATCCGTATTGACGCCGCACGTGATCTTGGGGCATGTCGGGGTCGTTGCGGTCCATCCACCCATGGAGGTGCAGGTCGACCGTGACGCAGGGTTTGTCCTCGAGACCTCCGACCGTCACCGCCTGCGACATGGTGTCCTCGGCCATCTGGCGATAGGTCGTCCACTTCCCGCCCATGATCGAGACCAGTCCTGATTCGCTGACCACGACCTCGTGGGAGCGAGAGATCGACTTGCTGCTCGCACCCGTTCCACCCTTGTGAACCAGGGGGCGCTGCCCAGCGTAGACCGCCAGGACATCATCGTGGGTTGGATCCTTCTGCATGTACCGGGCGGCGTTGCGAAGAATGAACTCGATCTCCTCCTTGAGCGGTCGAGGCTCGAGGTCCGCATGCTTCATGGCGGTATCGGTGGTGCCCACGAGAACCCGGTCATGCCAGGGGATCACGAAAAGCACTCGGCCATCATCGGTGTGCGGCACCATGATGGCAGTGTCTCCCGGTCCGAAGGATCCATCGAACACGAGATGCACTCCCTGAGCGGGCTCGATCATGGCGATCGCTTCTGAATCATCCATCTTTCGCACGGAATCGGAGAAGATTCCGGTCGCATTGACCACGACCCGGGCGCGAATCTCGAACTCCCTGCCGGTCATCTCATCACGAGCGCGAACTCCCGAGATGTGGCCGTCATCCTTGAGCAATCCGGTGACCGAAACCCGGTTCGCGACGACCGCTCCGTGGTCGGCAGCGGTTCGTGCGAGTGCGATCGCCATTCGAGCATCGTCGAACTGCCCGTCGTGGTACATCACACCACCTTGGAGATCCGCCTGCTGGACATTCGGAATCGCCTTGATCGTGGCGTCCCGGTTCAACTGCTTGCTGTGCTCGCTGTTCAACTTGCGGGCAAGCAGATCATAGAGCTTGAGACCGATTCCGTAGAAGGGACCCTCCCACCACTTGTAGCGAGGAACAACGACCGCGAGATTGGTGACCCTGTGCGGCGCATTGAGATACAAACGTCCGCGCTCACGAAGAGCTTCGGTGACCAGGGAGAAGTTCAATTGCTCCAGGTAGCGCACCCCACCATGTACGAGTTTCGTACTTCGGCTTGAGGTCGCTTTGGCGAAGTCGTTCGCCTCCAGCAGGGCGGTACGGTAACCCCTGGACGCAGCATCGACCGCGACCCCCAGGCCCGATGCTCCCCCCCCCACGACCAGGACATCGAAATCGTCTTCCAGTCGACTGATCATCTCGTCACGATTCAGGCCCTGTGTCATGTGCTCTCCTCGGTATCCCAGCGAAGGGTTCTCTTGACCGCCTTGTGCCAGAGGCTGAGTTCACTCTGGCGCTGATCTTCGGTCATGGTTGGTTCGAATACTTGATCAATCGTCCGGTGGGTCTCCAATTCATCGAGGCCTTTCCAGAGCCCGACGGCCAGACCCGCCATGTAGGCGGCCCCGAGAGCGGTCGATTCAAGAACATCCGGTCGTTCCACGGGCACTCCCAGCAGATCTGCCTGCATCTGCAACAGCAGATCACTCGCCGAAGCCCCTCCGTCTACCCGGAGAATCGGCAGTTGAATCGATCCATCCTGACACATTGCGTTGATGACATCCGTGGACTGGAGTGCGAGAGAATGAAGCGTGGCCCGGGCCAGATGGGAGCGTGTGGTCCCGCGAGTGAGACCAAAGATCGCTCCCCGTGCGGTGGGATCCCAGTAGGGCGCACCGAGTCCAGTGAATGCGGGAACGAACTGGACTCCTCCGCAATCCGAAACCTGCTGGGCCAGAGCGTTGATCTCCCGGGCGTTCTGGATGATTCCCAGACCGTCGCGGAGCCACTGGATCGCCGCACCCGCGATGAAGACCGAACCCTCGATCGCATAACAGACGGGACCGTCACCAATCTGCCACCCAACGGTGGTGAGCAGCTGGTGTTCACCGAAAACAGGTTCGCCACCAGTGTTCATGAGCATGAAGCAACCGGTTCCGTAGGTGTTCTTGACCATGCCAGGCTTGACGCAGAGCTGGCCGAAGAGCGCCGCCTGCTGATCACCGATCATTCCGCCGATGGGAATCTCCGCACCCAGCAATTCGCGCCGGGTCCGGCCCACGACACCGCTGGTGGGCACCACCTCCGGAAGCATTTCCCGCGGAACATCGAACAGGGCGAGAAGCTCGTCGTTCCAGCCACACTCGTTGATGTCGTAGAGCAGCGTACGAGAGGCATTACTGACATCGGTCACATGGCACGCACCCCCAGTGAGTTTCCAGGTGAGCCAGGAGTCGATCGTGCCTGCGGCCAGTTCTCCTCGCCTGGCCCGCTCTCGCGCGTCGGGTACGTGGTCGAGGATCCACTGCAGTTTGGTTCCTGAAAAATAGGGATCGAGCACCAGACCGGTCCGTTTTCGGATCATCTCCGCGTGCCCGGCCTGCCTGAGTTCGTCGCAGTGGGGAGTGGTGCGTCGATCCTGCCACACGATCGCATTGTGGATGGGCGCACCGGTCGATCGATCCCAGACCACGACCGTCTCGCGTTGATTGGTGATGCCCAGACCGCTCACTTCGACTGGTTGGATCCCGGCGTCGTCGATCGCCCTTTGGGCAACGGAGATCTGCAGATCCCAGATTTCCTCAGCATCATGCTCCACGCAGCCTGGTTCGGGAAAGATCTGTGTGAACTCCTGCTGACTCACACCACGGATACGACCGAGGTGATCGAAGACGATCGCACGAACGGAACTTGTTCCCTCGTCGAGGGCGAGAATGTAGCGGTCGGACATCGATGGTCTCCAGGAGCCTGACCAACAAGGTAGCGGATTTGCCGCGGAGATCGAAGGTTCGGGCGCAGGTCACCGGGGGAAGATCCGAGGGTTGGTCACCGCACTCCTGACCAGTCGTGTCCGGGCCAGAGGAAAGGGCTTCAGAACTCGGATCCGAGTCCAGCAATCGCGGCGAACTGGTCGATCATTCCTGATTTCCCGGGCGTGAGCGATTCTGGACCAGTACCAGGCGATGGGACACGATATGCCGACCGAACATCGAGGAACAAACGCCCGCAGGGCACGTGTTCAGTCGATCTCGACCCCTCTGAGCCCCGGAATCCGGGCCCGTTGTTCGGGGGTCAGGTACAGGTACAACCGCCGAAGCGCGCTCATGGCCGCCTGATTGCGATTGAAGTCACTCGTCTTGAAGGACTGCTCAAGGTCGCGCCAGCGTTCGTAGTCCTCTTCGTCGGAGTGGGCTCCGAACTCGTTCATCTCACGATCGATCTGAACCATGGTCAGGCTGAGCGTGTTCCAGAGGAGTTCATACTCGACCATGACCTCGGTGATCGACTCGACCTGACCGGGTGTGAGATCCGGAAGCTCGAGTGCGGATTGCAGTGCGGGTGTGGCATCATGCGCATTTCGATAGACGAGAGGATGGGAGGCCGCCAACCACAGGCGATCGAAGGCCTCGCGATGCGTAGGGGAGAGACGGACAGAGATTTCTTCGCAGAACGCCTGGTAGGCGCGCATCCAATCACGTGATCGGTTTCCATACGTTGCCATGAGTTCATCAGAAAGCTTGCGAAACGCGATCCCGTAGTCCGATGACGCCGCCGAACCATCGGACAGTCGCGACATCATTCGTTGGTTCAGCTCGTGCACCCTACGTTCGGACTCGAGTCGGATGTCACGAGCAACGATCGACTGGGTGAGCAGATCCGGGGCGAATTCAACGAGAAAGGCATCGATGCGATCAATCTCCTCGCCATCGAGTGCGAATGGCTCCAGACACTCAAGGACGTTTGGGGTGTCGAAGGCGACACCACGGGGATTGAAGATCGGATCAGAGCCCCGAATGGAGGCCCCAAGCATTCTCCTGAGGTACACGCGACGTACGTTCGATTCCATCCGACCCGAAAGAGTGGCCATGAGACCCTCGAAGAATGCACGGTCCAGCTCCGTCACCACGCTGACCGCCTGTTCAGCCAGGCGATACGACTCGAGCAGTGCTTCGCGGCTCACCGTGATCCCGCCGGAGTCTGGGTCGTAGCGCCGCGTTCGTGCCTCAGCCCCCTCACAGGCGGCGATAAGCGGAACTGCTCGAAGATCCCAGTCACGCAGATAGTCCTCGTAGAGAGTGTCCAGGATCGCTCCAAGCCACGACTCAGAGTTCAGAAGTGCTCCGATCTCGGTCACGGTGCGTCGGGAGATGGGCTGGGCGATGAAGTCACTGGGCCCTCCCCGAGTCCGATCAACGCCTTGGATGTCCTCGGAAGCGACCCGATCCTCCGACGATCCCTCAAGTCGGGAACGGTACGCGCGCAGTCCGTTGAGGGAGAAGAGTCGGGAGATACGCGGGTCAGGAACGTGCTGCACGAGGGCATGGAGGGAGCGAGCTACCTGAGCGGCGAGTTCCGAACGAACCTCCGAGATCTGTGTGAGTTGGTCACCACGATCATCTGTTCCGTCGAGAGCTTCGGATACCGGCGGACCGAAAAGCGCGACCATTCGCTTGAGATGGCGATCATCGGCGTCAAGATAGGCGAACAAGACCTCCCGGACCGATTCGACCAGTTCCGGGGGGGCATTCGGATCGGTGAACAACATTCGGCACCCTGCAAGCAGGTCTGCCGGATCCGGATCGATACCCCCTTCAGGATACTTCTCGAGCAGGTAGAGCATCCGAATCTCCCGTCCGGCTCCATCGGGAAGAAGAAGCTCGAGTTCTCGCAGCAGACGGAGGTTGGACTCCTCGAGGAGCTCGGCGGTGGTGACCATCTCTCTCCGTGCGGACTGGAGACCTCGTCGAATCGTGGCAAGAGAACGATCCAGTTCATCGGTATCCACCTCCGCAGGGGGAAACGATTCGATTCCGGCGGCGGCCAGTTGGTCTGCCAGCGCCACCAGAATCGAATCCTGGGCCTGCTGCCAGACTCGAAGCTGGGGTATGAGGCCTGCTTCGTAGTCAACCAACTGCAATGCGATTCGTTCACGCTGCTCCTGAGAGAGATCGGGCAGCCATCGGTCGAGAATCCTCCAGAGCGGAGTCGCCCGATCAGCATTAGCCTGACTTCCATAGGCGACCGTGAGGCGCTCACGTTCGCGAATGTTGCGGATGTGCATGAGTCCCAGCTGCTGTTCTTCAGCGAGCACTTCGTTGATCGCAAGCAGCAGCGCGTCATCCTCGACGGCGATCACCTTCCGTATCGAGACCAGACGTCGGAGGAACTCGCGTATGGTCCCGGCATCGGGCACCCCGGACATGTGCTTCTCGACGTAGGCACGGTGGCGGGCGAAATCGGTCTCCGAGAGCTCCTTGAATCGATCGAGGTACGCGCGGTGTGCGTCCTCGATTTCGATCCACTGATCGACCGATGGCGACACGTGGCGCCTGAGGAGCCGAGTGAGTTCACGGCTGTCAATGGGATCCGGCAGGAGTTCCGCGGAGACCTGTCCAAAGGTACTTCCACCGAGGCATGCCAGGAGGACCGAACAGAGAATGGATAGCCGTGACAAACCCGTCACATGCAGGGCCCCAGGCCGATCGCTCGTCTCCACATGCTGACCTGGCCGAGATGGAGCATGACGTGGTTGCCGGACATGAAGTCGATCGCATCTCCGATTCGAGGGAAAAGCTCGCCCATCCTTCCGTCCAGCTCCGTGGACTTGACGAAGACCTCCGGCGGGACGTTTGGCAGAACCTGGGCCACGCGTTCGTATCCAGTGAAGAAGGCATCGACGATCACCGGCATTGCGGCATATCGCCCGTCCTGCTCGACACACTCCGCTCCCGCCTTGTAGGGCGCGGGATCGAATGGAAGCTCACACTGCTCTTCGGGGCAGCCGAGTAGTTCCATCATCCGGTTGGGGTAGCACGCGAGGTGCCCGTAGCAAAATGCCGGGTGATTGAACCCGGGCATCGGCATGTGAGCGAATTGCTCCTCCGAGATGCCGGTCAGCAGTGCCCGAGCATAATTCATGCTGAAACCGAGTGAATTGAGCAGATGGGTACTGGGATGGACGGTGGAGTCGGCGGGCATGTAAGCACCTTTCAGCAATTGTCTGGGACGGTAGAGGCCGGGAACAATGAAAGCGATCAGAAACCGAACGATTGAGCGGTCCGTTTAATGCCCGATGTATCGAGCGTAGATGCCTCGAGCCTGATCGGGGGGAGAACCACCACCCACGATCGCACGGCCATCAGGAAATACAGTGAGTTCGATGGAGCGTCCATCCCCGGCGTCTTCACTGAGAGTGCCCTTGAGCAGGCCGGAGACGATCCGAAAATCTCCGTGCGGCTGCAATCGATCGACGAGAATCTCGAGATCGAGCCGGGAACCGGTGACTTCGGGGATGATCTGGACCGCATCACGACCGCAGAGAGAGATGGCGGAGGGCACGGTGGAATCGAGGAATTCGTATCGTGCGTGCCTGCAGCATGGACAGTCGGGCCGACGGGCGTCAGCGAGTGGCAGACGATTCGATCGGTTGCGCCAGAGATCCCAGGAGACCAGGGCGTGGTCGAGTGCCTGATGCTGCCCCACGAGAAACTTCATCGCTTCGCTCACCTGGTGGCTCGCAACGGTCGCGACGATCGGAGCGAAGACGCCGGCAGTATCGCAGGTAGGAGTGAGTCCGGGTGCCGGGGGATCGGGAAAGAGACACCTCAGGCAGGGCGTTTTCCCGGGAAGAATCGTCATCGAGGTCCCGGTCTCACCGACCGCACCACCATGGATCCATGGAATCTCTTGCGACACACAGGCGTCGTTCAGAAGGAAGCGGGAAGGAAAGTTGTCCAGTCCGTCGATCACCAGGTCGACCCGCCCGAGGAGTTCCACGGCATTGTTCGAATCGAAGTGTTCGACCACCGGATACACCTTGAGTGACGAGTCGATGGCGCGGACTCGATCCGCCGCCGCCTCCGCCTTCGGTACACCGTCACGAACGTGGGATTCCACGTAGAGGGTCTGCCTCTGGAGGTTGGTCAGTTCGACGACGTCACGATCGACCAGGGTGAGCATGCCGACCCCCGCACGGGCGAGCTGATCGATGGCGAATGAACCCAGTGCACCACAGCCGACGACCATGACGTGCGAGGATGACAGGGCCTCCTGGCCGCTGGGGCCGATGCCGCGCAGGAGCGTCTGTCGGTGATGTCGTGGGACGGGTTTCATGCTGCACAGGAAGTCTAACCACGGGGAGGTTGAATCCCACGAGGAATAAGCAAAAACCGCCGCCCCCCCCAGGGAACAGCGGTTTCTCCTGACCGGGCGAAGCCCGGTCGAACAATCAGGGAAGCATCACCACGCGAAGTGCGCGAAGGCCTTGTTCGCTTCAGCCATTCGGTGGGTGTTGGTCCTGGTCTGGACGGCCTTGCCCTCGCCGCGGGCGGCATCGAGAAGCTCCTTGGCGAGACGAAGATGCATCGGCTTGCCCTTGTCCTCGCGAGCGGCGGTGATGATCCAACGGAAGGTCATCGACTGCTGGCGTCGTCGGTTGATCTGAATCGGAACCTGGTAGTTGGCTCCACCAACTCGCTTGGAGCGCACCTCGACGGAGGGGCGGACTCGATCGAGCGCCTGGTGGAACACCTGGATCCCGGTGGTGATATCACCCTCCAGAGGTTCCTTGGCGATCCGGCGCTCGATCTCGTCGAACGCCTTGTAGACGATCCGGGTTGCGGTGGCCTTGTTGCCACCGTACATCAGCGAGTTGATGAAACGAGCGAGCACCTTGTCCCCGTACTTGGGATCCGGTTCAAGCTGCTGTTCGGCCTTTGTGATTCTTCCTGCCATGGCAGTGTTCCTTTTCTGGCTCGTCTGCACCATCGAGGTGGGTGCTTCGTTCATCACGGGTGGGAGCTTGGCATTCCCTAGGAAACGGACCCGCGATTACTTGCCGTGAGATTTGCATGAAAACGGGAGGTCGACACCGAGTTGATCCCGGGACGACGAAGAGAGTATCGATGATTCACTTCTTGCTGCGCTTGACACCGTACTTGGATCGACCCTGCGATCGGCCGTCTACGCCGAGCGTATCGAGGGAACCACGCACGATGTGGTAACGCACACCGGGGAGATCTCGGACACGACCGCCTCGTACGAGCACGATCGAGTGCTCCTGGAGGTTGTGTCCCTCACCGCCGATGTAGGCGCTGATCTCGCGACCGTTCGAAAGCCGAACTCGGGCGACCTTTCGCAGCGCGGAGTTGGGCTTCTTCGGGGTCTGGGTCTTCACTTGAAGGCAGACACCTCGACGTTGCGGGCACGCATCAAGGTCTCGGACCTTACTCTTGGCGTGCGCCTTGCGGCGAGGCTTGCGGATGAGCTGATTGATCGTGGGCATTCGGACTCCGAAAACCGGCTACTGAGCCGGGAACAGTTGGATCGAGAAGGGTACGCGCTGAGGACGTCGACCGCAAGGCCTCGAACGATTATCCGGCGGCGCCGAAGTGTTCATCCCGGAGCCGCCCCACCAACTGATCGCAACGCTCATTCTCAGGATGACCAGCATGCCCCCTGGTCCATTGACAGCTGATCTGATGAATGGTTCGGAGGTGATCCAGAATCTTCCATAAGTCACTGTTTAGAACAGGTTTACGCCTTGAATTGACCCAGTTCTTGCGCTTCCAGCCATCCAGCCACTCGGAAAGGCCCTTCACGAGGTATTCACTGTCGGAGGTCAGCAGGACCCGGCAGGGTCGTTCCAAATGGAGCAGTCCTCGAATGGCGGCGGTGAGTTCCATTCGGTTATTGGTCGTACCGGGTACGGCCCCGGCACCTTCAACCTCGATTTCCTCGCCCGAATCAGGGCAATGCCGGAGTACGAATGCCCAACCGCCAGGCCCGGGATTGGGACTGGCCCCCCCATCAGAAAAGAGACAGATGACGGGAAGATCATCCCCCCGGGGCAGGGAAAGGGGCTCTGGAGCCAACTCACGATCGGGCGCACCATCGACGGCCGCGATGATGTCCGAAGGGTCCGAATAAGGCTGATCTGGATTCTGGCCAAAGAGCATGGAGACTACCTTCAGGAATGTCGGCTACCTTGACACTCTCGGCTGTGAAGCCTACCTTTGGCGATTCTTCAGAGGCATTTTTTAGCGCGTGAAATGCCGTGTAAGGGAAACGTATCCCTCTGCACCGAGCGTCGCGCGAGACACTGTGAGATCACACCACCATGGCAGTCCCAGCATTCAGACAATCCCCTGGTCGGACCAGACGACGCCGTGCTCACGACGCGCTGACCAAGACCACCACGGTCACCTGCCCCAGTTGTGGTGGATGGAAGCGACCGCACACCGCCTGCAGGAGCTGTGGCTACGTACGCCCGGGCCTCCAGGTCAAAGCCACCCGACCGGAAGCGTAATTCATGCGCATCGGCGTCGATGTGATGGGCGGAGATCATGCGCCCCAGGAGATTACCGCAGGTTGTCTGGAGGCGCTCGAGCAGCTTCCAGATGGCGATCAGTTGGTCCTCGCCGGACCGGCCGAAGCCATCACCCCGCAGCTGACCGACGGTGGCGCCCCGCTTGATCCTCGAATCAAGATTCTGGACACTCCCGAGGTGATCGGGATGGATGAATCACCGGTTGAGGCTGTTCGCTCCAAGCGAAACAGTTCGATCGTCGAACTGGCCAACCTTGCATCCCCGAAGGCCCCGGAGACCGAGCGGCTCGATGCGTGGATCTCGGCAGGCAACACCGGGGCGTGCGTGACCGCCGCTTCGATGTACATGCGTCGACTTCCCGGAGTCCTGCGGCCTGGAATCGTGGTGACGATTCCGACCTTCAGCGGCACGATTGTGCTGGTGGATGTGGGAGCCAACATCGAACCCAAGCCCCACCACCTCGCTCAGTACGGCGTCATGGGTGCCATCTACGCTCAGGGAGTCCTCGGCATCGAGAACCCGAGGGTCGCACTCATGAACGTAGGCGGTGAGGAACAGAAGGGGACCGCGGACATGAAGCAGGCCAGAGATCTGCTTCGGGAGACCCCCGCAATCGATTTCCAGGGCTACATCGAAGGGCGAGCGGTCTTCGATGGCGGCGCCGATGTGGTCGTCACCGACGGCGTGGTCGGAAATGTGATGCTGAAGCTGGCCGAGGGCCTTTCCAGCAACATCACCAAGGCCTTGGTCCAGGAAGTGATCTCGACCGATCCCGACCTGGGCTCCCGAATCATGCCTGTGGTCGAACAGCTCTACGCAAAGTACGACTGGCACGAGTATGGGGGCGCTCCCCTGATGGGAGCCAACGGATATTGCCTGATCAGCCACGGCTCGAGCAAGGCAAGAACCATCAAGAACGCTATCCTGCGCGCACGCTCCTTTGTTGAAGCGGACTTGAATGCAAGGCTGGTTGAGCGCTTGCGCGCGCAGGAAGAGATCACCGCATGACCCCGCCCTCAGTGGGTTACGGAACACGAATCCTGGCTACCGGCTCGTGCACCCCTCCCAAAGTGGTCACGAACCATGATCTCGCCGAGATCATGGACACCTCCGACGAGTGGATACAGCAGAGAACGGGTATCAAGCAGCGCCATGTCTCCGATCAGGAGAAAGGTGAGGGAACCGTTTCGCTCGCAATCGATGCTGCCGTGAAGGCCTTCGAAGGGAGCGGTCTCGATGCATCGGAGCTGGACCTGATCATCTGCGCGACCTGCACCCAGGAGATGACCTGCCCCTCGGTCGCCTGCAGGATCTCCGAGCGCATCGGAAGCAAGACCGCGGCAGCGTTCGATCTGGCTGCCGCATGCAGCGGTTTTCTGTACGGGTTGAACTTCGCGGAGTCGCTCATCCGGTGCGGTCGATTCAAGAACGCACTGATCGTCGGGGCGGACGCGATGAGCACGGTGATGGACTACTCTGATCGGAGCGTCTCGATCCTCTTCGGGGACGCAGCTGGCTCTGCGGTCATCGCCCGGGACGAGGATTCCGAACGAGGCTGCATCCACCAGATCATGGGGGCCGACGGGGTCGGATGGGAAGCGTTGTACATGCCCCGTCGCGAGGTCGACATCCCCGAATGGGACCGTGAGAACTCGATCAAGCTCGGCATGCTTCGCATGAACGGCCGGGAGGTCTTCAAGTTCGCGGTCAAGAAGTTCCAGGCGGTGATCGAGGAGACCCTCGAGCAGTCGGGCCACTCGATCGACGAGGTGGCCCTGATGATCTGCCACCAGTCGAACCTCAGGATCATCGAGAGTGCGAGGGAAAAACTGGGGATCGCCGAGGACAAGGTCTACGTCAACATCGACCGAGTCGGCAACAGCTCCGCGGGGTCGATCGGATTGTGCCTGGATGAACTGAACGCCAGCGGCCGGATCAAGGAAGGTGAACTGATCCTGTTCGTCGCCTTCGGAGGAGGCATGACCTGGGCGAGTTCACTCTGGCGCGTTTGAGAAAGGGAATCAGACGATGAGCACCAGTGATCGGATACTGCTTTGCCCGGGACAGGGAGCACAGAAGATTGGCATGGGCCGGGAGTGGGTCGAATCCCATCCTGCATCCGCCCAGACGTTCGCGGCCGCCGATGAGGCCCTCGACCTCTCGATCGGTGGCTCGGAGGCCAAGCTGACCGACCTCTGCTTCAACGGACCCGCCGAATCGCTGAATCGAACCGATATCAGTCAGCCGGCCCTCTACACGTGCTCGGTGGCTTCCTTTCAGGGCCTGCTCGAGATCGAGGGCTCTCCGAAGATTCGAGCCTGCGCGGGGCTTTCTCTGGGTGAGTGGACCGCACTTCATCTGGCCGGAGTGATCGGCTTCATCGACGGCTTGCGTCTGGTGGCACTCCGTGGACGTTTGATGCAGGAGGCAGCGGAGGCCTCCCAGGGATCAATGGTCGCCTTGATCGGAGCCGACGAAGCACAGGCCGATGAAGTCTGCTCGACCGCCGCCGACGGTGACGTCCTGGTACCAGCGAACTACAACGCGACCGGTCAGATCGTGATCTCCGGAAGCAAGAACGCCTGCACCCGGTCGCTCGAGGTGGCGGGTGCGATGGGGCTCAAGGCCACGGAACTGGCGGTTGCGGGCGCATTTCACAGTCCTTTGATGGAACCGGCCGCTGAAGGCCTTGCGAAGGCATTGGAGGAAATCCACTTCTCACCTCCGCAGGTACCGGTCTGGAGCAACGTGACCGGGGAGCCACATGACGGCGAGAACCTGGATTCCATCAAAAAGAGGCTGGTCGAACAGTTGACCAGCCCGGTACGATGGCATCAGTGCTGTACATCCATGGTGGAAACCATCGAACCCTCGGATGAGCAGCCCTTGGAATGGCACGAGATGGCCCCCGGCACGGTCCTCAGAGGCCTCTTCAGACGAATCGATCGAAAGGTCAAGGTGCAGACACATGACGAACCGGAACCAAGCGCAACGACAGACGCCGCAAGCTGACTTACCCAATGGACTGCTGCGTTCCTTGTTGATCGGCACCACTGCCGCAGTGATCTCACTCACCGGATGTGGTGGAGAGGAAGAGCCCAAGCCGCTGGTCCAGGCTGAACCGGAAGTCGTGATCGAACGCGCGCCGGCTCCCCCACCGGTCACCCCCGTCAGCGAGCTGATGGCGCAGTACGGCATCGACGACCGGGTCCGACTGATGGAACAGGATGCACCGGGTACCGATGCGGAACGCATCGCGGTTCTTCAGTTCTTCCATGCCATGATGGTCCAGCACTCGGAGTTCGAGAAGATGCTCTCCAGCGAGGATCGCATGGAATTCAATGGGATGATGCAGGGCGACACGATGGGAGATGCCATCAGCGAGGTAACCGAGATCCGTCTGCAATGCGGCGCCTCGCCTGATTTCAAGACCGCCGTGGTCGCGATCATCGAGACGTACGACGGATGGCAGCCGCAGCTCTGGACCTATCAGGTCTCAAGCAACCCGATGGGGGGACTCCCCCCGGTGTTCACCAGTGGTCCGACCCCCTTGAGCGTGATGTCGAGGCTCTCGGGAAGTGGGCAGGTACAACAGTGGTACCAGCTTCTCGATGAGGAATTGACGATCGCAAATCGTCCCGAAGAGGACGCGGACGCCGTCAAGGTCGACATGCGCAACGAACTGGACAACGTGAGCGAGGCGGGCTCCGGAGCTCCGGTCGGTCCCGGTGGCATGCCCGGCCGGGTGAAGCCCAAGAGAGATCGCAAGCTGGACGCCCCTTCGTTGAGCCCCTCACGATAGACAGGCCGCAGGTGGCTTTTGAATGGAGCATTCCGGACCGGCAGGGAGCCTGTCATTCCGGTCGGTCCATCGGATGTATGCTGTAGCTCAGTCCACGAAGAACCCACGGAACGAACCCGAGGAGAAAAGCCATCGCCAGCTCGACAAAGCGTGTTGCCATCGTCACCGGAGCCAGTCGAGGAATCGGCAGGTCGATCGCCCTTCAGTTAGCGGAGGATGGTCACCATGTAGTCTGCGTCGCACGAAGTGAAGGGCCTCTCGAGGAACTGGCGAAGCAGATTACGGATGACGGCGGCAGTGCCGAGGCGCAGGTCTGCGACATCAGTGATCCGAGAGCCCTGGGCGAGCTGGTTGATTCGGTGGCCGCCGATCACGAGAGACTGGACATCCTGGTCAACAATGCCGGAGTCACGCGAGACGGCCTGGTCCTCAGAATGTCCGACGAGGACTTCGACCATGTGATCTCCGTCAACCTCAAGTCGGCGTTCATCGCATCCAGGCATGCTGCGCGACCGATGATGCGAGGACGTTTCGGACGCATCATCAACATCGGCTCTGTCTCCGGGCTGATGGGAAACCCGGGCCAGGTGAACTACTCCGCCTCCAAGGCAGCCATGGTCGGCATGAGCAAATCGATGGCAAAGGAACTGGGTGCCAAGGGCGTCACGGTCAACGTCGTGGCGCCGGGATTCATCAAGACCGACATGACCGATGCGATGGGCGAGGAGATCATCAAGGAGATCGCACCCAGAATTCCGGTTCGACGGCTGGGTGAACCGGGGGAAATCGCCCATGCCGTCTCATGGCTGGCCGGTGAACGTGCAGGCTACGTCACGGGACAGGTTCTCGTCGTGGACGGCGGACTGGCCATGTAGGTTGCATCCCCTTTGAAAACAGTCACTTGCGTGCATCAACTTCCGACAGGGCTTCCTGACATGGGCCGCCACACGCGAGTGGGAAGTCCCGGGTACTTCCAGATTCGACCAGAGATCGTTATAGTGCTGCCCGCCTTAAAAACCACTATCCCGCCATGGAGATTCTGAACGTGAATGAAGCCGAGATTGAAGCCAAGGTCATTGAAATCGTCGCCGAGCAGATGGGTGTGGACAAGGGCGAAATCAGCCGCGCGACCAGCTTTACCAACGACTTAAATGCCGACAGCCTGGACACCGTCGAACTGGTGATGGAATTCGAGGACGAATTCGATACCACGATTCCAGACGATCAGGCCGAGAAGATCAGCACCGTTGGTCATGCGATCGACTACATCATGGAACACATGGGCGACTGATCTGAAACCTGTTTGACCATGGATGGCAAACCTCTTCCACAGACCGTGGGAGAGACATCCACGAGCAGGATTTCAGAATCACGCACTGCAACTCCCTGGATCGGACTTCCTGGTGGCAGCCAATCACAGTACCTCTCGCCGTCGAGTGGTGATTACCGGCCTCGGCGCAATCACCAACATCGGAAACAATGCCAATGCGTGCTGGGAATCGATCGTCGGTTCTCGCTCGGGAATCGGTCAGCTCACGGCGTTCGAGCAAGGTGATGACTGGACGGTGACCATCGCCGGGGAGATCAAGGGCCTCGACGATGCGATCGATGGTGTGATCGACCCGAGCGAAGCCAAGCGAATGGATCGCATGAGCGTGATGGCGCTGTGCGCTGGTGCGGAAGCAGCTCGCCACAGCGGACTGGACTTCACCCAGGGAGACCCCTATTCCCGTGGGGTCGCGATCGGTTCCGGAATCGGCGGAGTGATCACCATGGAAGAGCAGTTTGCGAAACTGCTCCTTCAGGGGCCCAGAAAAGTCAGCCCCTTCACGGTCCCCAAGCTGATGGTCAACGCCGCGGCAGGCAACCTCTCGATCATGCTGAACCTCCGCGGCTCGAACACCGCGACCGCCACCGCGTGCGCCTCCGGTGCTCACTCGATCGGCGCCGCGTTCCACCTCATCGAACGAGGGGATGCGGACGTCATGATTGCAGGCGGCACCGAGGCACCGATCACCAAGCTGCCCCTGAGTGCGTTTGCGAAGATGCGCGCACTCTCGACCCGCAACGACGCGCCCGAGGAGGCCTCGCGGCCATTCGATGCTGGTCGTGACGGATTCGTGCTGGCTGAGGGAGCCGGCATGGTCATGCTCGAGGAACTCGAGCATGCCAAGGCACGAGGTGCGAACATCCTCGTCGAAGTCATCGGATTCGGATCGACCGGGGACGCCGGCCACATTGCCGCACCGGACGAGAATGGCTCCGGAGCCTACGAGGCGATGAAGCGCGCTCTCAAGGGAGCGGGGCTCGACCTCGAGGAAGTCGACTACATCAATGCCCACGGAACCTCCACTCCGTTGGGCGATGCCGCCGAGGTCACCGCGATCAAGCGACTCTTCGGCGATCACGCCCACTCGATGATGGTGAGCTCCACCAAGTCGATGACCGGACATACCCTGGGCGCTGCGGGTGGGCTCGAAACGGTCTTCACCGCCCAGGCACTCATCGAGGACACCGCCCCCCCGACCATCAACCTCGAGGATCCCGGAGAGGGCATGGATCTCGACTTCGTCGCCAACAACGCCAAAGAACGGCCGATCAAGGTCGCGATCAATAATTCCTTTGGGTTCGGCGGACACAATGTCAGCCTGGTGATGAAGAACTACGAAGGCGACTGAGCACCCACACCGCTCCAGACCGCCACCAAAGAAGCCTGGATGATGAATGAAACTGCCGCCCCGGTGATTTTCCGGGGTGAGTGTCTCTATTTTGCCCCCTGACCTGCTCTTGCGAGTGGTCGGATGCATCGGATCTGGCCGATAAGAAGTTCATGAATCAGGAGAAACCACCCATTCTCGATCTCGAAGTGCCATTGATCGTCCAGATCGCCTCCCGGTCCATGCTGGTCAAGGAAGTCGTTGCTCTCGAACAGGGATCGATCATCGAGTTCCCGCGATCCGCCGATCAGGACCTCGAGATCCTGATCAACAACAAGTCGGTGGGATCGGGCAATGCCGTCAAGGTCGGTGAGAACTTCGGCATCCGCATCAACACGATCGGCGACCTGTCCACCTGCCTCTGATCAAGTGAGGTCATTCCATCGGCTGCGGCGCGGGCCGGCGCTTGTGGCTGAACGGCCACACCGGGTACCGACGACCATTCAGGACCACCCCCACCGCGGTACCCCGAACCAGCAGGTGGTAGGTGATGATCAGGGGAATCGTCACCAGCGCCATCATCACGAACATCTTGACCGTCCCATCGATGTTCCAGTACCGGAACAGACCGGGGATGAAGAGGGTCAGGGGAAGATGCATGAGGTAGATCCAGTAGGAGGCATCCACGAGGTAGCGAACCCACGACACCTCCGACCGGAAGAGGCGTTCACAAACGCCGGTGAGGGCGAGTACCAGCAGCCAGACCGAGGCCACCTCGACCAGCTGGATGAGGCAGAAGAGCAGCCCGAGATCGATGATCGGTGATCCAGCCTTCCAATCCGCGGTGGTCGACTTGTAGTGGAAGGTGAGCACCAGTGCGACCGCAAGCAGGACGATGGAAAGGAACAACCGGGCCCAGGACCATCGTTCGAGCTGGACGACCACCTCCCGATGTTCGTAGACGATCCAGCCCACTCCGAAATACACCGAGTACACGGCAAGGATGTGCCAGACGGGCGCCCACCCCATCGGGGTGTCGAGACCAGGTTCGGCCATCGTGAGCATGAGCGGCGTGGTCACCGCCACCAGGATCGGCATTCTCAACCAGCGACACCGGCCGGTAACGATTCCACTAATGCAGTAGCGGAACGGCCTGACCAGTGGACCCGCGAACCTGCGAATCAGTACCGTCAATGCCCCGAAGACCACATAGAAGTACACCAGGTAGTAGAGAAACCACAGATGCAGTGGACCGGAATTGCCAAAGTCCGCATCGAACGACATTCGTTCGAACGCTTCAGCAAGTGCACCCCCACCGGCCGGGATCAGACTGTAGGTGAGCGCAAAGCTGAGTGACCAGCAGAAGAGTGGATACAGAACGAACCAGCCGATCACCAGGGGAATGACGATCCGATCGAATCGATGAATGAAGAAGGTGCCCACCCCTTTTCGCTCGAACAACATCGCGCCGAAGAAACCCGCCATGACGAAAAAGACCGGCATCCGAAAGATGTGGATGACCTGGGCCAGCAGGACCGACATCACTGGAGAGGAATCGGGATCCTGATAGAGCCATGCACCGGGCAGCTTGTCGGTGGGCAGATAGACCAGCGCGGTATGCAGGACCACGCCGAGCATCATCATCGAAGCCCGGATGAAATCCAGGCCGTGGTAGCGGCGGTGCGTGCGATCCCAGACTGGGGATGCCGCAGTTGGAGGTGGTGGTGGTGGTGGTGATGGGGACATGTTCGAAACGGTCATTCGAGTGCGTTGAGAAGCTGTTCCCGGCATGCGACCCGGCCGGCGGTGAAGGTGGACTCGGTCAGGGGAATACCGAAGGAATCAGCGATTTCCCTGACCGTGGCCCAGGGGACCGAGTCGACCACCTGGATCGGGGTGCTGCCATCGGCATTGGGGGCCCTCGGGTCGGCACCGGCCCGAATCAGGGCCGACATGCATGCGGATCGACCGAGGAACGCGGCGACGCCCAGCGGCGTCGACCCGAACGAGTCCCGGACCCGGAGGTCGGCACCGGCAGCGAGCAATCGATTCAAGCCAGCGAGATCTCCCATGGCGATCGCGACGAACAGAGCTTCGCTGGAGCCTCCATCCGAGGCGGGAGGGCGTGGTGGGTTGAAACCGGGATAGTACGGGCCCAGTATCTCCCGGCAGGCCTCGCGACCACGCTCAACCGCGGCGAAGTCGATCTCCATCTGGAGCAGGTCCGCGATCATCTGGGTGAATCCGCGATCGGCATAGGTGGCGAACATCGGAGTGATACCATCCTTGTTCGCGAGGGTTGGATCCGCGCCGCTGGCGATCAGGATGCGGAGGCAGTTCGTTCGTCCAAAGAATGCGGCTCCAAGGCAAGCCGTTCCCTGGTCGCGATTTCGAGCATCGACATCGGCACCGAAATCGATCAGGAGCTGCACCACCTCCGGCTGGCCATAGTCACTGGCCAGCTCGATGGCAGTGACCGAGAAGATCGGATCCAGTGCATCCAGGTCGACACCCCCCTCCGCCAGTTGACGCACGCCTTCCACATTACCCAGAGCTGCAAATCGCCAGAGGTCCGCAGGATTTGGTGAGCCCTCGATATCACCGCAGCCGGCAGCGAGTAGGGTACAGGCGAGCACGTTGAACATGCAGAACAGCCGGATCATGCTCTGGAGAATAACGCAGTTCGGGGCCGCTCACAGAAGCTCGGCCGCGATTCTGGCCAACTCGCTTCGCTCGGTACTGGACAGCGAGACGTGGCCCGCGATTCGGTGCCCCTGCATGCGATCGATCACGTGCGTGAGACCATTGCTTGCGGAATCCAGGTAAGGGGAGTCGATCTGCTCGATGTCGCCGCAGAGGATGATCTTGGTACCCTCGCCAACTCGCGAGACGATCGTCCTGACCTCGTGGGGAGACAGGTTCTGGGCCTCGTCTACGATCATGAACTGATGGGGTATCGAGCGTCCCCGGATGTAGGTGATCGGTTCGAGTACCACCTGACCCGATGTCATCAATCGGTCCAGACGCTGCTCCGTGGTTCGACTGTCCGCATCATTGAGGTGTGACCCCCTGGTCGACAGCAGATAGGCGATGTTGTCGAAGATAGGTTGCATCCACATCGCCATCTTCTCATCCTTGTCACCGGGAAGGAATCCGATGTCGCGACCCAGTGGCATGATGGGGCGCGCGGTCAGGAGCTTGTCGAAATGCTCCTCCTTGATCACCTTGTGGAGCCCCGCAGCCAGTGCGAGCATCGTCTTGCCGGTACCTGCGGGACCGATCAGGGTCACGACCTTCACCTCGTCATCGAGGAGGAGATCCAATGCCATCGTCTGCTGGAGATTCCTGGCCAGGATCCCGTAGACCGGCTTGCGGGGGCCCATCACCGGAATAAGGTGGCCGGTGTCCGCAAGCATCCGCGCCAGGCCGGCGTGACCCTCATCCGCCTCGTCCTGAAGTATGAGGTACTGGTTGGGGAAGACGTTGAAGGGCGGGTCCGCGGGTTCGGGGTTTCGCTGGGAAGCCAGATGCTCGACGACACGGGTAAGAAGCAGCTGTCGTTCCTCGTAGAGCTCGTCGATGAGGGCACCGGGGACCATCAGCTTCTGATATCCCTCGTAGAGCCAGTCGGTATCGACGCGGTCGGCCTCGAAATCCTCGCAGGGAATACCGAGTGCATCACATTTGACCCGGGCATTGATGTCCTTCGAGATGAAGAGCGTAGGCGCTCCCGACTGGTGCAGTTCGTTGGCCACTCCGAGGATACGATTATCCGCTACGTCAAGGTCCAGCGCGAACGCCTTGGTCCGGTCACAGCGATCGATCCGGACCGAGCCACCGCTTTCATTCCAGACCACCCCCTCGAAGAGACGGCCCTTGGTTCGCAACTGATCGAGAGATCGGATGGTCTGTCGTGCATTGCGACCGGTCTCATCATTGTTCTTCTTGAATCGATCGAGTTCCTCGATGACCGTCAGCGGAATCACTACTTCGTGTTCTTCGAAGCGGAAGATTGCGTTGGGGTTGTGGAGAAGCACGTTGGTGTCGAGCACGAAGTGCTTGCGCACCCTGCTCTCCGCCTGAGCCGGTTTTGAATCGACTATGGAATCAGTCCATGTATTCAATGAGAGACTCCTTGTCAGCAGACGGACCCTGCCTGCCCAATGATATCCCTGTGATCCCCCGGGCGAGGTGCCGTAATGGAACGAACACCGGATTCACCGATCCGACGCATTGAGGTACCATCTCGCGAGAACAGAGAAAAAACGGGAGAACGGCACATGCCTACCAGCGCTGAAACCGTCAGAAATGCCCTAGAACGCATTGCCCCACTTGAGCACGCCGAGGAATGGGACAACGTCGGAGAACTCATCAGAGGGTCACGGGACAATGTCAAACACCTGTTCCTGACGATCGACTTCACCGAGCCGGTGCTTGAGGAAGCGATCGAACAGAAATGCGACATGGTCATTGCCTACCACCCCACGCTCTTCAATCCCGTGAAGCGGCTCGGAGCCACGGCGTCGACCGAGCGGGTGGTTCTCGGCACCGCCAGAGCGGGCATCCATCTCTATTCACCACACACCGCCCTCGATGCGGCTCCGGGTGGCACAAACGACTGGCTGGCCGAATCCCTAGGCCACGGGGACCGGAAGGCCCTGGTCCCTGCAAGGATCAATCAAGGTTCCGACCTCTGCAAGATCGTGACCTTCTGCCCGGCGGAAGCCACCGATCGGATTCGAGACGGACTCGCCGCCGTCGGAGCAGGCATCATCGGAAATTACAAGCGCTGTTCGTTCGAGCTGTATGGTTCAGGGACGTTTCATGGAAACGCGGATTCGAATCCGGCGGTCGGTAGTTCCGGTCGGCTCGAACGAGTGGGTGAGACTCGACTGGAGATGGTATGTCCCAGTCAGATTCTTCCCGGCGCGATACGTGCTCTTGCGAGCTTCCACCCCTACGAAGAGCCGCCCATCGAGATCTACACCCTCGAGTCGGTTCCCCTTCGTGAATCGGGAGCCGGACGAAGGGTGGTTCTGGACCGCGGGCAGAGCCTCAAATCGATCGCGAAATCCATCAAGGGGAGATCCGAGGCGACGGAGATGAGCATTGCCCGTGCATACGATCGCCCGCGTCAGCACAAGGTGGTGGGACTTTGTGTCGGTTCGGGTGGATCACTTCTCGATGAGGCGATCGCCCAGGGCTGCACGGTGTTCATCACCGGCGAAATGAGCCATCACGATCTACTCAAGGCACAGTCATCGGGGTGTACCGTGATTCTTGCCGGACACACCGAGACCGAACGGTGCTACCTTCCGGTCCTCGCCAAGCGGCTGTCCGCGGAACTGGGCGCCGCCGGTCCCACGATCACCATCAGTCGCAAGGACCGTCCCCCCCTCCGACGGGGGTGAACGTCGGTGATTCTGGATCTCGCGGGCGTCCATACCAGAGGCGGTAGAGCACCTTCTGGATATCATCGAGGATGACGATGATGGCAGGAAGGACCACCAGCGTGAGCACCGTGGAGGACAGCAGCCCGGCGGTGATGGATATCGCCATTGGGATCAGAAAACGAGCCTGAAACGACTGCTCCAGCATCAGCGGTGAAAGACCCAGGATCGTGGTTGCGGTGGTGAGTGCGATCGGGCGCAGCCGCCGTTCCCCGGCCCCGATCAGGGACTCCATGAGTGGCATGCCCTGCGCTCGATACCGATTGTAGAAATCGACCAGGATCAGAGAGTTGTTGACGACGATGCCTGCCAGGGCCACCGCGCCGATCAGGCTGAGGAAGGTGAGCTCGAATCCAAGGAAATAATGTCCCCAGACGACTCCGATGAAGCCGAACGGAATTGCCAGCATCACTGCGACAGGCTGTGTGTAACTGGCAAAGAGCCACGCCAGAATGACGTAGATCATCAGCAGCGCGGCCGAGAAGGCGACGGGAAGAGTCGAGAACGCCTCGGTCACGTCCGCCTGCCGCCCACCGGCCTTGATCGAGATGTCCGGCCAGTTCTTCGCGATCTGGGCGAGTGGAGCGACCATCTCGCGATAGACCTCTTCGGGGCTGGTTGTCGCATCGGTATCCGCGGTCACCGTGATGGTACGCTCCCGGTCGACCCGCTTGATCGTTGAGTAGCCGGAGACCTCCTCCAGGTAGGCGACTTCACACAGAGGAACCAACTGCCCTCGGGGAGCAAGCACCCACATCTGCTCGAGATCGATGAGCCGGTCACGGGAATTCGCGCCGAGCCGGACTCGCACATCGATGTCCTCTCGAGAGGCGCTGAATACATGTGCCTCGAATCCGTAGAGGGAGGCACGAAGCTGCTGGGAAAGGTCCTCGACCGTGAAGCCGAGGGAAGCGGCGCCCGGAAGCAGATGCACCTGGATTTCGCGCTGACCGAGCACGTCGTCGTTCACCACACCATAAACCCCGGCAAAGCGAGACATGAGGTCCTCGACCTCGGCGACCGCACCGAGCATCGATTCCCTGATGTCGGATGAGATTTGGATGGTGATGTCCTGCCCACCCGGACCCCCGTCAAGAACCGTGAATGCGAGCTCCTCAGCTTCCGAGACATCACCAAGTTCGAATCGAATCGAATCGATGACCTCGGCGCTGGAGCGGTCCCGAAGCTCTATGGGCTTGAGTTCGAGGAAGATCTGTCCCGTCGTCGCGTTGCTTCGATTCATTGATCCGGATGCGATGTCGAACGAGGTGCCCAGGATCGTCGAGACCGAGGAAGTCTCGGGCTGGGCACGTGCAGCTGATTCGACCCGGGCCACGAAATCGCTGGTCTGCTCGATCGAGACCCCGGTGGGCATGCGAACGTCGACCAGAAGATTCTCCGCATCGTTCACCGGAAGGAACACGAACGGAACCCTCCTACCGAGAACCATGCCCAACGAGAACATCAGCATGGCCAGGGCGGCGGCCGTGGTTATGTAGCGGTACCGTAGGGCCTTCCGGGTGAATGTGGAATACATCCTGATCGCTGCGCCGAGAAGCTCGCGATCCCGCCATGCGCAGGCCTGATCCAACCTGGCCATGATGGGACCGACCTTCCGACCACGGTGTCGGCGAACCGAAGAGGCCATGTGACTGGGAAGTATGAGGATCGACTCGATGTAGCTTGCGGCAAGCGCGCAGAGCACTACCAGTGGCAGGGCACCGAGCAGCTCGCCGACCTGACCCTTCACGAACATCAGGGGCAGAAATGCGACGATCGAGGTGGAGACCGTCCCGAGCACGGGCCAAGCGACCTGATTCGCGGCCTTGATCGACTTCTCGTCGGAATCACCACCGGCATCCGTCTCGGCCTGAATGTTCTCGGCAACCACGATCGCGTCGTCGGTGAGCATGCCAAGGGTTACCAGGAGACCGAACATGGTCAGCAGGTTCAGGGTTATCCCACTGAAGTACATCGCCAGCAGCGTTCCGCAGATCGCAGTCACCAGACCGACCATGACCCAGATCGAGGTACGGATGTTGAGAACCAGAAAGAGCGCGAAAAAGACCAGTGTCGCCCCCTGCAGGGCGTTGCGCTTCAGTAGATCGAGACGACCCTCGATGAATCGGGACAGGTCGGTGCTGGTGGTCAGGGTTCCCGGAAGCTCTTCCAGGGCACTGGCACCCAGGGACCATGCCTTCCAGTTCGATGCATTCGTCAGTCGATCGAAGAGTGTTCCATCAAAGGGTTGGTGGTTGCGCCCCAGTACGTAGGACTTGGCCATCCCTGCGATCTCGATCGCATCCTGGGTACCCTCCCGGAAGATCGTGAGATTCACCCCAGGAAGTCCATTGAACCGCTGGATCACATCGGTGTCGACGTACCCCTCACGAACCCTTGCGACATCTCCCACCGTAAGAAGCGATCCATCCGGATCAGCTCGCAGTATGATCCCCTCGATGGACTCCGACTGAACATCAACTCCGACCGTGCGTACGTTGATGTTGCCTTCATCGGTCTTGAGCACCCCACTGGGCAAGTCGTCCATCCAGGCGGTGATCGCACGTGAGACCATCGGCATCGACAGTCCGTTCTGCAGAAGGGAATCGGCGTCGACATGCACCGAGATCTCGTAGGCTCGCACCCCGCTCTCCATCAGGGAACCCATGCCATCCAGGGATTCGAGATCCTGCTTGATTCGACGAATTCCACGCTTGAGTTCCTCTTCGTCGGCCTCCCCCCAGAGGTTGAGCTGAATGACCGGCATGTTCGGGATCAATTCCGCGACCTGAATGCGCTCGGCATCGCGGGGTAGGTCCTGAAGCTGGTCTACGGTGCGTTCGATCTCGTCCAGAACCTTGGGCACGTCCGACCCGTCGTTGAATTCCGCGAAGATCGAGGCCGAACCCTCGCGGACGGTCGTCCTCAGCTGCTTGATCTCGTCGATTCCCCAGAGGGCATCCTCGAGCTTGAAGATGATCGATTCCTCGATCTCTTCGGGGGTCGCACCGGGATAGACCGCGACCAGAGTCGCGGCCTGGGAGTCCACTTCGGGAAAGAACTCGCGCCGCATCGTGAGTGCGGCATAGACCCCCATGATCAGCACCGCGACCATGAGGAGGTTCACCGGTACGGGGTTGCGAATGCCGAAGGCTGGGAGGCTCACGAACCGGCTCCTGAAGAATCAGGCGCGCCATCCTTGATCACCTTGAAGTCGACCTCGGTTCCGATCGAAGGACTCTGATCGGCCTGGACGAGCACCCTGGTGCCGGGCGGCAGTTCGGAGTCGAGGACGAGGTGCCGATTCTTGCGAGTACCCTCGAGCTGTATGGGAAATGCGACTTCCACCGGCAGGGTGCGGATTCGGTTCTCACGATCGATGATCCATACGCGGTCGTTCTTGACCGATGAACTTGGGAGGACGATCCGATTTGCGGAGTACGTGGACTGTACGCGAGCGCTCAGGAATGTCCCCGGCGCGAGTATCTCGGAGGCGAGTGATGGATCACTCGCGGTCTGACGGATCTCGACGATCACCATCATGGTCCGGCTGGCCGGATCGTCGACCGGCGAGATCCTGGTGACCAGTCCGTTCCACGAGCGCTCTTCCGCACCCTGGGCGCTGAGAGTCACCTCGTTTCCTACGGAAACCGAGGAGCGGGCGGAAGAAGGCAGGCGAACCTCGACATCGATGAGGTCAAGATTCACGATGCGGGCAAGGCGCTGACCGGGGGCCACGCGCTCGCCCAGTTCCACGTCGACGGATTCGAGCACGCCATCGATCGCGCTGGTGATCGAGCAACGCTCCACGTTGCTGAGAGCGAGATCACGGCTTGCGATCTGGGAGGCTTCCTGGTTGTTCAGCATGCGACGTGCGACGGGTATTCCGTCCAGTTGCGTCCGCGCGGTGGTGAGGGCCGTCTCGGACTGGACCAGACGCTGACGAACGAGATCGACCTCCCGAGGGTTGGCTGCTCCCTTGTCCCGAGCGACCTGAATGCGCTCCAGTTCGTCCCGCACGATCCGAACGTCCTCCTCCCCCAGCTCGACCAGTCTGGTTGCGTTCGCTTCGTCGATCTGAAGCTGCTGCCGCCGGGTGGAGATCTCCTGAAGCGCCCGCTCCGCTATCTCGTGCTGCCGACGAAAATCATCGGCATCGAGGGTGGCCAGCAACTGTCCACTCACCACCGGAGCCCCGGCGAGGATCTGGGGCGGCAACTCCGCGACGATCGAGGGGACTTCCGCGGACACATCGATGCTGCTGGCCGCCTTTGAGAGACCGTATCCCACCCAGGGCCGGATCACCTCGACCAGCTCGACCTCGACGACCTCCACGGTGCGTCGGACCTCGGGGCGGACCGACGAGGGTGGAACCGGGCTGGTGCTGAACAGCCAGATCGCCGAGAGGAGTCCGGCCGAGAGCAGAAGCAGAATCACAACGGCTCGAAAAACGAGGCTGGGAAGGTTCTGGCTCGAGTTCATCGGGGACTCCTGAACGGGGGGTGGGGCAGGGAGCCAGACTCTGAGGGGCGGGCTCCGGCGTGGCAGTGTAGCCTCCCGAAGGGGTGAAGTCGCGTATCGGCAAGACCCGTTACCCTCTTGGGCATGACCAGACCGGAACCAGGCCATCTAAGTGAAGCGGGAGTGCGAAAAGTCGCTCAGCTCGCTCGATTGGAGCTCACTGACGAGTCGATCGAGCTCTATGCCGAACAGCTATCCTCGATTCTCGAACACATCGCCAATCTGGAGACACTCGACGTGGAAGGCGTCGAGCCGATGGCTCATCCGCTCCCGGTGACCAATCGACTCGGTGAGGATGTTCCGACGGCGGGCCTGCCGGTGGAGGTCGTTCTGGAGAATGCTCCTGCGCGCGAAGCCGATTTCATCGCGGTACCGAAGGTGCTGGGGGGTGAATCGTGAGCGAGCCATCCTTCGAGACGTGCGTGGAGATCCGTGATGCGATTCGGTCTGGAAGGCGTACGGCGGTTTCCGTGATCGAAGAGACGCTGCAGAGGATCGAGTGCCTCAACGAGCGCACCAACGCATTTCGCGATCGGTTCGACGAAGAGGCCATGGCCAGCGCGCATCGCATCGATCAGGAAGTCGCGAATGGTCGGGATCCCGGCCCCCTTGCCGGTGTCCCGGTGGGAATCAAGGACAACATCACCACCACGGAAGGGACGGTGACCTGCGGCTCAAGGATGCTCGATGGATACCGATCACCATTCGACGCCACGGTGGTCGATCGACTTCGTGCGGCCGGGGCGATCCCCGTGGGACACACGAACTGCGACGAGTTTGCGATGGGTTCTTCCACGGAGACCTGTTTTCACGGCCCGGTTCGAAACCCCTGGGATCCTTCCAGGGTTCCTGGCGGATCGAGCGGAGGAAGTGCCGCGGCGGTCAGTGCGGGCATGGTCCCACTGAGCCTGGGATCGGACACCGGTGGTTCAATTCGACAACCCGCGGCGCTCTGTGGCTGCGTGGGACTCAAGCCCAGCTACGGGCGAGTCAGTCGTTACGGTCTGGTCGCATTCGGTTCCAGCCTTGACCAGATCGGACCGTTCACGCGATCTGTGGAGGATGCAAGCCTCGTGATGCAGGTCATATCGGGACAGGACCCTCGTGATTCGACGTCGGTGGATCAGGTGTTCACGCCGTGTGATCATCGCGAACGAGGATTCGAGGGTTTGAGGGTCGGCATTCCACGCCAGTATCGCGTTCCCGGAACGAACGAGCCCGCCGTGGAGGAACGTATTCTCCAGATCACGAATCTGATCGCTGAACAGGGTGCGCAGATCATCGACGTCGATCTCCCACTGACCGACAAGGGGATCTCCACCTACTACGTGATCGCACCCGCGGAAGCCTCTAGCAACCTGGCTCGCTTCGATGGAATACGCTACGGACATCGGACCGAGCGGAAGACCGCCACCGTCGATGAACTCTTATCCACTTCCCGCGCCGAAGGATTCGGTCCGGAGGTGCAGCGCAGGATCATGCTGGGCACCTATGTGCTCAGTTCTGGCTACTACGACGCCTACTACAACCGAGCCCTGCAGGCGAGGCGACTGATCAAGGAGGAGTTCGATCGGGCGTTCGAGAGCTGCGACGTGCTGCTCGGACCGACGTCTCCGACCACGGCATTCGAGATCGGTTCGAAGCTCGATCCGATCTCCATGTACATGTGCGACATCTACACGGTGAACAACAACATGGCGGGCATCTGTGGAATCTCAATACCAGCGGGCCTGGCCGAAGGCGGTTCAAGAGGTCTTCCGATCGGTCTCCAACTGCAGGCGAAGACCTTCAATGATGCCGAACTGCTCGAGATCGCTCGACTGATCGAATCGGAACTGGGTTTCGACTACTCCTCGGTAGCCGAATGAACCCGTTTTTCAATCGTTCTTGAGCGGCGGCCAGGACGGCTTGGCCCCGTAGAGGCGCATCGATTCCTCGAATTGAGAGACCAGGCTCGATGCCAGCGCGTGATCGTCGTCAAACAGACCAGCCCGTGCGGAGGCAGCATAGATCGTGGGCGGCGGCTTCCGATGCACGAAGAGCTCGACCGGGGTATCCCCGATCGAGATCATCCTGATGTGCTTCGTATCACCATCGTCGAGCTCCGTGATGGATACGATCGCCAGTTCCAACTGCCCCCCCGCTCTGACTGCGGCGAGCCTCACGTCGTCCCAACGAACCCCGTACTTGGCAGGACGGGCAGGATCGTCTGCCGGTCCGTTGACCGACTCCTGGAGAATCGTGATGACCTCGTTCGCCCCGGACGGGGAAAGGACCCGGTTCGCGAATTCGTCCTGAGGCCCGTACTGGATGTTGGTACTGGCGGGATTTCGGTTGTTTCCAGAGCACGCACCCAGCACAAGACCGGCAAGGCACAGACCAAGGTGGAGTCGAAGGTAGGTCGGCATCGTCGACGAAGAACTCCTTCCAGAGGATGGGTTCAGCGGCTCTGCAACCCGTGGAAGGGATCCTAACCGAGACGATGGGCGTGCAGTAAAGGGCTTGGGGGCCTCAGAACGCTGCTGACGTCTGATAACATACTTTGAGTTCTGAAGTTGTTCGAACCAGATGCCGACTAAAATCGTCAAGCGAGTGTCTTTTCAGGACCAGAGAGATCGGATGCTCGCAGTGTTGCTCGAAAGAGCCCACCGGCAGGCCTGGACCTCGGACAGGATCAATCAGAATGTGCACGCACTGATGGTGCATGACGCAGGATTCGGATGACAGTCCCATGAACTCGACACCCGTGAAACCAGCGAAGTCCTCCAAGGCCAGCTCGACTCGACGTCGAAGGGAACTGCGCCGCAGGCTGCCGCGACCGTCGGGCCTCTTGTGGCTTCAGCTTCGTCAGAAGGAAGTGATCTATGGTGCGGTGTCCTGCCTGGTCTTCGTCGTGCTGCTGACCTCGATGCTGACCTGGGCACGAACCGCCCGCCACCCTTACGCAGGCGAGCTGGTCCACGAACCGATCGTGAATCTGGTTGATTTCGAAGTGCCCGACCGGCAGGCCACCGAGCGAGCACGGGAGGAGGCACGCAAGGCCTCCCCCCTGATCTTTGCCCCCAAGCGGGCCTATCTGGATCAGGTCCAGGCCGCGATCGAGGGACTTCCCCGAGCCGTCGCCGAAAGCAGTTCGATCGAAGAGGTGAATCCCGAGCTCGTGAAGGCATTCGGGCTGGATGCCCGAAACCTTCCCTTGATCAAGAAGTATGCGCCCACCGACGGCACCCCGGACAAGGACTGGACGGTCTGGAATCAGAGATTCATGGACACACTGGCCACGGAGGATCCGATCCTCTCCGTGCAGGACTTCCAGGCGTTCGCGACGACCCTGAACAAGGCGACCGTGGAACAGGAACCCAGCACGGAATCGGTGGACCGCAACGACCTGAAGACCATTCCGTTCGATGGCGCGATCAAGATCGGGGAGGACGAGACCGCTCTGCAAAATGCCACACACGAGCTCGAGATGCTGGCTCGCAGGGCGGGATTCCCCCGGGATGTCACACCGATCGTGGTCAATCGGATCATCAAGGCCCCGCAGCCCACCGCATATGTAGACCAGAACCTCACCAACGAGATCGCACGAGAGGCTGCGGCTAGGGTCCTGCAGGTCACTCACAACCACGAGCGTGGTGAGATCCTCGCCATGCCCGGGGACGTACTCAGCCCCGAGCAGATCGTGAGCATTGAAGAAGCACGGCACGCGTATCGTGAGACCACCGATGCCGACACCGAGAGGCTGCTGGTCGCCCTCGCGATCGGTGGCCTGGCTGCCGGACTCTGCGCACTTCTGGCGAGTTATGCCGCCGTCTTCTATCCGAACATCGCGCGTAACGCCCTGCGTCTGTCGGTGGTCCTAGGGATCGTACTCGTCGCCACCTCGGCGGCGACTCTGGTTGCCGTCAAGCTGCCCAGCCTCACGGTACTCGCGACACTTTCAGCCACGCTCATCGTGGTGATCCTCATGTCCCTCACCTACGACCGAAGGATCGCGCTGTTCGCAGCGATCATGCAGATCGTCATGCTCGCACTGGCCCTGGAGCTCGATGCGATGGTGGTGGCCGCGCAACTGATCACCTGCGCCACCATGGCAAGCATGCTGCGCGAGATCCGGAATCGGCGAGCGATGATCCGCGCCGCCACGATCACCGCGGTTGTGGGTGCAGTGATGTTCGCGCTTACGATCATTCCTCAGCTTTCGATCACTTCCGGTGCGTGGCGGATCATACTGATCAACACCGGACTTGCCTTCGCTTCCGCATATCTGGTCGGCTTCGTGATGCTGGGCGCACTGCCCAGCATCGAACGGATATTCGGCCTGACCACCGGACTCACCCTCAGCGAGCTGCGTGACCCGAGGCACCCCCTTCTGCGACAGATGCAGCAGAAGGCGCCCGGCACCTACAACCATTCGCTCCAGATCGCGAACATCGCGGAATCCGCCGCGGACACCATCGGGGCGGACAGCCTCCTGGTCTACGTGGGAGCCCTGTACCACGACATCGGGAAGATCAACAAGCCTGAGTACTTCATCGAGAATCAGGCCGGAGGCCCGAACAAGCACGACAAACTGAGCCCCGCGATGAGTCTGCTGATCATCACCGGCCACGTGAAGGATGGAGTCGAGCTCGCCAGGGAATACGGTCTGCCGAGGGTTCTTCAGCACTTCATCGAGAGTCACCACGGGACCACTCTCATCGAATACTTCTTCCATGCCGCACAGAACAAGGCGGCAGAGGATGGACTTGAGGACGCGGTCGAGGAATTCGAATTCAGATATCCCGGCCCCAAGCCGAGGACGAGAGAGGCTGCGATCCTCATGCTCTGCGACTGCATCGAGAGTGCCACCAGAGCGATGGGAGAACCGACTCCCAATCGAATCGAGAGTCTGGTCAGATCCCTGAGCCGGAAGAGGCTTGACGACGGGCAGTTCGATGAATGCCCCCTCAGCTTCCGGGAACTGAGAACGGTCGAGGATTCGATCATCAAGAGCCTCTGTGCGATCTACCACGGACGCATCGCCTACCCCTCGAAGCAGAATTCAGGGGAATCGGATACCGAGGAGCAGCAGCTCACCCCCCAGTCGGCGACCGCCTGACTCGATTCGTGATCGAACGAAGCTCGCCTGATCCACTAATTCGGAGGTTGGGCGAGGACGATTCGACGATGCGGATTCGCCATGGGGATCTCATCAAGCTCCCTGACCGGATGCCAGGTCCCGGGTGGCGCTGTCCGATCATCGAGGACCGCATGGTGCACGTGAAATCGGACGTCACGGTGCGAGGTCCTGTGGTCGAATTCGTGCGACCGTGTGAGCCGTTTCGGATCGATTCCCCACTCCTCGGCCAGCTCATCCAGGGTCTGCGGCTGATCGTACTCAAGCGTCGGAGGCTGCCACATGCGGGACCAGAGCCCACGGTCGGGCCGCTGCTGGAGCAGGACCTCCTGTTCACCGTTCACTGATCGCAGAAGCATGAGGGCATGGTGGTGGACCTGCCTGCGTGCTGGAGGAAGCTTGGGAGTTGGAAAATCCTCGACATCCCCCACCGCTGCCGCCTGACAATCAGCCGACAGCGGACACGTGCCGCAGCAGGCTCCGTGCTTGGTGCAGACGGTGGCTCCAAGCTCCATCATTGCTTCGTTCAGAACCCCGGGATCGTGTGCGCAGTGCACCATCTCGTCCGCACGGGCCCAGCACCAAGCGTCGAAGGCTGGCTCACCCGACCGACCGGACTGACGATTCACTCGAGCAAGCACCCGAGAGACGTTTCCGTCGACGATCGGAGCCCGCTTGCCGAAGACGATCGATGCAATCGCACCGGCGGTGTACCGGCCAACTCCAGGTAACCGGAGAAGGGCATCGGCATCCTCGGGAATCACCCCTCCGAACTCATCCCGGATCATCCGGGCTGCAGCATGGAGGTGCCTGGCACGACGGTAATAACCGAGACCCTGCCAGAGCGCGAGCACGTCCTGTTCGTCGGCTTGCGAAAGCGACTCGACGGTCGGGAAGCGGTCGATGAATCGATTGAAGGAATCGACGACACGAGACACCTGGGTCTGCTGGAGCATGGCTTCGGAGACCAGGGCGTGGTACCCGCTGCGCGAGGAGCGCCAGGGGAGGTCTCGAGCCTCACGGCTGAACCAGTCCTCCAGTGACCGGGCAAGATGGCGCAGATCATCATGTGTGCTCATGGTGAAGTCCCGAAACGCAAGACGATGCCTCGGAGGGATGCTAGCACGAGCGGAACGGACCGAAACCGACCTGGGGGCCAGCAAGCTCACCAGGGCCGAGCATTCGACAGGATGTCCATGCAGGGTCGCGAAAAACCCCCTGAGAGGCTTCAAACCCCACTTCTTGGGGTCGAGATACGCGCAGATGGTTGCACCTGAGAAGCCCTCGGGGTACCTTCCAAGACTTCAAAAGAGGCCGTTTTCACTCGAACCAACGGCCGAGATCTTCGAATATTCAACCACCCTGCAGTCCGCATCACGCAGGGTGCCCCCCGCCCCGGCGAGACCGCCCCGAGAACCACAGAGCCCAGGAGCCTGCCACATGTCAAAGATGTTCCTCACGATGGAAGAAGCCGCCGCCGAGATGGGGCAGTCCGTCGATGAAATCAAGCAGATGGTCGCCGATGGCAAGCTTCAGGAGTTCAAGCAGGACGGGGAGGTCATGATCAAGGCCGACCAACTCCAGATCCTCATGGAGTCACCTTCCATCAACCTCGAGGATTCGGCCGAAGCCCCGGCGTTGAGCCTCGAAGACTCCTTTGATCCCGTGATCGAGCTGGATGACGCCAGCTCGAGTGGAAGCGCGATCGGGCTGGCGGACTCCAACGAGGCGACGGGGATCAGTGCGTTCGACACCGCCCTGGCTCAGGAAGCCCCCTCAGCGGCTGATGACGACGATCTGAACTTCGACAACCTCGAATCGGGAAGCCAGCTGCTGGACCTGACTCGTGAATCCGACGATTCAATGGCTGGCGCAGCACTCATGAACCAGTCCTTCGAGGACGATGATCCAATGGACTTGCCATCCAGTGCCAGCGGAATCTTCCAGCGCATGGAAGACGACGGTGGAGCCCAGGATGTCGCAGCCGCGATCGGAAACAGTCCCATGTCGGTGCCAATGATCGTCGAGGAGTACGACGGTGCGGGAAGTGGGATGGCACTCGGCGGCATGATTGCGGCCTGTCTAGCCCTGGTCGTGGTGGCCATCATGGCGACGGCCGTCATCGGCTCGGGCGGCAGTGGAATCGCTGCCTGGTTCGTCTCGATCGTCGGGGTTGCCATTCTTGTGGGACTGCTGATCGCACTTCTGGTCGTTGGCTTCGTAGTCGGCCGAGCCACCGAGTGATCAACCCGGACCTCCAGCAAGCAAGAGTTCGATGACGCTCTCACTGTATGGCCTGAAGGAGTGGCTGCTGGCCACGATTGTGGCTGCCGTGGTTGCGGCCGTGGCGCTGGCAGTGGGTTGGTGGTGGATCGCAATCGTGGCGTTCGTACTCTGGGCCGCAGTCATCTGGTTCTTTCGCGACCCCCTGGGACGAACCCCCCAGACCGATGATCCCCATGATCTGGTCAGCCCTGCGGACGGCCGAATCTCCGCAATCGAACGCGTCGACGACCATCCGGCGACCCGGGGCCCCGCCGTCATCGTACGTATCTTCCTCAGCGTTCTCGACGTGCACGTGAACCGCACACCCTGCGATCTCACCGTGGAGGAGCTGATCTACAAGCCCGGCAAGTACCTGGATGCCCGGAGCGAAGAGTCTGCAAGGGTCAACGAATCAAATTTGATCGTCATGACTACGGACTCGGGTGAGCGCATAGGGGTGAGACAGGTGTCGGGCGCGATTGCTCGACGAATCGTGTGTCCATTGAGAAGAGGCGATCGACTCGAAAGGGCGCAACGATTCGGAATGATCAAGTTCGGATCCACGACCGAGTTGATTCTTCCGGACCGGGGTCCCGACCACCCACGCATTCACGTGAAGAAAGGCGATCGCGTTCGTGGCGCGGTGACCATTCTGGCCAACCTTCCGTCGGGGCCGAAGCCCGAGTGATGCCAGTACGGTCAGGCGGCCTTGCTACCCCCGGTACCGAACCCCCAGTCGGAAGATTCATCTGTTGACTCGTCCGGCCAGTGATCCTCGATTCGGTGATGAATGCTCACGATGGTCGCCAGTTGTTCAGCAAGGGTGCCCCTCAGACAGTCGAGAAGCGGTGCGAGCGCTTCCGAGAACGGCTCGGAATTCGACCTGAAGAGGAACACCACTGCAAGGCATTCACCGTCAAACGAACACGGCATGCCCACGATCTCCGAGGATTCAAGGATTTCCGCCTCCGATCCGACCGCCTCGATGAAGGCGTCGACGTCTTGGAAACGAACGAGGTCATCCGGTCCGGCAACGTGATGGCAGACATCGACCGCGAACTTCGCGAGAACCGGATCAGCCTTCTCACGCGGACAGTCGAAGTTGACGTACGCGCCGAGTGAATAACTGGAAGGCGAGTCCGCGAGGAAGATCGCGGCGTTGGTGGGACCGGTCTTTCCGAGGATGAACTCCAGAGCGGTTTGAAGGACTCCTTCGATCCCGAGCTCCTGCGACAGAAGGGCCTTGAAGGCGGAAATCGTCGAAGTGATGTCCAACTGGGCGTCGTGATCACTGCGAACGAGCGCCAGATCATCCCGAAGCTCGAGGAAGCGCTGAGCAAGTTCGTTGTTCGAGGCACACAGTCGCCGGCAGAGAGTCTTCAGTCCTTCAGGGTCGGACATACCCGTCAGGTATTCCCCGGCGATCACGGTGAGACAGTGAATGCGATCTATGAGTTGTTCACATGAACAGGTGTCACGGATGCAGTCCCACGCACCCGCTTCGATGAGATCGAGGGCATCGGAAAAATCCGAAACCGATGTCAATCCGAGGATCGGCAGTTCGGGACGCGACGAGCAGAGCGACCGCATGTGTTCCAGACTGGGCTGCTCGCAACACATGAGGACCACCGCGGGGACGCTTTCATCAAGGGCGCTGGAAATGGATGAAGGTGTGCAGACCGAGACGGGGAACCCTGCCTGGGTCAGACCGTCATGGAAATCCCGATACCGTTCCTCCTGATCGGAGATCAGCAGAATCGGGTATCGATCGGGTGAGTGGCTGGCATTGATGTCCGGATAATCGTTGTTCACGGCGTTCCTCCTGTGGGGTGTACCCGCCTGCAACATCGACAGGATCCGGTGGTGCTTTCACTGAAGTCTGGCAAAAGATGAGATCAGGTGTTCATCTGTAGGCGCAGAAATTGCGGGCAGGGGCAGATGGATTGACACGCGAGCGCCGGAAGCTCGTCCGGATCCGTTCGTGATCGATATCGTTCCGCCATGAGCCTCGATAAGTCTTCGAGCGTGCGAGAGACCGAGTCCGCGTCTCCTGCCTGAAGGTTGTTCGGAAAAGAATGGCTCGAACGCATGTTCCAATGCGCGAGGCGAGAATCCAGCTCCCCCATCGGAAACCGTGATGCGAAGATCGCCGTCAAGGCGGCCCGCCTCGAGCATGACACCTGCGTCGGAACTGGCTCGAAGCGCGTTCTGAATGAGTTCAAGAAGCACTTCCTGCATGAGACACTCGTCCACGACTGCCTCCGGGAGATCAGATTCGACGGAAATCACGAGCCGATTCGCCTCTCGGGCAGGAATGGCGCTGCAGACCTTTGAAAGAAGCTGTCCGATCTGGATGGGTGTGGCCGAAACATCGATGGGCGCCACTGATTCGCACAGTGCATCGATGATGCTGCGCGCTTCCAGGGCGGCCGCCTTGATTTCCGCTGCGGACTTCTCCAATTCGGTCGACTGCAGGCAGTCGGCGAGCAGATGTGATCGACCAGCGATCACCGCGAGCGGATTGTTGATCTCGTGGGCGGCGCCAGCAGCGATCGCGGCCACCGCGGAAGCCGCGCGCGCCCGCGCAATCACCTCGCGATGGGACGCCAGCTCGCGATTGGCCTGTGCCAGTGATTCCGAAATGAGATCACCCTGCTCTCTGAGCAAGGTGTCGTCGAGGGCGGTGCACCACGCGGTTTGCAGGGTGGATTCGACCGTGAAGGAGGTCTGCCCGCTGCCGACCGGAATTCCGAGAGCGATGATGGCACATCGACCGTCGCGAAGGCGAAGATGGACCGGATCTCCGCAGCGCTCCAGCCGATGACGCGAAAGTACGTCTCGCGCGATGTCCGCTGGCATACCAGCTCTGAATTCAATCCGTGAGACCGATCCATCAATGCAGAAGCGGATTCGAGGCGGACCGGACTTCGTGAGTCCGGGAAGAATCACACACACCGAGGAACCGTGAATGATCGACTCCGCGGACTCGGCAATGGCCAGTATCGCGTCATCGACGGAGTCACAAGGCATCTTGCCGAGGAAGGTCGTCAATCTCTGCAGAATGGTCTCACGCTGCTCGAATTCTGAGATCTTTTCACGATAGGCACTTGCGAACCGACCCACAGACCGGTTCGCACGCGCGATCGACGCCAGCAGCAACTCCGTTGTCGGAGTTGATTCCAGGCCGAGTTCAGCAGCCCGAGTCTCCACCTCCTCGAGCACTTCCGAGCGAAGGGCCAGGAGATCTTCGATGGAGATGCCCATTCGGGCCGTGATTTCACGAATGGCCGAGACCCGTGAACCATGTCCGATGATCGAGACCTGGTCACGTGCCATGAGTGCATCAGCGAGTGAGACTATGGAGACGAGGTCGGGCTCGGAGCAGTCCCTGATGACGTTTTCGGGCTGATCAACCAGCCAGACCGTGTCCACCAGGGCCTGCGGCAGCCCCCAGTTGCGTGCAATTCTCCTGCCTGCGGTCCTGCCATCGATCCCGATGCGGCTGCGTGCGATCAGATCGACGGAGCAGCACTGCGCTTCGGCGATCTCACATGCCGAGGAGAAGACCTTCGGGGCAACGGTGTGAAGCGCCAGATGGCCGATGTCGTGGAGCAGTCCTGCAAGAAAAGCACTCGAGGGATGCGCAACCCTGCTTGAGGATGCGATCTTTTCGGAGAGGATTCCCACGGCCAGCGAATGGCGCCAGAACATGTTGTGATCGAACGCCAGCGCGCCGTCCTGACCGGAGACCGCAGGACCGAAACCATCCACGGTCTCGAACAACCGCACTGACAATGCGGCGGAACGTACGGCATCGAAACCCAGCAGGACCACGGCACGATCCAGGCAGGTTATTCCCAGAGATCGCCCGCGCGGCGAACGTGCGCAGAGACCGACCACTCGGGCCGAAAGAGCGGGATCCGTGGCAATGAGCTCGATGACATCGCGAGCGGAAGCAGAATCGGAGTCCAGGATCGTCATCAGGCGCATTGCCACCGCACTTGGCGAAGGCAGATCGTCAAGACGATCAAGGAGCACCTCGGCCGATCGCTCGTTCTGAGTGTTGCTATTGCTGTCGTGGGTCATGGATCTTGCCTCGTTGAGTGGATCAGGCCGCAAGCAGTCCGGTGACACTCTCCATGAATCGCGCGGGATCGAAGGGTTTTGGTATGAATCCATCCGCACCATCCGAGAGGAGGGAATCGATCTCCATTCGATCCACCGCCCCGGAAACGATCACGATCCGGATGGAGCAGGTATCGGGGTTTTCCTTCAACCTCCTACAGACGATGTTTCCATTGATGTCGGGAAGCATGTAGTCGAGCAGCAGGAGATCGGGCCGGAGTCGTTCAGTGAGGATTCCCGCGTCGTAGCCGTTGGATGCGGTCGTGACCTCGTAGCGACCGTCTGCAGAAAGCAGCTCGTCGACCAGACGAAGTATCGATTCATCATCGTCGACCACCAGAATTCTTGGCTTGGACACCTTCAGGGAGTCCGAGGAGATGCTGTTTTCCTTCATGAAACAGAGGAGATCTGCTCGCGGAATCCTTCTGAATCGGGATCCTGGTACCCGAAATCCTCTGATCCTTCCGCTGTCGAAACACCGGATGATCGTCTGCTGAGACACTCCGCAGATGGAAGCTGCCTCACCCGTGGTGAATACTTCCTTCAACGACAGATCACCATGCTCGCCACGCTTGCTACTCACCTTGAAAACACCCCCTGAGGACTCATCGGACAGACGGCCAGCGAGCGGATGCGACACTGGCGGCAACGAAGCTATCGGTAAGAATTCATGCCCAGTTTGGTGTGAATTCGGGGGTTGACGCAGAATCCAGTCTCACGCTTTGCGTGCGCGCCAGAGGGCGACCGCCTGGGGTTCACGCGGATACATCGGTTCCAGACAGTTGGCGCGGGAGAATCGCCCTGCCCGTTCCAGCTGCCGAGCGGCGAGGAGGCATCCGTGAGCGGTGTATTTCGGATGTAGGATCTTTCTGGACAATGGCTTGCAGAATTCGATAAATCGATCTGGAATGAAATCATCTGCCAGAACCACCGCTCCATCGATCATCCGACGGACGACATCGCTGGGATTATCGATGCGGTGAAGCCCGGTTGCGCCCGACTCGACCAATCCTGAATCCGATCGATCGAGCCGAGTCAGCCAGCAGTCAGCGCCCTTGGCGGCGCTGGCCACCAGAACCGGTCCCAGGT
>JAYZFJ010000044.1:0-19264 GCA_036336805.1 Planctomycetota bacterium
CACCGCAACCCAGCGAGACCCGCCCGGACGGGGGTGAAACGCCGCTCCCGCGGCTCGGGCTTGCGTTGGGAACGCCGGAAGGCCATTCTGTACGAAGCATCCAATGCACTGAATCAGGAATCTCGATCAATGAGCCCCCCCGGATCCCACACCTTCGATCAGTCAAACCTGCCTGCCGTGAAACGTGCGATGCAGCTGGTGGCTGGCACCTCGATCTCCGCCCTGCAACCTCCCCGACTGCTGCTCGGGCTGCTGGCGGTGGCATTCATCGCGATCGGCGGATCATTGCTGGATGCCCTGGGAACCAGCCAGTGGCAACAGACGATCGACCGCCCGGTCTCCGAGGAGGGTGCAAGCCGACTGGAGATGATGCGCGGACTGATCGAGGCCCGGTACCTCGAAGACCTTCCAGAGGAGCCCGGCGAGGTGATCCCGCAGGTACGCGGTGCGTTGCTTGATGAGTTCATCGCGCAGCGCAGCACCCTCGAATCGACGGAGGAACGACTGGCGGCCGAAGCGGAGTACCAGCAGAAACTCCGGAGCCTCGAGTCCCTCGAACTCTGCGGTCCGTTCGAGGCGGCCATCCGAAGTGCGGGCATGGGTCTGAGTCGATTCGTCGATGGGGTGATCACCCTCCAACCGGGAGAGGCACTCGTCGCTCTGGGGTTCATCATCTACGAGATACCCCTCACGCTGTGGTCGAGCGATCCACTGGTCACGATCCTGCTCGCCTTTCTGATCGGGTTCTGCTTCGCACTCTTCGGTGGAGCGATCGCCCGCCTCGACGCACTGGAAACCGGACTGAAACTGAAGCCAACCGCCTGGGACGGGCTGGAGTTCGCATGGAGCAACATCCAACGACTGCTCCAGTCGGTGCTTCTGCCGCTGGCGGTGGTCGCGGTCCTCTGCGGGTTGCTCTCGATCGTCGGCATCCCGTTCAACCTGCCGGTTCTGAATGTCGTGGGGGGAATCATCTACGTGCTGGCCATCGCACTGAGCCTGCTGAGTGCGGTGCTGTTGATCGGATACGGCGTGATGCTTCCCATGCTGGTCGGAGCGGTCGGCGTCGAACGTGCGGACGCGGGTGAGGCGATCCAGGGGAGCTGGGGATCGGTGATGGCCGGACCGGGGTACTACCTGCTGCTGCTCGCGGTCGCCCTGGTGAGTTTCGCGGTCGGCCTTGCGATCGTGGACCTCATCGTGGTCCTGGCACTGGACGTCGCCGCCAGCAGCTGGGGTGGGATCATCTCGGGAGGCGCGATGCGCAGTGCCGGCAGCTTCACCCCCCTGGACTTCACCTTCAGCAACCTCCCGAGCTCCGCCACGGGGACCGCCAGCGCCACCAGTGCCCTGGTGAGTCTGTGGGAACAGCTGGTGATCGGCCTGCTGCTGGGATACATCTTCAGCTGGATCGCCTCGATCGGAACCCGATTGTTCCTCGGGATGCGTCTGATCGTCGACAAGCAGTCCACCTCGGTGATCTGGATGCCGGGTTCGCTGGGCGGTTCCACGCTGCACACCCGGGAGCACCCCGAGCCACGATTCGCGGCCGACGACAACTACACCGACGGCACGAAGACCTAGGTCGTTTTCGGACGCCGAGACCGGCCGCGGCGGTTCGGGCGGGAATCGGCGCACGGTCGGGAAACCGACTCAAGGCAGAGATCGACCTTTGAATTTCGCTCATTTGGGGCTAGGTTGAAGGCATGGGGCCAGATGAGGTGGGAAGTGATGGTTGATCGTTCGCCAGAGTATTCGAGTCCGCACCGAGTGGATCGCCATCTGTGCACACCGGCCTGTGTCCAATGCGGCAGCACGGTGAGCGGAATCACCGACCGCGGTCGGGAGGAAGGCACATGCCCGCAGTGCGGCTGCGACTTTCGCATGCGGGAACCGATGAGCTATGCCCGCATGGAAGGCTTTCTGGATCAGGCTCCCGACGAGACTCCGAGCCTCGACCCGGGTGCGTGCCGGGACTCATGGACCGGTGCGCTGGAGACCCGACTCACCGAACGATGGATCCTCACCATCTTTCTCGGACTGGTGACCACGCTGCTGGTTCTCGAGCTCGTGCTGGGCTGAACGAGACCGCGCTCCCTTGGTAAGGTGCATCGACCAGCGGACCACGCGACCAGGAGACCCGGCATGAGCGATGCGACCCAGACCCTTGATGATGTGATGAAGAAGATCGACGAGCAGTTCGAGCAGAGCGTCGAACGCCTGGCGGATCTATTGCGTCTGCAGAGCGTGAGCACGGACCCCGCGCATGACGAGCAGACCTCGGAGTGCGCAGAGTTCTGTGCGGAGATGCTCCGCTCGATCGGGTTCGAGGCGGAAGCGGTGCCCACCACCGGTCACCCCATGGTGGTGGCCGAGCATCCCGGTGCGACACCGGATGCTCCCTGCGTTCTCTATTACGGGCACTACGACGTCCAACCCGCGGATCCGGTCGAACTCTGGGACCACGAGGCGTTCGATCCCGTGGTGGTCGACGGCGAGCACGGCCGCAAGATCGTGGCCCGGGGAGCGGTCGATGACAAGGGACAGGTGATGACCTTCATCGAAGCATTCCGCGCGTTCAAGGAGGTTTACGGCGCCCTGCCCTGCCGGGTCAAGGTCCTGCTCGAGGGCGAGGAGGAGTCCGGAAGCCCGAGCCTCGATCCCTTCCTGAAAGCCAACACCGAGCGACTCGGGGCGGACGTCTGCGTGGTCTCCGATACCGGGATGTGGGACATCCGAACCCCGGCGATCACCACGATGCTTCGGGGCATGGTCTACGTCGAGGTCACCGTCCACGGTCCGAGCAGCGACCTCCACTCGGGGATGTACGGGGGTGCGGTGGTCAATCCGATCAACGAACTCACCCGCCTGCTCGCGCTGATTCACGACGAGCACGGACGAGTACGGTTCCCGGGGTTCTACGATCGTGTCGAAGCGGTCGGTGAGGAGGTCCGAAACCAGTGGCGAAGCCTGGGATTCGATGAGGCCGCCTTCCTGGGAGCGATCGGACTGGAACACGGACAGGGCGAGGAGGGATACTCGGCTCTGGAACGAACCTGGTGCCGACCGACCTGTGACATCAACGGCATCCTGGGCGGCTACACCGGCAAGGGTGCGAAGACGGTGATCGCTTCGCACGCCTCGGCGAAGCTGTCGTGTCGCCTCGTCGCCGATCAGGATCCCGCATCGGTTCTCGAAAGCATCAAGGCGTTCTTCAGCCAGCATCTGCACCCGGACTGTCGCATCGAATTCGAGAGTCATGGGTGCAATCCCGCGATCGCGGTACCCACGGACTCCAGGTGGCTGGGGGCGGCACGTGCGGCTCTGACCGACGTCTTCGACAAGGAGGCACTGCTCATCGGCACCGGGGGGAGCATTCCCGCCGTGGGATCGATCCAGGAGTTCCTGGGCATCGATTCACTCCTGGTCGGCTTCGGACTCGATGATGACAACGTCCACGCACCGAACGAGAAGTTCGAACTCACCTGCCTGCAGAACGGGATCCGTTCCCATGCGGCGATGCTCGCTGCATTCGCGGCCCGGGCGTGACGCTTCGGCGGTGGCCGCCAGCCCGGAGGAGGCTCATTCACCCCCCCCGGATTCCTCGCCGCTCGCCGAAGAGCCATCCTCCAGGATCGAAAGCAGACGCTCCAGGATGCGCAGGCAGAGCACCACGAGCGCCATGGAGGCGATGCCGGTGGCGAACAGGAGATCGAACGAAAGCGCAAGGAGGACTACCATGAACATGGATGTCGGACATCATCGTGCGCGTCTTGACGAGATTCACCCGACCCCTGAACCTCCTGATCCATCTGCTCATTCTGGTGGGATTGCACCGTGTTCAAGCATCGCAGAGTCCTGAACAGCTCCACCAACCGGTCCGGCGACCGGCACCTGGTCCTTCTTCTCGGCCTCCTCCTCTCGGTCACGGGCTTCTGGACGTTGCCACGCGCCCAGGCGCAACTATCCGGACCGGATCTCGAGATCACGCTGGAATCGATGGGGATCGAGGGGTTCTTCAAGGCCGGGGGGTACGTCCCGGTTCGTCTTTCCGTGCAGAGCCGGCTCAACGAGACCACGGCCGTGATCGTCGGATTCGAGGTGGAAAACAGTGACGGGGACACCGAGCGCTACACCAGGTCGATGGTACTGAGTCCCGGACAACGCAACAGAGTCTGGCTCTATCCGAACCTGCCGCCCCGTGCCCTGGCCGCCGACCAGAGGAACCAGGTCTACCGAGTGGTGGTCTTCGAGGACGAGGATGGGCGCCCGGGCCGGGAACTCGCCGCCGCTCCGGTGAGTGCGCGCACCGCCTTGACGCCGGGTGTTCCCGTGGAGATGACCGAGGATCTGCTCGTGGTGGTGGGCAGCGGTTCCATGGGACTCGATGCCTATCAGAGCACCCTGAACCAGATCCCCCAGGTGCCCAGCCTCAACACCCGATGCATCATCGGCACGGTGCAGCCGGAGTCGCTTCCCGATCGGGCCCGCGGACTGGAATCGGTCCAGACCCTTCTCTGGTCGGATGCATCACCCACCGCACTGGGACTCGACCAGGCGGAAGCGATCAAGGACTGGGTTCGCGCAGGTGGTCGGTTCGTGATCGTGCTTCCGGAGGGGAACGATCCGTGGTCGATCGGTTCGAGGACCCGGACCGCACTCTCCGACCTGCTGCCGGAGTCGGCCCCTCGCCGCATCGAGAACGTTCCGATCTCGTCGCTGATCCAGGCGATCAGCAAGGAAGAACCTCTGCGCAACCCCGAGGCCCGCAGCTCGATCCGACTCTTCGACGCGGACCGGCTGAACGAGCCGTGGGAACCCCTGGCCGCGATCCCCGGGCCGCGGGGGGAGTCGACGGCGGTGACGGAGCCGACCGACCCGCTGGAAGGCGGGCTGTACGCGATTCAGCGGCGATACGGGTTCGGCTGGATCGTGGTGGTCGGACTGGACGCGAACGCGCTCTTCCGACGTCAGCTGCAAGCGGGTGCACTTCCCCAGGCGGATGTCTTCTGGAATCGCCTGCTGGCCAGGCGTGGGAGCCTGCCACCGTTGGAGCTCTACCCCGCCTACGAGGCGGACAAGATCAAGCGGCTGGACACTCGGGAGTTCGCCCTGGGGCGAGGCAACCTGGTGCTGGAGCAGATCAGCATCGGGGGCGCGGGGGTGGGAACCTGGCTGCTGGTGATCCTGATCATGTTCCTGCTCTACGGTGTCGGCGCCGGACCCCTGAGCTTCTGGTGGCTGAAGCGAAAGGGCTGGATTCGCTACAGCTGGCTGGTGTTCCTCGGATTCACCGTGCTGTTCACGGGCATCGCGGTCACCGCGGCCAGCATCGGCCGTAGCTTCATCAACGCCCGCGCACCGGTTCGACACCTGACCTTTCTGGACGTGATCGATGGAGAACCGGATGCACGAGCCACCTCGTGGTTCAGTGCCTACCTGCCTGAATACGGAACGGCCGACATCGCCATCGAGGGCTCCCGCAGCACGCTCTCGACGTGGAGCCCGCCACCTTCCGGTTCACTCGAGACCTTCCCCAACAGCGTGACCTTCGAGGTCGATCAGACTCCCAACCGGCTTCGGCTTCCCGCTCGTGGTACCAGCACGCACCTCAGAGCGACCTGGCAGGGTCCCCTGGGGGGCTCCTGGCAGGACATGCCGACGGATGCGGAGGTTCCGGTCCGGCAGGTGGTCTATCCGACCGATCCCCCGGGGTTCGAGATCGAAGGCGTCATCCGACACGGTCTGCCGTGGAAGTTCTCGAGGATCCGGCTTCTCCAGATCGCACCCATCAACAACATGCTTCCGCGGTACACCAACATCGACCTCCTCTCCCGGGAGCTGCCGATCTCCCCCCTGCCGAACCCCGGTATCTTCGCGGGAATCACGCCCGAAGACTGGAACGCGGGTGAGGCGATCGACCTGCGACAGCTCTTTCCGGGTCGACAGCAGATCCGCAATGCACAACTGGCCGACTCGAAGCTGTCCCTGACTCGTCAGATGGATGAAATCTACCAGCGACGCATCCTCGGCCAGCTCGAGAACACGATTCTCGCCACCACCACCGACTGGACCGACTTCCGACAGGAATGCCTGGAGATGTACGCCTTCTTCCGGATGCTTCCCCAGCCCGTCTACCTCCTCGACCAGCCCGGCTGGAAGAACTCCGCCCCCGCGCTGAGGCTCAACCGCTGGCTGGGTGCGAACACCGACTGCTCGGACTGGCTGGTGCGCCCCTGCATCATGGTGATCGCGACGCTGGAAGGTGTCCCCTCCCCCGTCCCGCTCAGGATCAACGGCGAGGAGGTGGCGTCCGAGGGAACGGTCGTCCTTCGCTGGATCCGCCCGCTCCCGGTGGACGCACGGTACGTCGTGACCCCAACGCGTACACTTCAACCTCTGGAACTGGGCCCACCCCGTGATGGCGAGTAGGCGACATGCGCACGGGAACAGATGAGGTGCTCGAACGATGGCGATGATTGAAACGGTCAACTTGACGAAGAAGTACGGCGAGCTGACCGCGCTGGACAACCTCAACCTCACGATCGAGTCCGGCACCTGCTACGGGTTCATCGGCCCCAACGGAGCGGGCAAGACCACCACGATCAAGATCCTCGCGACCCTGCTCAAGCCCAGCTGGGGGGAGGCTCGCGTCGACGGCAACGTGGTCGGCTACCAGAACAACCTGATCCGACCCCTGATCGGCTACGTCCCGGACTTCATGGGCGCCTACGAGGACATGCTCATCCAGGAGTACCTCGAGTTCTTCGCGGCGTGCTACGGCATCCACGGCAAGAAGCGGCAGCAGGTGGTCAACGACGTGCTCGAGCTGACCGAACTCGGGTACAAGCGCACCAGTGACGTGAACGGGCTGAGTCGGGGGATGAAGCAGCGGCTTTCCGTCGCCCGGGTGCTGCTGCACGATCCGAAGGTGCTCTTGATGGACGAGCCGGCATCCGGACTCGATCCGCGAGCGAGGATCGAGATCCGAGAGCTGCTGCGTGAACTGCACCGTATGGGGAAGACGATCATCATCTCGAGCCACATCCTCAGCGAACTGGCGGAACTCTGCGATGCGGTCGGGATCATCGAACAGGGCCGGCTGCTCTTCTCCGGGGATGTCAGGGAGGCCATGCAGAAGGCGGATGTCGGACAGGCCCTGGTGGTGGGGGTCGAGAACCGCCCGGAGGAAGCCGCGCAGCTGCTGCGCCAGTTGGACGGCATACGCAGCGTGGAGGTCCTGAACAGCTCCGCCGAAGTGAACGGCGCCGTGCTGGAGGTCTCTCTCGATGCCGCCGCGGGGCTTCCGATCTCCGAAGTCGCCGCACGCCTGGTGGCACAGGGCTTCCGGATCACCGAGCTACGCAAGGAACAGGTCAACCTCGAGACGGCCTTCATGCGGTTGACCAAGGGCATGGTCAGCTGAACCGTCGGGGACACTTCTCGTAGCCGAGATCTGATTCTTGGCAAAGATATGCAGCACTCAGTCGGAATGGCCGATGGAAGGGACGCAATGCGGGTCCTCATGCTCAACCAGGTGTTCTACCCCGATGTGGCGGCTACCGCACAGCACGGACACGACCTCGCGAGATCCCTGGTGGCCAACGGGCACGAGGTCACGGCCATCGCATCACGTTCGCTCTACGGCACCAAGGGAGCGGCGCTTCCCAAACGCGAGACGGTGGACGGAATCGAGATCCGCAGGGTCGGCAAGTCGTTCTTCGGCAAGTCGAGCATCATCGGCCGGGTCGCGGATTTCCTCTACTTCTACGTTGCGGCCACGGTGCGGGCGATCACCCTGCCCCGACACGACGTGGTGATCTGCTTCACGACCCCGCCGTTCATAGGGTTCAGCGGGTTGATCCTCCGCCTGCTGAAGGGAACCCGGTTTGTCTACTGGGTGATGGACCTGTACCCCGACGTACTGGTGGTCTGCGGGGTCGCCAAGGAGCGTTCGTTCGGAACCCGATTCCTGGAAGGACTCAACCGATGGTGCCTGAATCGGGCGGACGTGGACGTGGTGCTCGGACGCTGCATGCGTGATCGGGTCCTCGCCAAGGGGATCGATCCGGCGAAGGTGCGGATGATCGGAGTGTGGAGCGATCAGGAGGAGGTCTCACCGATCGAACCCGAGCAGAACCGGTACCGGATCGAATGGGGCATCGGCGATCGCATGCTGGTCATGTATTCCGGCAACTTCGGGCTGGGGCACGACGTCGAAACCTTTCTCCAGGCGGCAGTGAAGCTGAAGGATGACGACCGAATACGGTTTGCATTCGTCGGGGGCGGCAAGCGAAAGGAACAGGTCGAGCAGTTCGTTCACGACAACGGTCTCGAGGGCACCTGCATTCTCGAACCGTTCCAACCCCGGGAACGACTGGACGAGCTGCTCTCGGCCGGCGACGTCCACCTGGCATCGATGCTCGAGGGGACCGAGGGCATCATGGTGCCGAGCAAGCTGTTCGGGATCCTCGCCGTCGGCCGACCCGCACTGTTCATCGGCAGCGAACGGAGCGAGATCGCCCGGGTCATCGCGGAGAACGATTGCGGACGAACGATACGCGAAGGCGACTGCGAGGAGCTGGTACGCGCGATACTGAACTACACGGTCGATCCCACGGAACGAAGGGCGGCCGGTGAACGTGCACGTCGAGCGTTGATCGAGGAACACTCCGCGAAGATCCGATGCAGGGCCTGGTTGGAACTGCTGGAGGAGATCACCGCCCGCTGATCGGGGATGCCCCCGGAAGCCGAGCCGCGAATGCGGACCGCCCGGGATCCGCCACCGAGGCGGAACTTAACGTACCATTCGGTCAGACATGTCCACCACGAACACCATCATCATGGCCAATCGGGAAGGGGCGTTCAACGACCCGTTGATCGAGCGGGTGCGCCGTACCGTGAAGACGCACTCCAGACTGATCGGGGAGGTCGGACCCGGCGATCCCGTTCCCGAGGAGACCAACCGTCTGGTGGTGATCGGGGGTGATGGAACCATGCTGAGCACCCTGCGGAACAACCTCGACAACCGCATCCCGGTGCTCGGAGTCAATGCGGGTCGCCTCGGGGTCCTGGCGGAATTCGACGCGGAATCCCTCGAGGCGAACGCTGCACTGGTCTTCGGAGAACGCCCCCTGGTCCGGCAGCACCTGGTGCTGCAGGTGTCGATCCTCGATCGGGATCGCAGGCAACGATTCCAGACCGTCGCGGTCAACGACTGCGTGATCTCGGCGGGAGCACCGTTCCGCATGATCGAGCTCTCCCTCAAGATCGACCAGACCGAGGGCCCCTCCATCAACGGAGACGGGCTCATCGTCGCCAGTCCGATCGGTTCCACCGCCTACAACGTCTCCGCCGGGGGGCCGATCGTGCAACCGACCGTGGATGCGATGATCGTCTCCGCGGTCGCCCCCCACTCGCTGGCCTTCCGGCCGATCGTCGCCGATGCCCAGACGGTGATCGAGGTCGGGATCACGCGGGCGAACGAAGGCACGACCCTGGTGCTCGACGGGCAGGAGACCCACCCCCTGCAGGAGGACGAGCGACTCATCTTCCAGAGGCACCCCGACGGCGCACGACTGATCGGCAATCCCGACTCACCCTACTGGAACACCCTGATAGAGAAGATGCGATGGGGTGCACCCCCCACCTACCGCGACCGCGGAACCTGAATCCACCACCATGATCGATCTCAAAAAACTGCGCGAGGACCCCGACCACTTCAAGGAGGCCGCCAGAGCCAAGGGAGTGGATGTCGACATCGACCGCCTGCTCGAACTCGACGAGGCCCGACGGTCGCTCACCAACGAGCAGGAATCGCACCGAGCGGAACAGAAGAAGCTTTCCAAGGCGATGGGCCCTGAACTGGGCCGGCGCAAGGGCATGCTGAAGAAGGCGAGCCCCGAGGAGGCCGCCACCCTCGAGGCGGAGATCGCCGAACTGGAAGCCCGCCCGATCGAACTCAAGGGCAGGATCCAGGAGCTCGATGAACGCATCGCCGGGATCGAACCGGAATGGCGCGCGCTCTGGCTGCGGGTGCCCCAGCCGCCGGCGGATGACGTACCGATCGGTGGTTCCGCGGAGGAGAACGTGGAACTGCGGCAGTGGTCGCCGGACGACTTCGATCTGAACCGTTCATTCGCCGAGCAGCGTGGCTTCACCCCCAAGACCCACCTGGAACTGATCAACGATCTGGGCCTGGTCGATTTCGAGCGCGGGGTGAAGATGGCGGGGTCGCGTCACTACGTGCTGGTCGGCGAGGGAATGCGCCTGCACCAGGCGATCCTCCGCCTCGCCTTCGACTTCATGACTCAGGAAAACGGGTTCACTCCGATGAGTGTTCCGGTCATCGTCCGTGAGGAGTGCATGGTCGGCACCGGCTTCTTCCCCTCGGGTCGCGAACAGGCCTACCACATCGAGGAATCGACGCGTGGTTCCGGCCACGACCTCTTTCTCACCGGGACCGGCGAGGTCGGGCTGATGGGCTACTTCTCGGAGGAGATCATCGACCGCGAGCGTCTTCCGATCACCTGCACCACGGTGTCGACCTGCTTCCGACGCGAGGCCGGCGCCGCGGGGAAGGACACCGCGGGACTCTACCGCGTGCATCAGTTCGACAAGGTCGAGCAGGTCGTGATCCACGAGGCGGACGAAGACACCCACCGAGCATGGCACCGGAAGATGATCGGATACGTCGAGACCCTCCTCCAGCGACTGGAACTCCCCTACCGACTGCTCCAATGCTGCACCGGGGACCTCGGCGCGAAGAACGAGGACATGATCGACATCGAATGCTGGATTCCCGGGCGCGGAGCCGACGGCTCCGACGGACGGCCCACCGGGGACTGGGGCGAGACCCACTCGGCCAGTCGACTCAGCGACTACCAGACCCGGCGACTGAACCTTCGCTATCGAGACGAGAACAAGAAGACGGTCTTTCCGTACGCACTCAACAACACCGTGGTCGCGAGTCCCCGGATCATGGTGCCGCTGCTCGAGATGCACCAGCAGGCCGACGGCAGCATCCGCATCCCGGAAGTGCTCAGGCCCTACCTCGGTGGACAGGAACGAATCGGATGATGCAGCGAACACGCACGCGGGCGAGTCTTCTCGCCTCGCTGGCCCTGCCCCTGGCCCTGATGATCGCGGCCGCACCGCAGGAGACCCCCGATCGAGCGGAAGTCGACGAGATCGTGGAAGGCATCGACGTCTCCCACTACCAGGGGGCGATCGACTGGCCGGTGGTGGAGAAGGCCGGGATCGGCTTCGCGTACATCAAGGCGACGCAGGGAACCAAGTGGGTCGACCCTCGGTTTGCCGAGAACTGGAAGCAGGTCGGGAAGACCGGGATTCGACGCGGTGCCTACCACTTCTTCGAACCGGACGTCGACGGTACCGCTCAGGCGAAGCACTTCCTCTCGATCGTCTCCCTTCAGAAGGGTGACCTCCTTCCGGTGGTGGACGTCGAGACCAGCGGGCCCGAACTCGCCGCCAACCTCGAGCTGTACCTCGCGGAAATCAAGCGGCAGACCGGGCTCGACGCGATGATCTACGTGTCGCCCGCGTTCTGGAACCGACACCTCGGCGAACGAAGCACGACGCCCTGGCCGAATCCGCTGTGGATCGCCGAGTACGGGGTTTCGACCCCCAAGGAAACGAAGGGCATCGGTCCGTGGATCGTCTGGCAGTACACGCAGGATGGTCGAGTGAAGGGCGTCGAAGGGCCGGTCGACCGGGACCGCGCGCGCATGGTTCCACACGCGCCCGCTCCACCGCCCGCCGGGACGGTCGACTGACCGCCGACCGGTCGGCCCGTGCGGGGCCTTGGATGCGTGCGACTACGGGCGTGGCGTGCAGACACCCCAGGTGCCGAGGAGCACGCTCAGGTCCGGGCCGCCCACCAGACCGTCACCGTTGAAGTCACACGAGCCCGGTCCGTTCCACTGACTGAGCAGGATCGCAAGGTCCCCACCTCCCACGCTTCCATCGCCGTTGACGTCGGCGGGACAGGGATCCGCCCCGGCCGGATACTCGATGATCAATGTTCGTCGCACATTCAGGTCGTTGGTGTCATCGAGGGTGTTGCGGGGACCGCCACCGAGTCCACCGGTCTCCGGCAGGTACTCGTAGTCGATTCGGAACTCACCGATCAGGACATCCATGTCGATCGCTCCGTTGCGCGCGGCGAAGCCGAAGCTCCAGCCCGCCGGATCGATTCCCGAAAGTTCGTTGATGCCCTGGTTCTGGTAGACCACCTGCGCTGGTTCGAACGGGAAGGCGATCGTGACGGAGACGCCCTGTCCAGATCGCCAGTCGACGGTCACGGTCGGCATCGATTCCGGACGACCCGCGGTCTCGTAGTCGGCGTAGGTCACGCTCTCGAAGCTCATCGGCGTCAGGGTGAACGGCTGCGCACCCCAGCGACCATCGATCCCGGCAGCCCCCCCCTCGGCGTAGCTGTTGATACCCACCGAAAGGCCTTCGCCGTCCTGGAGGAATCCGAAGATCCCGAACTCACCGCCTTCGGGACGGTTGCCGGTGTCGTCCGAGAGATCGCCCCACAGGAAGCAGAAGCCGTCACCGGGGCCACCGTTCGTGTTCTTGAAGCTGAATGTGAAGGAGGCGGAGAAAGCGACCAAGCTCTGGTCGACCGGCAGCGAGTACCAGGTGCCCCAGGTTCCCGCGAAACCGTCGGCGACCAGCTTGAGTCGGGGATTCCCGAACACGTCGGCGTAGACCGCGGTTCCATAGAGGGTCCCTTGCGGAGTGTCCGCGAAGTTCTCGGTGAACCCCCCGCCGAAGTTCGGACTGGCGAGGTAGCTGCCGCGATTCCCCGTACCGTTGGGTTCTCCGGGATACCAGTTGGAGCCGTCGAACAGTTCGCCGCTCAACCACTCCCACTGCCCTTCACGCTCGTACAGCCCGACCCAGGGCCCTCCGTTGTAGAAGGTCTGGGTCCAGAGCGAGGCGAACGCGGTGAGGTTGGTGAAGACCCACTCGGATTCACCCGGCTCGTCGAGACAGACCAGGGTTCCTCCGCGGTTCTCCGCATACGCCCGGGCGAAGAGCCAGTCGACGCGATCCTCCAGGATCACCGACTGGTAGGTCTTTCCGTTGCCGCCGTCTTCGACCGCCCAGACCACCTCGTCGACCGAGGGATCCTCGTCGAACTCGATCAGGACGTATCCGAAGTTGTTCCCCCCGTCGTTCCAGGTTCCCTCGGGATACAGCACGCCCCAGTCCTCGATCCCGAGGGCGTCGTTGGGTTCGCCGGCGAACCAGTTGGTCCAGTCGAGTGGTTCGCCGGTGATCCAGCCCCAGCCTCCCGCGGGTTCATCACCACCGGTCTGGACCAGTCCGAACGCGGTGAGCCCGCCGTACTGGGTGGCGGGCATGTTTCGACGCACGAACTCGGTCTCCTCGGGGGAGGTCAGGGTCGCGGGGTAGCCACCGAAGCGTTCCGCCGCGACGATCGCGTCCTCGAAGGTGGTCAAGGAGCCGAGCGCATAGAGTGCATAGTGGTGACCGTTGCCGCCGGAGGCGATGGTCCACTCGACGGACGGAGATGCGTAAGGCTGGTCGACCGTACCCCAGGCGAGATCGATCTCACCGGCACCGGAGCCGCTGGCCCCCCCCACGCGGATCAGGTAGGTCTCCCCTTCCACGCCTTGGAAGCCGACGATCGTGGTCCCGCCGGAACAGCTGCCCGCATCATCGGAGCAGGCGATCAGAGCACCGTTGCAGCTTTCGTAGATCGCGATTCGGGTGTCGAACGCGGCATGGTTGCAGGTCGAGACCAGGACCCCGTTGTCCGCGAGCGCGGTGTGGGTGAACCAGACGTCGTTGACGAAACTCTGGCCGTTGGCCTGGGTGGCGCATTCTCCGATCAGGTCAGGGCCGTCGGTCGAGCAGTTCCGGGTGGTGAAGGGAAATCGACCGAGTCCGAGAGGACGGGCGTTGACGCAGGAGTCGTTGTCGGGTGCGACTCCGCAGAGCTCGACCGCGCGATTCACGCAGGAGACGTCCCAACTCACATCACAGCAGTAGAAATCAGCTTTGCAGACCGCCACGCAGCAGTCGACATCAGCGCAGCCGGGCGCACCGACTGCACCGCAGGGGCCTCCACCGCCGCAGGCTGCGGGAGGGAGCTCCTCGTAGGTTCCGCTGAGGGTGATCTGGGACAGATCGATCTGTGCATCAAGCTGGATGATGATTCCTCCCCCGGCGTCCAGCTCGGTGGTGAGGCTCCCCAGGGCGAGGTCGTTGACGAACGCGTCACCGCCTCCGGTCGAGAAGCGGGCCCCGAAGTCGATGATCGAGGTCACGTCGAGGGATCCGGATTCGGAGAAGAGCGATCCGGAGACGGCGTAGTCCGCCAGCAGCCTCCAGGAGTTGGTGAACTGCGCGCTCCCATCGGGATTGATCCCGGTGACCGCGGGCGGCAACAGGATCGCCTTCACTTTGGTGAGGGTGATGTCGGTCTCGATGCAACCGAAGATCGAATCACAGAAGAACCCGTACTGAAAGTCGGAACCGCCGAGCGAGAAGTCCAGGTCCGTGAACTCGACCTGGGTGAACGGTTCCTGCCCGGGTCGGAAGATCGCCCGTCCACCACCGGAAACGGGAACCACCGAGGAATCGAACTGGGTGTCGGAGTCGATCGCGGTGTTGAAGGTCACTGTGAGGTTCAGACCCGCATTCGACCCGGGATCGACGGAGAGCTGGCTTTCGACGTCAGCCAGCGCGGACGTCACGGCCAGCAGGCTGGCGGGAACGAAGCTCGAAGCGATCTGGACGAAGTTCAGGGGCACGGGAACGCTCTCCATGAAGTCGCACGGGGAAGCCGTGTCGACTGAACCATCATCCTGCCGAAAAACCCGGGGCTCAAGCAGTAGACACGTAAAAGCACGGGAATGACGAGTTATCCGTGCTGCAGATCCGCCCGAACATGGAAGCCCGGATGAGATCTTGCGGGACGGGAGGACTGAACCTAGGGTGAAGCCGCGATCGACCTGGCGTGACCGCTGGAAACCCCGCGAAAAGCGATTTGAAAGATCCAGAAGTACGAAGGACCCCCCGATGCTCGATACCAAGGCCAGCTGTATTGAAACCGCCGCGGGCTGCATGATTGTGACGCTGGCTTCCCGCACCCCTGTGGAACCGGAGTTGAGCCGAGCCGGCGAAGGCGATCATGCGGACGATGGATGCACGCTGCGAGCAATGGGTGGGCTCGCGCCTCGTCGCAGGCGTGGGTGACCGTCGAATGTCGAGCACCCTCCATTCGATCAGGGAATGCGACACCGGCGATCCCCGCCAACGGGCGCAACTGATTCGGCTGAACCAAGCCTGGGCCGACACCTGTGGCGTCGCTCTGGCCAGCGATCACCCCACACGGCTCGATACCCTGCTGCAGGAGCATCCGACCCTCCACGTGCTGCTGGCATTCGATGAATCAGGACACGCCTTCGGCTACGCACTGTGTCAGTTCACGATCACCAGCTTCGGAGGCAGCCGGTCACTCAACATCCACGACATCTTCATCGAGGAGGCCTGGAGGGGACGGGGCATCGGACGTGCGATGATCGAGGCGATCGAACGTCGGGCCCGGGAGGCGGACTGTGCGAAACTGACTTTGGAGGTCGACCGGGTCAACACCGGGGCCCAGCGGCTCTATGCCGAACTCGGATTCGCGGACGGTCATGATGATTCCGATGGAAGCGGCACCTGGTTCTGGCGGAAGCCCCTGCGCTAGCCGCCCCCCCCGCCCCCCACGTTCGGCAGGGCCGGCCTCAGGGGATCCACGAACCACGCGAAGCCGAGCCGGATCATCACGAAGTAGATCAGGACGAGCAGTGTCAGCAGCACCACGAACCCGATGCAGGTCCAGAATCGCGAGGGCGGCCGGGGTTCACGACTCGGGACAGCGAGTCGCGCCAATCGCCAGCCGACCGGACGGGCGTAGTAGAAGCCGAGAAAGAGAATCCCGGCGAAGCCGGGCAGGGTGAGCAGATACGAGGCTTCGAAGGTCCGTGCGCCCATGACCGCTCCCCGGGCCGTCAGCAGTGGAGCCAGTGAGAAGACCAGGGGAAAGACGACCAGCAGCAGGACCCAGGTTCCGCGTCCCATCACCAGCCTTGAGGCTTCCCGGTCGAGCCACCCCGACCAGGTCAGGCCGCATTCACTGCAGGCATCCTGAACGGGCCGCAGGACCGTATGACCGCAGATCGGACAGGATGGAGACGAGGTTGGTGGCATCGCGGACAGGCTCACGGCAACCGTCGGATCGAGACCTCGCGAAAATCGATCGGATGGCTTTCACCCTGAAGGGCGATCCAGCCACGATCGAGCTTCAGGCGACCGTCACGAATCAGGGGGACCGCCTCCGGCGCACGCGGATCGAGCTGGGGCTGTTCGTATTCGAGCACCAACCTCCCATCGATGTAGTGCCTGATCGAACCGGATCCGTCCACCTCGAATTCAGCCGTGACCCACTCGTCACCGTGACAGGTCTTCGAGTTCGAGTTGATGCAGTGCTGCTGCCTGAGCTCGCCGCCCATGACCACGTTCGTTCCGGGCGTGCAGTGGTTTCCCGTGGTCCGAGCCGCGGTCCCGTCCCCCCCCAGGAACTGCGCCTCGATCGATACCGGGAACTCCTGTTCCAGACCCATCGAGCGAGGGGCCTGGCAGTGCAGCATCACTCCACTGTTGCGCCAGGCCCATCCGGGACCACCGGGGCACTGGTCACCGTGGAACCGATAGACGACCCGCAACCGGTAGCGCTCGAATGGCTGGTCATGGAACAGGTGGCAGAACCGGCCCGCGAATGCATCCTCGTATCCGGAGTAGTCGATCCGGATCATGCCGTCCTCCACGCGAACCGTCCGGAGGGGATCCGCACCCAGCGGGTGGCCGGTGATCTTCGGCGTCCACCCGGTGAGATCGGTCCCGTTGAAGAGCGGCTCCCAGTCCGAGGGGGCACCGGCGGACTCCGGGACGACCTCTTCGGGCGGGGGGGAGACCGTCGGTTCGGGCGATGCTGAATCCTGAGCATCGCCGTGAACCGGATCCGACAGGTGGGGCATCGATGCAAGGAGGAGGACGAGGATGAGATGTGAGTTCAAGCGCATGAGATCTCTCCACGAATCAATGCTATCAGGGTTGGCAGGGCGATTCCCCCCTGCCCCGGACGACGAAGGCAGGTCCGCACCCGGCAGGGCGTGGTTTGCCTACACTGGATGATCCGACCGCACTGCCTGCGGTCCAGTCCAAGGAGCCAAGGAAGCGATGTCGCAGACCAACCAATCCTCCCCCACGATCATCTACACGCACACCGACGAGGCGCCCGCGCTCGCCACCTATTCGTTCCTTCCGATCATCCGGGCCTTCACCGAGGGATCGGGGATCGGCATCGAGACTCGCGACATCTCGCTCTCGGGCAGGATCATCGCGAACTTCCCCGAGTTCCTCGATGCATCACAGCGCATCGACGACGCCCTCGCCGAACTCGGCCGACTCGCCACCACCCCCGAAGCGAACATCATCAAGCTTCCGAACATCAGTGCCTCGGTCCCCCAGCTCAAGGACGCCATCGGAGAACTCCAGTCCCACGGTTACGCGCTCCCCGACTATCCGGAGGAGCCGACCACCGACGAGGAGCGCGCGATCAAGCAGCGCTACGACGCCGTGAAGGGCAGCGCGGTCAACCCGGTGCTGCGCGAGGGCAATTCCGATCGTCGAGCCCCGGAGGCGGTGAAGGCCTTTGCACGAGCGAACCCCCACCGGATGGGTGCCTGGGCCTCGGACTCGAAGAGTCATGTGGCCTCGATGCCCGACGGAGACTTCTTCGGCAACGAACAGTCGGTGACCATCGACCGGGCGTGCACGGCCCGGATCGAGCACGAGGACGTCGAGGGGAAGGTGACCGTCCTCAAGGACGCCATCGAACTCCAGGAGGGTGAGATCCTCGATTCGACGTTCATGAGCTGCCGCAAGCTCGAACGATTCCTCGACGAGCAGATGAAGGATGCCAACGAACAGGGCGTCCTCTTCTCCCTCCACATGAAGGCGACGATGATGAAGGTCTCGGATCCGATCATCTTCGGACATGCGGTCCGCGTGTACTTCGCTTCGGTGTTCGAGAAGCACGCCGACACCCTCGACCGGATCGGCGTGGACACCAACAACGGATTCGGCGACGTCCTGGCGAAGATCGCGGACCTCCCCGATGCGCAACGCACCGCGATCGAGACGGACATCGCCCGGGCCTTCGAGGAGGGACCGGACCTGGCGATGGTCGACTCCGACCGGGGCATCACCAACCTCCACGTTCCCAATGACGTGATCATCGATGCCTCGATGCCCGCGATGCTGAGGACCTCCGGCCGGATGTGGAACAAGAGCGGCGAGACCCAGGACACCAAGGCGGTCATTCCCGATCGAAGCTACGCCGGGGTCTACCAGGCGGTCGTCGACTCCTGCATCGAACACGGAGCCCTCGATCCGGTGACCATGGGCAGCGTGCCGAATGTCGGCCTGATGGCCCAGAAGGCGGAAGAGTACGGCTCGCACGACAAGACGTTCGAGGCCTCGGCCCCCGGCACGATGCGGGTGATCGACGACTCGGGCAGCATCCTGATGAGCCACGAGGTCGAGGCCGGCGACATCTGGCGGGCCTGCCAGGTGAAGGACGGTCCGATCCGGGACTGGATCAAGCTCGCGGTCAACCGGGCACGGGCCACGGGCAGCCCCGCGGTCTTCTGGTTGAATCGGGATCGCCCGCACGACGCGGAGCTGATCCGGAAGGTCGAAGCCTACCTGGGCGACCACGACACCAACGGCCTCGAGTTCCACATCATGGCCCCGGCGGACGCCTGTCGGTTCAGTCTGGAACGGATCCGCCGCGGCGAGGACACGATCTCCGTCACCGGCAACGTCCTGCGTGACTACCTCACCGACCTCTTCCCCATCCTTGAAGTCGGTACCAGCGCGAAGATGCTTTCGATCGTCCCCCTGATGAACGGCGGCGGACTCTTCGAGACCGGTGCTGGGGGCTCTGCGCCGAAGCACGTGCAGCAGTTCGAAGAACAGGGACACCTGCGCTGGGATTCCCTCGGCGAGTTCCTCGCGCTGGCCGCCTCCCTCGAGCACCTCGGCGAGAACTTCGACAACGATGCAGCGCGACTGCTCGGCAAGACCCTCGACGACGCGACCGCCCAACTCTTGCTCAACGCGAAGGCCCCCTCTCGGAAAGTCCACGAGATCGACA
>JAYZFJ010000045.1:0-25407 GCA_036336805.1 Planctomycetota bacterium
CCTTCATCTGTTTATGCTTCCATTCATCCGGTTTTCGTTGGGGGTTTCATTGTTCACCGTAGCATATTCGGTACCTCGTCCACCCGAGGAAGATCTCACACCCTAGACTGACGCATTCATACGATGCCCTCGCCCCCTCTCATCCGACTCCTTCGGTATGCAAGGCCCTTTCGTCTTCGAATCCTTCTGGCCTCGAGCTGTTCGATCCTGAACAAGCTCTTCGACCTTGCGCCTCCCTTCATCATCGGAGCCGCAGTGGATGTGGTGGTCCAGAAGCAGGATTCGATCGTCGCTCGTCTGGGCATCGCCGACCCCTTCATGCAGCTGGTGCTCCTCGGCGTGCTGACCGCCATCATATGGACGTTCGAATCACTGTTCGAATGGCTCTTCGGTGTGCTCTGGCGGCACCTCGCCCAGGCGATCCAGCACGAGGCACGCATGGATGTCTTCAATCACGTTCAGGGGCTCGATCTGACGTGGTTCGAGGATCGATCGACGGGGGGGCTCCTCGCGGTGCTCTCCGACGACGTCAACCAGCTCGAGCGATTCCTCGATGGGGGTGCCAACGACATCATCCAGCTTGCGGTCACCGCGATCACGGTCATTGCCGCGTTCTTCCTGATCTCACCGGACCTCGCCTGGCTTGCGATGATTCCGGTTCCGGTGGTCATCGTCGGATCGCTCTGGTTCCAGAAGCGTTTGGAGCCGCACTACGACGCGATGCGCGGAAAGGTGGGGGACCTCAACGCACAGCTGGCGAATTCGCTCGGCGGGATGGCGACGGTCAAGAGTTTCACCGCCGAATCCAACGAACTCGGTCGACTGCGAGCCGAAAGTCATGGCTACGCGGAGCGCAACCGACGGGCGATCATTCTCAGTGCCGCATTCAGCCCGCTGATCCGCGTGGTGATCATGTGCGGATTCATGGTGACCCTGCTTTATGGCGGCTGGCTGGCACTCGAGGGTACGTTGGCGGTCGGCGCCTTCGCGCTCCTGGTCTTCCTCACCCAGCGGCTCCTCTGGCCGTTCACCCGGGTGGGGGCGATCCTCGATCTCTACCAGCGGGCGATGGCATCCACTCGGCGCATCTTCGAGTTGCTCGACGTACGGCCTGCAATCGTGGACGGCACCACGGACCTCCCTCTCGAGTCGATCCAGGGTTCAGTCACCTTCGACAACGTGCACTTCGCCTACAACGCCAAAGCCCCGGTCCTTCGTGGGCTCGATCTGGAGTGTCCGAGGGGGGCGACCACCGCGATCGTCGGTTCGACCGGGGCTGGCAAGAGCACCGTGATCAAGATGCTGCTCAGGTTTTACGACGTCGAAAACGGCACGTCCGGCCCGGTACTCCTGGACGGGCACGATCTGAGGGATCTCAAGCTCCGGCAGCTTCGGCGGGCGATCGCACTGGTCAGTCAGGACGTGTATCTGTTCGATGGAACCATTCGCGAGAACCTGGCCTACGGCTGGCCGGGCTCCGATGAGAACCCTGACCACTGGAGGCCACCATCCGAGGAACAGCTCTTCGATGCGGCACGCCTGGCCGAAGCCCTTGACTTCATCTCTTCACTTCCAGATGGCTACGACACCGTGGTCGGGGAGCGCGGCCAGAAGCTCTCAGGTGGCCAGCGGCAGCGGATCGCGATGGCCCGTGCGGTCCTGAAGGATGCCCCGATCCTTGTACTCGACGAGGCGACTGCCAGCGTGGACAACGAGACCGAGGCCGCAATCCAGCGTTCGCTCAGGACGATCTGTCGGGATCGAACCACCATCGTGATCGCCCACCGACTTTCGACGGTGCGCCACGCCCAGTCGATCAACGTCCTCGACGCCGGTCGGGTGGTGGAGCGCGGTACCCACGAGGAACTCCTGGCCCGAGACGGGATCTACGCGCACCTCTGGCGGGTGCAGACCGGCGAGGCCGTGGCCGAAGAGCTTGCCTGAGGCGGATCAGTCGCGTTCGATCAGCATCGAGACCGCATTCCCTCCACCAAGGCAGAGACTGCAGATTCCCCGCTTGCCCCCGGTACGGATCAGCTGGTGAACCAGCGTCACCAGGACCCGGGCTCCGCTGGCTCCGATTGGGTGACCCAGGGCGATGCCCCCACCACAGATGTTGAGCTTGTCCTCCGAGACCCCGAGTCCCTTGGCGTTGGCCAGAGCCTGCGCGGCGAACGCCTCGTTGATCTCGAAGAGGTCGACGTCGGCGACCGAGAGCTCGTGGTCGGCCATCAGTCGTTCAATCCCGAGCTTGGGTGCCCAGAAGAGCTTCTTGGGCTCGATGCCTGCGGTGTTGTAGCCGACGATCCGTGCGAGGGGGGTCGTACCATTCGCCGCGGCGCACTCGGCACTCGCGACCACAACCGCGGCACCACCGTCCGAGATCTGGGATGCGTTGCCCGCGGTGACCGAGCCTTCCTTGGTGAATGCCGGACGCAGCTTGCCAAGGGCTTCGGGGGTCGAGCCTGCGCGGAAGCCCTCGTCTCGCTCGACACCGACCTTGGTGTGGCAGAGTTCCGCGCTCATTGGCACGACCTCGCCCGTGAAGTGTCCGGCCTCCCAGGCGGCTTCGGCACGATTGTGGCTCTGGGCACTGAATCGATCCTGTTCCTCGCGGGTGACCGCGTGCTCGTTGGCGATCCACTCGGCGGCATTGCCCATGGGCCATTGCTCGAACGCGCAGGTCAGTCCATCGAAGGCCATGTGGTCCTGCATCGTGCCCGGTCCGTACTTGATCCCGGCTCGCGCATGGATGAAGTGGGGGGCGAGGTCCATGTTCTCCATTCCGCCTGCGACCGCGGTCGAGATGTCACCACTGCGGATCGCCCGCGCCGCCTGCATGACGGCCTCCAGGCCTGAGCCGCAGACCTTGTTCACGGTGACCGCGGTCACGGTCTCGGGAAGACCAGCCTTGAGTGCCGCCTGGCGAGCGGGGTTCTGGCCGACTCCGGCTTGCAGGACGCATCCCATGAAGACCTCGTCCACGGACTCCGGGGCGATCGACGCATCCTCGATCGCGGCAGAAATCGCACAGGCACCCAGCTCAGGGGCTGGGACCCGGCTCAAACCGCCGAGAAAACGGCCAATGGGGGTTCTTCTGGCGGACAGGATGACGGGCTGGTTGCTGTTCATGGGGGTCCTCTGGGGGTTAGTCCTATGGGGAGGGAAATGATACCTCAGACCTGGGGCTGGACGTGGCCCCCCCAGGAAGCCGACATAGAGAACATGACGGAATCCAAGCCACAGATCGACAAGCTGGTACCCGATAACCTCCTTTCCTTGCAGTCCCACGTGCTTTCGGAAGAAGCCAAGCACCCCAATGCCACGGGGGATTTCTCGTGGATCATTTCCGCGATTTCGCTCGCCGGGAAGACGATCGCCAACAAGGTCCGTCGGGCCCGCCTGGATGACGTCCTGGGGGCTGTGGGAACCGAGAACATCCAGGGGGAGTCCCAGCAGAAACTCGACGTGATCGCCAACGAGGTGCTGCTGCGTTGCCTGGGAGGCCGTGAGTCGATCGCAGTGGTCGCGTCCGAGGAGGATGAGGAGCCCCTGATCCTCCGCACGGGCTCGGAAGGTGGGAAGTACTGCGTGCTGTTCGATCCACTCGACGGCTCCAGCAACCTGGACATCGCGGTCGGAGTTGGAACGATCTTCTCCGTCCTGCGGAACGACTCCGAGATCGCGAATGCCGAACGGACGATCTGCCAGCCTGGATTGAAACAGGTCGCCGCGGGATACATTCTGTACGGGTCCTCGACGATCCTGGTGCTCACGACCGGACATGGTGTTGACATGTTCGTGCTCGACATGGCGATCGGGTCGTTCCTGCACGTGAAGAGCGGACTTCGCATCCCTCCTGGCAACAAGACCTACTCGGTCAACGAGGCCTACGCCGAACAGTTCCCCACCGGCTACCGAACCTACCTCCAGTGGGCCCACGAAAATGGCTACTCAAGCCGGTACATCGGCTCGATGGTGGCGGACGTGCATCGCATACTCATGCGCGGTGGTGTCTTCATCTATCCCCCGACCATCAAGAATCCCGGTGGCAAGCTTCGACTGCTCTACGAGGCGAACCCCATGGCCATGGTGATCGAGCAGGCGGGGGGGCTGGCCTACAGTGGAGTGGAGCGCACCATGGAGATCCAGCCCAGCGAGCTTCATCAGCGGGTTCCGGTGCTGCTGGGCAGCCCCGACGAGGTTGAAGGTGTTCGCCGACTTCTTCCGGAGTGACGCGAAGCTTCAGGAGAAGCCGCCCACATCCTTGATGTCGAAGTCCCAGATCGAACGCAGTGCCGTGGTGTCTAGCGTTGGAAGGTCGTTCATCCTGGCGATGATCGGGCCCGCACTGTCGAGTGCAAGTTCGCCCATGCGCTGGAACTTCGCATCGAGAATCCCGCCAAGGTCCGCGGTGGTGTTCCGGGCATGACCCGATGGGTACATCACCATTCCGGAATCGAGTGCGGTACCGTCGGCGAGGGTTATCGTGATCGAGGTCGGTATCCCGTCGGGATAACGACTGTCATACTCCTCGCCGCCGTGCTTGAACTCGATGAGTTCCATCAGGTTCCTCGTCTCGGCATCGAACAGCGCCTCGTCCGAGTAGTCCTCCGGCATCAGCATGAGCTGCTTCCAGATCGCGTCGTTGTCGGTGGCGAGTTCGGATCCCTGATGGATCGCCTTGCGCAGGAGCCGGCTCAGGATGAACACCATCGAATGGTCGGCGGACTGTCGGGTCCGGGGATCTCGCTTTGCAGGATCCCCGATGATGCCGAATGCCGGCTCATAGGCGGTGACGGCGATCGACTTGATCGATTCGACGCTCTTGAGCATGCCTGGATTCTCTAGGAGAAGGTTGATGATGCCCTGCAATGCGCCCGCGGACTGGTGCTCGTAGAGTCCGAGCTTGAAGTGCATGCCCATCACCGCGAAGTCACTCCCGCGATTCGAGAGAATCAGATCGAACGGTGCATCTCCGTCGGTCGGCTCGAACTGCCGCCAGATCGCTTCCGGGTTGCGGAATATGTCCTGTGGACCTACGAATCCACGCATTGATCTCTGCATCGCGACGATCGCCACTTCGGTCGAGATCGCCGCAGAGGCTCCCTTGGAATCGCTCAGTTGCTTGCCGGCTCGGATCGCTCTCCAGGGTATGAAGTGTGCAACCGACATGCCGATCGCGGATTCGATCTGTTCGGGTGAGGCGCCGAGCATGGCTCCATAGACTGCGGCACTCGCGATGGCGCCGTGGACCACATGGTCGATCTTGTAGCTCTTCAGACTGAAGACCTCAGCGAGACGGCCACGGATCTCATCGAGCAGGACCATGCCCAGCAGGGCATCCGCACCGGAGCGACCAGCGAGCTGGGCGGCGGCGATGGCCACAGCGTAGAAGTCGTTGTGGCCGAATTCCCCTGCAGTATGTCCCAGTTCGGGCCGGAAGCCGAAGTTCGTACCGTTGGAGTCCCATTCCCGTACCGCGGAGCAATTGGCGAGGATCGCCTTTTCCGGTGCGACCGGCGTGGTCGAACCGAGGACGGGCACACCGTTGGGGCTCGGATAGCCGTTCGCTTCCTCCCGCAGCACCCGGGGCGCATTGGTTCCCAGAGCCAGCGCGGAGAGACCACAGAGAATGCTGTCCGTGAAGAAGAGCATCGTCCGGTCCAGCACCGCCTGATCTGGCTTCCCTACCTCCGAATTCCCCGGATCCAGGAAGGCGACCGCGTATTCGCCGATCCCCCGGGCCTGATTGGAATTTCGGAGGAGATTCGTTGCGTCGGTCGTGGTCTTCGTGGTCATCGTGAAAGTCACTCTTTTCTGTTCGATGTGCGTGCTCGCTGAAGACATCGATTGTACAGATCACGAGCGTATTTGACCGGAATGAACATCTCCGCAGGAATTCATCACGAGTTCGGTGTAGGGTATGGTCCTTCATGAGTCTCACCACTGAATCCATGCCTTCGCATCATGATGCTTCCGCCGAATCCCTGACGGTTCTGGACGGGGGTTCGGCGATCCTGGCCGAGCAGGGGGGATTCAAGCGGCGATTCCCTGCCCGTTGGCTGCGGTTGATGGGTAACGATCCGAGCAGCATGGTCTTTTCCACATCCCAGCGGGCGTTCGACTCCACGACCATTCCGGTTGAAACTCGAATTCGCACTGCCGAATTCAATGCCCGGGAAGGCTGCTGGGAGGTTCGCTTCGAAGGCGAGACCGACCCGATCGAGGTGACCTTCGAGCGCCTCATGGCGAGTTCGTCGATCGAACAGATTGATGGCCCGATGCAGACGCCATTCACCTCGGCCGACCAGCCGACCCGTGCCCTGGATTACGAGAACCTCGACTCCCCGGCGGCGGTACGTTCCCTTCTGGAAACCCTTTTCCGCCGTGGCTACGCCCGGGTTCGCGGAGTTCCCACCACGGACTCCGCCCTTCGGGATCTCGCGCATCGGTTGGGTTTCCCCGGCCCCAAGAACACCTTCCCGGTGACGAGCGAGGAGGTCGGGACCTCAGCCTCCACCCAGGGGAGTTCCTCTCGTGGATGCCAGCCTCACAATGATGAGCCGTACCTCGATCCCATGCCCCGTTACCTCCTTCAGCTCTGCGTGGAGAACTCCCTGTCTGGTGGCGAGTTGCAGTTGGTGGACGGAATGAATGCGGCCGAGACCCTGGCCATGGAATCACCGATCATGGCGGCCGAACTAGCCCGGTGGCCCATGCTCTTCACCTGTTCGGGGCCCGATCACGACTACCGCGGACTGCGCACGATCCTTGAGACCGGGGTGGACGGAGCCTTCGGTCGAATCACCTTCAACGATCGAGCATCTCTCGACTTCATGTGCCCGGACGATCGCTTGTCCGTCTGTACCGAAGGCTACGATCAGCTCGCCCGCATCCTTCAACGCGAGGGCCTGCAGAATCGCTTTCGGGTTCAGGCGGGGGATCTGGTCATCATCGACAACTTCCGGGTCCTGCACGGTCGATCCCAGCACGCGGGAGGCGAGCGACGCCTGCTCTGCGGTTCCCTTGCCCGCTCCTCGGTCTTCAGCACCTGGCGCCGAGCGCGCAGCGGAAACCTCGACTGATCGGTGTTTATCTGGTGGTTGTGCGCCACGCACCGCGAGCGGGTCCGCCTCGAAGAATTTGCTTGTAAGTCAGGGTCATTTTTTTATGATTCGGTTTCTCATCATGCCTGTCACTCTCACCATCCTTGCGCTGCTCATGACCACATCCTGCAATGCAGCGGACGGCATTCCGCCGGGGCCCGAGGGCTTCGTGGGTCGTGAACTCCTGGGATCCTGGTCCCAACCGGTCGGATCACTCGCAGTTCTTGATGACACCACCCTGGTCTGGGAGAAGGGGGGGCAGATCTGGTTGGTCGATGGCAGCGGCATCGCCGCATCCCAACCACTGCTCGACATCTCGCCCGAGGTGGGCAACTGGCGTGACCACGGTCTGCTGGGTCTCGTGGTGCACCCAGACTTCGTGAACAACGGCTGGATCTACCTCTACTACGTGGTCGATCGGCATCACCTCCTCTACCACGGCACCCCGAGCTACAGCGCTCATCAGAACCTCTACTTCGACGCGACGATCTGCCGACTGACCCGCTACACCGTCGAATTCGATTCGCAAGGTCTGATCGATCGCATCGATCACGGCTCACGAGCGGTTCTGCTTGGTGATTCGATCGCCGATGGGGTTCCGGTCCTTGGAGAATCCCACACAGGCGGTGGTATGGCGTTCGGGCAGGACGGCACTCTCCTGATCACCACCGGTGACACGGCGAAGATCAGTGGGGTCGACACGGGTGGGCCCGATCCCTCCTTGTACGTCACCAAGGCCCTTGCCGAGGGAATCATCGAACCCCATGAGGATGTCGGCGCACTTCGATCGCAACTGGTCGACAGTCTCTGTGGGAAATTGCTTCGCCTGGATGCGACCTCTGGTGACGGCCTCGCCAGCAATCCCTTCTACGATCCTGAATCACCTCGTTCGCCCCGTTCACGTGTATGGTCGCTGGGACTGAGAAATCCCTTTCGAATCTACAGGGTCCCCGAGTCCGGCAGTCACAACCCCGACCTGGCGGCTCCCGGGACGATCGTGGTGGCCGATGTAGGGGCTGCCTCCACCGAGGAGCTGACCTTCGTCGATGAACCGGGCCAGAATCTCGGCTGGCCCTTCTATGAGGGAATGATCTTCAAGTCGGATTATGCAGAGGTTGATCTGGTCAATCCCATGACCGTGAATCCCCTTGGGGATGGCGAGACCTGCTCCAGCGGTTTTCCCTTTCGGGATCTGATACAGCAGGATTCGCTGCAGACCGATCGGATCTTCCTCAACCACTGTGCGGTACAGCAAGCAGAGGATCAGAATCATTCGGGCTGGCAATTCGATACCGCGCACTTCGGTTTCCTGGGCAGCGGTGCGCTCGCCCCGAGCGGATCAGGACCCCTGAATATCCAGTTTCAGCTTCAGGGAAATGCCACGGATCAGACGCGGTTTCACCTGAGATACGCACACAATGGATTGCTCCCGAGCATCTTCGGCATCACCATCGATGGTGTGCCCGGGGAACACACCCTTGTTCTCCCCCCGACGGGCGCCGCGACCGAATGGAGAACGGCTTCGGTGCTCCTGCCCCTGGGGAAGGGGAGCCACACGATCGGACTGACACACCCCGGAAACCTGACCGAGGTGTACATCGATTGCGCCTTTGCAAGTGACCCGGATTCCACCTCCCTCCCGGTGATCCCTGACTCCGTCCCCACGTTCACTCACCGTCGTCCCCGGATCGATTACAACCACCTCCCTGAAGTGGATCCTCAGATTGCCACCTATGACAGCTTCGGTGCAGCGGCGACCCCGGTCCTGGGAACCTCCACATCAGGTGTGCAGGGCCCAGATTTCGTAGGTCGCTGCGTGATTGCAGGACCGATGATGGGGTACCGGGAAGCCGGCTCGTCGGATGGTTCGGAGCTTGGTCGGAATCCCTGGCCGGAAGCCTGGCGCGGACTCTACTTCGGCGACTATGGACCGGGGTGGGTGATGTGTGCCACCCTCAATGAGGACGGTTCGTTCAGAAAGCTTGAGAAGTGGGTGCACTGGGGGCTTCGTCGAGTGGTCTCGTTAAGTACTGACGCGAGTTCTTCCCAACTTGATGTCGTGATCGTGGAAGGTCATGTGTACCGCTACACCTGGGAACCGGAATTCAGTCTGCCGCCTGAGATCTCACTGGTAAGTTCTCAGCTCTTCGGACCCGCCCCGCATTCGGTCACCTTCGATGCCTCGCTGACCGTGGATCCGGAAGGTTCGGATGTACTCTATTCCTGGGATTTCGGCGATGGATCGCCTCCAGCTTCCGGATCGCTGGTCACCCATGTCTTCGACTCAGCGAATCCGGGTCCTGAGAGTTACACGGTGACCCTGACGGCGACCGATCTCGCGGGAGACTCATCAACACGGCAGCTCCTGGTCTCGGTCAACAATACCCCTCCCGAGATAGAAATCACCTCGCCGTTGGACGGCAGCTACTACTCGATGACTGAGCCCGAATTGTTTTCCCTCCAGTCCTCCACACTCGATGCCGAGCATGGACCTGATGAAATCACCTGTTCCTGGCAGGCCCGACTGCATCACAACGATCATTTCCACAATGAGGCACCCATCTTGGAGTGCCAGTCCGAGGCGCTCGTCACTCCGATCGGCTGTGGTGATGAGGTCTACTGGTATGCATTCGAATTCACCGCGACCGATGCCCACGGACTCTCGGCCAGTTCGATCGTCATGATCTACCCGGACTGCTCATCCCAGGGGGTCTGCGTCGCTGATCTCGATGGTGATGGGGTCGTGGGTCCCAAGGACCTGGGCATTCTGCTCGGGGCGTGGGGCACCTCGGTGGTCGACCTTGACGGAGACCAGGTGGTCAGCGGCAGCGACCTGGGTCTGTTGATCGGTGAGTGGGGCGCGGACTGCAGTTGACCGAGTCGATCCGACCTCAGTCTCCAAGCAATTCATCCAGCAACTCGACGACGCCCTTGCCCAGCGTCGCAACGGTTTCATGGATCGGACGCCCCTCCGCGATATCGAGCAGTTCCCGTACGAGCTTCGCTTCCCCGGCATGGTCGGCCTTGTTGCAGACGAAGAGATCCGCGATCTCGAGGATGCCGGCCTTGTCCATCTGCACCGCATCACCCATTCCTGGCACCACCACCACCGCGGTCTGGTCGACCTGATTCCGGATTGCCACGTCGTTTTGTCCGGCCCCCACGGTTTCGATCACCAACTTGTCGAAGCCCGCTCCCCCGATCAGCTCGATGATGTCCGGGAGGCTTCGGTAGTCCTCGCCCACGATCGCGAGGGAGCGATAGAAGATGCCCTCGTCGATCTTGTTGAAATCCACCCGCAGACGGTCACCCAGAAGCGCACCACTGGTGATCGGGCTCATGGGATCGAATGCAACCACCGCGATCCGTTCTCCACGTCGAACCGCTTCGGAGGCCATGGCCGCGACCAGAGTCGAGTTACCCGCACCCGGGGCTCCGGTGATGCCGACGACCTTCTTGGGTCTGCGGCGAGGCTCGTCGCAGGTCCCCCCCTCGTGGACGATGCTGATGGCACGGGCCAGCCGTGCGGTGGGGTGTTCGAGGTGAGAGGGGGAGTCATAAGATCCCACGCTTTCACGCACGCAGTTGACGATCTCATCCCTGGTGGTGCCGGTGTGGTGGACGTGGGCGACTCCAGCCTCGAGCATCGCCTGAACGTCCTCCTGGGGAATGATCCCCCCGACACTGATGGTCATGTCCGGCCTGCCCACGTTCCGGCACTCGTCGATGAGGCGTGGGACGAGAATCAGGTGCGAGTTACTCATCATCGAGCAGGCCACCATGTCCACGTCCTCATCTCGCGCGCTGATCGCGAGGCTGCGGGGCGTCTGCCAGAGTCCGGAGTAGATGACATGGACGCCACTGTCCCGCATCAGGCGGCCGATCAGCTTGACTCCACGGTCGTGCCCGTCCAGTCCGATCTTCCCCAGGAGCAGTCGGGGACGGTGGTCAAGATCGGCGCATCGGTCGGTCTTCTGAAGCGGAGTGGTCGGTTCGTTGGTGGCTCGAGGCATGGAAGTGGTCGATTGTCCAGCGTTTCCCGGCGGCCATGTGCCTACGCCGGCTTCATGGGGCGCCTGGTCTCGTTGCGTGGCACATCATCGACGAGGAGTGGGAAAACTGCAATCTCGGGTCAGGAATCACTCTGGAACTTGTCCCCGGCCTCCTTGATTCCTGCCTCAAGAGGTTCCCCATGCTCGTCCCAGGCATCGGGATGAAAGTGGTGGGCGTAGTGGGCGATGATGTTCGCCAGGCCCTCCCAGAGGTAGTCGTCGAGCAGCAGTGATCGGCCATCCTTCAGCTTCAACCGGGCCTGCCAGGTCGATTTATTGCTCGCCTGGGGATTGATGAGCCCACGCCAGGTGGTCATGTCGATGTCGATGATCTCATCGGAAGTGAAGGTCTCGCCCTTGGGCGATTTCAGCATGCCCTCGGAGTCCAGTGTCCAGCCTCCTGACCGGTATTTCCAGAACGGCCATGCCACGAACGGAAGGCCGCTGAGCCCTCCGATGAACCAGACCCAGAAGTTGATCAACCGGTCGTACTTGCTGGGTGGCTGGGGTTTTTCGTCCTTGTACTGAGCCAGGATCTTCTCCGATGCCAGGTAGGCGTCAGCCTGCTTCGGAGTCAGGCTGACGCCCTTCTCCACCCGCAGTTCGGTCAGCTCCTCGAAGGTCTGGACTGCCGTGCGGTAGATGATGAACTGACTGGTCCGCTCGGGGATACGCGACCAGACCTGCCATGCACCGTAGGCGACGGACACGAGGCAGAGCACACCCATGACCAGGTACTTGATCTTCTGTGACTTCTTAATAGTGGTCTTGATCATGTCGGTCACCCATGTCGAAGCGGTCTACCGTGCGTCCCTCGCAGGCTTCGTGTTGCCGATATCGTAGATCGTCATCCCCTTGGACCGCGGCTTCCACTTTTCAACCAGGCGTACATGCCCAGGCGCCTGAAGGTACGCATCATAGGCTTCCCGGTTCTCGAAGGAGACGATCAGCCCGATCGAATAGTCGTCCTCGATGTTCGTTCGCCCCACGTCCACATGCGGGCCACATGCGAAGTAGACGACCTCGGGAATGGGTTTGAGCAGATCGAGGCAGTCCTGCTGGAGTTCCCCGGCGCTGCCTGGATCCTCAAGTCGGATGAGTACGACGTGGTTGATCTGTTCCGGTCCACCCTGCTTCTGCGGTGAAGCGCAGCCTCCGACGAGAAGCCCCGCGGCCAGTGTCGCCGCCCGTGTGATTGAGATCGTGTGGTGTCCCGGTGAAACCATGAGCAGAGGTTAGCTCAACCATCCGTACTTGGGCGGGGCGGCGGATTAAAAAACCCCTCAAAGATGGGGTGGGCTCCACCTTCGAGGGGTCAGGGATTTGAAGTGCATCCGTCCAGGTGATGCAGCTTCGAGGTTGGTCGGATTCCTGTGGAACGGCCTGTTGTGGGATGTCCCTTAATTGGGCTGGTGGTCGGAATCTGCTGATTCCCTGCTCATCCGACCTGGCAACTTGGGTCCATCCATTCGCCGGCATCACATGCCACGTTAGGCGCTACATCGAGATCCTCCAACACTTCCCGGAACCTCCCGGATTCCGCGCCCCGGGAGGGGCGTGAGTCCGGGACGGTTGGTGCATTCCGGTGTTCAGCTGCAGCCCATCGAGTTCCCGCAGTTATTGCACTTGTAGCAGGTCCCGTTTCGGACGGTGATCGAGCCGCAGACGTCGCAGGCCGGAGCATCGCCCATCAGGTTGGCATTCAGCTGATCGAGCACGGTGCCCGCCGGCCTGCTTTCCTTGGACTGATCGAGACCCATGGTCCCGGAGTCTGCCCCGGGGTCCGAGCTCATCTCGGGAATGTCCCCCGGCATGACATGCGAATTCGGTGATTCGGTCTTCACCGGGCCGTCGTCGGCCCCGGTCGTAGTCTTGGATGCATCCTGCTTCCACCGTGTGTCCTCCCTGACGGATTTGGGAGCCGTTTCCGTGGTTCCCTTGGTATCGCGGACGGGGGAGTTCTGCTCCCGATATCCGCTGATGAATTGGATCCCCAGCCATCTGAAGATGTAGTCCACGAGGCTCTTGGCAAAGGGGATGTCATTGTTGGTCGTGATGCCCATCGGCTCGAATCGCTGGTGGGCGAACTTGTTCACCAGGCTCTGGACCGGCACTCCGTACTGCAGAGCGACGGAAATGGCGGTACCGAGGGAGTCCATCAGGCCTCCGATCGTCGATCCTTCCTTCGCCATGGTGATGAAGAGTTCGCCGGGGGTGCCGTCCTCGTACAGTCCGACGATCAGGTAGCCCTCGTGGCCGGCGACATTGAACTTGTGGGTCAGTGACTCCCGGGTGTCCGGAAGACGACGTCGCATGGGGCGTTCGATGATCTTCTCGACGATGCGATCGATGTAGGTCGGCTCCGTGGCGCCCTGATCTGCCGTCGTTTCCGAGTCCATCGAATTCTCGTCCGAATCCTCCTCGCTGTCGCTGGAGGTACTGAGCGGCTGGCTGAGCTTGCAACCATCACGATAAAGAGCATTGGCCTTGAGTCCCAGACTCCAGCTGAGGGTGTAGGACTCACCGATCTCATCGATACTCGCCTCGTTGGGGAGGTTGATCGTCTTGCTGATCGCGCCCGAGATGAACGGTTGTGCCGCCGCCATCATGTGAATGTGTCCATTGGGTGCGATGAACCGCTTGCCCATCGGACCGCATCGGTTCGCGCAGTCGAAGACGGGAAGATGATCGTCACTGAGGTGCGGCGCACCTTCGACGGTCTGGGTACCGCAGACCAGGCGGTTGAGCACCTTGATCTGTGCGTTGGTCAGCCCCATGGCACGAAGTCCGTTGAAGGTGGGGTCCGCCTGGGCGATTTCAACATCGACGCCCATGCTCTTCATGACGCGTTGCGGCATCGTCCAGGCATTGAATGCGAAGGAGAGTTCAAAGACGGTCGGCAACTGGTTCTCGAGTGCGACCAGCTCCTCGCTTTCGTACCCAGCGCCGTTGAGCAGGAACTCCCGCAGGGTCCCCTCGTCGGCACCCATGGTTCCGTCCGCCGAAGGCATGGGGACATCGAGGTTGAGAGTGCCCATGACCCAGGTGATGATCTCGTCGGTCTGGGTGTTGGTGTATCCGAGGGCATCGAGTGCGGGACGAAGCGACTGGTTGGCGATCTTGAAATATCCGCCGCCCGCGAGCTTCTTGAACTTGGTCAGTGCGAAGTCAGGTTCCACGCCGGTGGTGTCGCAGTCCATCAGCAGGCCGATGGTTCCGGTCGGGGCGATCACCGTGACCTGGGCGTTGCGATAGCCGAACTTCTCGCCGAAGCGCAGAGCATCATCCCACGCCAGCATGCAGCGATCGAGCATCTCCTGGGCGTTGCTGATGCCGATCGAACCGTTCTGGAAGGGAGCGTGGTCGATCGGAACCGGACGGATGGTGAGCTGTTCCCATTCGTCGGATCCTCGGTCGACCCCGTGGGCGGCCCTTCGGTGATTCCGAATGACCTTGAGCATGTGTTCCCGGTTGTTCTCGTAACCGGCGAACGGGCCATGTTCCGCGGCCAGCAAGGCGCTCGCAGCGTACGAACGACCGGTGAGCATCGCGGAAATCGCTCCGCAGATCGCTCGGCCCTCCTCGCTGTCGTACGGAATGCCCGCCTGCATCAGCATGGCGCCGAGGTTGGCGTAGCCAAGACCGAGTGTCCGGTAGCGCCACGAGAGATCCGCGATCTCCCTGGAGGGGAATGCGGCCATCAGCACCGAGATCTCGAGCACGATGGTCCAGATCCCGACGGCGTGTTCGAAGCCCTCGATGTCGAAGGTGCGAGTCGAGGAGTCGTAGAACTTCATCAGGTTGATGGAGGCCAGGTTGCAGGCGGTGTTGTCAAGGAACATGTACTCGGAGCATGGATTGCTCGCATTGATCCGGCCGCCCTCCGGGCAGGTGTGCCAGGCGTTGATCGTCGAGTCGAACTGGACGCCCGGGTCGGCGCATCGCCACGCGGCAAAAGAGATCTTCTCCCACAGATCGCGGGCGGCAATCGTCTTCGCCGGTTCGCCGTCGGTTCGGCGGTTCAGCGTCCATTCGCCATCCTGCTCGACGGCCTGGAAGAACTCGTCGGTCAGACGAACGGAGTTGTTCGAGTTCTGTCCACTGACCGTGTAATAGGCTTCGCCGTTGAAGTCGTAGTTGAGATCCAGACCGAGGCTCTGGGCGATCTCCTGCTGATCCTGGTCGAGATGCTTCATTCCCTCGACCAGGGCGGCTACCTTGATCTCCTCGCGGACCTTCCAGTTCACGAAGCTCTCGACATCCGGGTGATCGATGTCGAGGCAGACCATCTTGGCCGCCCGTCGGGTGGTTCCGCCGGACTTGATCGCTCCGGCCGCTCGGTCACCGATCTTGAGGAAGCTCATGAGGCCGGAGCTCATGCCGCCTCCGGAGAGGGGCTCGTTCTCACCGCGGATCTGGGAGAAGTTGGTGCCCGTTCCCGAGCCGTACTTGAACAGACGAGCTTCACGGACCCAGAGGTCCATGATTCCGCCTTCGCCCACCAGGTCGTCCCGTACGCTCTGAATGAAGCAGGCGTGGGGCTGGGGGTGGGTGTAGGCGTCCGGAGCGAGTGAGAGTTCACCGGTGCGGGGCTCCGCGATCCAGTGCCCCTGGGCGGGTCCGTTGATCCCGTAGGCCCACTCAAGGCCGGTGTTGAACCATTGCGGGCTGTTGGGTGCGGCCATCTGATGGACCAGCATGTAGCAGAGCTCATCGTAGAAGGCATCTGCATCATCTTCACTGGCGAAGTAGTCGTGCTTCACCCCCCAGTCACGCCAGCATCCGGCGAGACGGTGGACGATCTGCCTGACCGACTTCTCGGGGCCGGTCTTGGGCTGGCCACTGGCATCAAGGATCGGATTACCGTCCTGATCCATCTGGGGGACCCCTGCCTTCCTGAAGTACTTGCTGACCACGATGTCGGTGGCCAGCTGGCTCCAGTCCGCAGGGATTTCGGCATCATTCATCTCGAAGACGAGTGAGCCATCGGCGTTGGTGATCTTTGAAGTGCGGAGGGTCCAATCGACGTTGTCGAAGACCGATTCGCCTTTCGTGGTGAAGCGGCGGGTGAACTTCATGTGCAATGGGTCCTTCTAGCTCTCTGCTGGTCGTATCTGTCGTTCGGTCGTCCTGACCAGTCGGTGCCGACAACCCTTCGAATCGAAGGGATGAGGGCCGACTCCAGGGGGTCTAACTGGTGCGGCCGGCATGCCGCCAATGGGGTTGAATGAAGGTTGGTGTACTGCGGGACACGCCGTGCCGGCCAGGGAACAGGTCGTCGGTCTTCCTTGACTTGATCAAGTCGTTGGTTCCGTTGGCCTGTGTGTTCTGGTCCATGCCGTGATCCGTCCGTGTCGGCGCAAGCTCGTGAGCCCGCAGTCGCACCATGTTGTCCGCTCCACGTCGGAGGTTGTGGAGCGGAGCATCCGGCCCTCCAGCATCCCTGCTGGGCGAACCGATCCGAAAACGTGTGGTCGAGGGCATCCGGCCCTGACCACGAGAGCCCCGACTGGAGGAACGTGCATGCCCTGGAAGGTCTCCTGGGTCTCATGCCGATCGTGTTCCCAGACTTCACTTCGGTCTGGAACACCATTTCCTTGGCAGGAGCGAGAGGAGACGGCATACGGCGCACCGCCCGTTGAGGCGTCGAAGCGGGGGTGGGGGTGCTCAACGCTCGCACGTCCCGACTGACCCTTGAACACCACGGGTCACTGGACCTGACGACCGACCAGGGGTGCAATCTGCCCATCGGGGCGTGTGCTCGTTGATCGGGCTCTTCACGACGCTGCCGTCGAATGCCTGATGAACACCACGCCCCCGGGCGGACGGCACCCGAGACGGGTCGCCCGCAGTCGCCTTCAATGAATCGCTTCAGGTTCATTGAAGACGGTACGTCTCGGCCAGCTCCTGGGACTAAACAGATGTTTGATCCGTTGGGTCCCGACTGCTTCAGCTGCAGGTGGTTCGGACGGGATCCGACACCTGCATGAGAAGCAGCCTGCTGCAGAGGCAGGCCATTTCCTTGCTTCCGATAATCAGTCCAATTCGGGTCTGAATATGGAAAACGAACATACTTTAGCGCTATATCTTGTGGCTGCAACGTGAGAACCCACGAAATGTGGTGCCTTTTCGACGGAACTTGCAAAAATACTCTTGAATCGAATTCTACCGAAAGCCTGAAATCCTTGGCAAACATCCAGGGTGCCTGTGGGGAAGTTTGCGGGCACTGTTCTCTCATGCCACCTATCCTTCGACCTCATGATTCCCGATCCAGCTCATCTGTTATCAGACTTGACTGACCCTCAGCGGCAAGCGGCTTCCCACGTGGATGGTCCCGCCCTCATCCTGGCCGGACCAGGCAGTGGCAAGACACGTGTGATCACTCGGCGCGTCGCGTGGCTGCTGGTCAACGGCATCCCCGCCTGGCAGGTGCTTGCACTCACCTTCACCAACAAGGCGGCCGGCGAGATGCGGGATCGCATTGACGCCCTGCTTCCGGATTCGATGTCCAACCGTCGCGGCCTGTTCGTTTCAACCTTTCATGCGTTCTGCGCACGACAACTGCGACAGCACGGTGAACGGATCGGACTTGATCCGGGGTTCTCGATCTACGACACCAGTGATCAACGGGCGGCGATGAAGGAAGCATTGAACATCGCTGGGCTCGAGTCCGGAAACTGGACTCCGGCCTCGACACTGTCAGCGGTGAGTCACGCCAAGAATCAACTCAAGGACGCCGCTGCCTACGAGGAGGAAGCAAGCGACTTCTACACCCGAAGCATTGCGAGGGCGTTCCGAGCCTACGAAGGAATTCTGCAGCGCAACAACGCCGTGGACTTCGACGATCTTCTCCTCCGCACGGCCGGTCTGCTGCGTACGAACGAGGAGGTTCGCGTCCAGCTCCAGGATCGATTCCGATACGTGCTCATCGACGAATACCAGGACACGAACCACGCTCAGTTCGTCATCGCCGACGCGATTGCCAGCGCCCATGGAAACCTCTTCGTGGTGGGTGATCCGGACCAGTCGATCTACGGCTGGCGCGGTGCGGACGTGGGAAACATCCTCGAATTCGAGGAGAAATACCCCGGCACCCTGATCATTCCGCTGGGACGCAACTTCCGTTCGACCGGCCACATCGTGTCCGCCGCTTCCGGTCTGATCCAGAACAACCGGCGGCGCAAGCACAAGGATCTTCACACGGAGCTGGGGGACGGCGATCCCGTCCACCTGCGTTACTGCCAGGATGAACGCCATGAGGCGGAGCAGGTCGCGGACGCGATTCGCACCGCGGCGGCAGCAGGACTGGAGTTCCGCGAGATGGCGGTTCTCTACCGGGTCAACGCTCTCAGCCGGGTGCTGGAGGATGCCCTGCGAAGTGCTTCGCTTCCCTACGTGATCGCACGAGGGACCGCCTTCTTCGAACGACGCGAGATCAAGGATGCCCTCGCGTATCTGCGTGCGCTCTCGAATCCCGTCGACGATGTCGCACTCTCAAGGATCGTCAATGTCCCCGCCCGGCAGATCGGTTCTCGCACGCTCAAGGCGATCGAGCGACACGCGCTTCATGAGCGACTCTCCCTGCTGGAGGCACTGGAGGATGTCGCCCGTGTGGATGGGCTTGGTGCCCGGGCGATTCGCGCGGTCACCGCCTTCGTTCAGATGTTCAAGCGATGGCGAACCACGCTCGAAAGCGGTCATCTCGCGCAGCTGCCTGGCTACGTCGCCCAGGTCATCACCGAGAGCGGGCTTGAGGGCATGCACCTCGGTTCCGGGGATGAGGAGGGCTTGGAGCGGGTGGCCAACCTCAACGAACTGGTCAGCGCCGCGGCGGAATTCGAGATGCCCGAGGAGATCGAGTCCGCGGAGGTGGCCGGCGGGGAGGTCGAGGTCGAGTTGACCGCGATGCCCACCCTGGTGCAGGCACTGCGGTCCTTCCTGGAATCAGTCGCTCTCGTGAGCGATCAGGATGCGATCGATCAGTCGCAGGGGGCGGTCACTCTGATGACCCTGCACGCGGCCAAGGGGCTGGAGTTCGACTTCGTCGCGATGGTGGGGCTCGAGGAGGGGCTGCTTCCCCATGCCCGATCACAGGAGGGCGAGCACGAGCTCGAGGAGGAGCGAAGGCTCTGCTACGTCGGCATGACCCGTGCCAAGCGCTCCCTGCATCTGTCACTGGCCGCCAGTCGCTCGATCCGAGGGCAGCGATCCAGGACAATTCAGAGCAGTTTCATCGGGGAACTTCCCGAGGCACACTTGGAGGTCGACCGCCTCGACGGTTCGGGGGAGTTCGAGGACGGCTATTCGATCGAGTACGACGCTGAATTCGCCGACGAACCCCATGATGGTGGTGGGGTTGGATTCGCTTCCCGGTTTCCTGCCGGCACCGTGGTTCGACATCCCCAGTTCGGCATCGGCACCGTGAAGTCCATCTCGCCACGGGGCACCGTCAGTTCCGCCCGAGTCGCCTTCCATGGAATCGGTACCAAGACCCTCATTCTTGAGTACGCCCGTCTCGAACTGGTGCATGGCTAGTCGGTGATCAGTCGGTCCGTTCGATAGAAGTCGACTTCGGACAGGTGATCTCCTCCCCGATCGCTCCCTGCCCGATTCCGTGGTGAACCCCTCAGTGTCCGCCGAGTTCGCCGAGTACCTCGAGGGTCTGATCGATCTCCTCGACGGTGTTGTAGGCGTGCGGTGAGAGCCTCAGTGCACCGGGCACACCCTTCTCGTCGTAGTCGAGGGTCGCATCGAATCGATCCTGTGCCCAGGCGTGGATGCCTCGCGCGCGCAGTGCCAGCACCAGATCCCTCGGCTGATGGTCAAGAATCCAGGTGGTCACGATGCCACACAGCTCCGGACCATGATCAAGTACGGTGGCTCCTTCCAGCGCCTCCAGGCCTTCGCGAAGTCGTGCGGAAAGCTCCTGGATCCGGCTCGCGATCGCTTCGAGCCCCAGCTCGAGTGCGTATCGTGCGGCGGCGCCGGTGCCGAGCACGATCGCGCGGGGGAACTCCCAGTTCTCGAATCGACGTGCGTCCGAGACCGGCTCGAATTCGTTTTCCGAGGTCCAGCGTGCGCTGTGCAGATCGGGGTAGAGAGGAAGCAGCCCCCGTTCCAGAACTCGATCGGAGACCGCGAGGAATCCCGAGCCCCGCGGGCCTCGAAGAAACTTGCGTGCGGTTCCGGAGAGGAAGTCGGCACCGAAATCCTCGAGATCCAGCGGGAGCTGGCCGACCGACTGGCAGGCGTCCACCAGGTAGGTCACGTCGTGTTCCCGACAGACTCGACCGATCGAACGGACATCCTGGATCAGCCCGGAATTGGTGGGTACGTGCGAAGCACACACGATGCGAGGTCGATGCCGGGTGATCAGTTCGCGTGCCGCCTGCGGATCAGCTCCCCCCTCCGGCAGATTCGGGATCCGGATGACCCGCACGCCGATCCGATGTGCGAGCGACAGCAGCTGAATCTGATTCGAGGCGTAGTCGTTGCGGGTCGTGAGCAGCACGTCGTCACGTTCCAGGGTGAGTGAGGAAAGTGCCTGTACGAAGGAGGCCGTTGCGTTCTCCGTGAACGCCACCCGGCGAGCCGGGACCCCGGTCAGTTCGCCCACTGCTTGGTAGGCCTCCGCAACCTGCTCCCTGACCTGCTCCTCCGCTTCGTAGCCGCCCAGTCGTTCCTCCAGCGTGAGGTGGTCACGAATCGCTTCGAGCACCTGACGCGGCATCAACGCCGCACCGGCGTTGTTGAGGTGTGCGTGGTGTGCGCAGCCGGGGGTGTCCGCACGCAGCTCATCGACGTTCACGAGCGGTCGGTCCTCTCACCAGCGGACTCGTCGTGCAGACGATCCGGCAGGGTGACGTAGACGTACTTGATGAGCACCACCGCGACGACTCCCATGAGGATCCCCCAGGACTTCTGCTCCGCGAGCGCGATCCAGAACATCGTGCCCACCAGGAGCAGTGGCCCCAGGAAGTAGCCGACCACCTGGACGTTCCTGGCGGTCTTCGCGTTCACTTGCAGAGTCCGGTCTGCCACATGATGAACGACCAGACGTCCACCCGGTCCCGGAGTCGCAACGCCCGGGGCTTGCCGGATCCATGTCCGCTGTCCCGATCGACCCAGAGCAGGATCGGTCGTTCGCCGGGGTCGTTCCCTGCGGAGTTCTGCATTCGTGCGGCCATCTTTCGCGCGTGGAGCGGATGCACGCGATTGTCGTTCTCGCCGGCGGTGATGAGCACGGCTGGATACGAGCGACCCTCGGTGATGTTGTGGTAGGGGGAGTAGGCCTTCAGCCACTTGAACTGCTCGGGGTCCTCGCTGGAACCGTACTCCGGCACCCAAAATCGGGCCATCAGGAATTCCTGATAGCGCAGCATGTCCAGGAGCGGAACCGAGGAGACCACGCAGGCGAAGAGGTCCGGTCGCTGGGTGGCGGCGACCCCGGTCAGGAGACCGCCGTTGGAGCCACCCATCACCGCGAGTCGGTCGGAGGTCGTCCACTGGTCCTTGATCAGTTGTTCCGCGATCGCGTAGAGGTCATCGAAGACGTTCTGCTTGTTCTCGAGCATCCCCGCCCGATGCCATTCCTCACCGTATTCGCCCCCACCGCGGAGGTTGGCGACCACGTAGACCCCGCCGGCGTTGAACCACGGGAAGTTGGTGGCGGAGAAGCGCGGTTCCATCGAGATGTTGAAGCCACCATATCCATAGATCAGGCACGGGTTGTCGCCGTCCGGGGTGACGCCCTTCTTGTGGATGAGGAAGTAGGGCACCGAGGTGCCGTCCTTGGAGGTGACGAACTTCTGGCTGACCTCGACCGATGCAGGATCCACGGGGACGTCGGGGCGTTCCCACAGGGACCTGCTCCCGTCGGTGAGGTCCACGCGATAGATCGAGCGTGGTTCGTTGAAGCTGGAGTAGCTCATGAACGCCTCGGTCCGATCGTCCTCCGTGGACAGGCCGGCACTGCCCAATCCCGGGGTCTCGAGCACCCCCAGCGAACGTCCGTCGAGCGTGTGGCGCTCGAAGCCCGTGACCGCATCCTTGATGTGTCGGGTCACCAGCATCCCGCGTGCATGCGAGACGCCCTTGAGTACCGCGTCCTTCCGCTGGGGGATGATCAGGTCCCAGGTCTCGCTGTCCGGGAAATGCAGATCGACCTTCCAGACGCAGCCGTTGGGGTTCTTCCAGGTGGAGGTCATCCAGATGCTGTCGCCGAGGATCGCCACCGGTCGGAACCGTCCATCAAGGCCATGCGCGATCACCTGACTCTCGAGGCTCCCGTCCCGTTGCCAGCGATCGAAGTCCAGCACGTAGAGATCGTTGCGAGACCATCCATCGGTGACCCCGTGCACCAGCCATCGCCCCGCCGGGTCCAGGTAGGCGAAGGGGATCCGGGAGGGCTCCTTCTGCGTGAAGAGGGTGGGGTCCTGCCGGTGGTGGTCTCCGATGACGTGCCACTTGATGACCCGGCTGTAGGCGTCGCTCGGATCGGAGAGTCGGGAGTAGATGAACCCCTTGCCATTCGGCGCCCAGCCCGAGATGCCGGCCTTGCCGGGGATCTCGTCGGAGAGCCACCGGCCGCTCGCGGTCTCGAGCAGGTGCAGGGTGCTCATTTCATCGCCGGCCTGGCTGAGCCCGAAGGCGACCAGGGAGCCATCGGGGCTGGGGTTGTACCAGTCGAGTGAGATCAGGCCGTCTTCATCCAGGGTATTGGGATCGAGCAGCACCCTCGATGCACCTTCAAGGCCGGAGCGCACCATCAGGATCGGCTGGTTCTGGGTACCGGTCCGACTTCGATAGAAATAGAGGTCGCCCCGCATCGAGGGGGCGGAGATGCTGCCGATCTCCATCAGCTTCGAGAACTCATCGGTGAGTTCCGCACGACAGGGCAGGGCATCGAGCACCTCGCGGGTGTGTTCGTTCTGAAGATCCGTCCACGCCTCGACCTCCGGTGCCTCCGATTCCAGCGCCTCCAACCAGCGGTATTCATCCACGAAGACCTCGCCGTGGAGGGTGTCCGAGACGGGAATGCGCTCGGTGGGGGGGGGAGCGTTCTGGGGGACTGACGTGAAGGCGGCCAGGCACAGGCAGGAGATCAGGTTGAGCATGATTCACTTTCTCGTGGCGTTCAGTCGGAAATCGTTCGGAATCGAATCGTTTCCGGAATGCGTTTCAGTTCCTCGTGGAGGATGTGGGGTTCGATCGGATCGACGTCGAGGATCACGTAGCTGAGGTCCCCCTGGGACTGCAGGTACTCGGCGTTGATGTTCACTCCCAGCTCGGCCAGCGAGCTGTGCATCCTGCCCAGCACGCCCGGAACATTGCGATGGAAGTGCAGGATCCGTTGCTGGTTCTCCTTCCGTGGCGGAAGGTCCACCCCAGGGAGGTTCACCGAGGTGCCGGTCGCGCCTTCCCGCAGGTAGCGCGTGAGCTTGTTGCCGACCTCCCGGGCGATCGCCGACTGGGCTTCCAGGGTGCTGCCTCCGATGTGCGGCGTCAGCAGGACGTTCTCGCACCCTCTCAGGGGGCTGATGAATTCCGCGGTCCCCGACTTGGGTTCACTGGGAAAGACGTCGATCGCCGCTCCCGCCAGGCGGCCCGACTGGAGTGCCTCGGTGAGCGCGTCCACGTCCACCACGTTCCCCCGCGCATTGTTGATGAGGAACGCCCCCTCCTTCATCGACTGCAACTGGCTCGACCCGAGGAGGCCGGTGGTCATCGGGGTTGCGGGAACGTGCAGGCTCACGACATCCGCCTCCGAGAGGAGAGAGTCGAGATCCTTCATGCAGGTCGCGTTGCCCAGGGGAAGCTTCTCGATGATGTCGTGGTAGATCACCCGCATGCCCATTCCCTCGGCGAGGATCGACAGCTGCGAACCGATGTGTCCGTAGCCCACGATTCCGAGGGTCCGGCCCCGGACCTCCCGGGCTCCGGTCACCGATTTGTGCCATCGTCCGGCATGCATGTCCATACTTCGCTGCGGAATCCGGCGCATCAGCATGATGATCTCGGCCATCGTCAGTTCCGCGACGCTGCGGGTGTTGGAAAAGGGCGCGTTGAACACCGCCACCCCGCGTTCGGCGGCAGCCTGAAGGTCGACCTGGTTGGTTCCAATGCAGAAGCAGCCGATCGCGCAGAGATCGGTGGCTCGCGCGAGGATGTTTCGGTCGAGCTGGGTACGACTCCGGATACCGAGCATCGAAGCGCCTTTCAGCAGGTCGGCAAGCTGGTCCGGACCGATGGCCCCGTCCACGCGTTCGATACTCAGCCCGGTCGTCGACAGGGAATCCTCCGCAACCGGGTGGATGCCTTCCAGAAGCACGATCTTGCCATGATCCTCGCTCATCGAATGGGCCTCGTTCATCACGCCCCCACCCGGTCCGGCAGATCGAAGAGACCGGCGGTCAGGTTGATCGGGCCTTCCGGAGTGATCAGGATGTCGCTCTCGTAGTGGACGCTCAGCGAGTCATCGGAACTGAAGAGTGGCCATCCCCTGCCCTCGGACCGGATCGAGTCGGTGGTGAGGCTCAGCATCGGTTCCACCGCCACCAACAGGCCCGGCTTGAACGAGTTGAACGCATCGGTCCATTCACCCGCATGCTTCGGTACGACGTTGGAGATGAAGGGGGGGCCGTGAAGCGACTTGCCGTACCCGTGTCCCCCCAGTCCACGTATGAGCTTGAATCCGCATTCGTCCTCGGCGTGTTTCTGGACCGCCCGTGCCCAGTCCAGGAGAGGGCGTCCGGGTTGCATGGCCTCGATGCCAGCAGCAAGGCAATTTCGTCCCGCCTGCATCAGCGACAGCGCGATCGGTTCGGCGTCGACGATCGCATAGGTCCAGGCCGCGTCGCCGATCCATCCCTGGTGGAGCACCCCGATATCGATGGAGAGCAGGTCGCCTTCCTTGATCGGGCTCTTCGTCATGTCGTGCGTGCCGTGCACCACGCATTCGTTGAGGGAGAGGCAGGCATGAGAAGGGAATTTCGGATGCGGTTTGGCCCGATACCCGAGGAACGCGCTGGTTGAATCCAGGTCCGACAGGTTTTCCGCGACAAAGGTGTCGATCTCTGCCAGGGTCTGTCCGGGACGCAGCCAGTCGACCAGTCGACGGTGGATCTCGACGGTACGTTCAGCGGCGGCGGTCGCGCTTTCAACCTCGTTCGGGGAGTTCAGGTACATGTCCGCGATGGTATCGACAAAGTGGTGTGATCGAAGCCGATTCAGCCGTGGTATTGGAA
>JAYZFJ010000046.1:0-48822 GCA_036336805.1 Planctomycetota bacterium
CGCCTCACCGAGGTTGTAGCGCATCGGTTCATCGGTCATCCAGTCGGCGGGCGCGACCAGCGTCTCGTCCCCGACCGGCAGCCCCGGATCGTTCATGATCACCTTGAGCGCGTCGCTGGAGTAGCGGATGTCGCGCTGGGCGACGATGAGATCTCCCCGCCGGCGCTCGACGGTGGCGACCGCATCGGCGTAGTTCGCTGCCGTCGCATCGATGTCCCGTCGTTGGGCGAGGACGTCACGGATCGCGATTCCGACCTCGAGCAGCCATTCGCTGGCCGCGAGCTTCTGGCGAGCGAGCACCAGCTGCCAGTACGCAGCCTCGGCGTTCGCGATCAGGGTGAGCAGCTGCTCCCTCAGGTTCTCGGTCGACGCGCGAGCGGCGTTGCGAGCGAGTCGGAGTTCCGACAACGCGACCTCCGAACCGAAGCCACGCAGCAGGGGCTGGGTGATCCCGAGAGTGATCGCGGAATTCCAGGCGGGATCCGGGCTGTAGGAGATTCCGTCGGAATCGGCGATGTCGTCGTACCCGATCGAGGTCGAGACCTCGATCGCGCCACCGGAGGTCAGCTGGTTGCGAAGGCCAGTCTCGACGCTCCACTGCTTGACGTTCCGGACGGAGGTCGAGAGGTCCTGCGTCTGCCGGTTGAACGGTGGCACCGGGGAGATCACCTCGATCTGGGGGACCACCTGGGGCTGCTGAAGTCTGGTGAAGTTGAAATCGGAGAAGAAGATCGCGTCGAAGGCGGCCTGAGCCTGGATGATCCGGGTCTCGCTGATTCCCTGGGCCAGACGCGCGTTCTGCCCGAGCAGGTTGTTCTCGATCGTGGTCTCGATCACTTCACGCAGCGTGATGAAGATCTCCTCCTGCGCCCCTCCGAGGAGATTCTCCCCCAGATCGAGCGGCTGCCCTCCACGAGCCACCGCCGGGCCGATCTGGTCGAGCTCGGCGCGTCGGGGCGCCAGGGTCTCTTCCACCTGGGAATGCAGGCTCGGGGTGACCTGAAGGGTCGGGTCCTCCTGATTGCCGGCCAGTTCCCGGCTGATCGCGCCCTCCAGGGCGCTTTGCAGACGCTGGTCCACGTCATCCCCCGCGTAGGGTGTGGCACACCCACCGATCGACAACGCGACGATCAGCAGGGTTCGGGTGACGGTTGAGGTGGAAAACCGGCTCATGGGACCGAATGCTAGCAGCCTCCGGACGGGGAGGTACCATGCATTCATGCCAAGAACACAGACCATTGTTGTATGGGGCCTGTCCGGTCTCTTCGCCAGCTCGCCTGCCCTCGCCCAGGAACCCGGCACCACCCCTGCCGGAACCAGCACGGGATCGACGCTCACAATTCCCGACAGCGATCGGTTTTACACCGTCGACAAGGGAAGGAACATCAACGTCCGTACCGCCGCCAGCGTGGAAGGCGGTTACCCGTTCTTCCAGCTTCAGTCGGGAGCGGTCGTCGAAGTGATCGACGAGAAGTACGGATGGGCCCGCGTACGCACCAGCACTCCGGCGTTCGCCGGAGCCTACGGGTTCGTTCGAGCGGATGCGATCGACGCCGAAGGCGCCACCGGAGTGGTCAGCCGCCGCACCTCGATGAGAGCACCGAACCTGAATCAGAACGGACGGGTGAGCGCGAGCTTCGAAGCACTCGATCCTCCGTTGTCCACGGGCATGAAACTCAAGCTGATCGAACAGATTCCGGGCGCACGCGCCAACGACCCCGGCAACTGGAAAGTCGCGATGCCCGCCACCCAGCTGGCCTGGATCAACGCCAAGCTGCTGCGCCCGGCCACCGCGACCGAGGTCGCGGCGATCATGCCGAAGAAACCGCAGATGCCGACCGAGCTGGTGAAGGCGGAGGAATCCGCTCCAACCGATGACCCGGCCCCGACGGAGTCGAAGGAGTCGACGGAGACCGGGGATGCCACCGCGGTCGTGGTGACGGAAACGACCACCACCGTCACCGAGGACCCGGAGGCGATGTCTCCCTCCGTCAAGCGTGCCCAGCGCCTCGCGGAACTGGATGATGCGTTCCGGACCGTGCTCAAGGAGAACATCGAGTCCGCGGAACTGGAACTCCTGCAGCGCCAGTTCGACAAGTTCGCCGAGGACCCGGACATCACCGACGCCCAGATGGCCACCGCGAAGAGTCGTGTCGACGTGCTCGCGATCAAGATCGACGTTCAGGATCGACTGGCCAGACTCAAGGCGATGCGCGACCAGACCCGGATCGACGGTGAGAACATCACCGCCACTCGCATGGCGATGGACACCAGAGCGCCGTTCGACATGGTCGGCGAGCTCAACGCCTCGGTGGTCTTCAGCGGCAGCAACACCATGCCGAGACTCTTCCGACTGCAGGATCTCGCCGGCGGCCACACCATCGCGTACGTGGCTCCGGACGACCGATACGACATGGCGGCCTGGACCGGACTTTCCGTGGGGATCATCGGATCGATGCAGTACGACGAGGCGCTGCAGCTGAACATCATCACCCCGCGAAGAATCGACCTGCTGTCCAAGCAACCCGCACGGCGGGAGGCCGCGAACCAGGCCACCGATAATGCTGCCGATGAACCAACCGAGTCCGGAGCCGCGGTCGCGGAGGCGGATTCCGGCACCGATACGGACTGATCGATTCGCAGGAATCGGATTGGACGGTATACTCGCGATCCCAATGAAGGGGCGTTAGCTCAATTGGGAGAGCACTGCCTTTGCAAGGCAGGGGTTACCGGTTCGAGCCCGGTACGCTCCATGAACGGAAGAACACCCTGCATCGTGCGCAGGGTGTTCTTCGTTTGGTGAACCGCGGTCGTCGCTGGCTTGCTTGAGGACGAGGAATCAATGCCCGAGACCATGCAATCACACTACGCACGCACCGGCCTCGTCGAAGGCATCCTCGAGGACCTCGCGAAGGCAGGCCGTGATCCCACTGCACTGCAGGTGGAGGACCTCGGCGAGTTCGACGAGTTCCACGTCGGCAAGCGAGAGGCGAGCCGACGACTCGCGCCCCTGCTCGGGCTCTCACAAGGTGACTCGCTGATTGACGTCGGTTGCGGAATCGGTGGCCCCGCTCGCTTTTTCGCGGATGCGACCGGAGCCCGGGTGACGGGGATCGATCTGACACCTGACTTCATCGAGGCGGCCACCGAGCTGACCCGACTGGTCGGGCTTTCGGAACGGGTGCGCTTTCAGCTCGCTTCCGGCACCGATCTGCCGTTTGCAGACGGCAGTTACGAAGCGGCGACGCTGATGCACGTCGGAATGAACATCGAGGACAAGCGGACCCTCCTTTCCGAGATGGCTCGCGTCACCCGGCCGGGGGGGCGGGTGCTGGTCTACGACCTGATGCGCACCGACGAGGGCGAACTGGCCTTCCCGATGCCCTGGGCCTCGTACGCGCGCTTCAGTTTCGTGGATCGCGAAGCGGTCTACCTCGACGCCGCCGCCGCGGCGGGGCTCACCCCGACCGATCGGATTTCCTTCCAAGAAACCGCTCGTCGGTTTTTCGATCCCCCACGAGAAGCCGCGATACGCAGCGCGAGTCCGGGACGCCCCCAGCGTTTCGAGAACGCTCGCCAGGCCGTGCGTGCAGGGATCATCAGCCCGATCGCGCGCGTGTTCACCCGGGACTGATCGGACACTCACGGGGGTGAGGCATGGCCTGAGGACGGGTGGGAAGGGAAACGCATTTTTTACAACGATGGCGTATCGCCAGTGACGATAGCGAGGGGGCGTTTCTTTCGATCAAAGACGAAGTCACTCTCGGGCGCTTTTTAGAAGGAACACTTCATTCATCGGAAGTCATCTTTGGTGTTGTCCTGCCCATCATGTTGTTCGTGGTGGCGGGGTACATCTTCAGGAAGCTTGGCAAGTTTGATTCCGGACAGAGCAGCACCCTGATCGGCTACGCGATGAAGGTCGCGATCCCAAGCATGATCATCGTGGCTCTCGCGAACGAACCCGTCCAGGACTACGTGCCGTAGGCGGCGTTCTTCGGGACGTTTCTCCTGATCACCTTCATCGTCTTCATCGCAGCGCTCGCGGCGGCGAAGCTCTTTCGGATGCCCTGGTTGGAAGGCTCGTTCTTCTCCGCGACCTGTTCGCTCTCGAACACCTGCATGATCGCGCTGCCGATCCTCGCGATGCTGATGGGGCAGCGGGGAACGATCTACGGCATTCTCGGCGTGATCAACCTGATCATAGGGCTCCAGGTAATGTCCCTGATCTACGACCTCAACCACGGGGCGCCCGGTGAATCCCGAATCCTCGGGTTCTTCAAGTCACTGGCCAAGGAGTTCTTCCAGCCCTACTTTGTCGCACTGATCGTGGGCGTGGTGATCTCGCTCACCGAATGGAAGCTTCCGGACACGATCGACACCACCCTGTCGCTCCTCGGCGCGACCACCGCACCGGTCGCCCTCTTCGCGGTCGGAGTCGACCTCGACTTCGGGGTCTTCAAGAAGAACCTGCTTGCGATCTGCGGAGCCACCGTCTTCAAGCTGGTGCTGATGCCGACCCTCGCGTGGTTCATGTGCGAATGGATCGGACTGGGCCCCACCTCGACCGTGGCCGTCGTGCTGTGCAGCTCGGTCGCCGCCGCGAAGTGCGAATACGGTGTGGCCAAACAGAAGAACATCTACGTGGAACAAACCGCCGCGATCGTGGCCAGTACCACGATCCTCTCCTTCGTCACCCTGGCATTCGTGGTCTACGAACTGGACCAGAAGTACCCGGACGTCTTCAAGATGGACCGGCACTTCCACTTCAACCCGAAACATGAGTCAGACAATCCGAAACCCGGCCCCACCCCCGGAACCGAGGCGGCCCGGTCGCAGGATCCGCTGGAAATTCGCGAAGAGAACACCGAGGTGCTTCCTCGATTCATCTGGGCGTAATCCCCGGACCGGAAGGCTCATGGGAGGCGCCCACTGCGATGCATGGGCGGATGGAGAACCGTGTAGTCAATTCATCAACCACTGTGCGTTCGAGGTGGCCCTTCGGTCTGGGTGGCGTCTGCCCGATGACCCGAACACGACCGAGACCTGCAGCGGCGGCTGAGGTCACGCACACGACACAAAGGTCCTTAGGCACACATACGCCCTCGCCCGAGCGTGGGCGTTCCTTCACTCGACTCGTCGCGGCGCGAGGTCGGAAACGGCGGGGGCGCGAACAACCACGAAGCATCACGGTCCGCAATTCGCTCCCCACTCGCCGAGCAACCTGGCCAGATCCGCCCCATCAGTGGCGCCGGAACCATCCAGATCCGTGGCACCAGCTGCGCCCCAGCCACCAAGAAGCTGGGCAAGGTCCGCGCCGTCGATCACGAGATCCCGGTTCAGATCGGCCAGGCAGACCGTGCAGGCACCCTTCAGGTCGAGCACCACCCGCTGGGTGAAGACGCCGTCTCCGGCCACCAGTTCAAGCAACCCTTCGTGGAGGACTCCGTCGAGGGCCACTGAAACCGAGTGACGACCGTGGTAGGCGCGGAATTCAAAGCCACCGGTCGGATCGGTCGAACCGGAGGTCTCGGTGCTCCATTCATCCATGAGTGCCTGGTAGCGAACTCCCGACTCGGTCAGGCTCCAGTCGAGATCCACCAGGGCGGCATCCGGCCCGTTGTTGAGGGACCCCGCCCAGAACCCCCACATGAGGATCCCTTCGACCGAGGGGTGACTGAACGCGGCCCGGTAGACCGTCTCCAGTGCATCGGCACGCCGCGTTTCGTCGGCCGCCGGACAGTCGAACTCGGTGATCCAGATCGGCTTGCTCGCACGTGCGAGGTTGTCGAGTCGCTGAAGCACCACCGCACCCGTTGGTGGAGTTGGAAAATGCCCCTGGGCACCGATCGCATCGACCGTCGCACCGTCGGCCTCGAGCGCCTCCACCTGCTGGAGAAGCTCGGTCTGTCGATTGCTGGTGAGGATGCTGAAGTCGTTGACGAACAGGGTCACGTCGGCGTCCCGGGCACGGACTCGCTGGAACATCTGGGATCGGATCCCCTCCCCCAGTCGATCCGCGAAGAACCGATTGGTGATCATCTCGTTGTTCACATCCCAGTGCTCGAAGACCTCCGCGTACCGGGGGATCACACTTTCGATCCGGTCGCTGATCGCGGTCTCGAGTGCCGTCCCCGTGAGAGGTTGCACCCAGTCGGGCACCCGGAGGGGATTCGCCCAGAAGACGCAATGCCCCCTCATTCGAAGGTCGTTTTCGAGGCAGAACTGCACCATCGCATCCGCATCCGAATAGTCGGGCGGTCCCGCGCTGTTCTGATTCTGTCTCCACTTGGCGGCGTTCTCCATGACCGCCCATTCGAAGTTCTCCGCCACGAACTCGGTGTAGGTGGTGTTGCTCATGTGATTCCGATTGATCGCGGTGCCGAAGCCGAAGGAGCGCCGTTCCTGGACGCTTTCGACCAGCGCGCCCGGAACCGGGCACCCATCCTGATCAACCACCTCCACGCGCACCGAGCGAGTGCGAAGTTCCCGGATGCGGTCGTTGGCGGCGGACTCCCAGTCCGATTCCAGCTCACTGATCGAGAGGCCGTCGACCATGAACCCGATGCCGGGCTGCGGCCCGGAGACGTAGAATCGGAGTGATTCGACGTCTCCGACGGGTTCGTGGGTGAAGGCACCCACGAATTCGCGCCACTCGTCGGCCCGAGCCGTTCCCTGAGCGAGCAGGATCCATTCGGTGCCGGATCCATCGATCTTCCGGTACTTGATGGAGACCTGATCGGCCTCGCCGGAAAGCAGTCTGACCCAGCCGCGCACCGAGTAGGAACGCCCGGGCACCAACTGCTCGGTGATGAACTGGCCGACCCCGTTCCAGTCACTGGTACGTCCAAGGACCTTCAACGCACAGCACCCCTCGTGCGCCAGAGTGGCGTCCGATTCGAGGGTGACCGGTCCCACCGGAACCCACCCCTCGACTCCGGATTCGAAGTCACCATTGACCAGCTGCTCCTGACCCGCAACTCCGGAGCAAAGGATTGAACCGAACAGAAACGCATTCAGGAGAGTTCGCTTGGCCATGAAGATCCGCCTCCGGTGGAGCATGCCCGCATTGACGGCGGTCGAGGACCGACCTGGAGACCCTAGCAGCGATGGGATGCGAAAGAAACCTGAATGAGTCGGAACGAGTGCGAATAGTGCCTACAATGCACGATCAGAGGATGATCCCGACCGGTTCATGCGACGAGCCGTAAAACCAAGCCACATCCGAACAGCCGCTCGCCATGACGACGGCAACGAACCGTGAGGAACCACCAACGATGTCCAAGAACGACCAGCCACTCGCCACCCCCACCGATCTCGACCCCGCAGCCAGCACCGATATCGCCAACGCGCTCAATCCGATCCTCGCCGACGTCTTCGCGCTGTATATGAAGACCAAGAACTTCCACTGGCACGTCAGTGGCCCGCACTTCCGAGACTACCACCTGATGCTGGATGAACAGGGCGAACAGTTCTTCGAGATGACCGACGCCCTGGCCGAGCGGGTCCGGAAGATCGGCGGAACCACTCTGCGCTCGATCGGAGACATCGCGCGAAGACAGCGCGTCCAGGACAACGATGCGGAGTTCGTCGAACCCCTGGAGATGCTTGCGGAGCTCTGCCGGGACAACACCCACCTGGCGGCGGAACTCAGAAGTGCGCACGACGTGACCGACCGCCATCGGGACATTGCGAGTTCCAGCCTGATCGAGAACTGGATCGACGAGACCGAACGAAGGACCTGGTTCCTTTACGAGGCAAGTCGATCCGGCGATGCCACCGGCCACTGAGTCGACGGCGCGCGCCCGTTCCCTGCCGATCTGAACACCCCGCCTCCCTGAAGAAGGGCAGGTCGCCCGGCGGCGTAATTCCCCTCAGGCGGATCAGGGAGCCTGATTCTGGCAAAAAGCGTCCGAAATTCGAAAGAGCTGCGGCACGATTCGATTCTAGTTGCCAAAGTCAGAGGAACCCCGGCGGGCCTCCTTGCGTATGGACGTTCGCGCGCAGAAGAGACGGGGCACCGAAAAGGACATAAGAATGAGTCTGAAATCGAATCGAGTAATATCGTCGGCTGTAGTTGTGACCGCACCATTATTCTGTTCAGGACTGCTGTACGGGCAGCACTCCATCGACTACCAGATGACGGCCCAGTGGCAACGAGGCTACAACGCCGACATCGTGCTGAGAGTGGACCCGGAAGGGGCATCACTGGATGGCTGGGAGCTCTCCTGGATGGGCACTCCCGAGGTCCTGCACTACTGGAATTGCGAGGCTTCGGAATCCGGAGGCCGAAGAATCCTCGAACACGTCTGGTACAACGAGACGATCCAACCCGGGGACTCGGTCGTCCTTGGCTTCACTGGAGTCGGCGATTGGCCGCCTTCACCGATGGACACCCGTATCAACGGGGTGTTGATCGACGTCATGATCGAGGGGGAGCTCATGCAGCCCGGAGACGGGCCGGTTGCGACCTGCGTCGCGGACCTCGATGAAAGTGGCGTGGTCAACGGTGAAGACCTTGCACTGGTCATTGCGAAATGGAACACCGACGACGAACTGGCGGACCTCGATCGCTCCGGGCAGGTGGATGGAGCGGACCTGACGCTCCTCCTGAGCCAGTGGGGCGAATGCAGTCCGAGCAACGGCGATGACGGCGGCTCGAACGAAGGTGATGACGACGCCGGTGATGACGGTGGTGAGGACGATGGCGGTGGTGGTGATGACGGCCACGGCGGCGACGACGACCATGGTGATGGCGGTGGTCACGACGACCCCTGCATGGGCGAGTTCACCGACATCACCTGCTGGGGCGACTTCCACGGCTCCAACAACAATTCCCATGCGCACGAGCTGGTCGGCGGGCGAACCGCGATCACCACCGAAGCGATGATCGCCTACAACAACCTGCGAGCATTCCTGGGCCTTCCTGCGCTGGAGCTCGAGGACGTGGGTCAATGGGCGTTCGACGAATCGCTTACCAACAACAGCCAGGCCTGGGGCAACGACCTGCTCGGCGTCGGACTGTACTACGCGATGCAGGGCGCGAAGGTAGGCTGGATCACCGATGATGCCTACCGGCCGCAACTCCTCGCCGACATCCAGCGCACCGCAAGACTGGTGGAAGATCCCGACGAGATGCGCGACCTGGTGATGGACATGGTGCGTGAGAACGGGATCGCGGGCTACGCCGACTACCTCGAACAGAACGGGATGGTCGAGACCTTCATCAACACCATCAAGATGGAACCCCACTACGGAGGCTGGATGCACGGCCGCACCCACGGGTTCCGCTCGATCGAGGGCGTGGCGATCAACCACGACATCAACCACCTCACCGTGCTCAGCTGGGACCAGATGCAGCCGTTCATGAACGATACGTTCGACTGGCCGCAGTGGAACGCCCTGGATGTCTCCGATTCCGGAGTGATCGAGTACTACCAGAGCATGGTCGTCCTCGGCGATCCGGTCGGTGACAACATGTAGGCACGCTCGAGTATCAGCCTACTGATGAACAGCGGCCCCCCCGTCACCGGGGGGGCCGTTCGTTGATCCACCGCGATGCCCTCGTCGAGAGAAAGGGTCGGGTTCCGATCAGGCCACCAGCCACGGCAAGGTCCAGGCCGGTCGGAAATAACTCGTGCTTGGCTTGATCAGGGCCCGCTGGTGGAGTCGCTCGCTTTTTTTCTGGGCAGGCGGAGGCCGGGAATGCATAATGCAGGCACCAGTTGGAGGTATCTGAGCATGGGTTCCCTGATTCTGAAGAGCATCATCGCATCGCTGGTGTTCGCCGCCACGGGCGGTGACGAGATCCCCTGCCCGCCCACGGGTTCGGACGTCCAGGGCCCGTTCTATCGCGAAGGGGCACCCGAACGAACCGACCTGGTGGTCGAGGAGGACGAACCGATCATCTTCCTCGCCGGTGAAGTCGTGGGTTGGGACTGCCGACCGATTCCCGGGGCATGGCTCGACTTCTGGCAGGCGGACGTCGAGGGGGTCTACGACAACACCAGCATCCAGTACTTCTACCGGGGCCAGCAGTTCGCGGATGCCGACGGGAGATGGACACTCTCGACCAACATTCCGGCACCCTACCCCGGCCGACCGAAACATCTGCACGTCAAGCTTCAGGGCGAGTTCTCGGGTGTCCTCACCACCCAGCTCTATTTTCCCGATGACCCGGAGAACGCGGACGACCCGTTCTACGACAGCAGTCGGGAGATACGCATCCTCGAGGTTCTTCCCAACGGCGACCTCATCGGAACGTTCCAGTTCCAGCTCGACGAACCGGGCTCACCCACCTGTCCCGCGGACTTCACGGAAGACGGTGTCGTGGGTGGCGACGACCTCACGTTCCTGCTCTCGAACTGGGGATCGGACAGCCCGGTCTACGATCTGGACGAGGATGGATCGGTCGGGGGCAGTGATCTCACGATCATCCTCGCCGCCTGGGGTACGTGCAACCAACGATGAGACACCTCACGGCCACCAGGCTTCCACGAGTTCTCCTGCTTCCGGTGCTGATGACGCTCTGCCCTGCGGCGGCGCCAGGTGAGACGCCCCCACCACCGGAAGCCGCTCGGGCACTTCAGGAAGCATTCATCGGCGTGCACGAACGGATCATTCCCTCGGTGGTTTCGGTTCGCTCGCTGGCGGCGATCCCCGACGATCCACGGGAGGAGACCAATGACGCCTCGAACCGGTCGGATCCGGCGGGATGGGTGGTGCCGGTCGAGGACGCGCGCTACCCGGGCCATGTGGTGATCGGATCCGCCAGCGGATTCGTTCTCGACGCCGGTCGAGGGATCATCGCGACCACGCGCTCCGCCCTGCTCGGCGAGGACGACCGGCTCCCGGTGGCCTTCGATGTCGAAGGCCACGATCGCATCCATGCAATGGCCTTGATGCTCGGTGGGGAGCCGACGCTTGACCTGCTGTTCCTGAAGATCATGGTCCCGATCGATGGCCGACCGCCAGACCTCTCCGCGATCACGTGGGGCGAGAGTGACCAGCTCCAACCGGGGGCGTTGGCGTTTCTGGTGGGAGACCCGCCGGGAATCGATACGTTCTTCACGCCCACCGTTCTATCGGGCATCCCAAGACGTGATTGCTCCCAGGAGAATCTGCAGGCCTCCTACCTCCAGATATCGAACACCATCCACCCCGAAGCACTCGGGGGTCCGGTGACGGATCTGGAGGGAAAGGTCGTGGGCATGCTCATGCCGCGCTGGGATCGGCCGGGCATCGACCCCGGGAGGCAGACCGTCCAGTTCGCACTGCCCTCCAAGATCATTCGTGAGATCGCCGCGCCCATCATCCACCAGCGGTCGGTGGACTCACCCTGGCTCGGCTTCTCGGTGATGAGTCGGGAGGAACTGCGGGAGGAGGTCGGTCCTCGAGCACTTTCCCGGATGAGCCGACCCCCGGTGGGGATCTACATCGAGAACGTGTTCGAGCCGAGCCCCGCGTTCGCCGCTGGCATCCGGCCGGGTGACTTTCTCACCGAATTCAATGGGCATCCGATCAACTCACCGATCGAGTTTCAGAAGCAGTTCTACCTCGCGGGAACGGGTGCCAGCGTCGAAGTGAAGACCTTTCGGGACGGTCGTACCCGCAGCTCGATCGTCGCCATTGGGACGAGACCTCAGGAAGCGAACCGCCTCGAGGAAACTCCGTCCGGAATCTGAAGTGATCGGGAAACTCAGTGGTCGTCGTCGTGGCCGTGCTGGGTATGGGCCATGAAGATCGAGTGGTAGACGAAGATTCCGGAGACCAGCGCAAGAACCACCATGATTCCCATGAAGATGAAGAACATGGAGGTGGGTGAGAGGGCCAGTGAGAGGGAAAGCAACATCGTGGTGAACTCCTGAGGGTGGGTAGAGGCTACCTGATCCAGGGGTCGGACTTCAAGGGGAGGACTGGACGAGTGGGGCCGAAAACGCTATTTCTAGAACCCTGGAGACACCCATGAGCCTCGTACCCGAACTAATCGACGGTTTCTGCCATCTGAGTGCAGTCCTTGCGGAGTATTCGCAGACCACCATCAACGAAGCCGACACTCGACCGATCGCCATCCGTGCGTTCATCATCATCGGGGCATTCGTGGTCATCCCGGTCGCGATCGCCTGGTTCATGTCCAAGTGCGCTGCGATCTACGAGGCACGACACCCCGAAGAGGCCTGATGCACCCGGGTCGAGAAGTGAGTACCCGCGGGGACTCCACCACGCACCGGAAGGGCGACGGGAAACAGGGCCGACGTCTCGATCCAGCGAGACACCTCCTGGTATCGGCTGATCTGGTGATGACCCTTGGGAGGGGAAAGAGGACCGTGACAGGCCTATAGTCGGTATGAATGTCGCAACCACGGACGGTCTGACGCGAGATACGCTCGTCGAACGGTCGGATCACGGGAGAAAGGACGGACATGACAGGATTCCTCTCGGGCATGACGGTAGGCATCATCATCATGCAGACCATGGTGCTCGCGCCCATACTCTTCAGGACCCTGGAGATGGCCCCGGCCGGCGCTCTGTTGAGAGCGCTCTTTCCGAAGTTCTTTCTGCTGATCGCGGCGCTGGGCATGGGCACGCTCATTTCCAGCCTCATCTCGCCGGGAGGTTCTGCCGCGCAGTCGGTTCTTGCGGCCGTCGGCATCGTTCTGCCACTTGCATGCTACGCACTGGTGCCGATGACCAACCGGGCCACCGATGACGGCAATGCCGCACGCTTCAGGGTTCTGCACATGACCAGCGTGCTGCTCACCGTGGTGGTCCTGCTGTGCACCATCGCAATTCCACTGGTCTCCACGGCGGCGTGATTCGCCGACCGTCAACCAAGCTCCCAGGCGTCCCAGCGCACCAGCTTGGTTTCAACGGAGAAGGTCGGCATCCTTTCGAGAAGGGGCTTCGCCTCGGGTGGACGCTTGAGCAGGACCCGCTTCGGACCGGCGGAAAAGGCGGCACGAACCAACGGTCCGAGATCGGTCTCAGGTTGATTCGCATGCAGCAGCCGCAAGGCCTGCATCGACTTGGGGGGGAGGGCACTGCGTCGTCGCCGAGGTGGGTACATCGGATCCAGGATGATCGCGGCAGGCGACTGGAATGGTTCCGGGAGTCGACTCAGATGTTCGACCGCATCCCCGGCCATGAGCTGGATCCGAGACTGAAGCCCCGGATCCGCCAGGCGATCCCGGGCTTCTTCGAGCAGGGAGAAGAGGATCTCCGAGCGCTCGATGGCGAGCACCTCTCGGCCGAGGGCGGCCAGAACCCCGGTATCACCGCCCAATCCGGCCGTGGCATCGACGACCGGCCCCGGACACCCGCGAATCAGCTTGGCCAGAGGGTGGCCCTGGGTCGATTCAACCTCGAATCCCGCACGAACCCCCTGCCCCGGACGATCGCCGGTAATCCTCAGTTCCAGGCCCCCAGGGCCCTGTTCGAGAGAAATCGATGGAGGAGGAATCGACATAAAACAAGCCTAACGAACCTTGCCGAAGGGCGTACCATAGAAGGCCGGAGACACCACGCCCATGACTGAGATAAGCAAGCCCAGACTCGCACCCATCTACGGCAACGTGCTCGAGATGATCGGGAACACCCCGATCCTCGAACTGACCCGCCTGGACACCGGGCCCTGCCGACTCTTCGTGAAGATGGAGTCGATGAATCCCGGCAACTCCATCAAGGACCGCAACGCGGTGTCCATGATCGAAGCGGCGGAGCGAAGCGGTGCACTCAAGCCCGGCGGCCTGATCATCGAGGCCACGGCCGGCAATACGGGACTCGCCCTCGCTCTGGTCGGAAGCCAGAAAGGCTACGAAGTCATGGTGGTGGTTCCGGACAAGATGTCGCACGAGAAGATCTCACATCTTCGGGCGATGGGAGCCGAGGTGGTGATGAGTCGCTCCGACGTGACCAAGGAGCATCCCGACTACTACCAGAACGTGGCCGCACGGCTGGTGGAATCGAAGCCGGACGCGTTCTACATCAACCAGTTCGCCAACGATGCCAACCCGGATGCCCACTACACGACGACCGGACCGGAGATCTGGGAACAGATGGGCGGTCGAATCGATGCGTTCGTGGCGGGCGTAGGCTCCGGCGGAACCGTGACCGGAGTCGGCAAGTACCTCAAGGAACAGGATCCGTCAGTCACCATGGTGCTCGCAGATCCCGCGGGCTCGATCCTCGAGCCACTGGTGAACGATGGCAGGGAGGTCGAAGCCGGCTCCTGGATCGTCGAAGGCATCGGGGAGGACTTCGTACCCGATATCCTGGACATCGATCTGGTCGACGTCGCGTACCGCATCGAGGACGGTGAAGCGCTGCTCACCGCCCGTGAACTCCTGCAGAAGGAAGGCGTTCTGGCGGGTTCCAGCGTGGGAACACTCCTGGCGGCGGCCCTCCGATTCTGCCGGGAGCAGACCGAACCCAAGACGGTCGTCACCCTCATCTGTGATCACGGAGCCAAGTACCTCTCGAAGATGTTCAACGACCACTGGATGATCGACAACGGCTTCATCGACCGACCGAAGTACGGCAACATCCGCGACCTCATCTCCCGTCGTCATCTCGACGGAGAGGACTACACCCTCTCGCCCAGTGAACCACTCGCCCAGGCGGTCCGCCGCATGAGGATGTATGCCGTGAGCCAGATGGCGGTCCTCGACGCGGAGGGCAGGGTACAGGGGATCATCGATGAGTCCGACGTGCTGCTGGCAATGACCCAGCACCAGGCCGATCCCCAGACCCCGGTTTCGGAGCACATGAGCAGCCGACTGGAGACCGTCGCCCCGGATGCCACCCTTGAGGACGTGCTGGGGATCCTGAAAAAAGACATGGTCGCCATCGTGAGCGATCCCGATCAGTTCTACGGCCTGATCACGCGAATCGACGTGATCAACTACCTCCGGCAACAGCTTCCCTGATCCCTGAACGGAACCCCCACTGCAATGAACGACGAGACCCACATCTTCACCCGCTGCATTCACGGAGGCCAGGCGAACTGCGAGGTGACCGGAGCCGTGATGCCTCCGATCTACACCTCGAGCACCTACGCCCAGGAATCCCCGGGAGTCCACAAGGGGTACGAATACTCGCGCAGCCACAACCTCACCCGATACAGCTTCGAGCGTGCGGTCGCCAGTCTGGAGAACACCGGGATCACCGAGGACCAGGACGCGTCCCACGGTGGATTCGCCTTCTCATCCGGTCTTGCCGCCACGGCGACCTGCCTGGAGATGCTCTCCAGCGGAGACTGCCTGCTGGCCATGGACGACATGTACGGGGGAACGTATCGACTGATGTCGCTGGTGCGCGAACGCAGCCAGGGCATCAGGCCGGTCTACGTGGACATGAGCGACTTTTCCGCGGTCGAAGCCGCGTTCGCCGAACACCAGCCCAGGATGGTGTGGGTTGAATCCCCCACCAATCCCACTCTGAAGGTTTCCGATCTCGCACGAATTGCGAAGATCGCCGATGACCACGGAGCGATCGCCATCGCCGACAACACCTTCTGTTCCCCGGTCCTGCAGCGACCACTCGATCTGGGCATGCACATCGTCATGCATTCGGCGACCAAGTACCTTGGGGGGCACAGTGACGTGGTCGGTGGTGTGCTCGCGACCCGGGTACCGGAGATCGCCGAACGGCTTCGGTTCCTGCAGAACTCGATCGGATCGGTGATGGGACCGTTCGATGCCTACCTCTGCCTGAGGGGGGTCAAGACCCTCGGGTTGAGAATGGAACGGCATTCCCACAGTGCCATGGAGATTGCCCGGATGCTCGAGGCACATCCCAAGGTCGATCGAGTCGTGTACCCCGGCCTGCCCAGCCACCCCCAGCATGAGGTCGCCGCGAAGCAGATGTCGCTGCCGGATGGCCCCGGCTACGGAGGGATGATCACCATGTTCCTGAAGGGTGACCTCGAGACCGCCCGCAGGTTCCTCGAGAACGTCAAGGTGTTCGCGCTCGCGGAAAGCCTCGGTGGAGTCGAAAGCCTCATCGAACACCCGGCGATCATGACCCATGCCTCGGTCCCCCCGGAATCCAGGGCGGCTCTGGGCATCAGTGACACGCTGGTACGACTCTCGGTCGGGATCGAGGACCTCGATGAGCTGAAGGCCGACATCGCACACGCACTCGATGCCTGTTGAACGGAGCGTGCTGTCATGGGAAGGCTCCGCCATCGAGGGCTTGCGGGCGCACTGCTGTTAGGCGCGGTTGTGTGCATTGGCCGTGCCGAAATGGATCCGGTGCGAGTGATTGCTGAACGAACCTCAGGGCCGGGGCAGGAGAAGTCCCCGGTCGACCTTGACCGGTGGTTCGAGTTCTCAGATCAGAAGGACGGATACCTGTATCCCCGGGACATGCTCTTCGACGCAGCGGGTGCGCACCCCGCCTGTGTCTGGCACGATGCCGAGGACCACGCGAGACCAAGTCAGGTGTTCCTCGAAGCCTACCGGAACCACGCCTCCCTGAAATACGGGGTCGATCTCCCCCTGGGCAAGACCCGTTCGGATGAGCCCGGCCGTCTGAAGGACGTATGCGCCAACGGGTATTGGAACGACCCCCCGTTCCCGGAGCTCGACTACCAGGCGTTTGTGAAGGACCTCTTCGAGCGCTTCCTCCACATGGGGTGGTCTCCCGACGGAGTCTACCTGAGCATCGATATCGACAAGGGATACCTCGGCTATCGGCTTGATGCATCGGTGACCAGCGGATCGATCCCGGGGGTCTACCGGTCGGGTGCGATCTACTACGATCCATCCTCACCCGATCATCCCTACAACTGCAGCAGGGCCGCCTACCTGGAAGGCCAGAGGCTCCAGCTGCAGATGTGCAAGCTCGCCGAGCTCATCCGGCAGGAATCGACCCGACGGTTTGGTTCAGCACCTGCCATCGGGTGGCACGAGCAGATAACGATCCCCCAACGACTGCGAATCGATGAGAACGGACGACTGGACGGTACGGGGCGAACTCCTCCCAACCGACTCTGGCGGGACCTCACTGAGGAACAGAAGGACCTCGTGCTGAATCGGATGATGGTCAACTGTCGCCCGCTGATGTCCGGGGGGGTTCTCGTGGACGACGGGGTGCGCTACCCGGGGCTCGATGTACTGGAACTCAACGCCCAGCAGCTGGCGGAACATGAGCTCAATCCGGTCAAGTGGGGTGGGGGTACCGAGGTCGTCAACTCGAAGGAGCTTGCGCTCGGTAATCGAATCCAGCGTACGATCGACTTGGGGCGACGACTCCTGGAGGAACGCCGATCCGGAGTCCAGATTCCGCCGGTCATCGTCAGCAGCAGCTGGACATTCAACGAGGAGCTCGACTCGCCGGAAGAGGGAAAGATCATGCCGGAGTCGCAAGTACGCCGAGTTCTGGCTGATGCCTACGGGGAACTCGAAGTCAGTGGATACCTGATGTTCGACTTCGCATGGGCACAGATCATCAGCAGCTGCTTCAACCTCGAGACGCCGAGCTGGGAGCAGCTGGACCAGCGACAACGCAGGTTGGCGAATGATGCATGGAGGAGCATCTGGTCGATCATCGTCGCACGGAAAGGCGCCGCGGTTCTTCCCCGCTACCGTCCGACCGCCCGGGAGACGATCGGGGACGGTGGTTTCAGTGACAACCTCGCGATCCGAAATGCCTGGCTGACCGCGCATGTGCGGTTTCTCGAGCGCACCTTCGGTGAGCCCCTGAGCAAGGCCTCCCACGGAGTGCGAATCGGACACTGACCCGCTGGCGAGGCGAGTTTGCCCCCGTTTTCTGGGGAAGAATCCCCCATCAAGCCGTACTATGAGACAGCCATGACTACCAAACAAGAAACGACGTCAGTGAACGACTCCAGCAGCACATCCGCCCCACGCTGGACCGGAACGCAGGCCCTTCCGTCCTGGCTGGGACTCCTCGGCCTGGCGACTGCGGTCTTCGCGTCTCTCATGCTTAGCCTGGTTGCATTGAACCTCATCAAGACACTGCCGGGGTGTGGGCCGGAAAGCGCATGCGGAAAAGTCACTTCGGGGATCTGGGGATCGATACCAGGCATCGGGTGGCCGGTCTCGTTCATAGGGTTCGCCTACTTCACGGGGCTTTTCGTGGCCTGGCTGAGAGCGACTCCCTCCCGAGCACTGCTCTGGATCATGCGACTGGGCATTCTCGGCTCGATCGGTTTCGTGGTGATCATGATCAGCGAAGGTTCCTTCTGCAAGTGGTGCGTGGTCTCCCACATCGGAAACCTGGTTGCCTGGCTGAGCGCCGAGTGGTTGCTTCGTGGAAGGTCAGCCGCGTCCGATCCCACCCGCAGCGGACTCCCGGCCCTGCTCGCCTCGTTCTGCATCGTGACCGTGGTGCTTGCCGTGGTACTGCCGATCCAGAATGCTCGCAAGGCGAGTCAGGATGCGGCGGGACTGGCCCGGAACCAGATGGAGATCGCGAGTGGAACGACCGACCAGGAAGCACTGGCGCGACTCGAGCCGAGGCACGTCATCGGTCCCCGTGATGCCGCCGTGAAGGTCGTGCTCTTCACCGACTACCAGTGCCCGGACTGCAAGAAGACCGAGAATCTGTTGAAGATCATCATGAAGCAACGTGACGACATGTCACTGGGGATCAAGCACTACCCCTACAACACCGACTGCAACGTCAAGGCACGGTCCACCGCACACCCCAACGCCTGCTGGGCGGCCAGAGCGGCGGAGACCGCAGCGATCCTCGGGGGCCCGGAAGCCTTCGAGAAGATGCACGACTGGTTGTTCGAGATGGACGGAACATTCAACACGTCCCAGTTGAATGCGGAGCTGGAACGACTCGGTTTCGATCGTGCCCAGTTCACCGAGCTCATGACGAGTGACACGATCAACGAGGACATCAAGTCCGACACTCAGGACGGGTACGATCTCGGCCTCTTCTACACGCCGATGATGTTCATCAACGGAGTCGAGTTCAAGTGGTACTACGGCGGAGGGGACATCAACTCCGTGCGCAGAACGATCGAAATGGCGGCACAACCCAATCAGGCGAAGGCGATTCCCGCGAACCGCAACCAGAAGCTCTTCGAGGACTGGAAGAACGGCAGGGATCGGACCACTGCGGGCAATGCGTTGGAGTCATGGCGTGGTGTCGGACCGGTGGAGGTCGTGGTCTTCGCCGATTACCAGCATGATTCGGCCAAGCAGGCCGACCAGATCATGCGCAACATGCTCGATAAGGGATTGCCGATCAAGTACGCCTGGAGGCATGCGCCGTTCGAGTACCGCGGTGACAATCCGTGGAGCGTGACCGACTCGAGGAACCTCGCACTCGGAGTCGAGGCCGCCCGGGAACTGGGCGGCGACGAAGCCCGCTGGAAGGCTCACGACTGGGTGATCGCCAACGGCGGAAGTCTCTCCACGAACGACATCGCGGTCGGTATCGGCAAAGCCACCGGACTCCCGGGGGCGAAGGTGTTCGCCATGATGGCGTCCCCCAAACTCAAGTCCAAGGTCGCCAGGGACGAGGCAGACAAGAAGCGGACCTGGCGGAATCACAGCCCCGCGATCCTGGTGCGGGGACGACATGTTCCGCGCTGGCGCGATCCGAACATCGATTCACAGGGCTTCCTCGAGGCGGTCATCACCTCCGCCAACGAGGAGATCGTCCCCGCCTCGGGCCGGGATGGCTGAAGGCGACCAGCGCGTCCGAACTCAGTCTGACTGGTCACCGGGGGCGGGATCACCCGACCACGCTCCGGACCTCCAGTAGGGACGCTTGACGTCGGCACCCAGAAGCGTCTGCAGATCACTGACATCGGTGACGGTCAGCGGCATGCCGTGGCTGACCTCGAGCTCCACCGCCCAGTCGAGGCCGGCACGGTCGTGGACGCTCCATTCCACGAGCAGATGCCGCTTCAAGTCACCAGTGACCGAAGCTCGCCCGGCTTCGAGCTCCAGCATGAGAGTGTTCGGATCCACCCCGAGGAGGTCGCCGTGTTCCACGAGCAGGGAACGCACCCCGGGTTTCGCGAGTTGGGCGCGGGCATCCTCCCATTCCTCGAGCCGCAACGATGCCAGCAACCTGCCGAATGAGATCTGATCCTGGAGATCTCCTCCCCGCTGTCGAAGCGAGTCCCGCTTGACGAGCCGCTGGTCGGAAAGCATGGCCGCCGCATCCAGCATGCGACGTTTCTGATTCGGATTAGAAGTGAAATGCCCGATGGCCAGAATCGAACTCCGCCCGAGTCGATCGAAGTCGAGCAGACCGGCCAGCGCGAACAACTCGAGAGCCAACCGCTGCTCCTCGGAGTGTGCCTCGGCGAGATCCATGATCTCCTCCCCCAGCTCGAGGTATTCGACGGGGCGGGAGGGATCCAGACGCTCCAACCGATCCTGCCAGGGTTCGAGTGCGTCGGCAGTCGGAACCGATTGTGTGGCATGGAGGCAGAGCAGTGTCGAGAGTCCCAGGATCGAGCAGAACGCATGCATCAGGAGCTCCTCCCCTGGTCGATCTCGAGACGAAGGTCGGTATAGAAGGCGATCGCCTGCTCGAGCAGGATCATCTGCTCGAGTATGTCCACCGCGGAACCGACCTTGAACACCAGATCGGCGTGGTACTCGGCGAGGGATTCGTGGAGATCCGGCCGGAGCTGGGCGGTTCGATACGCACCCAGGTCGGCGATGGCGACCAATTCGGCCACCACCTGCTTCAGAGAGGACTCGGCGCGTGAGCGATGGAAGAGTCGCTTGCGATCCAGCTCGGCAAGCGTGCCGGGAATCGGATCGACGGCGAGGGACTCGACCATGCGGCCCCGAATATGATCGGCCTGCTGGGCGAGAAGATCCTGCGGAGGTTCGTTCAGCCGCACCGCAACCTCGCCGTCGCTGATCAGCTCGAGTCGCTCGACCAGCAGCGCCGCGTATCGGCTGGCCAGGTTCTCGAGGTCATGAAGCTCCGATCGTTGATGGAGCCATGACTGTCGCACGAGTGCGATTCGAACCCGGGCGGGCCACGACGGGGAGGCTCGAGGCGGCAGCGGCTCGTCCACCAGCAATCGGGTGAAGAACTCGTGCACTTCCCGGCTGGGCCGGTCGGTGACGGCGTTGAGAAGACCCACAAGGATGTTCGGGCTTTCCGAGAATTGCTCGAGGATGATCTCCTGGGCGAGCACTCGGGTCTCCGGGTGCGACTTGAGTGCCGTGCTCGCAAGCGTGTTCGCGTCGTTCTGACCGATGTCCCCGGGGGGCGGGAACTGGCGCAGTTGTCGAAGCGCCTGCTTTCGGTCGGCGACCTTGTTTCGAGCATTCTCCCAGACCGTGGTCCAGGATCCATCGACGAGAAACCGGGGATCCCCCCCCCCACGCGGATCGAAACCGGCAGGACTGCCCGCAGCACGCATGGAGTCATGGACACCATCGGCCAATGGCGGGGAGTCGAGAAGACGATCGGCCTCCGCGAGGCACCTGCGGGCACGGAGGGGGGCACCCTTCCAGAACGCCTCGACCGCCGCGGAAAGGTGACCCACCACCACCAGTCGGCGCATCTGCTCGAGGTCTCCCCGGACCGGTGCCCGGGTTCGGTCGAGAAGATCATCGAGCAGTCGGCGATCCGCCAGGGTGATCGGGACGCCGGGAGATCGAGGGATGCGATTGCCGGCCGGCCAGGTCGATTCGATGCGATCGAGGACTGCGGCACGCTGCGCATCGGTGGCGTCGACGGCCGGTATCAGCGAATCGTTCCACCAGGGAAGTCGATCCGACGCGTGGAGGAGGGCGGTCAGGATTCGAAGCGCCGGGGCTCCGATACGAGGACTCACGAACCAGTCCTGAAGATTCATTCGGAGCAGTTCGGAATCGAGGGACCCTGCAGAACGATCGAGTTCTGAGATCAGCCGGGCGAGTAGCGCGGTCTCGCCGGAATCGACCCCGAGGCCTTCCTGCTCGAGGATCAGCGTGATGCAGTCGAGGAGCACCGAGTGAAGGAGTTGATCCTGCAGCAGCGACTCCTGCGCCAGCAGCCAGAATTCGAGCATCCGCGGGGCGGATGGATCATCGTCCTCCGCCCGAGCGACGATCACCTCGAAGGCCTGGTCGAGGTAGTGACTGGCATGATCGGAAAAAGTCGAGTGAATGCCGGCCGACTGGAACCGTGCGGGACGCTTCTCCATGAGGAGCAGAGGTCGGGTCGCTTCTCGTAGCTGCCGTGGTTGCTCCGGATCGTCGTGAATGGTTCCGAGTATTCCCTGGATCCAGCTGCCCACCCAGAGGTCCTCGGGGGTGCGCAGAGCTCCGGCCTGTCGTGCGACACGCTGGAGGACTCCCAGCAGTCCCTGACGCACGTCGAACTCCGATGCGGCGATCACCGGTTCTCGACAGGATCTGGCGAGTTGGTGTCGCAGGGTCCTGCCCATGAGCGGCCATGTGTTCGCACAGCGTTCCAGCAGATCCTCATAGGAGCCCATCACGGTCTCGGTAGGCGATTCACGAGCTTCGTAGACACGTTCCGTGAGTCGGTCGAGCTCACTGCTCCAATCGTGCAGTTCCAACAAAGCGGGGGCAGGCGGCAGCGGGTCCATCGGAACGGGCGCGGGATAGGCGCTCCAGAGTGAAGCGGACTGGTCCGATGCCCGAGCGGACCGGCCAACCTCCGACTCGACCGGAGTGGGCCGGACCGGAGGCGCTCCGGCGATCGCTGATTCGGTGGATGAAGGCGTCGGGCGTTCGAGCCCCCCCCCATCGAGTCCGGACCAGGGAATCACGATGATCACCCCGACCAGCAGCAGGACCAGAAGAAGACCCAGGAGGTAGATGACCCAGTGACGATCCTGATCTTCGCGAATCATGCGCTCGAGATTCGGATCGCCGACAGGCTGCGCCGACAGTCGGGATCGCGCGCGGTTCTGATCCGCGGGCGCCCACCCGGACGCATCGGAAGAAACGGAAACCTCCTGCTCTGCATGCCCTCGTGAACTGCGACCCGCACTCGGGGGCCGGGAGGAACCCGGGAGCACCGCACTGAATCCGCCTCCATGAAGCAGCTGGGACAACCCCTGAGCGATGCGCATGAAGCTCGCGGGGGAAACCCCGTTGCGAGCGGCCAGATGAACCAGGTGCCCCCGACTGCTGGCGTTCCACCCCCCGCAGCCCACGAGGATCGAAAGAATCTCGCGATCGAAGTCGGTGATCATCAACCCGTCCGAGGCTGTCCGGTCATCCATCGCCTCGACGCCGACGGAGTCACCCGAGGAATCCTCCGGGGTACGCGGTTCGGTTCGGTCCACCCCCCTCGCGAGACGCAGGGCCGCTTCGAGAAGCGCATTGCGAACAAGGGTGGCCTCATCGTCGGAACCCCCCGGATGACGATCCAGATACCGCAGTCGCTCCTGCAGTGCGTCCCTGACCACCGGTCCGGGTTGACCGGTTTCCTCGGGGAGTCCCAACAGTGCTCCGTCGGAAGCATCGTCGGGAAGTCCGAGGAATCGCATGAGGGGAGGATGACTCATGGCCGGGCTCCCTCTGATCGGCCGACCTCCTGGTGCAGGGCATCGAGTCGAGCTCCCCAGGGCTCCGTTCCGTATTCGGGATAGAGGACCGCATGCTGATCCAGGATGGAGCGCGTTCGTTCGGGATCGGAATCAAGGAGTGACTCGAGAAAGTGGAACTTCGCCTCGAAGAATTCCGGGGATCCCGGTGTGGCGCTGTTCATGAGCGTCTGCCAGGAATCGCGGGCCAGGTCCGACCGCCCCAGAGCGCTGGCGGTGCGAGCAAGCCCGGCGATCGCCTTCTTCTGAAGTGGTCTGGTTTCGACCAGTCGACGATAGAGGTCGAAGGACTCGGCCAGGGCGCGTTCGTCTCCCGTGGCCGTGTACACGTCCTCCTCCACACCGGCCAGGGTGCGGACCAACTGCCAGGTGCTGGCATCCGACAGCTCGGCTGCCGTGAGGGGATCCGGCAGGATCATGGAGAGGCCGATGCGGACCGACTCGGCTGCACGCTCCTGACTGTCTCCCCAGATGCCGGGGTCTTGCTGATCCAGACTGCGCCGTCCCTCCCGGACCAGAAGCAGGGCAGCTCGACGAACGTTGGGATCGGCACCACTGCCTCGCAGTGCCTCCAGCCGGTCGGTCAGCTGCTCGAAGTCGGGGAAGGGGCGGTTGAGCAGGGCCTCGATGCGAAGCGATTCGATCTCCAGTCGGTGGTCGGACGGATCCAGACGTCCCTCCGCCTCGGCCTGATCGAAAGCGGAGAGCACCCGTTCCGCGATCGGGAGATCCGGTGGATCGGACTGCAGGGACAGGCGGAGCAGACCCTTCAGCAACCCCAGGTCCTTCACGTCGAAGGCCCCGTCGGCGGGGAGGATTGCCGGCTGCTGAACGACGGAGATGAATCGCCGGGCGAGTTCAGGTCGATCGGCGGGTACGGCTTCCACCCACTTCGCATAGAGGATCGATGCCGCCTTCCGGATCGCGAGGCCCTCGACCACCGGATCGGCACCCGGCTGCAGGAGCCGCTCGGCATCCTCGAGGGTGGACTGTCTCATCAACTGCTCCTGCTCGAGTTGAATGAGCCGTGCGGCCTGAGACCGAGGGTGCACCGGGTGATTCTCCAGCAACCGTTCGATCAGCTGGTAGCGTCGCTGCCCGAACAAGGGATCATCAGGCACGCCGGGCCTTCCGGGCGTGAGAACGGAGATCGCACGCCAGAGCAGGTCACCGGACTCCACACCCTGAGCGAGTTCGGCGGCGGAGGCAAGGTCCTGGGAAGCCAGGAGGGGGTGGTCGAGCAGAAGGTGGGTCTCCCCCCGGAGGACCAGCATGTGCTTGCGAAGAGGCTGCGTGTCGGAGTCGGCAGCGGCCTGGATCGCGAGATCGAGGTCCGCGAGGGCGAGTCGGGCGACCTGTGCCGCGGCGGTTCGATCACCCTGCTCGATGAGTTGATCGATGACGATTGCCTGACTGGATCCCCGCATGAAGTGAAAAAGCGCGGGATCACCCGGCAGGGACTCGAGGCGAAAATCCCGGGACAGTTCCCGGAGTCGCTGGATCGCTCCCCGCTCCGCCAGCGCACCGAGCAGTCGTCGGGCGAGACGAGTGGCTTCCGGATCGTTCGACGCCTCTTCCAGGGCGTGCATCGCACCCAGAACCAGGAAGTCGCTGGTGACCTCGGAATCGAGCCGCTCATGAAGCCGCCGAGCCTTCGCGTACCGATCCTCGTCGTCACTGCGCAGCATGAGTGCCAGGCGGTAGAAGGGAGCCGCACTTCGAACGGCATCCGAGACCTCGGGTACGGACAACAGATCGAGCCAGGCCTCGACGGTCGCGCTGGAAGCGTCGGTGGATCGCGCGATCGCCATGCCGATGATCGACTCCGAATACCAGTCCTCGCGCCGACGCTGCACCGAGATGTCCTCGTCCCGGGGGAGGACGAACGAGGATTCGTCGCTGGAAAGCAGCAGTGCGAACATCCGCTGGGCGGTGTTGGAATAGATCGGTTCGGAGGCGAGCCACCCGAGATAGGCATGCACCCAGCCATTCAGACTCCGGATCGATCGGAGCAGATCATCAAGTTCAGTGCACTTCTGGGTCAGCCGTGCGATCTGTGAACCCTGGGCGTTCTTGAGTTGATTGCGTGCACCGGCCAGACTCGCCTTGACCCGCTTGTTGAGCTGGGCGGTCCGCCGCGAGAGCGCGTGAACCCGTCCGAGCAGTTCATCCTCCTCGGCATCCACGAGGTGCCCGAGGATGATCTCGGAGTGCAACCGATTCAGCAGACCCTTCCACTCCGCCCCGGCGATCTCCAGCCGGATGGGATCGCCTCGCTCGGACCCGACCTCGTCGAGGATCCGCTCGCTCAGGGCGTCGAGCTCCCCGCGGAAGGCGTCATCGACCTCCGCGGAGAGCAGACGGGCGTAGATCTCAAGCAGCTGATCCGCGGTACGAGCCCGCTCTTCATCGGAGACCGAACGGTCGTCCAGGCGCTGAAGCATCGACTGCAGACGCAGTCGATCCAATCCGAGGCGACCGAGCCAGTCCGACGTGGGATCCTGCCCGAGACCGGGCGTGGCAAAGGCGACCAGGCAGAGCATGAGCAGCACCGTCAGCCGCCGGCAGGTTTGAACGCCGATCGCACCGTCCATCGCTCACTGACCCTCCGGAACGTAGGTAACGCTGGTGAATCCCGCATCACGACCAGCCTGCATCGCGGAGGCGGCGAACCCGACCGTCGGTCCCGGATGAACCCTGACGAAGAGCCCCGAATCGATCCGGAGCTGTTCGAGGGCCGCACGCAGGGACTCCGAGTCCCGGAAGAGTCTGGATCCGAGTCGATACCCCGGGAGCGAATCGACCAGCTCGACGTCGACGACCTGGGGCTGGAAGTCCTGCCGGGCACCGGAAGCCGTGGTCTGCTCGGGCTGGATGTTCGATGACAACTGGTCCTCCGGCTCGAGCACCACGATCGTGAGCAGAAAGTAGGCGAGCAGCAGAAAGGTGCAGTCGATCATGCTCGCCATGTTCAGGGTGAGTCGCTCGTTGCGTCGTCGATTTTTGCGAGCCGAGATGCGCACGTGGTTGATCCGATCAGGTCACCGGCCGGGGCTGGTGGCGAGGCGAATTCCGGAGAGACCGGATTGACGAAGAACATGCATGACCTGGTTGAGACGCTCGGCCGGGGCGTTGCGATCCGCACGAATCAGTGGACGCAACGAGACGGCCTGGGAGGCGTTCCCATCCACCGCGGCCAGGGCGAGCACCTCCAGCCGCTCGAGCGAGACGATCTCGTCGCCCTCGATGATCGTCCCGTCCGGGAGCAGATTCAGGATCAGTCCGGCCTGCTCCGTACGTTCGGCCTGCTCACCCGGTTCCCGCGGGAGATCCAGCTCCAGACGGGAATCCTGGACCAGCTGCATGGTCCAGAGAAAGAAGATGAGCAGCAGAAAGACGATGTCGATCATGGGGGTCATGTCGAGCATGAGAAAGATGCCGCGGCGATTGGCTCGGGAGAACTTCAACCGGAACCTCCGGAGCGAGCGCTGGTGGCGGCGGCGATCCTGGCGGAGGGTCCGCTGGATTCGGGCACCGGTGCCCGGGAGGACTCGAGCAGCAGGGTCAGGGAATCCAGCTTCGATCCCGCGTCCGCGGCGATCGCATCGATGCGGTTGCGGAAATAGGAGTAGAGGATGACACAGGGGATCGCGACGATCAGACCCTGCATCGTCGTCACCAGGGCGAGACTGATGTTGGCGGCCAGCTGCTCGTGGTTGGTCGGACCGCCCCCCCCACCCCCGATGGTGGAGAACGCACTGATCATTCCGTACACCGTTCCCAGCAGCCCGAGGAGCGGTGCGATCGCACCGATCACACCGAGGGCATCGGTCGAGCGGTAGAGTCGCTCGGTCTGCTCCGCACCGGCATCCTCGATCGCGGTCTTGATTTCGAAGGCCCCGAAGGGTGAACGCAGAAAACGGGTCAGCCCGGGAGCCAGTACCCGGGTGAGGAAGCTGTCGTTGACGGGTTGCAGGCAGTACTCCAGAGCCTCTTCGGATGATCCCCGGGCCAGCAGTTCATGGAGGTCGTCCAGTTGCTCTTCAGGAACCAGTTGCGACTTCCTGATCTGGACCGCGTGAATCACCACCAGCACCAGCGCGACCACCGAAAGCAGGATGAGCAGATACCCGATCACCCCCCCGTCGGTGACGAACTTCAGCAGCGTCGAACCACCTGCGTTGGAGGCGGCAGCGGCGAGGAACAATGAAGGAGTCTGGATCATGGATGTATCACCTGGTTTCTTCTTCGGACACCATGCCCGATTCTGGAATGGGAGTACTGAGGATCTTGGGTTGGAGCGCCGGCGGAACCGGGAATTCCAGTCGCTGGATCTCCTGCCGGAGGGCTTCGGCCTCGGCGATGCGCCCCCCGGCATCGAGCGCGGCGGCAGCGAGCGTGATGGCACGCAGCGCAAGCGCCGGGTCCTGGTCGAGATGAAGCGCGGGTACCGACAGGAGTTCGATCAGGGCGGGGTCGAGCTCCGAAGGCTCCTCGAAGAGAAGCGACGTGCCGAGGAACCATCCCCGCCAGGACTCGCAGCCGTCACCGGAATCGCCGGAGAGCAGTCGCCTGATCGATTCGCGAGCCTTCCCTCGGGCGGACGGATCGGAACAGCCCGTACGCAGCGCCGCACGCACCAGCTCGGGGCCCGGGGCCGCGTCAGGAACCGGCGTGGTGGTGAGCACACGATCCCGGGGGGAATCGTGCAGGGCGGAATAGGCCCGGGCCAGTCCCGCTACCACGGGGTCGGAATGGTCGAGCCAGCGACGAAGAATCGCTCGCATCGATTCCGAATCCAGATCCGGTCGAGTGGGAATGGGTGCCAGCTGGGGAACCAGCCAGAATGCCTCGTCGACGATCGAGGGCAGCCCCTCGAATCGATCGGTTCGATGCCCTGCTCGCCGAAGACGCACCACCTCGAGTGCCGCGGGGAGCAGGGACTCGATCGCACCGGAGGACAGTCGACTTCGCAACAGTCCCTCCGCGACGATCAGTCCGAGCTCGCTTCCCTCGGAGTCCACGGTCACCCGTTCGAAGTGCTCCTCGAACAGCGGGGCGGCGAGGGCGCGATCGCCTCGCTGCAGTCGGGTTCGAGCACGCCAGAGATCGGTTGCGATCGGTTGCCAGTCGAGCCAGGCGGCTTCGAGCACGGGGTCGTCGAACCCCTCAATCGATCGGACCCGGTCCCAGGGCACCAGCTGCTCGAAGGGGGCGTCCTCGTTCTCCTGGAGCGCTTGCTGCTCCAGGAGCAGCGTCTCGAGTCTCTGCTCGAGGTCCGAGTCGGAGGACCCCACTTGATCGATCTTGGCTTGAATCACCTGAATCTCTCGTTCAATCTGCTTCAGCCTTGCCACCAGATACGAACGTGCGGAACCGGGCTGGAACTCCTTCGCCAGGATGCGTACTCCCCCGGGCCCCAGGTCCAGAACCTCCACTTCGACCTCACCGAGGCGGTCACGAAGACCGAGGCGCTCCCCGGAGGGGTTTGGGCGTCCGGTGCCGGCAAGCAACACGCTGCAGAGAAGCAGATGGACGATGCTCAAGGCCGCTGCCTCCCGGATCCGGTGAACTTCACGCATCGGCCCCCGCTGTCTCGGGCGATCTTCTCGAGCGGAGCCAGCGCGGCGCCTCCCCCCAGCGCGATGGTGTTGATCACCACCTGCCGTCCCTTCTTGTTGAGTTCGGCGATCTTCGCGGGGACCGTGGGTTCGAAACGTCCATCGGTGAGGAAGTAGATCACGTCCGGACGGTTGCGCAGGGAGAATACACGTTTGAACGCCTCGTAGGGCGCCGTGTTGCCCTTGGGCGTCTGCTGGGCGAGCCAGGAGACGAGTCGTTGCTTGTTGCGTTCGTTCATGGACAACCACGACTTCTGAAACGCAGGAAACCGGATCTTCTCCTGGGTCCCGGCAAAGAGCAGGACGTAGACCTGCATGTAGTCGGGAAGCGATTCGATCGTGGAGGCGAACTGGTTCTTGGCGAGATCGAACCGCGTGACCTCGGCCAGGTCGGAGGAGATCGAGTTGCTCATGGATGTGGAGATGTCGATGATGAACCCGAAGCGGCGGCCCCGGGAGCCGATACCGAAGAAGGAGGCGGAGCCCATGAGTCCGGAGTCGGAGTCCATCGAATCCGAGAACCCGATCACCCCTCCCGGAGCGGGCATCGCACCGTCCACGTCGAGATCGGTGATCGAGGCCGCGGCCATCTGCACGTCCAGGATCGCAAGCATCGAACTCAGGGAGTCGTCGACCTCGATCTCGCTGGAGGTCACTTCCTCGACCTGGATCTCCTCCTGCATTTCCTCGAGCTCGGTGGATGAGAGCACCGTGAACTCGATCCCCTCACCGGGATCCACCCCTTCGCCGGAGCCCCCCATCCGGTAGCTCGCGAGGTAGGCGATGATCATGAGGTGGAACGGGATGGAGATGGCGAGACCCAGCAGAACCAGCTTGCGCAGATCGCGCTTTCGCCGGAGCTCCCGCATCTCGTCGAGCTTGCCGCGCAGGGCCTCCGTCTCCGCCTCGAGGTGCGATATCTGAGCCGCGATGGATTTGGGATGGATGTCGTTCACGGTGTACTATGAATACGGATGAGGGAGGGAATTCTGTTCCCATCCTCGCAGTATTCTAGGGTTTCGCCCCCCCCGAGGATCGGCCGAAGCCCTCACGACAGCCCTGACCCTCTATGATTCAGCAAACCCCGGCTCCAGGCGCCGGCCACCCAGTCCACAGCACCGATGAGGCACGATATGAGCACGAAGAATCATCGAGTGATCCTCAAGATCAGCGGGGAGAGCTTCACCACCCAGGGTGATCTCGGCATCTCTCCCGATGAACTGATGATCATCGCCGACGAGATCGCGGAAGCCCACGACCAGGGGACCCAGATCGCCGTGGTGGTCGGTGGTGGGAACATCATCCGCGGCGCTCGGCTGGCGACCACCAGCGGGTTCGATCAGTCCACCTCCGACTACATGGGGATGCTGGGCACCGTGATCAACGGACTCGCCCTCAAGGAGGCCCTTGAAAGTCGAAACCACCAGGCCAGGGTGATGAGTGCGATCAACCTCAGCTCGGTGGCGGAGCCGTTCATTCGCGCCCGGGCGCTGAGGCACCTGGAGAAGAGTCGTATCGTGATCCTGGTGGCGGGAACGGGCAATCCGTTCTTCACCACCGACACCTGTGCCGCCCTCCGTGCCATCGAGCTCGGCGCGGACGTTCTGCTGAAGGCCACCAAGGTGGATGGAATCTACGACCGGGATCCGGCCAAGCACCCTGACGCCAAGCGATACGAGACCCTCACCTTCAACCACGCGATCGAGCAGCAGCTCGGCGTGATGGACCTGACGGCGATGACCATGTGCATGGAGCACGAGATGCCCATCTGCGTGTTCGATTTCAAGAAGAAGGGCAACATCCAGCGCGTGGTCGCTGGCGACACCGGCATCGGCACTCTGGTCAGTCCGGGCTGATCGAACGAGTTCCCAATCCCCCGGATCGAGTGTTCACGAGTACCCGACACGAGCCGGAAACGGCAAGGAGAGAACAAGCAATGGAAGTCGATGAAATCCTCCTCGAATGCGAAGAGCGCATGGAAAAGACGATCGATCACCTCACCAGCGAGCTCAAGGGCATCCGCACCGGTCGGGCGAACACCGCACTCATCGAGTACCTCAAGGTCGACTACTACGGGGCGTCGACCGACCTCCGCGAACTGGCCGCCGTGAGCGTCGCGGAAGCGACCATCCTCATGGTCAAGCCGTTCGATCCCGGCGCGAAGAACGAGATCATCAAGGCGATCGAGAGTTCCGATCTCGGGCTGAACCCCCAGAGCGATGGAAACACGATCCGGATCAGCGTCCCCACCCCCACCGCGGAGCGACGCCAGCAGCTGGTGGCTCAGGTCAAGAAGCTGGGTGAGAGCGCGAAGATCGCACTTCGCAACGAACGCCGGGATGCCAACAAGAATCTTGATGCCGCGCAGAGCGAACACAAGCTCAGCGACGACGAGATCAAGGGCGCCAAGGAATCGGTGGACGACTCGATCAAGGCCTGCAACGCCAAGGTCGACGACATGGTCGGCAAGAAGGCGAGCGAGGTCGAGGAGCTCTGACCTGATGGTCTGATAAGACGGATTCGAAGGACCACCCGTCGATAAACCCTTCCGCGATCGATATTTCTGAGAAGACAGGGGTTGATAAGGCTGTTTTCGCTGCCATCCTATACATGGACGTTCCGCTGGAGGCCATGTGATGGGGTGCGACCAGATGCAGAAGTTGATGCCGGCCGTTGCCGTGGCGGTGTGCGTGGTCGGATCGGCCATCGCGGATGAGATCTGCGATCCCTTTGGACTGCAGACCCGGTCGGTCACGACCGAGACCTCGTACTTCATCTTCAATCACCAGCACACCGCGACCTACACCCCCGCTTCCCTGGGCTGGGAATGCTCCGAATCGATGGTCGGCACCACCAGCTGCGCGACATTGAGCGTGCTCAATGAAGGTGACCCGGCCCTGTCCGGAGAGGTCATGTGCGACCAGATCAGCTTCCAGTGGTCGAACCTCGGCCTCTACTCCCCCTTCGGGTTCACGGCCAGCGGCTTCGCCAACACCTGCTTCTCGGTGGAGGAGAACGCCAACCTCGCGATGGTCGAGATGAGCAACGTCGGATCCCTGTCCTCGCAGGCGGACTGGTCGATCACGCTCTATGACGACGAGGACCGGACCCTGGGTGCACTCGACGAGCTGGGTGACAACTACGAACTCGAAGCCGATCGAATCTACCGGCTGGCGTTCCAGATAGACGGCCTGGACACGAGAACGGCGTTGGGCAATCTGATCACGTGGGGCATGATGATCGACTACATCCAGGTCCAACCTGCCGTGGTCCCCGGATTCGGGGGACTGGCCCTCTTCGCCAGCTGCGCCATTCCACGGCGCAGACGCAGACGCTGAGGCAATGGCACCGAGATTTGACCTGACGCCCGCTCTGGGACGATGAAGAGACCATGCAGTGTCCCTATTGCGGAGCCATCGGATCCAAGGTGATCGACAGCCGGTCGAGCGAAGGCGGAACCTCCATCCGCCGCCGCCGCGAATGCCACAAGTGTGCTGGCCGGTTCACCTCCTACGAGCGGGTCGAGAAGACCGGACGTTTGATGGTCATCAAGAAGGACGGCAGCCGGGTCCCTTTTGAAAGCCAGAAGATACTCAGCGGCATCCAGGCGGCGTGTGGCAAGCGGCCGGTGTCGGAGGCTCAGAAGCTGGAGATCGTCCGAGAGGTCGAGGAAACGGTCCACCGCAGCCATGAACGGGAAGTCGACTCGATCGAGATCGGCCACCACGTGGCGCGCCTGCTGAGAGGCACCGATCAGATCGCCTTCGTCCGGTACGCCAGTGAATACCAGTCCTTCGAATCCCTGGAGGACGTGGAGCAGACGATCAAGGAACTGCGGGACATGCCGCCTCCCGTCGAGGGCCAGAGCGAGCTGTTCCCCTCTGACTGATCAGCCCTCTTCGCATACACTTGCGACATGCCCCAGATCACCCTCCCTGACGGAACGCTTCGAGACTACGACGCCCCCGTGACCCCGGCCCAGGTGGCTGCGGACATCGGTCCCGGACTGGCCAAGGCCGCCCTGGGGGCCCGCATCGACGGTGAACTCGCGGATCTTTCCACCGTGATCGAGACCGACGCGCAGCTGGCCCTGGTGACCGCGAAGAATCGGGAAGGCGAAGCGGACGAGGATGGACTCGTTCTCCTCCGGCATTCGTGTGCCCACGTGATGGCGGAGGCGATCGAGGAACTGTTTCCCGGGACCCGCCTGGTCTACGGACCACCGGTCGACAACGGCTTCTACTACGACATGGCCTTTCCCGAAGGAAGCATGATCTCCAGCGAGGACTTCGCGAGGATCGAGCAGGTCATGAAGCGGATCGTGAAGGAGGATCGCGCCTTCACCCGCTATGAACTTCCGTGCTCCGAAGGACTGGAGAAGCTGCAGTCCGAAGGCTCCAAGTACAAGGTCGACAACGCAGAGCGAGCGATCCAGGCGGGGTCGGACTCCCTTTCCTGGTATGCCACCGGGGAACCGGGAACGCACTGGGAGGACCTCTGCCGGGGGCCACACGTTCCTTCGACCGGGCGCATCGGGGCCTTCAAGCTCATGAACATCGCCTCCAGCTACTGGCACGGGGACGAGAACTCGGACCGACTGACTCGAGTCTACGGGACGGCGTTCGCCGACAAGAAGCAGCTCAAGCAGCACCTCGCCCGACTGGAGGAAGCGCAGAAGCGTGATCACCGCCTCCTCGGTCGTCAACTCCAGCTCTTCACCATCGATGAACAGGTCGGCCAGGGCCTGATTCTCTGGAAGCCTGCCGGCGCGGTGGTCCGGCAGCAGCTCCAGAACTTCATCTCCGAGGAGCTGACCCGACAGGGCTACGCACAGGTCTTCACCCCGCACATCGGCAAGCTCGATCTCTACCGGACCTCCGGGCACTATCCGTACTACCAGGAGAGCCAGTACACCCCGATCATCGATCGCGAGACCCTCAACGGACTCGCGGAGGAAGGCTGCAGCTGCGGGGATCTGGCCAACCGCATGGATGAAGGGGAGATCGACGGGTACCTCCTCAAGCCGATGAACTGCCCCCACCACATCAAGATCTACGCCAGCGAGCAGCGCTCCTACCGCGAGCTGCCGATCCGCCTCGCCGAGTTCGGCACCGTGTATCGATGGGAGCAGTCCGGGGAGATCGGAGGCATGACCCGGGTCCGTGGCTTCACCCAGGACGACGCCCACCTCTTCTGTCGCGAAGACCAGATCGCAGACGAGGTGCAAGGCTGCCTGAAGATCGTGAAACTGATCTTCTCGACGCTGGGAATGAGCGAATACCGGGTTCGAGTGGGCCTGCGAGATCCCGACGGCGAGAAGTACGTCGGGGATCCGGCCAACTGGGATCGGGCGGAGGAAGCCTGCAGGACCGCGGCGGCCACCCTGGGGGTCCCTTTCAGCGAGGAGCCCGGTGAAGCAGCCTTCTACGGTCCGAAGATCGACTTCGTGGTGAAGGATGTGATCGGCCGCGAGTGGCAGCTGGGAACGATCCAGGTCGACTACAACCTGCCGGAGCGGTTCGGCCTGGAATACATCGGTGCGGACAATCAGCGACACCGGCCGGTGATGATCCACCGCGCTCCGTTCGGATCCATGGAGCGGTTCATCGGCGTGCTCATCGAGCACTTCGCCGGCGCCTTCCCCTGCTGGCTGGCCCCCGAGCAGGTACGCGTGCTTCCGATCAGCGAGAAGAGCGAGGCCTACGCGCAACGTCTGCTGGAACAGCTGAAGGATCGCGGCATCCGTGCGACCCTCGACAATGGTGCGGACCGGATCCAGGCCAAGATCAAGGTGGCCGCGGACCTGAAGATCCCGTATCTGGCGGTGGTCGGCCCTCGAGACGAGGAGTCGGGTTCGGTCTCGGTCAGGGCATTCGGAATCGAGGAGAACCTGGGGGCACTGGGCATCGAAGCGTTCGTCGACGCCGTCGCTCGTGAGTCGGAGACCCGGGGCGCCTCTTCGCTGCTCGAACACTTCGAGGCTCACGCATCATGATCTCCACCCAGCACCCCGATGCGAACCAGGGCCCCCGCAACGTACTGGGAGGTCCGCTGGAATCCTGCTCGAAGGATCCCCTGACCGGGTTCTACCGGAGCGGATGCTGCGAGACGGGGCCAGACGACACCGGACGGCATGTGATCTGTGTTCGGGTCGATGAGGCGTTCCTGGCCTTCAGCCGGTCGGTGGGCAACGACCTCTCCACCCCGATGCCCCAGTACGGCTTCGACGGGCTCAAGCCCGGAGACCAGTGGTGCCTCTGCGCTCCCCGCTGGGTGCAGGCCCTGGAGGCCGGATGTGCGCCTCCCGTGGTCCTGAAGGCGACCGAGGCCTCCGCGCTGGAGGTGGCGTCCCTCGAGGACCTCACCGCCCATGCCCTTGATTCGTGAAAGAAGGGTGAATCCTCGGGTATTGGAATTGCTGCTCCCCCCGGATCCGGGTACCTTCACGGGTGCAGGCGGCACGGTGCCGCCGAAGGCAACAGGGCGTGTTCGAATCTTCGGACACACGGATACCACACTTGACTTCACCAGCTCAGGCGAACCTGACATCCGGACGGACCGAACCCATCGCATGATGCGGACGGTTCACTCCAATCCGCCCTCGCAGCCACTCCGCAACGAGATGAACCGCCTACCGATCCGGAAACCCCGGACCGCAGGGTGATCCTACGATCACCCGGTCATCAGGACTCCCGACTCCGGTCGACACTACGAAGGAACTGAACTATTTCCCGCAGACGTTTTCAACGCCCCGTCCAGGCCAGCACCGGCCCGAGAACCAACGAACGAATTCGCATCACCCCCATCCGCCTGATCGACGAGACCGGCGAGATGGTCGGGGTCGTGGAGACCGATGATGCACGCCGCAAGGCGCACGAACTGGGTCTGGACCTGGTCGAAGTGGCACCGGACGTCAGACCACCGGTCTTCCGGATCATGGACTTCGGCAAGTACAAGTACGAACAGTCCAAGAAGGATCGGGCCAACAAGACCAAGCCGACGGAACTCAAGGAGGTCCGTCTGGGCCGATCGATGAAGATCGACCCCCATGACATCGAGATCCGCATGAAGCAGGCGCGCCGCTTCCTCATGGAAGGGCACAAGGTCCAGATCGTCCAGAACTTTCGTGGCCGCGAGATGGCCCATCGGGAGCGTGGCAGCGAACGAATGCGGGAGATCTTCGAGCAGCTCGAGGACATCGCCAAGATGGAGCTCGCGCCCCGCATGGCGGGTCGCCGAATGACCATGGTCGTCTCCCCTGATCGCCAGAAGGTCCAGAAGATCGAGAACGATCTCAAGCGCGAGGCCGCTCGGGCCGCAGCGTCGGAACGCGCCGACCAGGCCGAGGAAGCCCCACCCGCCGAACAGGCCCCCGAAACCACTGCTCCCGCCCCCACCACGGGCGAGACCGCCAGCGAGTGACTCAGGGCCAGTCCGGGCGTTTCCACCGACACGAAGACAAACAAGCAGCCCGCTGGTTTCCCAGCGGGCTGCTTTGGTCTTGTCATCTCTTCTCCGTGGCACCCACCGAGGCGGGCACCAAGAAGGAGAGGTCATGGACGATCAGGCGCGTCGACGACGAGCGACGAGGCCACCCAGGCCGAGGAGGGCGAGGGCACCCGGAGCCGGAATAATGTAGGTGTCAGGAAGCGTGATCGATGCTGCGTCGTTGTTGACGGTGACAGAGAGGTCGGTCATCCAGGTCGTGGCGGTGGTGGTCGAGGAGTAACTGTAGATACGAGCCTCGATCATGAAGCCCACACCCTTGGAGGCATCGAAGGTCCACTGCGCGTTGATTTCGGTCCACTCGGTGTCTGAGGTGCTGTAGTCAGCAGTTGTCGTACGGTCGTTGAAGCCGCTGTTCGCGAAGTTACCATCTTCGCCGACGTAAAAGCCAAAGAGGCGGACCTTGGAGTATTCACCGCCGGAACCGGAGCCCCAACCAAGTGCGGTGGTGTCGATCACGTCACCGTCGGAAAGACCGGAGATGATCCCGATGTACACCTGGGGGGTGCCCGAGACGGGGTTCTCGGTGATCTCGAGGGCAGTCTTGCCCTGCCAGGTGGTGCTGAGGTACTCACCGACGTTGCCGCGGGTGTATTCTCCGTCGCCGTTGGGAACGGCCGCAGCATCGGTGTCCCAGTTGTAGAACGCGGTCACATCGGCGGATGCGGTGGTCACCACAGCCGACATCGAAACCGCTGCAGCGCTGAACAAAGCAAGTGCATTCATCTTGATCATGGGAATCTGTCCTTACAATCTCATCTCTAGAAACAAGTACTTGAGTCAAAGCCGGTGATCTTCCAAATCACCGACGTGGAAGTATTTTTCGCACCACGCACACGAATCTTTCGCGCAACGCGTTGCCCCGATCCCTCGAATTATTCCCTGCCTCTCGATATCTTCGTAAAGACATTAACGGCTTACAGTTGGAGATACAAGCCGGGAAACACCTATTGGAAGTTCTTCACAGAGACTTGACGACAGCCGCCAAAAAACGTGGCCGATGGTCCAGAAACGCTGATTTGAACGGGCCGCCGAAGTTCAGAACTGGTGCAGGAAGCGAGCGTCGTTGTCGAACAGCCAGCGCAGGTCGGGAATCCCGTACTTCCGCATGGCGATTCGCTCGATCCCCAGCCCGAAGGCGTACCCGCTGAACTCCTCGGGGTCGATACCCACCGCCCTGAGGACGTTGGGATGGACCATTCCACAGCCTCCCAGCTCCACCCAGGTCCATTCACCCTTCACCTGCATCTTCATGTCGATCTCGGCTGAAGGCTCGGTGAACGGGAAGTACCCGGGGCGCATGCGGACCTCGGCCTCCGGGCCGAAGAACGCCCGGGCGAACTGGATCAGCGCGGTCTTGAGATCCACCATGGTGATCCCGCGATCGATGCAGAGCCCCTCGCACTGGTGGAACATCGAGTAGTGGGTCGCGTCATGGGTGTCCGGTCGATAGACCCGTCCGCTCGCGATCACCTTGAGGGGAGGCGCCTGTCGCTCCATCACCCGGATCTGGACCGTCGAGGTCTGGGTACGAAGAAGGGTCCGAGCCCCCTCGGTATCCCCCATGAAGAAGTTGTCGATCGGATCCCGTGCGGGGTGCTCGGCGGGGATGTTGAGCGCGGTGAAGTTGTGCCACTCGTCCTCGACCTCGGGGCCCTCGGTATGGATGAACCCCATCCGGGCGAAGACCTCGCGAACATCATCGATCGTACGGCTGAGAATGTGTCGAACGCCGAGCCCGGCGGAGGCGCCTGGTTCCGTCACGTCGACGGGAGGTCCTCCCCCCCCACTTGAGGCCAGCTCGTCCTGCCGACGCGTGAAGGAGGACTCCAATGCGTTCTTGAGCTCGTTGAGTCGCTTCCCGGTGGCAGGTTTCTCCTCCTTGGGGACGTCCTTCAACCGAGGCATGAGGGCCTTGAGCTGCCCCTTGCTGCCCAGCCATTCGATACGCCAGGCTTCGAGACCGTCCGGAGTGGTCACATCGGCCAGCTGGTCGAGTGCGGTCCTCTCGATGTCATCCAGTTCAGCAAGCATGAAGGGAAGTCTACTCGATCAATACAGCCTGCCGACGGTCTCGACCGTCGGCAGGCGGGAAATCGCGTGGGTTGAGGTGATCGCGCCGACTCACTCCTCGGAGGGCTTCTCCTCGGAAGATTCCGCGTCGGAAGCATCTGCCTCGGGGGCTTCGGCTTCGGGAGCAGCCTCAACCTCGGCCTCGGGAGCAGTCTCAGCCTCAGGAACCTCAGCTTCGGGAGCCTCAGCCTCGGGAGCAGGCTCCTCCTCGGCCACCGCGCTACCGGAACCACCATCCTTGCGGAGACTGGCTGCGAAGGCAGTTCGGCTGTCGGCGGCCTGCCGACGACGTGAGGTGCCACTGCCGACCTGGGGTCCTACTTCCTGACCGACCAGCTGGAGGAGCACCAGGTCGGTGCCGTCGCCCAGACGGTGCTTGTCGAGCTTGATGATGCGGGTGTAGCCCCCATCACGATCCTCGAACATCGGCGCGATGCGCTCGATCAGGTGCTGAACGAGCCTCGGAGCCTTGCGGACCTCGCCGTAGCGGTTGAACTCGATCTGATCCTCGGAGGGGAGGTCGAAGTAGGCATTGAGCTTCTTGTCCTCCGGAACGTTCGGATCAGCGAGCCAGGTGAAGAGCTTCCGGTCGTTGAGTCGGGATTCGAGCTGACGACGACCCGCGAGCCCACGGCTCTTCTTGGCGGTGGTGATCAGCTTCTCGACGAATGACTGGACGGCCTTCGCCTTGGGCATGGTGGTCTCGATCTGACCATGCTCGAAGAGGCCGGAGGCAAGATTCTTGAACATCGCCTTGCGGTGTTCGCTCTTGCGGTTGAGTTGCTTGCCGTGAATTCGGTGACGCATGACTTAGGTACTCCTCCCGCGGTCGCGGGACTGTTTCCGGCTCAGGCCTCTTGCCAGCCTTCGGGAACCTGCATTCCGTAGTGCAGACCCAGATCTTCCAACTTCTTCTTGACCTCGCGCAGCGACGTTCGTCCGAAGCTGCGCAGTCCGAGGAGCTCGTCCTCGGTGCGCTGGACGAGGTCCCCGAGCAAGCGGATTCGGCCGCTTTCGAGGCAGTTGCTCGCACGGACCGAAAGTTCCAGCTCCGAAATGGGCAGTTGCAGCTTGCGCAGCAGCTCCAGGTCCTCGTCGGTGGCGGACATGACTTCCTCGGTCAGCGTCTCGGTACCGATCTCCGAATACTGGACGAACGGATTGAGGTGCTTGCGGAGGATCTTGGCGCTCTCGACCAGGGTCATCTCGGGGCTGATGGTCCCATCGGTCCAGATGTCCATGATGAGCTTGTCGTAGTTGGTCTTCTGACCGACACGGGTGTCCTCGGTGCGGTAGCGAACCCGCTTGACCGGGGAGAAGACCGCGTCGATCGGGATCTCGCCGATGACCTGCTCGTCGTTGCTGTTGTACGGCTCGGATGCGGGCATGTATCCACGGCCACGCTCGACGGTGAACTCGATCGAGAAGTCGACCTCGCTGGTGAGGGTGGCGATGACGTGCTGCGGGTTGTGGATGGTGATCGCGGTATCCGCCTCGATCATCTCGGCGGTGATCGCACCGGGACCCTGGACCTCCACCTTCATGGTGCGGGCATCGTCCGCATCCATGCTCACGATGATCCCCTTGATGTTCAGGATGATGTCGGTGACATCCTCCATGACGCCGGGAAGCGTCGAGAATTCGTGGGAGACACCACCGATTTTCACCTTGGTGATCGCAGTGCCTTCGATGCTCGAAAGCAGGATCCGTCGAAGACTGTTGCCGACGGTGGTGCCGAAGCCTCGCTCGAAGGGTTCCGCGACGAAGCGACCGAAGGTCGAGCTGTTCAGCTCCCTGTCATTCTCGACTCGCGCGGGAAGCTCGAGTCCTCTCCATCGTACGTGCATGATCAAAACTCCTGGGGTTCGGCAGTACCGAAAGAAACGGTGGGATCGAGCACTTCACGGTCTTGCATGCCCCCGCCTGCCGATGCGGGAGAAAGAGCCTTCTGTGTGCCCGATGACGAAGCCCTCCGAACACTGCAGTGAGGGCGAAACTCGAACGTGCGACGTCAGACTCGACGACGCTTGCGGGGTCGGCACCCGTTGTGGGGAATGCCGGTGTGATCCTCGATGGCGAGAACCTTGAGGCCGTTGGCCTGAAGGGCGGTGATCGCCGACTCCCGACCCGGACCCGGGCCACGGACGTGGACCTCGACCTCGCGCATGCCCATGCGCTTGGCCTTGTTGACGCAGCGCTCGCTCGCGCGGGTGGCGGCGAAGGGCGTGGACTTGCGCGAACCCTTGAACCCGACGGTTCCGGCGGAATCCCAGCAGAGGGTCTCGCCGTTGGGGTCGGTGATGGTCACCATCGTGTTGTTGAACGTCGCCTTGATGTGGACGATGCCCTTGATGATGTTCTTGCGAATCTTCTTCTTTGTGGCCATGGTTCAGTTTCCTTGTCGGAAGTCGATCACCCGGATCAACCCTTGACGCCCTTCTTGCCGGCGACGGTCTTCTTGCGACCCTTCCTGGTTCGTGCGTTGCAGCGGGTACGCTGACCGCGAACGGGCAGGCCCCTGCGGTGGCGGTCTCCACGCCAGCATCGAATGTCCTTCAGACGCTGGATGTCCTGCTGCAGCTGACGGCGAAGAGAACCCTCGACCACGTGGTTCGAGTCGATCTCGACCGCGATGGAGGCGACCTCCTCGTCGGTGAGCTCGCGGGCCCGACGATCGGGATCGATCGCGGTCTTCTCCAGGATCGTCTCGGCGGTCTTGTGACCGATGCCGTAGATGTACTGCAGCGAGTAGAGGATCTTCTTGTTTTCTGGGATGTCGACGCCGGCGATACGAGGCATTCTGTAGCTCCGTTAGTACTCGATAGACCTGCTCAACCCTGACGGGCCTTGAGCCTCGGGTTCTTCTTGTTGATCACGTAACGCTTGCCCTTGCGAATCACAATCTGGCAATCCTTGGTCCTGCGTTTGATGCTGCTTCGAACCTTCATGTCCTTGGTCCTTGTTGGTTGGCCGATTCTCGGCTTGTTCTGAAACGGTGTCCTGTTTACTTACTGATTCATCCGACTCACGCCTGCGGTGGCGGGCTCTCCTGGGGTGCGTCCCCCTGCCCGGGAGCCGCTGCCTCGGCACCCGCCTCCGCTTCCGGAGCCTCCGGTCCACGGTCGCGTCGAGGCATGGGCCCTCGATAGATGATCCGTCCCTTGGTCATGTCGTAGGGGCTGATCTCCACGGTCACCGTGTCGCCGGGGACCGTTCGAATGCGCGCGGTCTTCATCTTGCCACTGATGTAGGCAAGGATCTCATGATCGTTCGGCAGGCGAACGCGGAACTGGGCGTTCGGAAGGGCCTCGACGACCTCGGCCTCCATGGTGATCTTCTCTTCCTTACCCATGAGCGACCTCCCAGCCGATCGCGTTCGAACGGCACGCGCGGCCAGGGCGCATGCCGACCTGATCCGAGCTGATGATGTGGTTGATGAAGTTCTGTGTCATGGCTGGATATCCACCCGGGTCAGTTGCGGGCACTCCTGATTCGGGGGCCCTTGGGATCGTCACCGGAAAGGAAGCCGGAATAGTTTCTCATCAGCAGGTTCGCCTCGATCCTCTGGATCAGGTCCAAACACACGCTGACCACGATGAGCAGACCGGTACCACCGAGGAACTGCGAGACCATGAAGGGAATCTGGAACTGGTCGGCCACGATCGAGGGAATCACCGCGATGATCGCGAGGAATCCGGCTCCAACGAAGGTGACGCGTTCCATGACCGTCTCGAGGTACTCCGCAGTACGCGGTCCGGGACGCAGACCGGGAATGAAGGAACCGTGGTCCTTCAACTGCTTGGCCATGTCGTCCGGACTGAACTGGACCGTGGTCCAGAAGTAGCTGAAGAAGTAGATGAGCAGAATCTCGACCAGGACGTAGAGGTAGTTCCCGATCTGGATGTTGGAACTCATGAACCCGGTGAAGGACACCCACCAGCCCCAGCTGTCTCCCTGGCTGGCCCTCGTCGAGAGGAAGCCGAAGAATGCCGAGGGGAAGATCATCAGCGAGCTGGCGAAGATGATGGGCATGACCCCGGCGTGGTTGACCCGGAGTGGGAGGTAGTGCCGCTGGCCTCCGAAGACCCGCCGTCCACGGGTGTGCTTGGCCTGCTGGATCGGGATCCGCCGCTGGGCGACGGTGATGACGATCGCCCCCGCGGTGACCCCGATGAAGCCGAGGATCAGGCAGATCAGGGCCAGCATGCCGATGCCACCCGACTCCCCCTGCTGGGAGGGATCGAAGTTCGAATAGACCCAGCCGATCGCATTGGGCATCTGCGCGAGGATGCCGGCGGTCAGGATGAGGGAGACCCCGTTCCCGATGCCGTACTTGTCGATCTGCTCACCGAGCCACATCAGGAAGATGCTGCCGGCGGTGAGGGCCGTGAGGCCGGCGACCATGAAGATCGCGAAATTGATCCCCGTCGTGAACTGCGGCTGGACCAGATTCTCGGTTCGGAGGTACCAGAGCCACATGAATCCCTGGATCAGGCACAGACCGACCGTGGTGTAGCGGGTCCACTCGGTGATCTTCTGCTGTCCGCTGGCGCCTTCCTTCTTGAGCTCCTGGAGCTGGGGAAGGACCGACTGGAGCAGCTGGAAGATGATCGACGCGGTGATGTAGGGCATGATGCCCAAACCGAAGATCGTCGACTGGCTCAGTGAACCACCGGAGAAGATCGATGCGAACTGAGCGATCCTCGCGAAACCGGACATCGCGGCATCGGAGTTTTCCGGCTCAAGCGCCTTGCGAGCGGTTTCCGCGAGCTGGGTCTGGTCCACACCAACCAGGGGGATCCAGAATCCGACCCGGTAGATGACCAGCATCGAGAACGTGAAGAGGACCTTGTTCCGGAGATCCGGGATCCTGAAGATGTTGAGAAATGCCTGAAGCATCAGGGGTGTCTGCTCAATCCTTGGTTGACTTTGCACCGGCGGCATCCGAGGTGGAGCCACCAGCGCCTTCGATCTTCGTTCGTGCGCTCGCTGAGAACTTGGCGGCGGTGACTGAGAACTTCTTGGTCAGCTCACCTTCGCCGAGAACCTTGAGAGGGAGGTTGGTGTCACGGACCAATCGCTTCGAGGCCAGTACCTCGAGATTGATCTCGGCGCCATCTTCGAATCGCTCCTCGAGCATCTTGAGGTTGATGACGTGGTAGCGCTTGGTGAATGCGGCGTTGGAGAAGCCCCGCTTGGGGAACCTCTGGAACCAGGGCAGCTGACCACCCTCGTAACTGGCGCGTCGAGAGTGACCGGCGCGGGAACCCGCACCCTTGTGACCTCGACCGGCAGTTCCGCCGTGTCCACTGCCTTCGCCACGACCAATGCGCTTGCGCGCCTTGTATCGTCCGACCTTCTCTGTGATCTCATGGATCATCATGGCTGCTGTACTCCACCCCTTGGGGCTTCGTGAATGGTTCCGGGAACAGGTGGAACCGGATTAGTCCTCTTGAATCGTCCGGAAAGCGGTTTCCGGACGAGACAAACTCAGTCAGGTGGTGGCGTCTCCACCACCGGTGTCTTCCTTGGGAGCCTCGGCAGGCGCCGGGGCCTCGGGTGCCGCCGCGGGAGCGGCGTCTGCCGCCGGTGCGGCGGCCGGTGCGGCATCGCCCGCGGGAGCTCCCCCACGTCGGCCGCCACCACCGGAACCGCCTCGACGTCCACCACCACCGCGGCGTCCGCCTCGACGTTCCTCACCCACGGTGTTGACCGGGGCCTGGGCCTTCTCCGCGGAGCTGGCGACGGGCATGAAGCGGCTGCCGCGCTCGATGGCTTCTTCGACCGAGGTCGGTTCGAGTTCGACTCCACGCAATTCGGCGATCTGCTGGCGGGTCCGGGTGCGACTCAGGGCGTCCAGGGTGGCCTTGACCAGGTTCTTGCTGTTGGTCGAGCCGAACGACTTGGTCAGACAGTCCTGGATGCCGACGAGTTCGAGAACCGCACGCACCGAGGCACCGGCGATGACACCGGTACCGGGCGAAGCGGGGACCAGACGCACCCGACAGGCACCGAAGCGCCCTTCGACCTGGTGAGTGATCGTCTTGCCCTGGAGTTCGTACTGGGAGAGGTGCTTCTTGGCATCCTTCTGAGCCTTCTCGATCGCCATCGGCACCTGATTGGCCTTGCCATACCCGATGCCCACCGTACCGTGACGGTCACCCAGGACCACCAGTGCACCGAAGCTGAAGCGTCGGCCACCCTTGACCGTCGCCGCAGTGCGGAAGATGCCCACGGTTGTGGACTCGAGAGAAGTTGATTCGTCGACCATTTCTGCCATGTGTCAGTCCCGTCTAGCCCGTTTCGGGTCAGAACTTGAGTCCACCCTCGCGAGCCGCGTCGGCCAGAGCCTTCACGCGTCCGTGGTAGAGAAAACCATTTCGATCGAAAACGATGTCGCCGATTCCCGCCTTGGTGGCACGTTCGGCGATTCGCATGCCGACGGCCTTGGCGCCCTCGACATTTCCAGTAGATCCCTCGTGCCCGGATTCGCTGGAGGAAGCCGCGGCGAGGGTGTGGCCCTTGAGGTCGTCGATGACCTGGGCGTAGATGTGATTCAGTGAACGATAGACCGTGAGACGCGGCCGGCTGGCGGTACCCATGATCTGCTTGCGGATTCCACGCTTGCGACGGTTGCGCCTGGTGGTTCTGAGTTGAGTCTTGTCCATGATGAGTTTCCTCGTGGTTCGAATCAGTCGCCCGATCAGGAACCGAATGCCTTGCCTTGCTTCCTGATGATCTGTTCGCCGAGATAGCGGACGCCCTTGCCGTTGTAGGGCTCGGGATCCTGCGACTTGCGGATCTTGCCGGAGAATTCACCGACCAGCTGCTTGTCGATGCCGGTCACCGTGACGATCTCACGCTCGGAGCTGACCTCGATTCCCTGAGGAATCTCGTAGACCAGTTCGTTGGCGTAACCGAGCTTGAGAACGAGCTTGCGGCCCTGAACCTTCGCGTTGTAGCCGGCACCCACGATCTCCAGCTTCTTGGTGTACCCGTTGGTCACGCCTTCGACCATGTTGTTGATCAGCGAACGAGTGAGTCCCCAGAACGCCTTGCTGGAGCCGTTGAGCTCGACGCCGTCGGCGAGCCTGCAGGAGATGGACTTCTCGTCCTCGTTCCACTCGACGGCAATCTCCGGCCGGTGAGAGAGGGAGAGCGAACCCTTGGCACCCTCGATCTGGAGCGAAGAGGCACCCGGCTGGACCGAGACCTTGACTCCGGAGGGGACGGGAATTGATTTCTTACCGATGCGGGACATCGTTCATTCCTTGGTTGTTGGCGCCACTCCCTGATGGAGGCGTGCGCTTGATTGATCCTCGATCAGCAGATCGTTGCGACAACTTCTCCGCCGATCCGCTCCTCGCGGCATCGGCGATCACTCATGACTCCCTTGCTCGTACTGACGATCGCGATTCCCAGTCCCTGGAGGGGCCTCGGGAGATCGTCGACCGGCCGGTAGACACGGCAGCCGCCCTTGGACACGCGGTCGACCGAATTGATCAGCCGTTCGCCGCGTGATCCGTACTTCAAGTCGATTCGGATGAGACCCTGCCGACCGTCATCAACGCACTCGAAGCCGTTGATGTAGCCCTCGTTCTCGAGGACTCCAGCCACGCCGCGGTTCAGCTTGTTGCTGATCACGGTCACCTGCTTAGCCTTGTTGCGCACCGCATTGCGAATGCGGGTGAGCATGTCCGAAGTAAGGTCGTTCATTGACATCTGTTCAAGCTCCTCGCCGAAAGTGGCGGAATCCGATCACCAACTGGCCTTGCGCATGCCGGGAACCATCCCCTGGAGCGCCAGCTCCCGGAGCATGATCCTGCTCACTCTGAACTTACGGTAGATCCCGCGCTTGCGGCCGGTGATCTCGCATCGGTTCTGCCGCCGCGTGGAGAACTTCGGTTCGCGCTTCATCTTTGCAAAGGTTCGCTTGCTGGCCATGATTGGTTTCCTGATCTCGTTGTCACGAAGTGTTCGCTGTCTCAGCGATTTGAATTCTGGTTGGTGAACGGCATCCCGAGCTCTTCGAGCATGAAGAGGCTCATCTCAGGGTTGCTGTTGCCGATCACGAGGTTGATGTTCATTCCATGGTTGAAGGTGACGGTGGCCATGTTGATCTCCGGCCAGACCGCCTGCTCGGTGAGCCCCATCCCGTAGTTGCCGCCCTTGTCGAACGACTTGCGGCTGAGCCCGCGGAAGTCCTTGATTCGGGGGGTGGCAAGGTTGATGAGCCGGTCGAGGAAGTTCCACATCCGCTCGCGCCGCATGGTGACCATGAACGCGGAGGGGGCGCCTTCTCGAACCTTGAAGTTCGAGACCGACTTCTTCGCCGGGACCATCAGAGGCTTCTGGCCACTGATGGTGCTGAGGGTCGAGATCACCGTGTCGCGGACGTCGGGCTTCAGCTTCTGGTTCTCGAGAACCTTGCCGACACCCACCGTCAGGATGATCTTCTCCAGAACGGGTTGCGCATTGACGTTGGTCAGTCCGAACTTGTCGCGGACCTTGGGCGCAACCTCGTCGAGGTACTTCTGCTTCAATCGTGATGTGGTCGCCTGGGTGACCATTTCCTGTTACTCCGAATCATGCCCGGCCGGTGGGCCGGGGTACCTGCTTCTCAGGTCCTAGTTCTTGCTCGATCCCGCACCACGAAGCACGTGGAGCTCTGAACCATCCCGCGCCGCGATCCGGCGCTTGCTTCCATCCTCGCCCACCTCGAAACGGACCCGGCTGGGCTTTCCGTCGACGCAGGGACTCACGTTGCTGATGTGGACGGGCATCTCGGTCTTGATGATGCCGCCCTGCTGATTCTGCTGCGTGGGCTTCATGTGCTTGGTCCGCACGTTGACTCCCTTGACGATGCAGGTGTCGTGCTTGGGATTGACGGAGATGACCTCTCCGACCGTTCCCTTGTCGTTGCCCGCAGTCACGATGACGCTGTCGCCTAGCTTGATGTGCCGTGCCATCTCAAACCACCTCCGAAGCGAGTGAAACGATCTTCATGTAGTTCTTCTCGCGGAGCTCTCGAGCGACCGCACCGAAGATTCGGGTGCCCTTGGGGTTGCCGTCCTCGCCGAGAATGACGCAGGCATTCGAATCGAATCGAACGTAGGAGCCGTCGGGCCGACGGGTCGGGTACTTGGTCCTGACGATGACCGCTCGAACCTTGTCGCCGTTCTTGATGTCCGAGTTCGGCAGGCACTTCTTGACCGTGCAGACGACCTTGTCACCGACCCCCATGGAGGGACGGGAGTAGCGACCACGAGCCGTGCTCCGGCCGAGCACACCGATCACCTGGGCGATCTTCGCTCCACTGTTGTCTGCCACTTCAAGGCGTGATTCTTTCTGGATCATGACTGAATTGCTTCCTGATCTCTGGGGTGATTCGCTCTGTCAACCGGCTTCGGTGCCGGCCTGGGATCGCTCGACGACCTTGGTGATCGCCCACGACTTGGTCTTGGAAATCGGACGGCACTCCGCGATCTCGACGCGGTCTCCGGTGCGGGAGACGTTCTCCTCATCGTGGACGTGGAGGACCGTTCGTCGACGGATGTACTTCCCGTACTTGGGGTGCTTCGAGAGGTAGTTGATGACGACGGTCCGGGTCTTGTCCCGCTTGTCGCTTTCGACCACACCGCTCTTGCGAAGTGCATTCTCCGAAATTTCAACCGTCTTGATCTTCACGCGGTGACCTCACTGTCTGCTGCCTTCGCCATCTCACGAGCCCTTCGCTCGGTGTGCAGTCGGGCAATGTCTCGACGTACCTTCTTGAACTGGGACGTATCTTCAATCTTGTCGGTGACCTTCTGACAACGAAGTTCGAACTGTCGCTTCGTGAGCCGTTCGATCTCGAGGCTGATCTCCTCGTCGTTGAAATTGTGTACTTCGCTGGACTTCATGTAATCAGCTCCATGTGGCTGGGGTGCTGGCAGGTCTTAGACCGACAGGCGCTTTCCTACGAAACGGCATTTCACGGGCATCTTCTGGGCGACACGGGCCAGGGCCTCCTTGGCAAGATCCTCGGTGACGCCGGAGATCTCGTAGAGCATGGTTCCGGGCTTCACGCGAGCTGCCCAGTAGTCGACGTCCGCCTTGCCCTTGCCCATT
>JAYZFJ010000047.1:0-13709 GCA_036336805.1 Planctomycetota bacterium
CATCACGAAGCCCGATCGTTCGCGCACGTCGGAGTCCATGATGCCGACACTGGCACCGTTGGTTCCCTGCAGGACGAACATCAAGCCACCGGAGAGTCCGGAATCAACCGGCATCTCCTCGAGTCGGGAGGCGGCTCCGACGTAGCGGCCGTCGAGCACGCTGTGCACCCGGCGTCCGATCGGTGCGACCGGACCGTACGCGCTGGGTACCACGCGCCCGACCGGCTCGTTCGCAGGGAATCCAAGGTCCGCGGGCGGCTCGCTGCTGTCCCAGGTGACCGCGCCACCCAGGCCCGAGATCCATACCTCGCCATCGACCACCGACACATGCTGCGGCCGGAGTCCGAGTTCCCGACTGGGGCGGATCTGACGCTGCACGGGGAGGCGCTGATCGGTGAGATCGAATTCGATCACCGCGTCACCCTCGCACACGAGGTACAGCCGATCCTCGTGAATCAACATGTCCACGAGTGCGCCGTGCGTACCGAACGGGTAAGGCTCGATTCGGGTGATCAGCGATCCGTCATGAGTGTCCAGCACCAGCAGTTCGCTCTCGAAGGTCTGGTACCAGATTCGCCCGCGGACGATCGTTCGATAGTGCGTGCCTCCGAACCGATTGGAGACCTCCACCGAGTCGTGCGCGGGGAATTCCGGGGGAATCTCATCCAGCTTGAGCATTGATTCGCAGCCGACCAGCAGCAGGCTGAGAGAGGCGACCAGGCCGTGGACCACCCGGACGACGGGCGAATGCGTTCTTTGGAGGGTGCTCATGAAGAAGATCCGGATCGGAACAGGGATGGCGTGCCGGGAAACGAGTTTAACGGGTCCCCGGTGATCAAGAAGGATGGGCGAGCCCTGATTGACTACCATGTCCGCAGATGCACGGATCCACCGTCTCCATCCCGATCCTCCTCGTGGGCGTTGCGGCCACCCTGGTCGGCTGCCACGGCCCGCTGAACGACCACGACGGTCTGCTGGAAGCATCGCCCCCCCTGACCGCACTTGAGCCCGCACCCCGAGGGGCCATCCGGACCGTCGACCCACAGGGTGAGGTCGTACCCATCGATCGACGTTCCTGGCCCATCGAGCGCATCGTCATCGATCAGGGGCAGGTCGAGGCCCGCCCCTCCTACGGTTCCGCGGAACCGGTGGTCGAGGCACTGGACCGGGCATCGATGCACTGGCCGACCACTTCCGGAGCCATCGACATCCGGGTAAACGCCGGGGATGAAGCGATCAACGCCTCCCTTGCACCACTCATCGCCGCCGGCAACATCGTGATCGTTCCGGTACGCGCCTGCCTGAATCCTCCCTGGACGGTCATCGTCCTGACTCCCTCCCCGAGTGGTTTTCAACTGTTGCCACCCACTCGGACCGCAACCCCCGGGGGATGGGTCGGTGGCACTGGAGTGGAGCAGCCACCGTGATGAATGACCAGGGACGAATCAACCCGGACTGGGAATGCACGCCTCTGGACGTGAGCGATCGGATCGACGCCGGAGAGAACATCCTCCTGATCGACTGCCGAACCGATGGGGAACGTGAGATCGCCAGGATCGACGACTCCCTCCACATCCAACACGAGGCCCTCTCCGCGAATCTCGAGACCCTCTTCCAGAAGGAGGATGAGTACTCGGAACTCATCGTCTACTGCCATTTCGGTGTTCGCTCCCTGGGCGTGGTCGCCGCACTTCGTGAAGCCGGCTTCGAGTCGGTGCGTTCGATGGCGGGTGGGATCGATCGCTGGGCGAGGGATGTCGATCCCTCCATTGCAACCTACTCCTGATTCGGAACATCGTGCTCAAGTACAGACTCATCACCGGCAGCCTGCTCGTCATCTTCCTGATACTGCTGGCGACCTGCGATCAGCGGTTCACGGGAGCGGAATCGCCCCTGGCCAGGGGTCTGCTTCTGCTGATTGCGGCCTGCCTGCTCGCGGTTCCCCTGCTCGCCCTGGAAGTGACGGTGATCCTGCGCCGACTGGGCAACCGTGCTTCCGGATGGGTCGCAGTGGTGGGTTCCAGCGCGCTCTGCTTCACCATGTGGTGGTCGGTGGATCCCGCATCGAGCGACTCCACCCTCCTGCAGCAGCTGCCAATGCTGACGCTCGCCGTGGTGGTCGCTCTGTCGTTCATCGATGCCTGTGGAGGTCGAAGAACCCAGGGAATCCTCATGGAGGTGACCGGAACCCTGTTCGCGGTCATCTATGCCGGTGGCCTGATGGGGTTCTGGCTGATGCTCCGACAGGAAGTCGGTGCATGGGTGATCATGGGGGCGATCCTCACGGTGAAAATGGCGGATATCGGCGCGTACACGGTCGGCTGTTCGATCGGGCGCACCCGCCTGATTCCGTGGCTGAGTCCGAAGAAGACCTGGGAAGGCCTTATCGGCGGGATCGTCTTTGCGACGGTCACGGGAGGCGTGATGGCCGCCGCAACGGCGAATCTCACCGACGATGCCCATACGATCTCGATCGCCCAGGGAGTGCTGTTCGGCTTCTTCGCCGCCTGGACCGGCTTATTTGGGGACCTTGTGGCCAGCGCGATGAAACGGGACGCCCGGATCAAGGATTCCGGTGGAATGCTCCCGGGGCTCGGGGGGATCGTCGACACGCTCGACAGCTTGTTGCTCAGCGCCCCACTCGCCTGGTGCCTCCTCGGTTGAGTCCCACCCAGATGGGAAAAGAATGATGAAGGGGAACCAAAAGAGTCGTGGGCTCTGCTAGGATCAATTTCTTACCCCTTTCTGGAGATGAGAATGGGATTGATCGATCAGTTGCAAACGCTTTATCGAGTCGACAGCCAGGTCAGGGGCCTTCGCACCCGAGTCGACAATTCCCAGCGTTACCTCAACGCCCAGGTGCGCCAGCTCGGTGAGCTCACCACCCTTCACGATGAAGCGGAGCTGAAGCTCCGGCAGTCGGAAGCGTCGCTGGGAAATCTCGAGAACGAACGCGACACGATCCAGGCGCGGGTCGACAAGCTCCGTGACGAACTCAACGCCTGCACCACCAGCAAGCAGTACTCCGCGGTTCAGGAGGAGATGAAGTCCCTCAAGGAGAAGGTCGACGAGCTCGACACCCAGGCGCTCAATGCGATGGAGCAGATCGAACAGCTTCGAGCCGACGCGGACGCGATCCAGGAGAAGCGGAACGAGCGGGAGACCCTGAGAAAGAAGGCGGAAGAGGATCTCGAGGAACGGACCCAGGATGTCGGTGACCGCCTTGCGGAACTCGAGCAGGAACGGGACGTTGCCGCCTCCATGCTGCCCGACCGTGCGCTCGATGTCTTCAACCACAGTGCCGATCTCAACGACGGCGACACCATGGCCGAGATCCGCGAAGTCAATCGCCGACATCGCGAGTACGTGTGCGGGGCATGCAACGTGGAACTGCCCTTCAACACCGTCGTGCTCCTGACCAACAACAGCGAGAGTCTGGTTCAATGCGTGGGCTGCCAGCGGATCATGTACATCGCGGAAGAGCTCAAGACCGCGCTCTCCAAGTGAGCCTCCCCTGATCGAACCGGTTCATGCGTATCCGAGCGCGTCGAGGTCATCCTCGTCGAGCCCGAAGTGGTGGCCGATCTCGTGAAGTATGGTGACGCGAATCTCGCGGGCCAGCAGATCATCGATCGATTCGTCGGACCCTGCACGCTCGGACACCAGGGCGAGAATCCCCTCGCGGAAGATCGTGATCGTCTCCGGTTCGGTCATCGAGTCCTCGACCGACCGATTCGTGAGCCCGAAGCCGCAGTAGACTCCGCACAACTCGGATGCCTGACTCGCACTCATCCCCAGCTCCTCGAGGAGCTGGTCGGACGGGCGGTCCTCGACCAGGAGCGGGGTCTCCTGCAGGAGCAGCTGGATCGTGTAGGGCAGCAGCTCCACCTGCTCGGCGGTGATCGAGTCGAAGCGAGATCGTTCGGCGTCATCGATCATCAGGTGTCCTCGTGTGCCCCGACCAGCTGACTCAGGGAATCGCACCCCTGGGAATGCATCCACTTGGCGAGCCCTCGGGACATTCTGCGCGGCGATGCGGGATCGACGAAGAGCCCGGTGCCAACCCCCACCGCGGTCGCCCCCGCCAGGATCATTTCCGCGGCATCCTTCCAGTCCAGGACTCCACCCAGACCGATGATCGGCACCCCCGCCTCCTCCGTGACCCCACGGTACACGTCATGCACCAGCCGGACCGCGAGGTGGTGAATGGCAGGACCACTCATTCCCTTTCGCGGACGGCCCAGAACGCTTCGCCGGGTACGGATGTCGATGGAGAGCACCTCGAGGGTGTTGACCATCGTGATCCCGTCGGCCCCCGCCTCCCCCGCGGCGGCGGCGAGGGGAACCAACAGGTCGGTGCGGGGGGGAAGCTTGACGAAGAGTTTCTTGTCCACGAGAACGGAACGTACGGCGCGAACGTGCTCGGCGAGAATCTCGGGACTGGCAGTCGCCAACCGCCCGTCGCGGCAGTTGGGGCAGGAGACGTTCATTTCGACGATCGGCATCGCATCGATGGTCTGGAACCGCGAGGCGACGGTGACATAGTCTTCCACGCTGAATCCCGCGATCGAGCCGATCACGACCGTCGGGGTGCGCTCGATCACCGGCACCTTCTCGCGCATGAAGGCCTCGATCCCCATGTTGGCCAGTCCGACCGCGTTGATCATGCCGGCCTTCACGTCGAGGACCCGCATCGGTGTATTGCCTTCCCGCGGCTCGGGGGTGATCGACTTCGTGGTGACCGCACCGATCCGGCGCAGGTCCAGAGCGACCGAGATCTCATCGACGTACCCGCAGGTCCCGGCCGCCAGGACGATGGGGGAAGCCAGGGTGACGCCGCAGAGATCGGTCTTGAGCGGTGCGAGTTCGGTCCTCATGATGAGGAGAGTACCTGCTTCCGGAGCCACACGGGGACCGAAACGTGGCATATCATGCAGGACCACCACAGGAGTACACCCCGATGAGCGATGCACCCACGGATCTGGAACAGCGGATCGAGCGATTCGAGCACATGGCCAAGGCCGATCCGGAGAATGAAATGGCTCATTTCTCACTGGGCAACGCCTACGCTCAGATGAACCGCCACGCGGAAGCGGCGAAGGCGTTCGAGGAATGCACCAGACTCAATCCGGAGATGTCGAAGGCCTGGCAGCTCTGCGGTCAGGAAATGGTCAAGGCCGGCTGGGAGGACAAGGCGGTCGAGGTCCTGGAGAAGGGCTACGAGGTGGCCGCCTCCAAGGGGGATCTCATGCCCCGGGATGCGATCGCCGAAACCCTCAGGTCGATCGGAAAGGAACCCCCGTCACTCAGTGCCGAGGTGGAAGAAGCATCCGAGCGGCTGCGAGAAAGCGGGGCGTTCATCTGCGGGCGGACCGGCAAGGCGGGAACCAAGATGGAGCATCGACCCTTCAAGGGACCGGTCGGGGAGTGGATCAAGGACAACATCAGACACGAGACCTGGACGGAGTGGATCGGACAGGGCACCAAGGTCATCAACGAGCTGCGACTTGATCTCTCCCGCGAAGAGGATCAGGACACCTACGACCGGCACATGCACGAGTTCCTCGGGATCGACGAGAACACCCTGGCCGGTGACGGATCCGCCTGAGACGCTTCGGTCAACCGAAATCGGTCAGAGCGAACGTCGGTGGTAGACGTACCACTCGAGCACCAGCATCACCAATCCTGCCACCAGAAGCCAGGGCCAGATGGCGACCAGTGCCGAGCTGGTTCGACGGGTCCCGCTGATGCGGTCCACGCTGAGTTCGAGCTGCTCCACCGCGTCAAGTCGACCCTCACGGGAATCCAGAAGATTGACCGCGACCGGAACCCGTGCACGTTCGTCCTCACCGGGAGGCAGCCACGAAACCTCGTAGATGCCGGCACGCAGGACCGGACCCCAGCTGAATCGCCCGTCAACCCCGAGAAACCCCTCCACCACCGACTCGTCGGGCTGTTTCACCTGCAGGGAACGGGCACCCGCGGGCAGAGCCATCGAGATGACTTCACCCGGGAGGAGTGCCTTCTGCACCAGGGAACCACCGCTGGAAGCGAGGAACTCGATCGCATTGGGGACGAAGTTGGCGAAACTCCTCTGATGCCACCAGGTGGAATCCAGTACATCGAAGGCGAGCCAGAGAATCTGGGTGCCGGGACGCTCGACCAAGGCGATCACCGGTCCCTCCTGTGATTCCGCCAGGACCTCGACATCACCCGCCACCACCACCTTGGACATCTTCCAGATGAAGAGATCATCGAGGTTCACGAAGCGGAAGACCGGATGGTCGTCTTCGGATGAACGAACGAACACCCGCTCGGTGGTGTCGAACGGGGAGAGCTCCTCGATTCCCTCCAGGCTCCCCAGGACCAGGAACTGACCGCGGGGGATCTGCTCGGGAGTCCATCCGTCGAAGACCACCACGTCCCAGGGAAGTGCATCCTCGTCGACCAGGGCCAGGTAGGACTCAGGATCGAGAACCTCCAGGGACTCCAGCGGCATCCCCTCGAGCAAGCTCTGGATCACGAACGGGTCCTCGCCCACCAGTCCGACGTTGAGTGCACGCGGTGGCGGAACGACCAGCCGGGCCCGGTTGTCGCCGGACAACTGATCATCGTGAAGCAGTCGCACTTCGATCTGAGCTCCCCGCGGTTGCTCGAAGGGAACGAATGCCACCTGCTCCCGACCGGGCAGGAGCGCACCACCCACGGTGGATTCCTGACGAGGAGGAATGGTGATCGGCCGCGGAGTGACCGCTCGGGCAGAACCGTCCACACGAAGCTCGACATCGAGTTCGACGGGTTCCGGTCCGTGGTTGTCGATCACCACGAACACCTGCATCATCGTCGGCCGATTCCAGGGACGCTCCGCGGCGATCTGGGTGATGCCCACGTTGGGTGCGCTGCTGGAACCCAGCACCGTGTAGCGGACCAGCTCGCCGGTTCGCAGGGCGATCTCATCCAGATCGGAGATGCGGCCGTCGGAAAAGAGCTCGAGCGTGGCAGGCTCCTGCAGGCTCTCACTCGAACCCAGGGACTCCGGATCGGTCGAGGTGGTGAACACTCTGGCCAGGTCGATCACCTTCTCGATCGAGGTCGTGGTGTCGGTCGGCTCGATCGCCCGGATGGCGGAAATCGCCTGCTGCCGGGAATCGGTGAACGGTGCGATGACTTCCGCACCCTCGGAAAAGGCGATGACCATGATCTCCTCGGAACCACCGGAGAAGAGCCCGCCCCCGTGAAGGGACTCGACCCGTTCGATCGCAGCCTCCTTGGCGAGTTCCAGACGCGAGCGACCATCGGGGGAGTCCGTGGCGTTCATCGATCCCGATCGATCGATGGCGATGACCGTTCGTCCGCTGGCGGACCCTGATCCCTCGAGCTGGGGCTGCGCGAGGGCGAGCACCAGGAGGATCAGGATGATCAGTTGCAGCAGCAGCAGCAGGCTGTAGCGAATGCGTTGAAAGGGGGCGTTGGCACGGACATCCTCGACGGAACGCGTCCAGAGCAGGGTGCTCGGAATATCCCGTTGGCCCCGACGCAACTTCAGGAAGTAGAGCAGCAGCAGCGGCGGAACCGCGAACGCCGCGACCAGCAGACCGGTCAGTGGAGTGAGCCAGCTCAACGCAGCAGCCCTCGCCGCCTGAAGTACTCGATGAGCAGGACATCGAGGTCGGTCGAGGTGTTCACCAGCATGTGGGTGATGTCCCGACGAATGCAGTACTCCCGAAGATCACCGCAGTAGCGGTTGAGTCGCTCCTTGTAGGCACGAAGCAGTTTCTGGCTGACGGTCACCTCGGTCTCGGTCTGGTCCTCGAGATCGACCAGACGGAGGTCGCCGGCCATTCCCTGGGCACCGGGGTCCAGCTCCTCCGGGGAGAGGACCTGGGCGGCGAAGAGGTCGAAACCGCGCCCCGCGACCATTCGGAGTCCGGTCTCGTAGCCCGCCTTGAACATGTAGTCGGAGAGGACGATCATCACGCCCCGCCCCATCCGGGAGAGTGCGAGCGTCTTCATCGCCTCGTCGAAGGTACCACTCCCGCCGGGTTCCAGTCCCAGCAGCCACTCACCCATCTCGCGCGTCCTTCGTCGCCCGCGCAGGTTGGTAAGGCGCTGCAGACCCCCCGCCTCACCGAAGGCACAGAGTGACACCCGGTTCTGGTTGCTGAGTCCGATGTACCCGAGGGCCATCGCGAGGCGACGTGCGTATTCGAACTTGTTGGGGGTGCCCCAGTCCATGGACGCACTGGTATCGAGCGCGATCACCAGCGACAGGTCCTCCTCCTCGAGGAAGATCTTCATGAACAAACGGTCGAGTCGGCCGTAGATGTTCCAGTCGACGAATCGGAGGTCATCTCCGTGCACGTAGGGACGGAAATCCGCGAACTCGACACTGATCCCCCTTCGCCGCGAGCGTCGTTCCCCCTGAATGCGCCCGGAGAAGATCTTCCGGCTGACCACGTCAAGGCGCTGCAGCCGGGCCATCAGGCGGGAATCGATGAGATCATCGACCCGCGTCGGTCGGACCACCCGCGGAGGGTCGGGTGCGAAACCGCTCATGAAACACCTCCCGTTCCACGGAGCGCTTCGGGAACCAGGCGGAGCGAGTCCGGACGGTCATCATCCACCGGCAGAGCCTCGAGCAGCTGGCCGACGATCTGGTCGACCGAGCGACCATCGGTCTCCGCCTCGAAGGTGCGCACCAGGCGATGACGAAGTACCGCAGGTGCCACGCGGATGACGTCTTCAACCGAGGCGTGGTAGCGCCCGTCGATCATCGCCAGGACCTTCGCGGTCATGACCAGCGCCTGGGCGGCACGAGGTGAGCCGCCAATGGCGATCAGACGGGAGAGGTCCATTGGTTCGTACCCGCTCCCTGGCTGGGTGGCCAGCACCAGACGGACGATGTAGTCCTTGACCAGCGGCGCAAGCACGATCTTCCTCGCGAGGGCCTGGGCCGCGAGGATCGAGGCCCCGTCCAGCACCCGGTCGAGGGTCGCCGTGGCCCCGGAGGTGGTCCGTCGCAGGATCTCGTTCATCTCGTCGCGCCGCGCGTAGGGAACCTGCACCTTCAGGATGAACCGGTCAAGCTGGGCCTCGGGGAGCGGATAGGTCCCCTCCTGCTCGATCGGGTTCTGGGTGGCCATGACGAAGAACGGTCTCTCGAGCGCATGGGTTTCGCCCCCGGCCGTGACCGATCGCTCCTGCATCGCCTCCAGCAATGCTGCCTGGCTCTTGGGCGAAGCCCGATTGATCTCGTCGGCCAGCACCAGCTGACTGAAGATCGGTCCCTTGCGGAACGAGATGTCGCGATGACCGGTGGCAGGATCCTCGATCACGATGCTGGTCCCGGTGATGTCGGCGGGCATGAGATCGGGAGTGAACTGAATCCGCTTGAAATCGAGGGCAAGCACCTCCGAGAGGGTCTGAATGAGCAGGGTCTTCCCCAGTCCGGGGACGCCCTCGAGCAAAACGTGCCCGTTCGCGAAGAGCGCGAGGAGCACTTCCTCGACCACCTGCTCCTGGCCGACCAGCACTCGACCGATCTCGGTGCGCAAGGAGGAGAACGCATGGCGGAATGCCGTGCAGGCCGCGGCCGGATCCTCGCCCCGGAGGGCTGTGATGAGGGTGCGGTGGTCGGTCACTCGGGTGGATCTCCATCAAGGGCACGTCGCTTCGCCCGCTTGAGCCTGGCCAGGCTCCCTTCCTCCGCCTCCTCGGACTCCCGGGCATCGACTGCCCGACTTGATGGGGAGGGAGACGAATCGCTGCCGGAGGCGGATGACCCCGAGAGTTCGGAATCGACATCGAACGAGGTGGCCGAGCCCTCGGAGCGGGTCGCCTCCGAGGTGCTCCCCCCACTCGGTGCGGGAGACGAATCGGAACGGTCACGGCGACGTCCTCTGCGGCTCTGGGCCCGAGCCCGCTTCCAGGCGGAGACCGAAGCCTCGGAACTCCTCGCGCCGGTCGAGGCGGCGATGCTGCGCGACATCGCGGCCCGGGCGGCACGACTGTCGATGGTCAGTCGCCGAACCGCGACGTCGATGATGAAGAGCACCACCGCGATGATCGCGATGAGGTCCCAGATCCGGCGAGGTGCCAGGGGGACCTCGATCGATGCCTTCTCGAAGAGATCGATCGACTCCGGATTCGCATCAAGCTCGATGACCCGACCTCCGGTTCGATCCGCGATCGTCCGCAGGAGTGCGGAGTTGTCCTGCACCGATCGAAACTCCTTGGAGTACGGCAGCGATACCGCACCCTGCACGCTGCGCAGCTGAGCCTCACCGGAGGCGCTGACGGTGGGAAAACCCACGTTGACCAGGTACGCGCCCGCCGCCCCGGTCTGGAATTCGCCTCGATACCGACCGGGGCCGACCTGTTCCAGTTCCAGAGGCTGAACGACTCCGTCGGGATCGAGAACGCGGCTGTCGGTCTGCAGGAAGTTGATGAACCCGGAATCCTCGTTGGTCGCATCGACCTCGACGATGGCGGTCTCACCCTCGATGCGGGTCCGGAGCAGGACGTTGGCCGGCGATGCGGGCCGCATCAACCAGCGAACCGACTGTTCCCACATCCGCTGAAACCCGGCCCAGGCGATCCAGTCCGCACACCACCGGCCGGAAAGGTCACTGGTGAACGCCAGCGACTTGCCGAGTCCGTAGTTCCAGTAGGCGAGCAGCGGATCCTGGGATTCGGCACCCTGGACCACGATCGGGGTCTGGGCGCGACCTTCGTCCCGGTCCACGGTCAGGACGAAGCCACGGATCGGTGGCACCGAATCAATGCCCTTGACCGGACCGGACAGGGATGAACGGACCTGCGGGTCGTAGGTCCCTTCGTTGATCAGGGAACGGGAGACGACCGTGGCCTCCTTGGTGAAGATCTTCGGAAGATCGGAGGGCGGAGGCTCGTTGTAGAACGTACCGCCGGTCATTCCGGCGATCGCACGCATCGCCTGCCGGTGGAGGTAGGTTCCGTGCCCGGCATACATGATCGTGGTGATCGAGATCTTGGCTTCCACGAACTTGTTCAAGAGTGCGCTGCTGGGTGCGGCAGGGTCCCCATCGGAGATGATCACCATGTGTTTCTGACCGGCACGCAGCGGCTCGAGCCCCTCGTAGGCCAGCTCGAGGGAGGCACTGAAATCCGGCATGTCCCCCACCACCATCGACTTCGTCGCCGCGATCGCACGGGCCTTGTCGCCGGCCTCCTGCATGGGGAGCGCCCAGCTGGCACCGTTGATCGACTTCCCGGTCGCGTTGTAGTTGTAGGTGATGATGCCGATGTAATCGAGACTGGTCAGCGCCTCGATCGCGGCAATCGCGGTCTGCTGCGCCCAGTAGTTGGCTCGGGGCATCTCGGTGGAATGAATGATGAGGGCCAGGGCCCCACGAACCATCTGCCGCTGCTGCGGGGGATCGAGCCGAACCGGAAGTACTTCAGCGGTCTGCGAGTCGATCCATCCCCCCGCTCCAAAGGACTGGTCGCCTCCCACCATCATCAGACCTCCACCGAGATCGTGGACGTAGGAATGCAGAGCGGTGTCGGCAGTGTTGGAGACCGCCCATCGGGGGAGGTTGCAGAGGATGATCGCGTCGTAGCCGTTGAGCAGTGCGGTCCCCTGGTCGAGCGCATCCGGGGGAAGCAGGTCGGACTGGATCCCACCCTGGAGCAGTGCGGTTCGAAGCGAGGTGGCCGCACCGGGCGAACCCTCCACGAACAGGATGCGACCCTCCCCGGACACGAAGGTGACGCCGTTTCCCCGGTTGTTCTCGAGCAGGCCGTCCGATTCTGGATTCGCGGGTTCGAACTGGGCCTCGAACTGGTGTGCTCCACCGCGTTCGAGACTCACCGGAAAACTGAGGACGGTCGGACCGGCGGGCAGTTCGATGTTCACGGAGGTCGAGCCCTGTTCGGGATCCAGAACCAGAGGGGCACCGTTCTGACTCACGGTGAGGGATCCCGAGGTCGCCTTCTGGGAACGAAGAAAGACCTTCAGGTCGACCGTCTGACCGAGTCGGGCCCGGCTGGGGACCTTGACCTGGTCGACCAGCACCTCGTTGTCGGAGGCGTAGCGGATCGGAATGACGTCGATCGGAATGCGATTGGCTCGGGCGATCTCCGCGACTTCGAGAACCGATCCACGGGTCTCGTTGCCATCGGAGATCAGCAGCAGGCGGTTCGCGGTGTCGGCGGGGATCAGCGAAAGCGCCTGCTCGACCCCCGCGGCAAGATCGGTGGCATCGGTCTCGCCGTCGTAGGCATCGAGATCGACGATGGTGTCGGGATCGGGCTTCGCCGAAGGCCGGGCGTTCGCGGCGAGGCTGACCGCGGCCAGCTGGTCGTCCGGATTCGAACGCCCGGCGATCAGTGACTGGACCAGGCTGGCGGCACGAACTCGTTCGGGGAGGGGGATCGACTGACTGACATCGGAGATGACGGTGACGGTGATCGCATCGCCGCGCTTGACCAGGGTGGGACGCGCCAGAGCCATGGTCAATAAGAGCACGACGACCGTCCGGAAGGCGAGCGAGGTGAATCGCCTGGCCGCCGAGAAATGAGCGGCGTGCAGGAAGCTGATGAACCAGATCGGCAGCAGGAGTGCCAGCAGGATCAACCAGCCGGGTTGCTCGAATTGAATGGGCAGGTCATCAAGCATGAGAGATCCGCGAAGCGGGGGAAGCGACCAGGCGGTGCCGCCGGTCGGGAAGGACGGTCAGTGCAGGGCTCCGACCTGCACCCGTGCGTTGCCGGAATCCAGAACCAGAACCCGACCACCATGAGCGACGACCCCCCAGGGCTCACGTAGTCTACCCTTCCTGATGCCGGGGCCTCCATAGACCTCGAGGACCGCTCCGGTCCCGGGATCGAGGCGCTGCAGGCGACCGGACCCGTACTCGCAGACCAGCAGCGTCCCGTCGGGAAGCAGATCGATCCCGTAGGGGTAGCAGAACCGACCGTGCTCGCGCCCCGGACCGCCCAGGACGCGAAGCCAGTTGCCCATTGGATCGACCACCACCACCCGATGGTTGCAGGAATCGGCGATGAAGAGTTCCGTGCGATCCTGCGAGAAGACCATCGACTGCGGGCGGGTGAATTCACCGGCTCCTCGCCCGCTGGCTCCGAACTCCCGCAGGTAGGTTCCCCGGGAATCGAAGACCTGGATGCGGTCGTTCGTCCCGTACTCCGCGATGTAGAGTTCGCCATCGGGGCCGAACACGACGTCGGTCGGGTAGACGAACTGCCCGGGGCCGGTGCCGAACGAACCGAAGCGCTGCAGTTCGTCGCCCATCGAATCGAAGACCAGGATGCGGTGGTAGTGCGTGTCGGGTACGAACACCCGCCCATCGGGCGAGACACTGATTCCAACCGGCTTGCCGAGTGCGGATTCGGGCATCGCCCACTGATTGATGAACTCCCCTTCCGGGGTGAAATGCTGAATGCGTGCGGTCTTGTCGACGACGTAGATCGAATCATCACGGGGATCGACCGCGATCCCCCGGGGCGTGACGAAGAGGCCGTTCGCCGCACCCGGAGCACCAAAGACCAGTTCGTGGGGCACCCCCTGCATCGGAGCGGCTGAACTGCCTGCTGGCTCGCCGGTCGCGGTGCCCGTTCCATCGGAGCAGCCTGGAAGCATCAGTCCCGGGATGATCAGCATTCCCAGAAGCAAGGACGGACCGAGCAGCTTCCGGGAGATCACCCGACCG
>JAYZFJ010000048.1:0-12714 GCA_036336805.1 Planctomycetota bacterium
TCTTCACCCCCAGTGAAGCGCGCTACCAAGCTGCGCTACAGCCCGTGAAAGCGGACAGGGTGGGATTCGAACCCACGGTACGGAAAAACCGCACACGGCATTTCCAGTGCCGCTCCTTCAGCCGCTCGGACACCTGTCCCGGTGAGGAAGGGTAGTGTACAGGGATGAGACGTACGAACAACTCCAATCCGCAAACCAGCGGTTTCATGGTCCTGGACAAGCCTGAGGGGCTGTCCTCAATGACCGCAATCGCCATTCTGAGGCGAAAAGCTGGTGGCGTGAAGACCGGTCATGCCGGCACCCTCGACCCCCTGGCCACCGGAGTCCTGGTGGCCGCCCTGGGCAAGGCGACCAAGTCGATCGCCCGGATCATGGACACCACGAAGCGATACGAGACTCAAATCGACCTCAGCGCATTCACCGAAACCGATGATCGAGAGGGTCCCCGAGAAGAGGTTCGAGTTTCTGTACCACCGTCGCTCGCGGACCTGGAAGGTGCTCTGGAGTGCGTTCGTGGGAGCAGTCTGCAGAGACCGCCTGCGTACAGTGCGATGAAGGTAGGAGGCCGCAGGGCCTATCAACTCGCACGGTCGGGAAAGGAGCCCGCACTCGAGCCACGTCCGGTGACTGCGCACGAGATCCGGATCCGAAGCTACGAATGGCCGTTGCTGGAACTCGAACTGCACGTGGACAAGGGTTTCTACGTTCGCAGCCTGGCGCGAGAACTGGGAACCAGATTGGGGACCGGTGGATACTGCGCGTCGATACGCAGAACCGCAGTGGGGCCGTTCACCCTGGCCATGGCGCGAAACCCTGAGAAACTGGAGGACCCGCTACCTCCCGACCTGCTCCTGGACATCCCCACCGTGATCAGGATGATTGGTGGCTGAATCGGTGTCCTTCGCGGGAGTCACATCCCGACCGCTCCGGATGATGAGGATGCCCATTCCGACCAGGAGCAGGACATCCGCGACGTTGAAGACCCAGGGAAACAGTTCGGTACTGCCATTCGGCCAGTGCCAGCTGAATGGCAGGTTCCACTCGGGAGTCATGTGGAGGAAGTCGCGCACCGCTCCGAAGGTGATTCGATCGTAGAGATTCCCGAGCCCACCGGCGAGGATCAGACCTATTCCCGCATGGACCCAATGGGAGCTTGCAAGGGTCCAGAAGGAGAAGATGAACAGGGCCACCAGTACCGCCACTAGGGTGAAGGTGATGAGCAGAGCACGTTGCTGCTGGCCGATGCCAAAGACCGCACCGTGGTTCAACACGAGGTCGAAGTCCAAAAGGCCGAAAGGCAGAACCACGATGCCCTCGTGCGCGGGTGGTCTCCAATCAGGATTGGCCAGTACCTCATCACGTTCGAGGATGATCGGATAGGGGCCGACGTTCTCAAAGGCCCAGCTCTTGCTCCAGAGATCCAGCGCAAGGCCGAGTACCGCAACCAGAAGCAGAGTGGTCCAGGCCACGGGGGAACGCCATGCGGGGAGAGCCGTCTTCGGGGATCGGGTTGGGGGTACGCCCGGACTCATCAGAAGTGAAGGCCGCTCTCAACCTTCCTCGCGGCGTCGATCGTGTAACGCGCCCACGGTTTGGCATTGAGGCGGGTCTTCGGAATCGGTTTCCCGGTCATCTCACAGACACCGTAGGTCTTTTCCTCTATGCGCTGCAGGGCCGAGTTGATCTCGTTCAGGAGCTTTCGCTCGGTCTCGGCCATACCAAGGGCGAGGTCCTGGTCGAACGTATCCGTCCCGACATCCGCCATGTGGAGGGGCATGTTCGAGAGGTTGCCACCCTTTGACCTGAGCGCTTCGTCCTCGATTCCATGCACCAGACCGAGCAGACGCTGTCTCTCCTGCAGAAGCAGATGCTTGTACTGATCCAGCTCCTTCTTCACCATCTTGGTCTTTCGCTTGACCTGGGCCTTCGCGTCCGCTGCCACGGGGTCGGTCTTCTGTGAGGCGACCTTTTTCCGAGAGGGAGTCAGTCCCTTCGTCGAGATCATGCGGACCCGTCGACCGTTGATGATGACGTACCCCGCAGCATCGGGTTCAGCCGCAGCCGCAACTGCAGCAACTGAACGGCTCCCGCTGGAAGCTCCCGAAGACTTCTTGGCCGCCTTCTTCTTCGTGGTCTTCTTGGCCGCCTTCTTGGCGGTCTTCTTCGCCGTCTTCTTGGTGGTCTTCTTGGCCGCCTTCTTGGCGGTCTTCTTCGCCGTCTTCTTGGCGGTCTTCTTGGCCGTCTTCTTGGCCGTCTTCTTGGCGGTCTTCTTGGCCGTCTTCTTGGCCGTCTTCTTGGCCGTCTTCTTGGCCGTCTTCTTGGCCACCTTCTTGGTGGACTTCTTGGCTACCTTCTTCTTGGCTGCCGTCTTCTTGGTCGGAGTCTTCTTTTTCGCCACTGGCGTTCCACCTCGGTATGCCTTGATCCTGGAAGGGTGCAGGCTGCAGCGGATCTGCGCAGCCGGTTCCGGGCCTTCGGAATGCTTGAAAGCCTATCCGAGCATCAAGCGAGACGTCAAACGTCGATCATGATTCGTCCGGAGTCGGGATGATGCGGCTGGTGACGGCACCAATCCTTCGGAACTTGTCGAATCGCCTCCGAGTAAGCGTCTCGGGATTGAGGCGGGAGAGTTCCTGCAGCTGATCGATCACCCAGTTTTCCATCACTCTGGCCGTTCCGGCGGGATCACGATGGGCACCTCCCATCGGCTCGGTGAGGATGTCGTCGATGAGTCCGTTCTGGAGGTTGTCCCTGGCGGTCAGAGCGAGTGCCCGGGCGGCGAGCTCATTGGTCTTCTCGTTCGCCTCCTTCCAGAGGATGGCCGCGCAACCCTCGGGGGAGATCACCGAGTACCAGGAGTGTTCAAGCATCGCGACACGATCCCCGACCCCGATGCCCAGTGCTCCGCCGGATCCACCCTCACCGATCACGATCGAGACGATGGGTGTACGCAGACGACTCATCTCGCGCAGATTCATCGCAACCGCTTCCGCCTGACCGCGTTGTTCGGAACCGACTCCCGGATACGCTCCGGGAGTATCGATGAGGGTCACGATGGGAAGACCGTACTTTTCGGCGAGCCGCATCTTGATCAGCGCTTTCCGATAGCCTTCGGGATGGGCGCAACCGAAGTGACAAGCGATCTTCTCAGCGGTGGTCCGCCCCTTGTTGTGCCCGACGATCAGTGCCTTCATCGAGCCGATCCTGCCGAAGCCGCAGATGATCGCGGGATCGTCACCGAAGTGACGATCACCGTGAAGCTCGCAGAAATCGCGGCACAGCATGCGGATATAGTCGACCGACTGTGGGCGATCCGGATGTTGTGCGACTCGCACCGTCTGCCAGGGTGAGAGCGAAGCATAGGTCTTGGCGATGACCCGATCCCGGGTCTCCCGGAGCTGATTGATCTCATCGGCATAGCGATCCGACTGATCCCGCTGCTCCAGAGCGGTGATCTGCTTCTCGATCTCAATGATCGGTTCTTCGAAATCCAGTGTCATCATCATCTTGGGTGATCGACTCCATTCGGGGAACAGTCTAGCGGGAACGAATTCGGAACGTCGAATCGTGGTTGACGAAAGACCCCGGTTGGGGGAGTCTGAGTCACCATGAACAACGAGATACAGATCGGTTTTCTGGGCTGTGGCAACATGGGGGGGGCGATTCTGGAGGGGATGCTTGCCGAAGGGCTGCATGCACCCTCACAAGTCCTGGTATGCGAGCAGTCAGAGGAACGGCGCCGGCAGTGGTCGAAAGCAGGGGTCAACACGACCGAGAAGGCAGAGGAGCTGTCCGAGGTTGGCACCATCGTCCTCGCGGTGAAACCGCAGGCATTCGATGCCGCGATCAGTCGACTCGGCGGACTCGGACAATCCAGCCTCGTCATCAGCGTGATGGCAGGCATCGCTTCGGATCAGATACGAGAAGCGATGCACTCCATGGCGCGAGTCGTTCGGGTGATGCCGAACACGCCGTGCAGCATTGGCATGGGCATCAGCGCGATCGCCCGGGGCGTTGGATCCAGCGAAGCCGATCTCGAGGAAGCGTGCAGACTGATGTCGACGGTCGGATCGGTGGTGACGATCGAAGAGGAATCGATGCATGCGGTCACGGCCACCAGCGGATCTGGACCAGCCTACCTCTTCCATCTGGCCGAGGCATGGATAGCCGCGGGCATCGAGTCGGGGTTGTCTCCCGAGATCTCCGAGAAGCTCGTGATCGAGACGATTCATGGTTCCGCCGAACTGCTCCGACGAAGGGCCGATCCGCAACTCCTCCGAAAGATGGTCACCAGCCCCGGAGGAACCACGGCGGCAGGCATCGAGCAGCTGGAGGCTCATGGGGTACGAAACGCGGTGCGAAACGCGGTGCTGGCGGCCAAGGCTCGTGGCATAGAACTCGGCCGGAAGGACTCCTGAGCACGCAGGGCATTCGCGCGAAAATTGGGTTTTAACTTCGAGGTAATGATCTGAGCCGTTCTGGGTTCGCAGTACCATCGATGGCATGATTCGCTTCTCGATCGATGCCAGTGCCATGATTCTCATGCTTTGGATGATCGTGGGAGCGCACGCCGATCCTCCGGTGCTCATACGACCTGCCGATGACGCACACCAGACGTCGCTCGGGAATCCGGTCGACTACCTCAACGACATCAAGCCGATTCTGGTGAGGCGATGTTACACCTGCCACGGACCAGACCCCTCCACTCGAAGCGGTTCGTTTCGTCTGGATGAACGCGGATCGGCCATCCGGATGCGTGATGGCTATCAGGTGATTCGACCTGGCAAGGCGGACGAAAGCGAACTGATCGCACGAATACTCTCGACCGATCCCGCCGACCAGATGCCACCCCATGGCCCCCGACTCACGGAGGAGGAGACCGATCTCATCCGCCGGTGGATCGACCAGGGAAGTCCCTACGAGGAGCACTGGTCGTTCAAAGCAATCCGTGATGTGGCCGCACCCGGGTTGAAGGCCCTCGCAAGGCACAAGGTGAGAGACCCACTGGACCAATTCATCCTGGCCGCACTCGAGAACGCAGGCATCCACTGCTCCGAGGACGCCTCTCCCGCTCAGCAACTCCGGAGACTCTCGAGCGATCTCACCGGACTCCCCCCATCGGAGGAGGAGGTACTGTCGTACGAGGCGGACCCCACCGACGAGCGGTGGTCCGAAATGGTCGAACGGTATCTGGCGGATCCGGCATTCGGGGAACGCTGGGGCAGGCACTGGCTGGACCTCGTGCGTTACGCGGAGACCTGCGGCCATGAATTCGACTATCCGATCGACGATGCCTGGAGATACCGGGACTACGTGATCAAGGCACTCAACACCGATCTTCCCTACGACCGGTTCGTTCGCGAACACATTGCGGGCGACCTGACCACTCCCCGCTTCGATGAAGAAAGCGGAGTGGATCAGTCAGTGCTCGCAACCGGCTTCTGGCACCTGCACCAGGCGGTTCATGGTCCGGTGGACGTCCGACAGGATGAACTTGAGCGCCTCGACAATCAGATCGATGTCTTGACCAAGACCTTCATGGGCTTGACGGTGTCCTGTGCGCGGTGCCATGACCACAAGTTCGACCCGATCACTCAGAAAGACTACTACGGGCTGTCCGGCATCCTGAGAAGCTCGCGACGAACCCGTGCCTATCTGGATCCGGACGGTGCGCTTGAAACCACTCGTGTACAGGTGCGGGAGATGCTGGAGCAGATGAATTCGGAACTTGAGGTGACCGGGGCGAGGGCGGATCAACTCCTTCCGATGAAGGATCTCATGACTCCGCTTAAGAATGCCCTGACCAACTCCGCCGATTCAGATGTCGTCCGGAGCGAAAGGATCTTCGCGGGGTTCGACAGCGATGAATTCGACGGGTGGGAGACCGAGGGTAATGCCTTTGCACGCGGTCCGCAGTCGATTGATACCGTCCGCGAACCGTTCCGACCACAGTTCGGAAGCACCGCAGGGATGGTGAACACGTGTGACGATCGTCCCGGCGGAACCGGTGACGCCGACACCGGTTCTCTGCTGAGTCGGCCCTTCATGATCGACCACGCCGAGATCGTGTTCCGAATGAGCGGAGGGCGGGACCCACAGCGTACCTGCGTGCAGCTTCTCGTCGATGACGAGGTCGTCTACTCCGCCCATGGTCGAGATGATGTGGTGATGCGTGAAATCAGGTGGGATGTGCGTCCATTCCAGGGAGGATCCGGACGAATCCGGATTCTCGACACCGATACGGGTGCCTGGGGGCATGTGGTGGTGGATGACATCCGCTTCCGACAGATCCCCGGCTACGGAGGCGGTCTGACCCAGTCGATTGCGGAACTGGCGCGTCGAACGGAGCTCTCTCCGAACTCGGCCGTCCAGTGGCTTTCGGCTCTGAACGACGAGGAGATCGGCGATCATGCACATCCACTGAACCGTTGGGCGATCAACTCGAAAATCCCCCCTTCCGGACCCGTCCCCTCCGCACAGTATCCGGACCGAACCGGAACCTACTGGCAGGACTCGGGGCATGCGTGGCCCAGAGCCAGAGGACAACGTCTGGAAAGCGGCAGGCTCGGCGGGCAGTTTCAGGGAACACTCCGCTCGCAGGCCTTCACCCTCGAACACGACTGGGTCCTGGTTCGTGCACGAGGACAGGGCACGGTTCGACTGTTCGTGGACGGGTTCATGATGAATCAGTTCAACCCACTCCTGTTCGAAGGGATGATCCAGAGAATCAATGGGCCATGGAGGGTGGTGAAGATTCCCGTGGACGCCTACCTCGGTGAGCGGGGTTGGATCGAACTCATCGATGACTCGGATGGCGCCCTCGAGATCGACTGGATCGCATTCGATGATTCAGCAGAGGCATGCCTGCCCGTGATCGTACCGGCCGAACCGAGCTGGACCGATGATGCCGTGCAGACCTGGCTGGCACGAAACCGACTCGTGGACCAGCTACCGCCCTCGGTTGAAGATCATGCGCAGGCGCTGATGCGAAGACAGGTGAAGCTTGATGAACTCACCTCCAGGGTCGAGCCTCCCATGCGAGCTCTTGCCATGCAGGATGGAAACGTCCTGGAGGAACGGGTGCTGCAACGTGGTAGTCACCGGACTCCAGGATCGGAGGCACCACGCTCCCTCGTCGAATCGATCTGCGGGAGACTCGAAATCCGATCCGAAGGCTCGGGCAGGCAGGAACTCGCGGAACAGATCCTCGATGATGGAAATCCTCTGACCGCGCGGGTGGCGGTGAATCGGATTTGGCATCACCTCCTGGGTCGGGGCATTGTCGAGACCTGCGACGACTTCGGAGCCCTGGGTGCGATGCCCACGCACCCGGAGCTGCTGGATCATCTGGCCAGCGATTTCTCCCGGGACTGGTCGATCAAGCGAATGATCCGCAGGATCGTCAGCTCGAGCACCTATCGCAGATCGAGCACACCAATTGATGACCGGGTGGTGGAGATCGATCCGAACAACTCGCTGCTCGCCCGGGCAAGGATCCGACGACTGGATGCGGAGGCGATCCGTGATGGCACGCTGTTCATAGCGGGTCGACTGGATGATCGACGCCACGGCCCACCGGTCCCGATCCACCTCACATCCTTCATGGATGGACGAGGTCGGCCGGGGACGAGTGGTCCCGTCGACGGCGAAGGGAGACGTTCGATCTATCTCGAGGTGAGGAGAAACTTCCCTTCCCCACTCATGGCCGTATTCGACCGCCCGATACCCAGCAGTACCAATGGCAGAAGAAATCAGTCGAACGTGCCCGCGCAGGCACTGGCGATGATGAACGATGAATTCATGCACCAGATGGCCGAGGCATGGGGCCTCCGAGCGAGGGAGCATGGACGGCTTGAACGTACCTGGCGTCAGGCGTTCGCCCGGGCGCCAACCCCCGAGGAAATCGAATTGTGCGTTGCATTTCTCGATGCAGGCGACGACGACACGGAATCCTGGACGGAACTCTGTCATGCACTCCTCAACACCAAGGAATACATCTATCTGCACTAGACCATGACCAACACACGATCTCATCACTGCGGACGTTTTCGGCCTCCACCGATGAATCGGCGGGAGATGCTCGTTCGTTGTGCCAGCGGTTTCGGAGCGGTCGCACTCGGAGGGCTGCTCTCGGATCGGAACTTCGCCAGCACGATCACCACCGGATGCCACCATGCTCCCCGGGCGCGCAACATCATCTTTCTCTACATGGATGGCGGGCCATCGCAGGTTGACACCTTCGATCCCAAACCAAGGCTGAGTCGGGATTCCGGAAAACCATTTCCGATGAAGATGGAACGCACTCAGTTCGAGCAGAACGGAAACATCCTCGGTTCACCCTGGAAGTTCGATCGTCACGGAGCAAGCGGGCTTCCGGTGAGCTCCCTCTTCCCCCATGTGGCGAGTTGCGCGGACGAGCTCTGCGTGATCCGATCGATGACCTCGTCCTTCTCGGAACACACCAATGCGAACTACTTCCTCCATACCGGGCACGGCCTTGCCGGTCGACCATCGATGGGAGCGTGGTCGAACTACGGACTCGGCAGCGAGAACTCGGATCTTCCCGGATTCGTGGTACTCAACGGCGGGCTCATCCCACCCGGCGGGATGCAGTGCTTCAGCAACGCCTTCCTGCCTGCGAACCACCAGGGTTCGGTGCTGCTCCCCAATGCAGAGGCCGTGGCCAACATCATGGCTCGCGAGGACCATCCCGAGAACCAGCGTAGAAAGCTCCATCTTGCCCGGGATCTCGACATCCTCCATGCGGAACGTACCGGGGGAGCCGACGCAATCGAGTCGGCGATTCGCAATCATGAACTTGCGTATCGAATGCAGTGGGCGGTTCCCGAATTGATGGACATTTCCGGGGAGAGCGAGGCGACGAGACGGCTCTACGGCCTGGACGCCCGGTACGAACCCACCCAGATCTATGGGAGACAGTGCCTGATTGCTCGGCGCCTCGTGGAGCGTGGAGTTCGCTTCGTCGAGCTGACCTGCCCCGGGGTGGGAACCGACCGATGGGATCAGCACGACGACCTCAGGGGAGGACACGAGGCGAATGCCCGTGCGGTCGACCAGGGCATAGCGGGACTGCTCAAGGACCTACGCTCTCGAGGACTTCTGGACGAGACGCTGGTGGTATGGGCGGGCGAATTCGGTCGTACACCGTTCGCACAGGGTACGAACGGCCGAGATCACAATCCCCTGGGATTCACGATCTGGATGGCGGGAGGCGGCGTACGGGGCGGCATGAGTCTCGGAGCCACCGATGAATTCGGCTACCGCGCCGTGGAGCGACCGCTCGAGATCCACGACCTGCACGCAACGATGCTCCATCTGCTGGGGATAGATCACGAGCAACTGGTGGTCGAGCACGGTGGTCGGGCGATGCGGCTCACTGATGTCCATGGCCACGTCGTGCGGGAGATTCTCGCCTGATCGCAATCGGGAAAGGGTTGATCAGAAGTCCCGACGGGAGAAGAGCCAGCAGGCGAACGCCAGCAGGATGAACTCGAAGATCAGACTGGACCCGATGATCCAGAACAATCCCCGGGCGTCGCGCTTGTCAGTCATGCGCTCCTCGAATTCCCGCATGCTGATCCGCTGGGTGACGCCGAACAGCCGACCCTGACTCTCACGTTCGTCTTCCGCAGCCATGTCCGCCTTGTCTCGCAGAGTGCGAGAGAGGAGTTCGATCGTCTCGTCGGTCTTCGGCAACGCCGCCTTGATGCCGTAACCGATCAGATTCCAGAACCTCCAGGATGCAAGGTTCTCCTCGTCCGTGGCCAGACGTTCCGACAGCGGTTCGGTGACCTCGATCGGATCTCCCATCTCGACCGCCTCGTCCAGGTCGGCCTGTGAGAGTTCCAGTGACAGCTCGTTGGCGGTCTCGCCGGCCATGGTGATGCCCTCGAAGGAATTGATGCCGAAGATGAAGAACCAGAAGAGCATCGTCAGGAGCAGAGAGGCGATCGTGGAACGGGTGAGCAGACCCATTAGCGCGCAGAAACAGAAGAGGTAGGAGAAGAAGAGCACGACCAGCGGGATCGAGATGAATATCCAGGGTTCCCAGACTCCGCCTCGGATGCCGATCACCAGGAAGGCCAGCGTGGCGAAGACCGTGACCTGCAGGGTCATGAAGAGCAGCCCTGTGAAATAGCGAGTCAGAAAGAGACGGGAACGACTGATCGGCTTGGAAAGCAGGACATCGATCGAGCCGCCGCTGATCATGTCGGGGAAGATCGAGGAAGTCGATACCAGACCAAGAATCGCCGCGATCCACGCCAGCCAGTAAGGAACCACCAGCTCGGCGAAGATGATCTTGTAAAAGACGTCGACCGGCATGAACTGGGTGTTGACCAGAGCGAGATCGAACTGCCACCAGAAGACGGTGAGTCCCTTCTCGTTGATGCCAAGCGCCGCCATCGCAACGATCACGATCCCGGAGAGAGCGAGCGTTATCCAGAAGAGCTTGCGTGCATTCAGTTCGCGGTAGGCGGCATGCAGGAGCGCGAGAGTCTGGGTCACGAAGCACCCCCCGGCTCTGTTTCCCCGGAAGCTGACGAGGATGAAGGAGGCGGCGGTGGCGGTGGCGGAGCTTCCGAGGTCGCCTCGCCCGAAAATTCGGTGACGTGCGTACGCCCGGATCGGCCCGCTCCGGGCTGGAGGGTCTGACCCGTCGCGGGATCGGTCACGGAACTCATGAAGAGCTCCTCGAGCGAATCACGAGTGGGCGCAACCTGGCGGATGGTGAATTCGTTTCTCCGCAACTCGTCGATGATCGGCTGTACGTCCGACGGGTCCCGGGTCTGAAGGGTCAGACGGACGGCAGTACCCTCAAGAGATTCGGTAGTGACCGATCCAAGTCCTGACAGCGGAGCGATCTGGTCGACGGTTCCGTCGACGGTGATCTCGTACCGACAGCTTTCGCGCGTCAGCGATTCGACGGATCCCTGCCGGACCACCGTGCCCTGCACGAGAATCGCCACCCTGCTGCAGAAGAGTTCGAGCTCGGAGAGGATGTGGCTGTTCACCAGGACGCTCTTGCCCTCATCCCGCAACCGGACCAGAACCTCCCTGATCTCACGACGGCCAACCGGATCGACCCCGTCGGTCGGCTCGTCGAGAAGCACCAGCTCGGGATCGTTGATCAGCGAGGTCGCCAGGCCGATCCGCTGCTGCATGCCCTTCGAATAGGTTCCGAGTCGCCGAGAGGCCCAATCGGTCATGTTGACGACATCAAGGAGTTCCGCGGTCCGACGAATCCGCTGACCGCGGGGGATCTTGCACATCGCACCGGCGAAATCAATTGCCTGACGTCCGGTCAGCCACTGGGGAAACCGGTGGTGCTCGGGGAGGTAGCCGACCCGGGCCAGGGTCGGCTTGTGTCCGACCGGCCTGCCCAGGACGGTCCCGACCGCACTGGTGGGGCGGACCACCGTCATCATGATCTTGACCAGGGTGCTCTTGCCTGCACCATTCGGCCCCAGGAGGCCGAAGATCTCTCCGGGGTGGACCTGCAGGGAGACCGAACGCAGAGCGTGCACCCGACCGCGGTAGGTCTTGGAGACTTCCTGGAGGTCGATTGTGGGGGCGTCTGCCATGATCAACTGCGCTCGTTTCGGTCAAGAGGGACCTGGGTACAGGATACCTGCAAAGGAGTTGGTAGAGTTCCCGCCCAAGCCATGCGAACCGCGCTACCCTTCTCTGAGATTCATGACCTACTCCACACTGGGACACTTCATTGAAGCCCTCGAACAGCAGGGAGAACTCCGCCGCATCCGGGCGAGGGTGTCCCCTTTGCTGGAAATCACGGAGATCACCGACCGAATCAGCAAGGGACCTGCACCAAGCAGCAGCCCCTCGGCTCTCCGGTTCGATCCGAACCACGCTGATCGAGGCGGGCACGCGCTTCTCTTTGAGGACGTCGAGGGAAGCGACTTCCCGGTTGCGATCAATCTGTGGGGCAGTTATCGGCGCATGGAGCTCGCGATGGGTGATGACTACGAGTCGATTGCGGCTCGCATCGCGTCCCTGACCAAACCCCAGCCCCCCCGCTCGCTCGGAGAACTGGTCTCGAAGGCTCGTGAGTTCCTGCCGCTGCTGCGCATTCCGCCGCGCACCGTGCGACGCGGAGCGTGCCAGGAGGTCGTCAAGCTGACCGAACGTGGTGAAGTGGATCTGCGCCGCCTGGGCATCCTCAAGTGCTGGCCACTGGACGGGGATCCATCGTCGGTCGGGTATCCGATCAACGCGGAGCAGTCGGGTACCGCCGGAGGATCCGGCCGCTACATCACGCTGGCCGGCATGCACACGATCCATGCGGACGATGCGGACGCAGCGAAGCCGGCCAGCCACAACATCGGCATGTACCGTTCGCAATTGCTCGACGAGACCCATCTCGCGATGCACTGGCACATCCATCATGACGGGGCATCCCACTGGCGGAGTTGGAAGAGGATCGGCAAGCGCATGCCGATCGCGATCTGCCTGGGTGGCGAGTCGATTCTCCCCTACGCCGCAACCGCTCCTCTCCCGCCGGGCATCTCCGAACTGCTGATGGCCGGCTACCTCAACGGGCGGGGGATTCCCCTGGTTCGCGGGAAGACCGTTCCGATTCGCGTACCGGCGAACAGCGAGATCGTTATCGAGGGCTGGGTGTCGACCGAATGCGGTGCGATCGGATGGGATCCCCGAACCAGCGATGAGCCGCTG
>JAYZFJ010000049.1:0-16106 GCA_036336805.1 Planctomycetota bacterium
GGTACTGGCCGGATGATGCCGCGTCACCGGAAGCCGTGTCATCGGCCCCTCCCAGGATGTACGTGCTGACGCTTCGCATCGAATCGGTGCTGTCGGTAGAAGAGAATGCGACCGGTTCGACGGCCGTGGTGACCAGTGAAACCGGAAGCAGGAGAAGTGGTGCAATCATGAGTGTCCCTTGAGCTGGATGTGTACGATTTCAATACTGTGCGTTTGTAACAGATGAATGGTAACCGGAGGGTGACGCGTCCGCTGGCTGGGTGACCGTCTGGAGGAGCGACCGATGAACGGGGAACTGAGCGCCTGACCCGGCATCACCGGCCCCGCAGACCGAGCACCTTGCGGTCCCGCAAACCACCCTGGAAGGCGATATGCTGACGGGCGAGCACACCGAAGGAGCCAGATCAGCACGGCCCGCAGGCTGCCGATAGGGAGGCTCCGTCAATCAGAAGGGGTAAGACCACCATGTCGAAGACGACCATCGTCAACGCCTACGCGACCTCCGGCCCGAATCAGCCGTTCGAACCGTTCAGCTACGAACTCGATCCGATCGGCCCCGACGAGGTCGAGATCGAGGTTCGCCACTGCGGCATCTGCCACAGCGATCTGAGCATGGCCAACAACGACTGGGGACTCACCGTCTATCCGTTCGTGGGCGGGCACGAGATCGAGGGCACCGTCGCCGTGATCGGTTCCGAGGTCACCAACGTGGCGGTCGGAGACCGGGTCGGCGTGGGCTGGTTCGCCCACTCGGACGTCAACTGCCCGATCTGCCAGGCGGGGAAGCACAACCTCTCACCCACCACCGGAGGAACGATCGTCGGTCGCCACGGAGGTTTCGCCGACCGGGTGCGTGCACAGGCACTCTGGACGTTCCCGATTCCCGACGGCATTCCCGCCGGCGAGGCGGGACCGCTGTTCTGCGGTGGCGGCACGGTCTTCACTCCGCTGGCGGAATATGCACACCCCACCCACCGCGTGGGCGTGGTCGGCATCGGGGGCCTCGGCCACATGGCGCTGCGGTTCGCCCGCGCCTGGGGGTGCCACGTGACCGCCTTCACGTCAACCGAGTCCAAGGGCGAGGAGGCTCGTTCACTCGGTGCACACGAGGTGGTGGTGAGTCGGGATGCGGCGGCGCTCGAAGCACACGCCGGTCGATTCGACCTGCTGATCTCGACGGTGAACGTCCCCCTCGACTGGACCGCCTACATCCAGATGCTCAAGCCCGAGGGCCGGCTGCACCTGGTCGGAGCGACCCTCGAACCGATCCCCTTCGGGGCCTTCGACCTGATCATGGCCCAGCGGTCGATCTCCGGTTCACCGGTGGCAAGCCCCACCAACACCCGGCGGATGGTCGAGTTCGCCTCGCGGCACGAGATCGCTCCGATGACCGAGCACTTCCCGCTCTCGGCCATCAATGAGGCGATGGAAAAGCTGCGGTCCGGCGGCGTTCGCTACCGAGCGGTGCTCGACGTCTGAAAGGGCGTCCGGTTCAGTCCAGAGGGGCGTCGGCGTCGGCCCCGAAGAAGCCACTGATGAGTTCGACCCGGGTGACCGGCTGCTCATTGACCCCTCGGCGGATGTAGACGATGCCCCCCTGCTGGTCGATGTCGCTGTGGAAGGCGTCGGGACCGAGGGAGCGCCCGGTGCTGACGATCGGTCCGAGGGTGATCGCACCGTCGGATTCACGGACCTCACGCAGGAATTCGACGTTGTTGGCGAAGTAGTGCAGCCGGTATTCACCGCCGTCCCCGACCGACCAGCCGATCCGCTGGGCCAGTCCTTCGGAAACCGGAACCGGCCGCCCCAAGCCGTCGACCCCATACCGCGCGAGGAGCGCCTCGCTGGTGCCGGATTCATTGCTGGTCCACGCGAGCAAGCGACCATCGGGACTCCAGCGGGCATGCTGGTGCAACGCCATGCCGCCACCGCCGAGCAGCGACCGAGGCGCCGCACCCTCACCGAGACCGACCTCGTGGAGCGTCTCGATCGTACCCCCCTCGTCGCGGATGCCGTAGACCACGCGATCGTTGTCCGGATGGATGTCGTAGGGCATCAACCAGCTGCCACCCTCCCGCTCGTCAAGGCGCCGAAGCGGGCGACCCGAGGTACCGGGATCAAAGACCACCAGCTGGCTGGTTCGAATCGGCTGGGTGGTGGTGATCTGCCCCGCGGCGAGGCTGCCGTCTCGGGAGAGCACCGGGGAATGAATGTCCCGATCGGGGAACGACTGGATCCGCCGAATGCGGGGAGGATCAATCGTGCCCGCCCAGAGATCCCACATCGCGTTGTTGTCGTTGGTATGCGTCAAAAGCACCTGGTTGCCGTCCGCGGACACCGTCACCCATTCCTCGAAGGCACGCTCGGGCTGATCCAGGCGTCGGGGCACGCCCCCCTCGGCATCGAACGTCCAGAGCGTGCGACTCAACCCCTGGAGGCCACCCGGAAGGTGAACCAGGGTCCCGTTCCGTGCCACGTCGAAGCTGCCGGAGGACCAGCTGTTGAGGGTGCGCAGTCCGGTGAAGACCGGAACTGCGGGGCCGACGGCGCTGCGGGTGGACGGGTCGTATCCGGAGCGATAGAGCGTGGCGCCCTTGGTGAAGAGCAGCTGATTCCCGAGGACCACCTCCGCGACCGGAGCGGATTCGATCACCAGCCCGGCTTCGCCGGTCGTGGCATCCACCCAGAGAACGTCCTGCATGTACCCCCGCTCGTCGTAGTAGGTGACTCCGAGGAGGAAGTGATCTTCGTCGATCGGTGCGAGAAGGAGGCTGGGCTGAACCTCCGTGTCCGTGTCGTAGTCGAGATCGACCCGGGCGATCTCGTCACCGGTCTTCGCATCCAGGGTGAGCACCTTGTAGGGAGCCTGCGTCACGAAGACCAGGGCCTTTCGATTCAGCCAGGTGAACCCCCGGATGTCGGAATCAAGCGACTGAAACGAACTCAGGACCAGGCTGATCGGAATGGCGCCGACCTGGACGGGAGGAAGACCGGTCCCCAGTTCGATGCGCATCAGCTTCGCGCGCAGGTTCTCCGCGACCGGAAGGCGGACGAACGTGTAGGACCGACCGTCCGGGGAGAATTCCCCGGTGAGGATCCGCTGCGAATCGGCGACCAGTCGGGTCTCGAAGGAATCGATCGATCGCAGGTGAAGGAATCGCCGCTCCCCGGGAACCGTGGTGCTGAGATCGTCCCCTTCGACTTCCACCTTGCGGGTGATCATCGCGAGCAGGGTGCCATCAGGGGAGATCTGGGCGTCCTTGACCTCGTAGCCCTCGGGACCCATCACCGATACGCACTGGGGAGCACCGATGCGAGCGCCTGCTCGCTGCTCGGCCTCAAGCCCCTGACCGATGTCCATCAGCAGGACTCCGATCGCGAAACCGACCACGATCGCGATCAGGGCCAGAACGCTCATGCCGATGAAGATGCGTCCGCCGATGCCCGCTCGCTCCTGCGTTCGCCGGGGCGAACCGGACGGGTCGGCGAGTTCCCCTCGAAGCAGTTCGAGTTCATTGCGAACATCGAGCGCGTTCTGCCACCGCCGATCGGGATCCTTCTCGAGGCAGCGACGGATCATGCGCTCCAGTTCCGGGGGGACCTGCCGGTTGTACTCGTAGATCGGCTGCGGATCGTCCTTGAGGATGCTGGAGAGCTTGGAGACCGTCGTCTCCCCGGGGAACGGATTGATCCCGGTCACCATCTCGTAGAAGACGACCCCCAGGGCGAAGACGTCGGTGGTGGGCGTGGTGTCGCCTCCCTGCGCCTGCTCCGGTGCCATGTAGTGAATCGTTCCGATGATCCGCCCTTCCACGGTCGCATCCATGCTGGCAGTGGCACCCAGCGCATTCGCGGAGGCTTCGACCACCGGCCCTGCCAGCTTCGCCAATCCGAAATCGAGGACCGTCACCTGGCCCTGCGGCCCGATGATGATGTTCTCGGGCTTGATGTCGCGATGCGCGATACCGCGCTTGTGTGCGGCCGCAAGGGCGTCGGCGACCGGGATTCCAACCTCGAGGATGCGCGCCACCGACATCGCACCCTCTGCACGCATCACCTGGTCGAGGGTGCGACCCTCCACCAGTTCCATGGTGAAGAAGGCGTCTTCACCGATCGTCTCGAAGGAATGGATCGTCACGATGCCGGGGTGCTGGAGCGCGGCGAGGGCCTTTGCTTCCCGCTCGAATCGCGCCCGACGCTCCGAGTCCCCGACCACCTCCGGACGAAGGATCTTGAGGGCCACGGTCCGGCCCAGCCGGGAATCGGTTGCTTCGTAGACCACCCCCATGCCGCCTCGGCCCAGCAGCCGAACCAGGTGGTAGGGCCCCAGGTCGGAACCGGAGCGATCGATCGCCTCTTCAGTCATGTGCAGGATTCTCCTCAAGGTGCCTCAAAGCACAACTCTATCAGGTCGACGATCGGCTGTTTCCCGAGCTCCGGCCTTCGCGGAACCGGGCCCAGGGCCTCGCTCCGCGGGCAGGACGCACGTCGCCGCACTCCAATCAAGGAGTTTCTCCTGACCGAGCGGTCACCCTGACGATGGAGGAACAGACCCCAACCGACCGACCCCGCTGCAGAAGGATTGGAGCACACCATGGGTTTTCGCGTGAAGCGATCGGCTGAACTGTTCAAGTGTTCGTGGCAGGTCCTCAAGACCGACAAGACGCTGGCGCTCTTCCCGGTGATCAGTGCGGCCGCCAGCCTGCTTCTGGCCGCCGCCTTTCTCGCCCCGATCTTCAGCGTGCCGACCCTGCGAAGCGACGCGGCAGGCTTCATCCACGACATGGAACAGGACCACCGTGCGTTGGAGGAAGGCAACCCGGCAGCGCCCCTTCCCGAGAACCCGGAAGGACTGAGCGCGACCGGAAACGAAACCACGACCAGTTCCGACGGACGATCCCCCGCCCCGACACTCTCCGCGATCGACGTCGGCTTTCTGATCTATGGATTCGTCTTCTTTCTCGCCTGCTCGTTCGTGGTCATCTTCTTCAATGCGGCGCTGGTGGGAGCGACGAATCGAAAGTTCGAGGGCCGACCGACCGGAATCATGGTGGGTCTGGGGATCGCCTGCCAGCGACTGCCTCAGATCCTCGCCTGGGCGGTGGTCAACGCCATCGTCGGCACCTTGCTTCGGGTGCTGGAGGAACGCATGGGGCTCGTTGGGCGCATCGTCATCGCGGTGATCGGAGTGGCTTGGAGCATCGCGACGTACTTCGCGATCCCCACCCTGGTGATCGAGGGAGTCGGCCCGTTCAAGGCGGTGAGCAACTCCGTGGGCGCAATCAAGCGCACCTGGGGGGAATCGCTGGTGATCGCGATCGGGTTCGGATGCGTGGGCGCACTGGTGAGCGTAGCGGGCATCGGTGCGATCGTCGCGGGTGCCGCCATTGGAGTCTCGCTCCTCTCAGAGGAACGAATCGCCGAAGCGATCGGCTTCGGAGGGACGGTGGCGTCACTGGGCATCGCGATCCTCATCCTGTGGTCGGTGCTCTCATCGACCCTGATGGCGATCACTCGGACCGCGCTCTATCGCTACGCGGTCGATGGTGTGGTCCCGGGGGGCTTCAACGAATCGGCCCTGGCCGGAGCGTTCGTCGATCGCCGGAAACCCACGGACACGCGTTGATCGAGGGCACCCCCCAGCGCCAGGTTTCCGGGGCGCACCGACACCGCGGTCGACGAATGGATCGATAACCCGACCGGTGACTGCCTTTGACCGAAAAGCGGCATGCACCACGTGGAAATCGCGATTTTCGATCTACAGTGGATCTGACGCGGGTCGTATCGAGATTTCCCGGGAGTCTGAACCCCCGGAACCACTGGTGCCGATACTGGAGGCACCAGCCAGAGGAGCCATTCATGACCACAGATTCCACCACCCAGTCCTGGCCGCTCGAGGGCATCAATCCGATCGACCGGGAGGCACTCAGGGCACAGGTCGATGTGGCACGACCGGTGAAGAACTTCATGATCGAGAACTTTCTCGACGAGTCGTTCGCGAACGAGGTTCATGACTGCTTCCCGTCCTTCGCCGAAGCCAAGCAGCTGGGCCGGAACACCGCCTCCACCGTGAACGAGCAGAACAAGTACCAGGTGACCGACTCCGCGCTCTTCAAGCCTCCGCTGCTGAGGCTGCACGAGATGCTCCAGTCCGAGTACTTCTGCGACCTGCTTTCGTACGTCTTCGAGATTCCGAAGATCATCCCCGACCCAGAGCTGGTCGGAGGTGGGATCCACCAGACCGGACCCCGGGGCCACCTCGACGTCCACGTCGACTTCAACTACATCAAGGAGCGCCGGCTCTTTCGCCGAATGAACATCCTCATCTACTTCAACCGGGACTGGAACGAGGACTGGGGTGGCAACATCGAGCTGTGGGACCAGGACGTGAAGAACTGCGTCCACTCCTTTCCGCCCACGTTCAATCGATGCGTCATGTTCGAGACCAACGAGATCAGCTACCACGGGGTGACCGCGGTCAAGTGCCCGGAATCCACCGCACGTCGCTCGTTCGCCGGGTACTACTACACGGTCGATGCTCCCGACTGGTGGGAGGGCAAGGCCCACTCGACACTCTTCAAGGCACGGCCAGACGAGAAGATGAAGGGCACGGTCCTGATGCCGGCGGAGAAGGTCTCACGCCTCCTGCGCAAGGTGAAGCGCAAAATTATTGGCTGATTGCGTGACCGTGGGTCTCGTATCGTTCAGACGCGCACGCCTTGAAGTCCGGAAGCGAATTTTAATTTGGCATTCGCGATGGAAACCAAAGTCATTGCTGAGAGTGACGCGACGGAAATTACAATGATTGGATGCTCCACGCAGTGACCATCGCGATCATTCTGGCAACCAGCGGCCTGCCGGACCACCCGCCTGCGAATGACGGTACGCACGAAGGCTGGGTGGTCGAAATCGACCATCGGAGCGACCGCAGGCCCCGGGGCGCCGAGGTGCTCCATCTGAGCGGAGAATGGGGTGAGTTCGTCGTCGAACTGAAACCCACCACCCTTCGGCATCCCGACTTTCGACTGATCAATCACTCCGGTTCCTGCTTCACTCAGATCGAAGCCCCCCGCTCCCGGCACTATCGAGGAACGGTGCGCGGCCACGAGCGATCACGAGTCGTCCTGCAGTCGAGTCATCAGGGGTGGCGGGGCATGCTGCTGATGGATGACGACCCCAAGGCATACCTGCTCTCTCCTCCGGGCCCGGATTCGGACCGGCACCGGCTGACCCGAGCCCGGGACGCGGAGGACCGTCAACTCTGCGGGGTCGACGACGCGGCGATTCCGACCTTCGACTCGAACGCCCCCCTTCCGCGGGCTGCTCAGGGTGGGAGGACCCTCGAACTCACCATCGACGTGGACCGGGCCTACCTGGATCTGCTGGGAGGCTCCCATGACGCGGTACTCCTGGACGTCGAGGCGGTTCTCAACGGAGTGGCGGAGATCTATGCGAACGACTTCGACCTCGAAGTGGTGCTCCGAACCGTGATCATTCGCGAGGACCCCGAGACCTACCCCTCGAACAACACCATAGACCTCATGTGCGACCTGCTTCGCAACTGGAACATATGGAACAACAGCGATTTCGAGACCGACCTGACCCAGCTGTTCACGGGCAAGCCCGTGAACGGCGTCGTGGGCTATGCCTATCCCGGGACCGCCTGCAGCGAGCCGGTCATCGCGTGTTCCCAGTTCGGGGTGAAGACCAACAAGAGCGTGGTTGCCAGTCGCTACACGACCGACTTCGCCCAACGGGTCGCGCTCTCCGCCCACGAGATCGGCCACAACCTCAATGCCTTCCACTGCGGAGGAAGCGGGTGCACGATCATGTGCCCGGTCATCGGGAACTGCGCTCCGATCGAGTCGGGGACCCTCGAGTTCGGCAGCAGCTCACGGATCACGATTGGCGCCTACATCGCCAACCAGCCCGAGTCGTGCCTTTCCAGTTCGCTGCCGGCGGTCTCACCGCCCCTGGTCAGCGACTTCGAGTTGCAGATCGAGCCGGAAGTCTGGGAATTCACCACTCAGGCAGCCTACTCCAACGCGGGCTACCCCCCCCACTCCGGGACCTGGTGCTGTGCGCTGTCGAAGGACTTCGCCCAGTACGACTACACCTCGTCGATCATGACCCGGAAGATCAACCTGGCCGCTCGATTGAATGGCACGATCAGCTTCTGGCTCAAGAGGCGCTACAGTGTCGGAGCTGGCTTCCCCAACACCATTGCCCTGCACGGTCTGTCTTCGGAGGGAAATTGGCTCGAGATCGACTCATTCGGCGCCCAACTCAATTCATGGACCAACTACACCGCACAGATCCCCTCGGAGCTGATGTGGGAAGGGGCCCGATTCAGATTCCAGTCGCGGCTCAACGCCGACCGGAACGAACTCTGGCTCATCGATCTCGTGGAAATCGATGCCTCGGACCCGATCAACATCGACAACGACGAGTGCGCGGGTGCCGAAGAGGTCCTGGAGGGGTGGAACCCGTTCACCACCGCCGGGGCGACGGACTCCGTGGTACCGATGGAAGAGGACTGCATGAACGATGGCCAGGCACTGCGTTCCGACGTGTGGTTCAGCTGGACGGCTCCCTGCACGGGAACCACGGCAATGACCACCTGCACCATGATCGATTTCGCCGGATCGACCGTTGCCTACGACCTCGGGAGTGCCGCTGATTGCGAGTCTGGCCCCTTGAACCCCGTGGCCTGCGAGGTCTCGGGTTCCTGCCCCGGCCCCTTCGGGGAGACCATCGAATTTCCCTGCGCCGCCGGAAGTCAGTACCTCATACGAGTCGGATCCCGGGATGGATCCCAGGGCAGCGGCGGACTGTACGTGTTGTGCACCCCGGAGGAACCGAACCCCTGCCCTGCGGACTTCAACTTCGATGAGATCGTCAACGGAATCGACCTCGGAGTGCTGCTCGGGGCCTGGGGATCCTCGGAAAGGGATCTGACCGGTGATGAGACCGTCGATGGAGCGGATATCGCCGTGCTGCTCGGTCAGTGGGGATTCTGCGGGACCCCCTGAAAGCCGCTCTCACCCGGGTCATCCCGTCAAGGGCTCCACGCACTCAGCAACTCGGCCAGATCCCGGCCGTCGACCAGACCATCACCCGTGAGGTCCGCACTGCAGGCCCGCTGGTTCACGGCCAGGGGGCGAATGTCCGACCCGATGCGGTAGAACGGATAGAACGGGGTCTTGATGTCGAAGAAGTCGAATCCCGCATGTCCGTTGTTGCCGTCGATTCCGCACCCGGAGAGTTCGACCACCGGAATGCCGCCCGACATCCCGGTTGCGAAGAGGACACCACCGTACTGACCGTCGATCGTCTGATTCTCGAGGAAATCGCAGTGATCGAAGACGATTCGACTTCGAACCGGGGGGGCCGTCTCGGCCGCGACGTGGATGGTTCCGAGCCGTGCGGAGTTCTGGGTGAACACACAGTCGGAGAACCATGCGCGAGCGCGATCAAGAACCACGATTCCATCGGAGACCGGCGTGACGTTGGATTCGAATCGGCAGTCGGTCCAGGAACTTTCCGCAAGCGTCTGGTGCACCACGCCAAGCACCCCGGACGAGCAGTTGAGCAGCGAGCAGTTGCGAAACGACGGACGGACGTGAGCGGTTCCGGTGGCGTGGATGGTGACGGGCTGCATCTGGATCCCGTCCAGCAAACCACTCTCCCCGGTGAAATCCACCATCGTGCAATCGACGAAGAGCGGCTCCGATTCATCACCGGCCACGAGAATCGCCGCTCCGAATCCAAGCTGCGGTTTGATCAGGCATGAATGAAAGGTGGGCGTGCCGCCGCGGACGTAGATCGCAACGCTTTCGACATCCCGACTCCAGAACGTCATTGCGACCCCGCCCGACTGCGCGGTCACGAGCTCCACGTCCACCGGAGGGGCGACCGGTGCCCATTCACCGGGGGCGACGATGGTGCTGGCCTGGTAGCCGTTGGCGAGCTGGAAGAACTGGCGTGGGCGACCGATGTAACTGCCATCGGAACCATCGACCAGCACCGACCACGGATCGTCTTCGGCGCCCTTGGTCGGATTCCACAGCACGACCTCACCCCAGACCGCGAGAGTCGATTCGAGCTCACAGGCCGGACGGATCGTCAGGGAGTCGGCAAGCGGCCCCAGAGCGAGATCCTCAACGTAGAGCCCGGGAAGGATCACGATCTCGTCCCCCGCGAAGGCGGCATCGATGACCTCCTGGATCACGGGATACTGCATGTTGTTCCCTACCCACCAGGTGTAGGTTCCATCGGAGTTCGGACGCGGATTGGGATCGGGGATGTCCTGGGCGCCTGCCCGGGAGGCCGGATACAGACCGGTGACCAGAAGAAGGATGAGAATAAGCTGTCGACTGATGTTTGAAACTGCTCTGGACATCGTCCACCCGAGAACACAAGGCACATCTTCGATGCTCGCCAGGACTGCTATGCCGCCGGCCAGGAAATTTCGACTATATCCCGGGGTCTCCGGTGGAACAGAACAAAGTCAACGAGTTGCCTTGAACTCGGAATCAATGGGATCAACGCAGGCCACGCAGTGCGTTATCGGTCCCGCCCCCGGGCTGCGACGGAGCCAGGTGCGGGACCGGGATCCCCGTGACTGCTCGCCCAGCCTCTGGTCCGGAACGAAAAAAAGGCCCACCAAGCAACGCTTGGTGGGCCGAGAAGCAATTGAGGAATCCTCTGGTCGGTGAGAGACCACCGAGGGAAGATCCCGATTTGGCGATCAGCTGCCCCAGGCACCAAGAATGATGGCCAGATCCAGACCGTCGATGCGGCCGTCGCCGTTGAGGTCGGGACCGGCGGTCGCGGAGGAATTGGCGGCAGAGAGGGCTGCAACACCGGCGTCCTCGTTGGCGGTGACATCGATGGTGCCGCTCGAGAGGTCGCGGAGGACGCGATAGCTCGGGAAGTAGTTGGAGGACACATCAGTCTCCCACCAGTCGGTACCGCTCTGCGTACCGTTGGTCTGACCGGTGTTGGACAGGGTGCAACGGTCGAGAACGAACAGGGGGTTACGACCGGCAACCGCATCGGTGCAGTAGGCGACAGCGCCGTACTGGAGGTCGATGGTGGTGTTGCTGGAGAAGATGGTGTTCGAACAGACCATCGGCTCGTCGTCGGCGTTGAGGCTCGAATCGAAGTAGATGGTACCCAGACGGGACTGGTTGCTGTCGAAGGTGCAGGAGTGGAACTGGGCAACACCGCCACCGGTGCACACGTAGGTGCCGTCGGAGACGTTGCTGTCGTTCGTGATGATCCTGCAACCCATCCAGAGAGCGTTGCCACCGGACTGGGCAATGACACCAGTGCTGGAGGCTTCGTTGTTCTGCACGGTGCAGCCTGCAAACATGGGCTGACCACCCTGGATGGAGACAGCGTGGACGGGGAACCCGTCGAGCTGCTGGCCACCGGCCCAGGTGTCCTCAACGACGCAGTTCACGAAGGAGCTTGCGTTGTTGGCACCGGTGCAGAGCAGGCCGCCACCAAAGCCGTTCTGTGAAGTGATGGTGCAGTAGCTGAAGGTCGCGCCGGAATCAGTGGTACGGATCGCGACGTCGTCGAGGGACCGTGACCAGAACTCCATGGCGAGGTTGCCATTGTCGTCCGTATAGTCCTGAAGGACATCGAAGGAGGCTGTGTTGGTGTAGGCGTTATCGACGATGACCGTGTAGTTGGCGTCGAATTCCCACTCCTGATCGGTGGCCAGGTCCCCTACGGGAACCTCGTTGGGAACGATGTCACCGTTGGCGAGCTGGGCGAATTCACGAGGACGTCCGATGTAGGTGCCGGAGGTGTTGCTCTGGGCGTGCATGGCGTGACCGTTGTTGTTTTCAAAACCTTCGGTGGGGTTCCAGAAGACAACACTCTGCCAGTTGTGGTCGGCGCCGGCGGCGGTACCTGCACTATCGGTAGCGGAACGCAGGGTGACGTCGTTGCGATCGATCAAGAGGCTTTCGACGTACTGGCCTTCCATGACGACGATTTCGTCACCGTCAGCACAGGCATCGAGAACCTGCTGAATGATGGGATACTGGGTGTTGTTGCCGCAGTACCAGGTCTGGGTGCCGTCTGCGTTGGGAACCGGGTTGGGGTCAGGAACATCCTGTGCGAAGACGCTTCCGGAAACAATGAGTGCTGACGATGCAGCGAGTACAAGGCTCTTCTTCATCTAACTTTCTCCAAAGTTACGATTGATGGTTCACTGACGCATACAACCAAAAAGCAGCGGCAGCTATAAGGGAAATAGTGCGCACTTTATAACTGCTCAAACGTGCCGCTCATCCGCGAATGTCCAGATTGAAAACATAAAAAAACGCTGCTGTGTGTAAAACAGAATCGCGTATCAAAGTGAACGACAAGTAAAAAGTCTGATGCAGTGAACAATCATCATGAATAAACAAGAACACTGTTTTTAAAGCACTTTTCACGCTTGCATCAGGTCGCGCAAACACAAACTCGTCCGAGGGTCAGAAGTTCAAGTGAAACGCGAATGTAAAAGGATCGCGCACTTCGAAACGTCGCGACACACCAGTCAATGGTTCGAATTCCACCGCCACGAACACGCGAAACGACGCACTGGCACGTGGTGTCGGCACCCGTCAGCAAGAATGCGCACTGGAAGTGCGCGAGGCCTGACGTCTCGCACCCTGCGACCGAGAACGCTGACAACCGAAGATGCGACGATGACCGACACCAAATTCAAATGGACACGTGACTGTAAAATGAACCCCGCTGCTCAAGTCGACCATGGCATCGACTGGCCGCTGCAGCCACGGGCCGACACCCCATGGAGATGTCGCTCCGCTTCGAAGTCGGATCCGCGACGGACGAGAAGCGAATTCAGTTCTCGCCGCTCACCTCGGTCGGGTTCGCATACATCAGGACGGCTCCCGCACGCCCGGTCCCGTCACTGGATGAAAGTGGTGCACCGACCATGATGCGTTCCCCGCAGGTGGAGATCGATCCCGAGGCACCGAATCCGGACCTGGATTCCTCGGCACTTGCCAGGCCGAACATCGAATCCCGCTTGAAGAGACCCTCGCCCCCACGCCGGAACAGATAGGCCGAACCGGGAACCTTGGGCATGGAAGCGAGCACCAGCAGAACATCCCCTTCGAGGCGAAGCCCGGTTCCGAACGATGAAAGGCTGTCGGGGAAGACACCCAGGGACTGGGAATGGACCCAGTCACCGCTGGCATCGACCTTGAAGACGTCTACGGACCCGCGGCTGTTCTTCCATCGGGGAGAGGATGCAACGAGCGTGTCACCTTCCAGAGCCAGCGCATGCCCGAACCAGACCCCGAACTCACGGTGCGGTGGACTGATGCGCTGCCGATGACTCCAGATGCCGTTCGGGGAGCGCTGGAAGACGTCGATGCATTCATTGAGTCGGGGCGCGCGGAACGAACTGATCACGAGGGTGTCGCCGGAGATCGCAAACGACTTCCCGAATCTCGTCTTCTCGAATTCGGAATCACCCTTGCCCGAGAGGGTCTGCGAGAACGCATGCCGTCCATCCGAACCGCGAGTGAAGAGATGAACGTCGCCCCGACCGTGGATGGCGAGCACTCCCTCACCGCTGGACACCTTTCGACCGAGCGTGGCACCCTCGGTCGGGATGTCCGAAACGGTGATGTCCTGATGAGGTGTCCACTTCATCCCCTCCCGGCGGTAAACATGGACCGCGGCACTGGCATCGATCACCGTCGGCCTGACAAAGAGTCGATCACCGTCGAGCGAGAAGCTCGTTCCGAAGGTGCCCGGGTTGGTGCAGCGCTCCGGAGGACTGATGAACTGAACCTGCTTCAGAACGCCTTCCTCGTCACGGGTGAACACCGAGATTCCCCGAGACTGACCGACCAGCAGATAGGTACGCCCCTCGATCTCGTATTGGCCGATCTCCGTTCCGAACATGCCCATCTGCTTCGGAGTGTCGGAGGACAGCCTGGAGGTCGGTGCCCCGACGAAGTCGGACGGCTGGGGAAGGGGCGGCATCGAGCTGCGAGTGGCCTGAGTCTGAGCGGAGGCGATCGTCGAGAACATCAGTACGAGGACGGGGGCTGCACACCGAGCGAACGGCCGTGGGTTCGGGAGAAACATTCAAACAGACTCCTGTACACATCAAGGTCGAATGGTCCGCGGCGGGCTCCGGAAACAGTTTCGCAGGAGCGAGAGACCGAAGATTCAAACTAACCAACGATCCGAATACAGGGCCATTTCAAAGTCTGAATTCGATTGAATAGAATGCTTATCGGTCAGTCCGCAAGAGCGGCGGCTCGATCGCGGTTCGGAAGCTGCCCGGACTCGGGCGCTGGACGCAGGGGCGGATGGGGTCCGTCGAGCACGCACTGAAGCCCGGCTTCCTTGCACAGCATCCGCGCAGTGGTCTGAGAGGCGAGGAAGATCACCGGCAGGCCGGAACCGGGATGAGTCCCGCCCCCGACCATCCAGGTTCCGTCGACACCCTGCAGTCGGTTCTGAGGTCGTCGGTGAAGCATCTGGCCGAGGTTGTGCGCGATGTTGAACGTCGCCCCCAGGTGGATGTTGCGGGCTTCCCAGTCCGCGGGAGAGATGATCCGCTCCCCGAGGATTCGATCCGCGGGGTCCTCGACCCCCAGGCGCTCCAGCTGCTCGACGATCTTCGTGCGCAATCGCGGCGCCTCGGCCTCCCAGTCGATGCGAGCGCTCTGATTGGGAGTCGGCACCAGGCAATACAGACTGGAACGTCCCGGAGGCGCCATCGTGGGATCGATCGGCGAAGGGTTGCAGAAGTACATCGAGGGTTCTTCACTGGGGATCAGGTTCGTGGTGATGTCCTCGAGGTTCCTGCGGTAGTCCGAGGAGAAGCAGATGGTGTGGTGAGGCAGATCGAGCTCGCCGTCGACCGCCATGTAGCTCATCCAGGTACTGCAGGAGTAACGCTTCTTGCTGATCTGCCGATCCGACCAGCCGGAGGGACGAAGATGTTCGGGAATGAGTCGCTTCATCGCCCAGGTGGCATCGGCGTTGATGACCACGTGGTCGCAGGGCCGACGCTCCCCGTCGACCACCACCCCGCAGGCGCGCCGCCCTTCGTAGGCGATCTCCTCGACGGGGCTCGAGTACTCGAACTCCACGCCCATCGATTCGCAGGCATCCGCCAGACTCTGGAGGAGGGCGTTGATCCCGCCTTCCGGATGCCAGACCCCGTACTCGTACTCGATGAACGGCAGGATCGTGAACAGGGAAGGACACTCGAACGGGCTCATCCCGAGGTACTTGCTCTGGAAACACATCGCCAGGCGTGAGCGCTCGTCGGTGAAACGCTTGGAGAGGTTGCCGTAGACGGACTCCCAGGGCTTGATGTACCGGGCCGCCTTGATGCCCGCCCCGGAAACCAGGTCCAGGGGTCCCTTGACCGCCTGTCGGAGCACCGGAGTCATCGCCTCGAGTTTCGCGCGATTCTCCAGCATGAAGCGTCTGAATGCGGCACCGTCGCCGGGGTGGATGCCATCCAGCCGGGCGGCCATCTGCTCGATGTCCTGGGTGGTGTCCAGCTGCAGGTCGCCGAGGTCGCCCCGAAAGACCAGTCGGTACATCGGATCCAGTCGAGTCATGTGGTGGAGGTCGGAGAGTCGGTAGCCGCAGGCGCGGGTGATCTCCTCGAGGACCCAGGGCATCATGAAGAAGGTCGCGCCACAGTCGAAGTGATGACCGTCGAAGCTGATGCGACGCGATCGGCCTCCCGGGCGGTCTTCCGCTTCCCAGACCGTCACCTCCGCGCCGCTGGCGGCCAGCAGCATGGCGGCGGTCAGCCCGCCGGGGCCGGCTCCGATGATGCTGATTCGAGGGGGGACGGACATGATGAAGAATCCTCGGGGTGATCAAGCGGACGAGAAATGCAACATCCTCTGGCGTACCATAGCCTGCACAGCCTCCGGCAACCAAACATGACGCTCCATTCTGACCAGTTTGATCAATTGATTTCTCGGCGCACCCGCTGGGCGGGAGCGTTCGCCGATCGAATCATGGCCGCGACCACCGAGCTGAGCAGGCTCGCCGGGGAGGAGATCGGCAAGCCGAGGGAGGAAGTGGTCACC
>JAYZFJ010000050.1:0-24806 GCA_036336805.1 Planctomycetota bacterium
CAGCAGGCCGCGAGCCTGGTGCCCGGAGAGGCCGATGCCCGCCGCCACCTGGAGCGCACCGGTGATCAGGGTCGCGATGCCGATCAGGGTGACCACGATCTCCACCGATTGCCCGGGGTCGAGGATCAGGACGATGCCGATGCCCGCGGCGATGATCGGCATGAACCAGCGGATCGCGGAGGGTGCGCCGCTGCTTGATTCCTGGGTCGCGGCGAAGACGCCCACGAGCGCACCGAAGATCAGCAGGTACCCCACCACGCTGATGAACGCCACCGCAGTGGTGTAGGGCGCGATCAGCAGCAGAAGCCCCATCAGGACCAGCAGGCAGCCATCCAGCATGAAGATCCACCATCTGGAGGCCAGATTCTGTCCAGCTTTGATTGCAACGGCCATCTTTGGGAGACTCCTTATCGCAAGTTCTCGGGGCCCGGTCGACGATGGAGCAACAGGTCATGTCCTCCAAGCCAGATCATACTTCGGCAGCGATCGCCGCGTGGGAAGAGCTCGTTTCCGAAAATGGGCGTGCGCTGATCGCTCGGGTCGAGGCCCTGGAGGTTCCTAACCCGTCGGATATCCAGCGATTCCGTGCCCGATGGCCGGTCGACGTGGTGAACGCCGCCCTGGAGTTGGTTCGGGCACGTCGCCGGGCCCGGGCGAAGTTCGATCGAGCCGACCAGCTCTGGTGCGACCGGGCCGGAGTCGAACAGGCGACCGATCAGTCCGTCGCCGACTGGAAGGCCCGACGATTCGCCGAATACGGCGTGGAGTCGATGCTCGATCTCTGCTGCGGCATCGGTGCCGATGCGATGTCCCTCGCGCAGGTCGCTTCGGTGGAAGCGGTCGACCGCGATCCCCTTCGCTGCTGGATGACCGCTCGCAACGCCGGTTGTCCGGTCACGGTCGGTGACGTCACGGAGCGCTCGGTCGACGGGCGATTCATTCATGTGGACCCCGCACGTCGCGAGGAGTCCAGCGGTCGACGAAGCTGGAACCCCGAACACCACCAGCCCCCCTGGTCGCAGCTCACGCACCTGCTGGAGGGCTCCGCGGGCGCCGCCTGCAAGCTGGGACCGGGGATTCCGCTTCCATTGGACGGTGCGCCGTCCGGGACCGAGTACGAATTCATCCAGTCGGGCGGCCGACTGGTCCAGGCGGTGCTGTGGACCGGTGCGCTGGCCCCGGTCCCGGGGACTCGTCGGGCAACGCTTCTTCCGGAGGGGCGTTCGGTCTGCGGTCCCCCCGGGATGGTGCCGGTCTCCCCCGAAACGCCGGAGCCGGGCGACTGGCTGGTGGAGGCCCGACCTGCACTCGAGCGCGCGGAGCTGATCGCTCATCAACTCACCGAGCGCCCCGACGTCTGCGAACTGGCTCCGGGTCTGGGACTGATGATCTCGAAAACACCGGTCGATGATCCGTGGTTCCTCGACTGGAGGATCGAGGCGGTTCTTCCGCTGCGCGAACGGCCGCTGAAGCGATGGTTGCGCGAACACGATGCCGGGGAGGTGGTGGTCCGGACCCGGGGCGGTCAGATCGACGTCGACGCGTGGTCCCGCTCGCTTCGCGGAGCGGGATCGACCCGTTGGGTGGTCTTCGGACTGCGCCTGGGTTCGACGACCCGGGCGATCGTGGCTCACTCCGCCGACTGAGTGGTGACTCCGAGTGCCTGGATGCGATCGAGATTCGCCTTCATCAGGGTGCTGAAGGACGCAGTCGAGTCGGTTGACGGAGGATCGGCGAGGGGCATGATCACCACCGGTTCGAGGCCGAGATCACGCAGCGTCTTCATCCGCTCCGCGGTGGGCGCTTCCGGGACCAGCAGGTGCCTGGCTCCCGTCGCCTTGATCAGGTTGCGCAGGCTGTCCATGCCCTCGTGGGGTTCCGGCTCGTTCCAGTGCCAGTCCGCCTCGTGGAGATCCAGTCCGCACGCGGCGGCGAAGTAGGGGTAGTACGCCTCGCTGGCGATGATCGGGGGCAGCTTGGCCGCACGAATCTCGGCCGCCTGGTCGGCCAGTGCGCCGAGTTCGGCGATCAGGGCGGTCGCGCGCGGACGCATCGACATCGCGTCCCGGGAGGAGAGCACGCCCTGCATGGCGCCGATCACCGCCGTGGCCTGCGCCCGGGCGTGGTTCGGATCCAGCCAGGTGTAGGACGCCCAGTGCGAATGGTGGTGGTGCACACCCTCGCCATCCGGTCCGTGCTGATGGTCGTGGTCATGGTGGTGGTGGTGGTGGGTGCATTCCAGCCACTGGTTTCGGAAACCCTTGGCGGTGACGATGGTGCGTGAACTGGGCAGGCTTGCATTGGCGGTCCAGTTGGCGAAGTCGGCGCCGTTGAGGAGGATCAGTCGAGCATCCTGGATCTTGATGATCTGTTCCGGACTGGGGTCGAAGCTCAGTGCGGACACGCCCTCGAGCGCCGGGGAGTCCACCACGACGTCGTCGCCGCCGACCGTCTGGGCGAACGACTGCAGGGGGAAGTTCACCGCGAACACTCGCGGGGGGCTCTCCTGGGATTCCACGGTGCTGGTTCCTCCGGAGAGGTCGCAGCCGAAACCGATCAGTGCACCGGTCGCGAGCAGGCCGTGCAGGACGTGTTGGACGGGGTGGTTCATGTGTGGATTCCTCGATGGGGTGGGGGGTCAGGGTGGTTAGCTGGCCAGCCTCAGGACCAGGTCGTCTGGCAGTGCGAAGGAGCACCCCAGGATGATCAATGCGAAGAGTGCCGCGCCTCCCGCGAGGATCAGCACTTCGGAAAGAAGCAGAATCCCGATGGTACCGCGACTCGCTCCTATCCGGGAGAGGGTATCCAGTTCATCCCGGCGAAGTCGAATCGAAAGTGCGAGAACCAGCGCCACCACCGCCAGCGTGGCGACACCGGTCGCGACCAGGATGCCGGCCAGGAGTGCGCCGATCTTGAAGACCCGTTCCAGCACCTCGGCGATCACCACGCTGGGCCGGGCCAGCTGGATGTCGTTTCGTCGTTCGAGTCGGGCACTGAGGATCGTCGAGGACTTGGTGTCCTTCGGGATCACGATGATGCCCTCCACCGGCAGGTCCGCGGGGTCCCCGTGGAAGTGCAGGGTCTTGAGTCGTTCCGGCGTGAGTTCGGTATAGGGCGTGATTGCCGCACTCGCGATCGAGCGACCGTCCTCGGTGGTGCCCATCAGCACCTCCGGTTCGTCCTTCACCTCCTCGAGGTCGATGTGGACGTGGCCGTGGCCGGCGATGATCCAGCTGGTGCGCAGGTCGCAGAAGACCGCCTGGTCGTCCGGCGAGCGCGAGGGTGCGAGGACGCCGCGGATGCGAAGGCGCAGGGGGTAGCCGCCTCCGATGTCCAGCAGTCCTTCCGGGTCGGTGAGGATCGTGTCCCCGGGGCCGAGCCCTCGGTCCCGGGCCACTTCCGCTCCGAGCACGCATTCACCCGGCACCGCGAAGTTGCGACCCTCGGCGATCGTGAGGCCTCGGAAATCGAGGTAGCCGACGTCGGTGCCGACCACCGGGGCGCCACCGGCGCGAGCGGTCAGTGACACTGGCAACGCCTGGGCGAGTTCGGATTCCCTGATCTCATCCACCGTCCTGGCCGGGATCGAACCCAGTGGTTCCGGCAGGAACCAGAGGGTGCCGAGGACCAGATCGATCCCTCCGCCGGGTGCACCGACCACCAGTGGCGTGGTGTCGGCGCGGGCCATGGTCGCGGTCTCCCCGCGATCGATCAGGGACTGGATCACCAGCGGCAGTGCCGCGGAGATGCCGAGTGCGAGGATCAGGATCGAGCTGCGCACGCCGTGGAAGCTCAGGTGCCGCCAGGCGAGGTTGATCGCATTGAGCCCTCCGCGAGCGTTCATGGCACCAGCTCCCCGGCAGCGACGTTCTCCCGGGTCAGGTCGACGACCCGGTCGAATCGAGGCAGGATCACGTGGTCGTGGGTCACCACCAGCAGAGCGGCATCGGCGTTGGCGACCTCCTCGAAGAGCAGGTCCAGCACCGCCTCGCCGGTGTCGGGGTCGAGGTTGCCGGTCGGTTCATCGGCCAGGACCAGTTTCGGCGCGCTCACCAGCGCTCGACAGATCGCCGCTCGCTGTCGTTCGCCCTGGGAGAGTCGGTGTGGTCGACGCTTGAGCAGGTGGTCGATGCCCGCGCGTTCGGCCAGGCCTCGGGCTCGCTCCCGGATCTCCCTGGTCACCGGCCGTCCCGCCAGTCGCACCGGCAGGAGGATCGAGTCCAGGACGCTCAGGTACTCAAGCAGCCTGAACTCCTGGAAGACCAGGCCGATCGATGCCAGTCGGGTCCGGCGTCGCTCGAGTTCACCGAGTCCCGCCAGGTCCGAGCCGGTGAAGGTCACGCGTCCCCGTTCCGGTCGCTTGATTCCGCAGGCGAGGTCGAGCAGGGTCGACTTGCCGCAGCCGCTTCGGCCGATCAGCGCGACCCGTTCACCGGCATCCAGATGGAACTCCGGAAGCTCCAGCTGGAAGGTGGTTCCCCGGTAGGAGAATCGCAGGTCGGTGAAGTCGATGATGCGCTCGCTCATGTCTGAACAGTCTAGTTCGATTTCAGATTCCCCGGTGTTCTTTGGGCGATTCCCCGCGCTCATTCCGATTCATGAACCATGATTCTCGAGGAACTCTGGATCTCCTGCATGCTCGGCGCCGGCCTGATCTGCCTGGCCGCGAACGCCCGCTCCGTGGGGGGGCTGGAGGAGACCGCTCGTCCGGTCCACGGCGTGCAGCGCCATCTGCTGCTGGCCCCGAAGCCGGGCAACCCTCGAAACAGTGAAGGGGACCTCCTCGAACTCGACGCTGATTCCTGGTTGCTGGTCTGGACCGCCTTCAGCGATGGGACCGGGGGGGACCACGATCCCGCATCGCTGTGTTCGATGCGATTCGACCGGCGGGCGGGAACCTGGTCGAAGCCCAGGACGGTGGTTGCGCCGCGGGATGGCATGAACGTCATGAGCGTGACGCTTCGTCGATTGCCCGATCGACGCATCGCGCTGTTCTACCTGCGCAAGCGTTCGCTGGTCGACTGCCAGCCGATGGTGCGGTTTTCCTCCGATGAGGGTCTCAGCTGGTCCGAACCGGTGGCGATCGTTCCCGAGGACGACGTCGGGTACGACGTCCTGAACAATGATCGGGTGCTGCTCACGGGATCCGGCGGGCTTCTGGTTCCGGTGGCCCGACATGCGGGCTCGGGCATGACTCCGGCATTCAATCCCGCGGCACGCCTGCGCTGCTACCACTCCAGCGATGGTGGGTCCAGCTGGACCTGCGGGGAGTGGGCCCCCGAGGTTCCCGGGGTCGTGCTCCAGGAACCGGGACTCGTTCTGGCGACCGACGGCAGCCTTCTGATGTACGCCCGGACCAACGCCGGGACCCAGTACCTCGCACGCTCCTCGGATGGAGGGCGTTCATTCCAACCACCTCGCCCCTGGTCGCTCCGCTCGCCCCTGAGCCCGGCCTCGATCCATCGCCTGGAGGATGGTCGACTGCTGGGGGTGTGGAACGAACCTCCCGAATCGGTCGACGCCTCCCGCGCCCCGAGAACCCCGCTGGTGGCCGCGGTCTCCTCCGATGACGGGGCCACCTGGGGGAAAAGGCACCCGCTCTTTCAACACGGGGACGGTTGGTACTGCTACGTTTCAATCGATCAGGTCGGTGAGCGACTTCTCCTCACGACCTGCGCCGGTGATCGACGTACCGGAAACGGCCTCGAGACACTGGTGGTGGTGGAACTTCCGTTGGACCATCTGAAAGCATCCACGCCTCATGAAATCCCTGCACTACAACCATGACGATGCGTTCAGTGCACTGAACCGTGCCCCCGCGGAGAAGCACGTCGCCGAAGGCGATGACTCCGGGGATCGGTCGAAGTTCAAGGACTCCGGGATCTACGAGGTGGTGACCGGGGCGTCCATGGCCCTCGGGAACTACCTGATGTTTTCCCTCGGCCTGATGTTTCTCGCTCGCTACGTCATCGACCAGAAGCAGTTCGGGGTCTACAGCGCCTCGGTGGCCGCGATCACCGTCGCCGCGACCGCCGCGACCCTGGGCATGGAGAAGTACCTGCTCAAGATCGTTCCCTCCTACCGGGCGACCCGCCGGATCAACCTGGTTCGCGGGTACCGGTTCTTCGCTCCGATGGTGGTCACGGTGGTCACCCTGCTGGTCGCCGCGGCCCTCTACGGGCTCTACCGGCTGAGTCCGCCGGATTCCGGTCTGGCTTCGCCCACGTTTCTCTTCGCGATCTGCTGTCTGCCGGCGGTGGTGTTCGTCTGCTACCTGCTGGAAGTGGTGACCGCCGATGGCGCCTTCGTGGTCTCGACCGCGTTCTACCGACTCGTGCTCCCGGGGCTCTTCGTCGGGGGAGTCTTTCTCCTCGAATACCGCTACGGGCAGCGCGAGGTGAGTGCCACCGAGGCGGTGGTGATGTGGGGCCTCTGCTGGTTGGTCGTGCTGGTGATGCTCTACCTCTACTCGCGGCGGGTGCGACCACGCAACGAACAGGCGGGGGAGCGCGCCTTCCGCCGCCTGGACTGGTTGCGACACTCTTCCGCCTTCCTGACCTACAGCCTGTTGATGAGCCTGATCACCAACATCGGAGTGCTGGTCCTGGGGCTGATTCCCTCCGCCCGGCAGGACACCGCGATCTACGCGGCCGCGGCGCAGCTGGCGGGACTCATCGTGGTCGTCTCCACCGCGACCAACCGCTGGTACGGGCCGAAACTTGCCGCGTGCATCGCCCTCAACGACGAGGCCAGCGGGCAGCTCTTCCTTCGATCCCGGCAGATCATGATGTGGGTGCTCGTCCTCGGGTTCATGCTGTTTCTCTGGTACGGCGGTGAGTGGGCCCTCGGGCTCTTCGGACCGAAGTACACCGCGGGCTGGACCGCACTGGTCATCATGGGATTCGGAGCTTCCTTCAACTGCCTGCATTCACTGGCACCGATGTACCTGCAGTACATCGGTCGCGAATGGGTGGTGCCGTTTCTGCTCGGGGGCGCGGTGCTGCTGCTGATCGCCACCTCGGTACCCCTGGGCATCTTCTACGGGACGGTCGGGGTGGCCAGCGCCTACACCGGCACCCTCGTCGTGAGCTACCTGGTGTTCATGGTCCTCGCCCGTCGCACTCGTCGCGCGATGCTCACCGAGCAGGGCGCGTCGGGACTGAGGACCTGGCTCTGACCGGAACGATCCGTCAGCCGCTGAGCCCGTCGACCGCCCAGCCTTCGCGGAAGTCGGTGCGCACCCACTTGTTCGCCTCGGGGAAGTCGGGGAACGTCATGCTCTTGGCGTCGTAGGCCAGGGTCTGGTTCGGGAACCTCGAGGCCAGGGCGCCGAGTGCGAGGGTCTCGCACATCCGACCCGCGAAGCCGAAGCTCGACTGGGTGGGGTTGCCGTAGAACGCGGCATCGACCCATTGGTGCCAGTGGTTCTGCTGGGGGACGTCGGGGAGCTTGGCGTCGACGACCTCGTCGCCGTTCTCGAAGAGCAGGGGGGTGCCGGCTTCCGGCTGGATGAGGAGGGTCGCCTTGCTGCCCACCACCGCGACGGTGTTCTGCTTCAGGGAGTAGTCCGGGCGGATGTTGAGTTCGGTGGGGCTGGGCACGCGTCCCCCGTCGGTCCAGACGAGCTTGACCGGCTTGCCGCCACTGGCCTTGACGCCCTTGAACTCGAAGACGACCCGTTCGCTGCTCGGGAACATGTCCGCGGTCGCATCGGTCGCTTCGCAGAGCACCGAGGTCGGGGTGTAGAGCTTGAACGCCTGGATCGGGGTATCGCAGATGTGGCAGGCCATGTCGCCGAGGGCACCGCATCCGAAGTCACGAATCCCCCGCCACTTGAACGGGGCGTAGGCGTCCGCCTTGTAGGGGCGCATCGGGGCGACGCCGACCCAGCCGTTCCAGTCGAGGTAGTCGGGGACGGGGCTGCTTCCGGCCGGCCGATCCTGGCCTTGCGGCCACCAGCCGGCGGGTCGATCGCTCCAGCCGTGAACCGCCTGAAGTTCACCGATCGCTCCGGCCTTCAGCATCGCGAGCGCCTGGAGCTTGCCGTCGCGCGAGGCGTTCTGGGTGCCCATCTGGGTGGCGAGGATCGGCTTGCGACTGGCGACCTCGCGCAGTCGTCGTGATTCGTAGATGGTGTGGGTGAGCGGCTTCTGGCAGTAGACACTCTTGTTCGCCATGAGCGCGGTCATCGCGATCGGGGCGTGCATGTGGTCGGGGGTGGAGATCGTCACCGCATCGAAGGAGTTCCCGTGCTTGGAGAAGAGCTCCCGCCAGTCACGGAAGGTGTCGGCCTCCGGGAAGAGTTCCTCCGCCCGCCCGAGGTTGTTGCTGTCGACGTCGCAGAGCGCGGCGATCTCGACCGCCGGGTGGGAGGCGACCTGTCGCAGGTCGGTCCAGCCCATGCCGCCGACCCCGATCGAAGCGACTCGCAGGATCTCGGACTTCCCGCCTCGTCCGGTGTAGGGTTTCCACGCCATGCCCGCGAGCGGGGAGACGGCAGCCGCCCCGAGGGAGGTGCGGAGGAAGGTACGTCGGTTCACGGATCGCTTTGAAGTGCTCACGGGTGGGTCCTGTCTGAATCTGAACTCGTCATGATTCGGGGTCAAGGGTCTTGATGCGGATGTTGCGGAACGTCACCGGGTGACCATGTCCGCAGAAGCCGATGTGTCCGCTGGTGCGGGCGAGGCCGGGATGCTCCTGTCCGGATAGCGTACCGTTCTCGACGGCGGCGTCGAGGTTTGTCTTGAGAATCGTCTCCCCGTTGAGGACAATGGTCACGTCTCGCTGCTCCACGCGGATCGTCTGCTGGTTCCAGTGGCCGGTCGGGCGTTGAAACCCTCGTTTGGCAGGGGCAATTCCGTAGAGCGAGGCGTGGCTCTGCCAGGGGGCGATGTTCATGTAGCCGGGGTGGATCGTGTCCAGCACCTGGGCCTCGAATCCGGCGTAGGCCGGGTCACCGGTGAGGGGGGCGCGCAGCGCGATCCCGTTGTTGCCCGCGGGCGGCACGGTGAACTCGAAGTGGAGCACAAAGTCCTCGAATGTCTGCTCGGTGAAGAGGTTGTTCCCGTGGGTGGCCTTCGGGTTGCAGAGGATCGCACCATCGCGCACCACGAATGCATCTTCGGTGTTTCCATCCGAACCAAGCCAGCCGGTGAGGTCCCGGCCGTTGAAGAGCGCACGGGTTCCATCCTCGTCCTCGGTGAGTCGGGCCAGGGTCAGGTTGTCGACCAGCAGGGGCTCCCCGGATTCGACCGGATTGTGCAGGCAGAGCAGCAGACCTCGCTCCTGGCTCCCGGCGTCACTCGGGATCTCGAGCGTGGCGCGGGTTCGCTTCCAGTGCCCCTCGGGGTCTCGGTTGGCGATCGACCCGGTCGTGACCAGGGTCTGGTCGACCGCGGACCGAAGGCTGAGCTCGAGTCGCGGAGGTGCTTCGCCGGTGGTACCTTCCGCCCAGGAGCATTCATACCGTGTGCGGGGTTCGAGGCGCAGCAGGTCATCCTCGTTTTCAAGCAGGAGACTCGCCGTCGCTCCGGGTGCGATCGCCAAGAACCGATCTCCGCGCAGTTCGCGTTCACGGGCCACCTCGATCGCGGCCTCGACCGTGGGAGCGGCCGTGGAGGGGTAGGGATCGGCTCGCAAGGTGAGCTTCGTGGTCTCCCCCATGGGCGTGAGGATCCACTCCGTTCCATCGTCCGGCGATTCGATGAGGAAGATGGTGCGCTCGCTGGAAAGGTCCGAATTGATGAACGGGACCGGAGCCAGGTGGTGGGCGGATGGGGGATCCTGTGGCGTGACGAGGGTCGCGGCCAGCAGCAAGAGGATGATCATGCGATCAAGCGTCTCCGAGATCGGGGGTGGGGTCAAGGGGTTCGACGCTGGATCGCTTCGAATCAGTGGGCCGGCAGAACGGGAGGATTCCCACGACGGTGATCTGGATGCACGCAGCCAGAAGGTAGACCTGCCAGTAGGTCAGCCCCAGCGTCTCCAGTGGCGGTGCGATCATCGCCCCGAAGGAATAGCTGAGGTTGAGCAGGGCCATGTAGGCGGTGAACTGCGTCGCGGCGACGATCTTCCAGCTGACCGACATGAAGATCGCGAAGAGCGAAACGCTGAGCGTTCCCTGGACCAGGTCGGTGACCACGATCCAGCTGCTGGCGAACCAGTCCTGTTCCAGCCAGACGATCGGGCAGGCGCCGGGTACGCAGAAGAGCGCGGCGTACACGGTGACGGCGATCGCGGCCAGCTTCCGCGCCCCGATGCGGTCCGCAATGAACCCGCCGCCGACCGACCCCAGGAGCGCGGCGCCAATTCCCCAGGTGCCGGTGAGGTTGCTGTACTCGAGCTGTTCCCATCCGAGATCATTCATGAAGAGCACAAGGCCGACCGGGTAGGTCATCCCGTTGGGAATCCAGACCAGGAACGCGAGGGCGACCGCGAGCAGGGTGTTCACGTGCCCGAAGGACCTGATCAGCCTGAGGACCAGCGTGAGGAAGGAAGCGTTCGCGGAGCGTTCCTCGACCGCTCCTGCCGCCTCCACGAGGTGCCCGCTGGTGCGGTCCCCGATCGGAAGCAGCCGTTCGCCCGGTCGTTCCCTGACCAGGAGGGGAACCAGCATGATCGCCGCGAGCAGCCCGCACATCGAGAGCACTGCGGCGTCGAAGCCCAGCTTCACGAGCACGGCGCTGAGGCCCGCGCCCCCGATCGAGGTGCCGAGGTACTTCGATCCGTACATCAGCCCGTTCGCCCGTCCCCGTTCCTCCGGGGCCAGGAGGTCCACCGCGAGCGCGTCGACCGAAACGTCCTGCAGCCCGCTGAAGAGGTTGTGGACGAAGACGATCGAGGCCACGGTAGTGACCTGGGCGACGGGGTCCTCGATCGTCAGCAGGCACCCCGCGCTCAGGATCATCAGCGTCTGGGCGAAGAGGATCCAGGGACGCCGGCGTCCGTAGTTGGGAATCTGGTATCGGTCGACCACCGGACCCCAGGCCCACTTGAACGACCACGGCAGGACCGCGGCGGTGGCGAGGGTCGCGATGCCCTCGACGTCGACCCCTTGAGCCACGAACCAGACGCTCAATGCGATCGTCACGAATCCATGTGGGATGCCCTGTGCGCAGTAGAGCACGCAGAGGACGGTGATCCGCAGGAGCGGGTTGGTGGTGAGGGTGGTGTTCATGAGCGAGCTTCGCCGGTTCGGGGCCTCGACAGCCTACCCGGCTCCGTGTCGGGACGTGGCGGAGCGGATACACTGAACGCCTCACACGGAGTTTCAGCATGCTTTCAATACAGGCGTTGATGGACGGGATTCTCGATTACGCGGGGTTGTTTCCTCCGGCGAAGCTCGACATGGTCCCGACGATGCGCAACTACCACGCGTACCGGGAGGGCCCTGACAGCTGGATGCTCGGGCGGATCGTGGTCCCGGTCGCTCGGTTCGCCGAGTTCGAGGCGAACGCCGAGGGGCTGCTCTCCGAGTCGCGGGATCCGGTCACCGATGACTGCTGGGTGATCAGTGCACTCACCGTGCCGGTGTCCGACGACGGATTCCCGCGGGAGCTGGAGCTGATCGAGGCCTTCAACGAGCGGCACCTCGAGCGCGGCAGTCATGCGGTTGCGGTCGACACCATCGAGGTGAAGGCGGCGTCGGCCGCGGAGGTCGATCGGGCGCTGGAACTGATTCCGGAGTTCATCTTCCCCTACTTCGAGCTCGATCACCGCACCGATGTTCGTGGCGCGGTCGCCGCGATCGCGGGCATGGATGCCGGAGCGAAGATCCGTTCCGGCGGGATCACCCCCGACCTCCACCCCACGCCCACGCAGTTCGCCGAGTTCATCGCCGCCTGCTGCGACGCGGAGATCCCCTTCAAGGCGACCGCCGGTCTGCACCACCCGCTGCGTCACCATGCGGACTCCGTGGGCTGCGACCAGTACGGTTTTCTCAACGTCTTCGTCGGTGCCTGCCTGGCCTGGTGGGACGACGAGGTGACCCCCGAGTTGCTCGAGCGGATCCTCGAGGCCCGCACTCTGGACGAGTTCACCTTCGAACCGGAACGTCTCGGCTTCGCCGGCCACCTGCTGAGCTGCGAGCACGTCGAGCAGGCCCGGGAACGATTCTGCCACGCCTACGGGTCCTGCAGCTTCGAGGAACCCCTCGAGGATCTGGTCGGACTCGGCCTCCTCACCGAACACACCACCGCCACCTGAGAACATCCATGAACATCACCAACGATCCGAACCTGCGCAGCTGGGTTGCCTCCGCGAACGAACCCGGTACCGACTTCCCGATCCAGAACCTTCCCTTCGGGGTGTTCACCCGCCATGCGTCCGATGCGCCGCGCATCGGCGTCGCGATCGGCGACCAGGTGCTCGACTGCCACGAACTGGTCGCTCGCGGGCTCGTCGACGGCACGTGTTCGGAAGTGTGCCGAGACGCGCTGCGCTCGGAACGACTCAACGACCTGCTCGGGCTCGGTCCGGACCTCTGGCACGAGGTGCGCGCGGGGCTCTCCGCGATCCTGCGGGACGAGACGCCTGCGCTCAAGGACGACCCCGAGGCCCGGGATGCCTGCCTCGTCGGGCAGGACGTCGTCACCATGCACCTTCCGATGGAGGTCGGGGACTACACCGACTTCTACGCCTCGCTGCACCATGCGACGAACGTCGGTTCGATGTTCCGCCCCGACAACCCGCTGCTTCCCAACTGGAAGAACCTGCCGGTCGGTTACCACGGGCGCGCGTCGAGCCTGGTGGTGAGTGGGGCGCCGATCACGCGACCGATGGGGCAGACGGTCCCCGCCGACGGCGCGGAGCCGGTCTTCGGCCCGGTGCGCCTGCTCGACTACGAGCTCGAGGTCGCCTTCGTGGTCGGCCCCGGCAACGAACTCGGCAGCCGCATCGCGATCGAGGACGCCCGGAAGCACCTCTTCGGGGTGATGCTCATGAACGACTGGTCCGCACGCGACGTCCAGAAGTGGGAGTACCAGCCACTCGGACCGTTCAACGCGAAGAACTTCGCCACCACCCTCAGTCCCTGGATCGTCCCGCTGGAGGCGCTCGAGCCGTTCATGATCGACGGGCCGCCGCGTTCGGACGACGACCCCGCGAACCTCGACTACCTGACCTGGGCCGATGACTTCGGGGTGGACCTCACCCTCACCGTCGAGATCAGCTCCGCCCGCATGCGCGAGACCGGGACCGCCCCGACCCTGGTGAGCACCGGGAACTATTCCGACATGTACTGGACGATGTCCCAGATGCTCGCGCACCACACCTCGACCGGCTGTCCGATGAACCCCGGGGACGTCTTCGCCTCGGGCACCGTCTCCGGGGTCGGGGAGGACACTCGAGGCTGTCTGCTCGAACGCACCTGGCGCGGGCAGAACCCGATCACCCTGGCCGACGGCACGGAACGGAAGTTCCTCCAGGACGGCGACGAGGTGGTGATTCGCGGATGGTGCGAGCGTGACGGTGCCCGACGCATCGGCTTCGGTTCCTGCAGTGGCGTGGTCGTTCCCACCCGGGAAGCGGTCACCGCCTGAGTCGACCGGATCGATCGGGCCGAGTTCAGCGGGCGTCTTCGACCAGTCTCGATCGCGGCAGGTCCACCATGTCCCCCAGTCGAAGCTCGAGCCGATCGATCGTTCCCGGGGCGAACTCCAGAGCGAACTGCACGAGGTGGACGCTTCGGTACCGCGGAAGCCGCGCCTCGTATTCACTCCGTGGCTCCTGCTCGCGGCGAGGCGGTTCCGCCTTCATCCGGTGCATCGACTTGATGCGTCCGTGTCGGTCGACGTAGACGATGTCGAGATCGGTGAGGCACTCGTTCATCCAGAACCCGAGTTCCCGGGGCTCGGGATAGACGAAGAGCATGCCCTCGTTCGGTGCGACCCGGCGACGACCGGACAGGCCGCGTTCCCGGGCCAGCGGGTTGTCTGCGAGTTCCATCACGAACCGTTCATCGGCGACTTCGACGCGGAGCCGCGGCAGTCGCGAGATCGGATGCGGTGCGAGCGGAGCTTCGCCGACGGTCGCCGGGGGGGGTGTGGCCGGAGCGGCCGGAGCGGCCGGAGGCGTCGGCTCCTGCTCCGCGGCCCCGGGGGTGCAGCCGATGAGCAGGGCCAGGCCGATGAGCTGCCCGCGGATCACCGGGGCGTGTCCACGGTCCGTTCCGTCTTCACGGAGCCGTTGACGTGCGAGCCGTCGGGTCGATGGGTGCCGGCGGTCTGGGGGAAGTGCTCGCCCTCCCAGCTCGCGGGATACGCCGAATCATCGAGCTCCAGCGCGGCCTTGGTCGGGTGCAGGGGGCGGAACGTGTCGCACATCACTGCCAGCTCGTTGGTGAACTCCGCCCCGAGCGACTTCTCGACCGTGCCGGGGTGGGGTCCGTGGGGAATGCCCTGGGGATGCAGGGTGAGCGAGCCCACCTCGATGCCCTTGCGAGCCTTGTAGTCGCCCTCGACGTAGTAGAGGACCTCGTCGGAATCGAGGTTCGAGTGGTTGTAGGGAACGGGAATCGCTTCCGGGTGCCAGTCGAGCGTCCGCGGGCAGAAGGAGCAGATCACGAAGTTGTGCGCCTCGAACGTCTGGTGCGTCGGCGGCGGCATGTGGTGCTTGCCGGTGATCGGGCTGAAGTCGTCGATGTTGAAGCAGTAGGGGTAGTAGCAGCCGTCCCACCCGACCACGTCGAGCGGGTGGTAGTCGTAGGTGTAGGTGTGCACGCAGTCGCGGGCCTTGATCCGCACCTCGAAGGAGCCCGACTCGTCGAAGGTCAGCGGCAGCTCGGGGCCGCGCAGATCGCGTTCGCAGTAGGGGGCGTGCTCGAGGAACTGGGAGGTGGTCTTCGAGACGTAGCGAGGGGGTGGTCCGATGTGGGAGTGGTTGCAGGTCTCGATCACCAGGAACTTGACCGGAGGTTCGTCGGCGGGCTGTTCGTCGAAGACCAGCTTGTAGATCGTTCCCTTCGGAATGATGATGTAGTCCTTGGTGCGGAACTTCAGGGTGCCGAACTGCGTGTAGCAGGTGCCGGAGCCGAAGTGGATGAAGAGGCATTCGTCGCCCTGGCCGTTCTTGTAGTGGTAGTCCATCGGCTCCGCGGGGCAGCAGACGCTCATCTCGCAGTCGGCGTTCCCGAAGAGCACCACGCGACCGGTGACCGGGTCACCCTTCTGCGGCATCGGTCCGCTCTTGAGGTGGCGCATCCGCATGGTGTCGGTCTCGACGTACTCCGCCTTGGTGGAGTAGAGGGTCTTCCAGCCGGTGACCTGGGTCGGAGGATGGATGTGGTAGATCGTGGAAGTCGGGCCCACGAACCCCTCGGTGCCGAAGACCTCTTCGGAATACAGTGCACCGTCGGGACGGCGGAACTGGATGTGTCGCTTGGGCGGGATCTGGCCGAGGGTGCTGTAGTATGGCATGGGTGTTCTCCAGGTCTCGCCCGCATTGTACGCAGCCGGGCCCCGCTGCGTGGCCCTGATTCAGGAGACAACGCGGTTTGTCGCGCCCATGGAATTCCTCATCATCCTGTTCACGATCTGCCTGCTTCCCCTCTTCCTTGTCGGAGGGGTCGTATTGCTGTTCTGGTGGCGGATCCGGACTGCCGAATTTCCGCGATGCCCCACGTGCCTGCATTCCGCGACCATGCTGGTGACACCCGTATGCACGGAATGCGGAACCTCGCTGGAGCGGGGGGTGGTCGGACCCGGTCGGCTCACGCCGAGAACGGTCCCCCTCGTCTGGGGCCTGATCGGGCTGGCCGGCTTCTGGGTAGCCCTGTTCACGATGAGTCTTCTGGCTGATCCCTGGGATGACATGCTGCAGGTCACCGGCGCCAGCCAGAAGCAGATGGTCTATCGGTGGAATCACGGCGTGGAGTTCCAGGGCGGGGACGCGCTGTTCGTCAATGTCGAGACCCAGCCGTTTCGGGCCGACCTGCACCAGGCATCGAACCCGCTTCCGATCCGGGTGGTGCTCACCCTCCGCATACCGCTCAATGGAAGGCGCTCCTGGGACTCACGGCGCTGCGAGGTCGAGGGACTGGTGCGAAGCCACCCCGAGCATCGCTGGGTGATCGATCCCTCGGTGCTCGATGATCTCGAGCCGCACTTCGAGGCATTGAAGGCGAACCACCCGGTCGGCTCCGGTTCGTTCTTCTCGTGGATGTTCAACGACCCCGAAGGATTCAAGCGCCTCAACCAACTGGCTCGTGACCCGTTCGCCGAGGCGGACGAGCCTGCAGTCGACCTTGCCTGCCCTATCGCCACGGTGCTGGCTCCGGAGCACGACCAGGCGGTCCGCTGGACCGAAGCGGCGGGGTTCTGGTGGTTTCCCCTCGGAGGGCTCGGAGGCGCTGCGGGGTTTCTGGCGGGGTGGTTGCTGTTTCGCGCGCTTCGACGCACCTACCGGCTTCAACCGTTCTCGCCAGCGCCGTCTGCACTGGTCCCTCCACCCGTCCCTCCGACAGGCGAGCGCCTACACTGAGTGCATGGACCGGCGACCCGGTCCCGATCACCACCTCCAAAGGAGCTTCGAATGCGTCTTCCCTTCCCCCTCATCGCCTTCTTCATCGGCCTCCTGCTGATCGGCCTTGGGTTGCTTGCGTACTTCGGCTTCGCCACCGGGGAGGATCGATCCTGGACCGCGTTGATCCCCCTCTTCTGGGGAGTCCCGATCGTGTTGTGCGTGTTCGCCTCGGCGGGGTCCGTCGCCCGTCGCCGGCATGCGATGCACCTGGTCGCGGTCCTGGCCCTGCTCGGATTCCTCGCGCCCCTGGGACGCCTGATTCCGACCAGCATCAAGGACGGCTTCGTTCTCGATTCAAAGAGCTGGACGCAGATCGGGATGTCGCTGCTCTGCATCATCCTCCTGTTCTTCGCGATCCGGTCGTTCATCGACGCTCGACGCGCGCGCAAGGCCGCGAGTTGACCGAGCCGAGGACCCTTGGTTCCGGACCCGGTTGGTTCGTCCTCGACAAACCGATCGGCTGGCACACCGTGGCCGGTGCCGGTGATGATTCATCGGAACCCTCGGTCGAGGCGTGGCTGCGCAGCACCCATCCCGAGCAGTCGCTGCTCGAGGAAAGCGGCCTGGTCCATCGACTCGATCGCGGCACCAGTGGGTGCCTGCTGGTGGCGACCGATGCCGCGTCCCTGGCCACCCTTCGCGCCGGCATGAGCGACGGCTCGATCCGCAAGGTCTACCACGCGCTGCTCTCGAACCGTCCGCCCTGGGGTGGTCGCTTCGAGCTGTACTTCACCAGTCGCTACAAGCGTTCGAAGAAGGTCTCGGTCACCGAGCGCGGGGAGGCGAAGCAGCGGGGGGTCTGCACCTGGAACCTGCTCGAGCAGGTGGGAGATCGAGTACTGGTCGAAGTGGAACTGGTTGGGCCCGGTCGACGGCATCAGATCCGCGCGGGCTTTGCGCAGCTTGGCGTTCCACTGCTCGGCGACACGCTCTACGGCGGAGCGGTCTGGGAGCACGAGGTGCCGGCCCTGCATGCGGCGAGGTTGGAACTGGCTGATTGCACGATTGAAAGTCCCTCCCCGTTGCATGAGCGACTACGATCCTCCTCCTGATGCCACGCGCCAACGCAACCGAGCGAGCCGCCACCCTGCGTCGAAACCTTCGTCTGCTCACCGCCGATGGTGCGCTGTGGGCGGTGATGACCGGCACCGGCGAATGGCAGTTCGTACTCTTCGCGCTCGCGATCGGCCTCTCCGAGGTCCGAGCCGGGCTGGTCAGCACCATTCCGCTCTTCATCGGTTCGATCCTGCAGCTGATCACCCCCTGGGGCGTGCGGCACACCGGTTCGTTGCGACGATGGGTCTGGATCTGCGCGGGGGTGCAGGGTTGCGCCCTGCTGCCCCTGGCATTCGGTGCGGTGTTCGCCTCGACGCTCGACTATTCGTTCGGGCGGGTGCATGAGAACCTCGCGACGCTCCTGCTCTTCGGGTGCATCATCGCCTACTGGGGCGCGGGCTTCGCCACCGCGCCGCCCTGGCAGGCGTGGTTCACCTCGCTGGTGCCGGGCCAGATCCGACCGACCTTCGTGGGCGTTCGCGACCGGTTCGTCCAGATCGGACTGGCGTGCGGCATCCTCGCCGGCCTCTTCCTCGAGCTCGGGGATCGCCAGGGTTGGCAGTTGCTGGCGTTCGGCGGGGTCTTCCTCGTCGCCTTTCTCGCCCGCAGCGGTTCCACCTGGTGCCTGGCCCGTCAGTCGGATGCCCCTGCGGCCCTGGCGACCGGGGTGCGATCGCTTTCCCTGGCGGTGATCAAGAGTGACTTCGCCGATCGCCGCACCCGGCAGCTGCTGCTCTACATGCTCGCGTTCCTGATGAGCGTGATGATCGTCGGGCCCTACTTCGCGGTCTACATGCGCTCCGAGCTCGAGTTCTCGTACCTCGAGATCACCACCGGGCTCTTCGTGATGATGTTCGTCAAGGCGTTGATCCTGCCGTTCGTCGGTCGGCTCGCCAAGCGGGTCGGTCCGGGGCGGGTGCTCTGGATCGGAGCGGTCGCGGTGACCCCGGCCGCCGCACTCTGGGCGGTGCACGATCAGTTCTGGTGGATCATCCTGGTCCAGATCTTCGCCGCCTGCGGGTGGGCATGCTGGGAGACCGGAACGTTCCTTCTGATCTTCGACACCATCCCCGCGGAACGCCGGACCACGGCGCTCACGGTCTACCAGTTCGCACGGTCCTCCGCGTTCCTGGTGGGCTCCTTCATCGGGGCGCTGATCCTCGAGGGCTTCGGGGTCGGGACCACCGGGTACGTCGCACTCTTCGTGATCAGCAGCCTGATGCGTGCGATGACGCTCTTCATGCTCGCCGTACTCGAGCCGACCGGCTTCCGCCTGCGCCAGCGGGCGGGACGCACCGTGGTTCGCGCCGTGAGTTTTCTGCCCGGGATCAATCTGCCCGACTGAGTGGTCCCACGCGTCAGCCCGCGCGTCGTCTTCGCACGCCCACGAACGCTCCGGCCAGCAGTGCGAGTCCCGCGGGTGCGGGGATGGTGAGGGAATAGGAGTCCTGGTTCATCTGAATCACGGTGCCGGTTACATCGGCGAATATAATGTGTTCGAGTATGAGCTCCGACGGCTCTCCGACTGTCTGAAGCTCGAGCCTGAACAGGCTCGTTGGATATGGCTCGGGTTCGATTACGGTGGCGCCAAAAAAACTGGTGCCTAATATCATCTCACTAGTCCAAACGACATCAAACCCGGATCCGGGAGTTAAGGGCTCCGTATCCACGACGGCGAGGCCAACGGAGGAGTGATGGTCCATCTGAAAGCCCGCGATCGGCGTCTCTACGTCATTCCAGTCCACCTGGACGTCTACAGACCAGGTATTGGTGGCCGATTCGGTCAGGTTGGCGAAGGTGAGGTCCAATCCGGCATGGGCCAGGGAAGCGCTGCCAAGGGTGGACATGAAGGCGAACAGCGTTGCGACGGTACGGCGATGCATGGGTCAGGTCTCTCTCTCCCTTTTCCGAATTGGTTTTGAACACGCTCTCTTCGTGGTACCCATGGGAAGGCACCGGAAAAGTATCCAGCCAGCTGAAGGGGCGTTCAAGGGAAAAAACCACGAATATCCGATTGAACCGCGGTCTGGTGTCCGGAAATCACATGTCCATCCGCCGGTTCGGGGGGAACCCTCGGGACGAACGAGCGTGCCGCGGGTGATTCAGTCTCGAGCGGCCGAGGTGGTACGCCCCCGCCAGCTGCGGGTCCCGCGCAGGTGCAGGAGCAGGCTCCACCACTGCATCAGCGTGGTGGCGATCACCGCCACCGGATGCAGCGGCACTCCGATTGGTGCCTGGCGATAGCGGATGGCGATCGTCACTCGCAGCAGGATCATGAGTGCGATCGATGCGATCGAGATCGGGGTGGCGACGTCCAGCCAGGTGCCGGTCGCGAGGCACCAGATCAGGACCCCGAACGGAAGCAGGTGTCCGACCAGGTGGATGACCGTGATCAGGAGCAGGATCCAGATCGAACCGAGGCCTTCGTAGCCGTTCTTGGAGAAGCCGCGGAAGCTCTCCATGAACCCGTGGTACATCCGGCAGCGACAGAGGTCGGTGCCGTCGACGAGGTCGCTTTCCCAGCCGGCGGTCCGGATCGCCCGCGGCATCTTGATCCCGTCGTGCATCGAATCCTTGAACGCGGCGTGGCCACCGGATTCCTTCCACGCCTCGCGGCGAGCGAAGAGGAACTGTCCGCATCCTGCGGACGCCGCCGGTTGGAGGGTCTTCCGCATCCCGCCCATCGGCAGGTAGCTCAGGAGCAGGACGTGGATCATCGGTACGAAGAGGGCCTCGCCGATCGAACGAGTGAGTTCCCACGGGAATGCGGAGAGCAGGCCGAGCCGCGGGCGGGGGTGCGCGACGGCGAGCGTACGCCGGAGCCAGTCGCGTTCGAAGCGGACGTCCGCATCGGTGAAGAGCATCCATTCGCCGCTGGCCGCCTCGCCCATCCGCTGGCAGGCGTGCTGCTTCCCGTTCCAGCCATTCGGAAGGGAGTGGGTCGACACCGGCTTGATGCGCGGGTCCTCGGCGGCGAGGCGGGCGAGAATCTCCGGGGTACGGTCGGTGCTTTCGTCGTCGTAGACGAGGATCTCGAGGTGCTCGTGACCGCCCTCGAGCAGTGATCGGATGCACGCTTCGAGGTTGGCCTCCTCGTCCCGGGCCGGGATGCAGCAGCTGACCAGGACATCGGACATGTCGGACGTTCCGGGCTTCGGTGCGCGGGGAAGCCGGGTGATGTTGATCAGGGCGATGGTGGTGGGGATCGCGACCATCGCGAGGCCGATGATCGAGAGGATGCCGAGTGCCGTCATGGGGTGGAGTCCGACCGGTGGGAGAGATCGAGGTCACGGGTGGTGCCCCGGAGTCGCAGCCAGAGATCGTACATCGGATGAAGACGGGTGGCGCTGGTCGAGCCCAGTGATTCGAACCGGTCCGGGTCGCGGGTCCGCACCAGGGTCGCGAGCTCCTCGGCGTTGGCCTGCATCGCGTGCTTGATCCGGCGGTGCCACTGGCTGGTGCTCGATTTCTCCGGCGGTTCGATCTCGACCCCTCGCAGGCAGAGTTCCGGTCGACTGTCGGTCCAGAAGGTGTACTCCGCGGAGAGGCTGGCCACCCGGGCCTGCGGGTGCTCGGCGGCGATCGCCGCCATCCCGGGTCGGGGCCGGACGGGTTCTCGCACGTCCTCGAAGCGTCCCTGGGGATAGAGCCAGAACGCGGTTCGAGGTTCCTCGGAGAAGCGCTCGTCGATCCAGCGGCTCATTCGTTCGAGGCTGCGTGGTTCGTCGGGGCTGATGCCGAAGATCCCGAGCTTGCGGAAGAATCCGAACTTGACCAGCTGGGTGGAATCCATCGGTGCGCTGGTCTGGTGGCGGGGCAGGAATCGGTCGTGGAGGAGCAGTCCGGTGAGGGGGTCCCACCAGGAGACGTGGTTCATCGCGATGATCAGCGGCCCCTCGCTGGTGCCGAGGTCCTCGAGGAGTGCTCGCGTGCCCGGTGCGAGCCGGACCCCGTGGAACGAACGGCGGAACTTGCGACGGACCACCAGCATGAACCAGTTGAAGACCCGTCGGTTGTACCGTGCCGGCAGGAAGCCGTCACCATCCTCGCCCCGCGGATCGATGCTCATGAGCTGGTCATCATCTCCATCGGCTCCGGTGCATCGTCCTGGATGTCGAGGTCCTCACGCAGCACCTTGGCGGCGGTGACCCCGCTCATCAGCACCATCGGGACGCCGGGGCCGGGGTTCGTGCTGCCACCGGTCAGGTAGAGGTTGTCGTAGACCTGGCTGCGGTTGCGCGGCTTGAAGCCGCCCGAGAGCCGTCCGTGCGAGGCGAGTCCGTAGATCGCGCCACCTTCGGCGTTGTACATCTGCTCGATTCCCGAGGGGGTGAGCGAACGTTCGACGACGATGTGCTCCTCGATGTCCGGCATGTTCGCACAACGCTTGAGCTTGTCGATGATCGTGTTCCGGTACTGCTCGAGCAGGCCGCCCGGTCCTTCCCACTGCTGGTCGGGACGCCGCCAGGCGGTGTGCACCAGGATGTAGAGCGATTCGCAGCCTTCCGGGGCCTGGCTGGGGTCGGTCCGCGAAGGTACCGCGAGGTAGAGCGAGGGGTCGCGCGCGGGAACGCCCTTGGTGTAGATGTCGTCGAACTCCTCCTGCGGGCTCCGGCTGAAGATGAAGTCGTGGTGGAGCAGGTGGTCGTACTGCTTGTCGAGCCCGAGGTAGAGGACCACGCCGCTGCAGGCGGGCTGGTAGCGGGCGCCGATCGCCTTCTGTTCCTTGAGGCCCTTGTCGCTGCCGTCGAGGTCCCGGTAGCTGCGCTGGACGTCGCAGTTGGAGACCACCGCGTCCGCCTCGAGGACGGTGCCGTCGTCCAGTTCGACTCCGCACACCCGATCGCCTTCGGTGCGGAAGCGCTTCACGCCGTTGCCGAGGATGATCTCCGTGCCCAGTTCCCGAAGGATCTGTTCGAGGGTCCGGGCGATCTTCCGGGTGCCGCCCATCGGATACCAGCAGCCATGATCGACCTGGGCCGCGGCGATCAGGGTGAGGATCGCGGGGGCCATGAAGGGACTCGACCCGACGTACTGGAGGAAGTGCTCGACCAGCTGGCGGGCGCGGGGATCCGGGATGTACTTCTTGACCGTGGCGCCGACGGTGCTGTGGATGCGCATCGCCATCACGTCCTTCAGCAGATTGAAGTCGTTCATCGGGACCGCCTTCATGACGTCCCGGACCGAACCCACGTCCCGGTAGAAGAAGACCCGCTCGCTGAGGTGGTACATCCGACGCGAGTAGTTCACGAAGTCGACGTAGCCGTCGGCGGTACCGGTGCCGGGGAAGAGGGTCTCGAGCTCCTCGCGCATGCGATTCGCGTTCTTGTAGAGATCGAGAACCGTTCCATCCTCATAGAAGCACCGCCACTGGGGATCGAGGTCGATCAGTTCGCAGTAGTCCTCGACCTTGCGCCCCGCACGTTCGACGATTCCCCGGAACACGTCCGGCATGGTGATGATCGTGGGCCCCATGTCGAAGGTGAACCCGTCGACCTCCATCACGTTCATCTTTCCGCCGAGGTGCTCGTTGCGTTCGACGAGGGTGACGTCACAGCCGTTTCGGGAAAGCTCCACCGCACTCGAGAGTCCGGCGAGGCCTCCACCCACGACGATGATCCGCTTGCTGTCCGATCTGATCAACTTCGCTTCTCCATCTGAGGGTCCGGGGTGTTGAGGGTACCCGCTCCGGCGTCCTGGGAGGGGGCTCGCCGGGTTATTCCGGTGATCCGCTCCAGCATCGGCAGCTGGGATTCGGTGGGGGGTTCGGGGGGGATTCGCAGACGAATGGGCGTTCGGCTGGCGTGAACCGTGCGGCTCATCGCATGCAGGCCACGGCGCCCTCGACTCGGTCCCCAGCCGCTTTCCCCACGTCCTTCGATCGAGGCGGCGGGGTGCGCGGTCGGAACCAGAACGTCGTTGGCCATCACCGTGGCGCTTCCGATGCGATCGGCGAGGTCCGCGATCCGCGCGGGGCGTGCGGTCCAGACCGAGGTGGCCAGGTGCTGGGGAATCGAAGCGTGTATTTCCAACGCCCGTTCGGTGCTCGGGACCGGGACGACCGCCAGGGCGGGACCGAAGTGGTCTCCCTGGACCAGCTGCGCATCGGGTGGGCAGTCGAGAACTGCGGTCGGTCGGATCGGGGCATCGGGGGCCTCGGTCTCCAGGATGCCGGCGGCGGATCGCCCGCCGGCATCGATCGCCTCCCGGACCTGGGTGCGGATCTTCGCGGCCTCCCCGGGAAGCACGAGGCGACGCGGCTGCGCGGATGCCGCGAGGGGAACGAGGGTTTCGCAGAACGCCCGGTAGGCCGCTTCGTGCACGAGCGCCCGCCGAGGGGCCATGCAGGTCTGCCCCGCGTTCGTCGCGACGGCGTTCCAGATGCAGCGTGCAGCGTGCGAAGGGTTCGCGTCCTCGAGCACCAGGGCGGAGTCCCGGCCACTCAGTTCCAGGGTCGAGGAGGTCAGGGTCTGGGCGCAGCTCTGGGCGATCCGTCGTCCCACCGCGGTGGAACCGGTGAAGACCACGTGGTCGAAATCATGCTCGGCGAGGAGGGCCTCTCCGGCGGAGCGGGTGGCTTCGGTCGCGCTGAGTTCCTCCCGCTCGAGTCCCGCCGCCCACGCGAGTTCCAGGAGCCTCGTTTGAGTCCGGGGCGCGTGTTCGGAGGGTTTGACGACGACCGTGTTGCCCGCGACTGCGGCCTGGACGATCTGGATCCCCAGCAGCTGGATCGGGTAGTTCCAGGTGGCGATGATCGCCACCCGTCCCAATGGCCGGTGAATCATCTGGTGAGACTGGCCCCAGAGCCACCAGGGCGTCGCCCCGAGGCGGCGGGGCTTGAGCACCGATCGGGCGTGCCGGCGATGCCAGCGGCAGGAGGCCACCAGCGGGAGTACCTCCGCGGTGACCACTTCCTCCCTCGGCTTGCCGATCTCTTCTCCAGCGAGCCTGCTCAGCTCGGTGGTCGCGGCCATGATTCGATCGGCGAACGCCCCCGCCCAGCGGGTACGCCGTGAAATCAATTGATCAAACTGGTCAGAATGAAGCGTCATCTTTGGTTGCCGGAGGCTGTGCAGGCTATGGTACGCCAGAGGACGTTGCATTTCTCGCTCGCCTGATCACCCCGAGGATTCTTCATCATGTCCGCTCCCCCACGAATCAGCATCATCGGAGCCGGCCCCGGCGGACTGACCGCCGCCATGCTGCTGGCCGCCAGCGGCGCGGAGGTGACG
>JAYZFJ010000051.1:0-14643 GCA_036336805.1 Planctomycetota bacterium
CCTCCACAAGGCCTTCGACGACAAGCCGGTCCTCACCGGACTGGACGTGGCCTTCCAGGAGAAGAAGACCACCGTGGTGCTCGGCCCCTCCGGCTGTGGGAAGTCCGTCCTGCTCAAGCACCTGATCGGGTTGCTGCGCCCGGACTCCGGCGAGGTCTACTTCGACGGGCAGCGGATCGACACGATTCCCGAGAAGAAGATGACCCCCCTGCGTCGGCAGTTCGGCTTCCTCTTCCAGATGGGAGCGCTCTTCGATTCCCTCGATGTCCGGGGGAACATCGAGTTCCCACTCCGGGAAGCGGGCGTCGAGGACGTCGGCGAACTCGACCAGCGAGTGCGGGAGGTCCTGGCGATGGTCGGGCTTGAATCAACCATCGACATGATGCCCGCGGACCTCTCCGGGGGCCAGCGAAAGCGCATCGCGCTGGCGCGTTCGATCGTGCTCGAGCCTCGCGTGATCCTCTACGACGAACCGACCACCGGGCTGGACCCGATCCGTTCGGATGTGATCAACGAACTGATTCTCAAGCTGCAACGCGAGCTCGATGCCACCAGCATCGTGGTCACCCACGACCTGACCAGCGCCTTCAAGGTGGCCGACCACATGATTCTCATGCTCGGGGGCAAGGTCGTCCTCGAGGGCACCCCGGATCGATTCGAGAACCCCGAAGACCCCGAAGTCAGACGATTCATGGAAGGCCGTGCGTCCGAGGAGGACCTGCGCGCCATCCGCTCCAGCCAACCCCTCATCGAGGTCAACACGTGAAGAACACCCAACGGGATTTCATCATCGGTCTGGTGGTCATCATGGCCCTGGTCTGCCTGAGCGTCCTTCTGCTTCAATTCGGTGAGCTGGACCGGCTGATCAATCCCACGTATCCGATCCAGGTGAAACTCAACGCCGCCGGCACCACCCGAATCGGCAGTGCCGTGACCCTCAACGGCGTTCGCATCGGCACCGTCAGCAACGTCGAACTCGTCGAGGACCCGGAGTTTCCGGTGCTGGTGGGGGCCAACGTGGAACGCCGATACCCCCTGCCCCTGGGGACCCGGGTCCGGGTCAGCGATGCGCTGATCGGATCCGGAGGACGACTGGACTTCGTACTGCCGATCCCACCCGATCCCGCAGCCGGCACCTATGCGATGGACGGCAGTGCAGTGCTCGAGGGCCGCTGGCTCTCCATGACCGAGTCTCTGACCAGTGGCCTCGAGGATCAGATGCAGCCGGTGATGGACTCGCTGAGCTCCTTCAACACCCTGGCCGGGGAGTGGACAGGGGTCGGTGAACGGGTCAACTGGATGCTCGATCCCGCGAATCGTGATTCGGAGGGATCGGTCATCGCCACCGTCGAGCAGTTCGAGAGCACCCTGGCCGACGCCCGCACCGCGATCACCTACGCGCAACAGTGGCTCGGCGACGAGCAGCTTCGTACCGACGTCTCCGCCGCGGTCTGGAAGGCCAACGAGCTCTTTCAGACCGCCACTCAGGCGGTCGGCAACATCAGCAACCTCGCCACCATGCTCGAGGACGACGGACGTCGCCTCCTCGACAGCGCGATCCCCGTCGCGGAGGAGATGTCGGTGACGCTGGAACGGGTCACCCTGCTGATGAACCAGGCGGCAACCGGTGAGGGAACGATCGGCCAGCTGATGACCAATCCCGACCTCTATCGAAGCCTCGAGGACGCCGCCCAGAGGCTGGAAGCGACACTCGCCCAGCTGGAACTGCTACTGCAGAAGATCCGTGACGAGGGGCTGGCAGTCGGTTTCTGAAGCCACCCGCTCGACACCGCCCGAAACGAACAGGGGGAACGCGGCGGTGCCACGTTCCCCCTGTCGATTCATGCCGTGAACGCGCAAGGCACGTCAGCGCTTCGTTCGGGGCCGGTCACTGATCGACCAGCACCACCAACTCGACGCGTCGACTCTCGGACTTGCTTTGCTTGGGTGCGTGCGGTCCGTAACTTGCGTACGAGATCTGCTCGGCGGGAATTCCCTTCTGCTGAAGGTACTCGCCGACGGAGAAGGCGCGCTCGAAACCGAGGTGATGATTGGTTTCGTAGCGGTCCTTCGACTTCTTGATCGGATCGGTGTCGGTGAACCCGATCAGTCGGATCTTCTTGCCGGAATAGTCCGCCTTGAGTTCCGAGGCGACCTTGTTCAGCGAACTCTTTGCAGCACCCTTGAGCGAATCCCGTCCGGAATCGAAGAGGACGTCACTCGGGAGGTTCACGACGATCTCGCCGTTTCGCATCTCCGCGGAGAAGCCACCGATCATGTTCGGGGCGGGCGCGGGTGCCGGCGCCTTCGCGGAGATATCCGCCTGGAGCTGCTGATTGCGCAGGGTGAGCTTCTGATTCTCACTGAGCAGCGCACGATTCTGAGTCTTCTGCTTGTCGAGTTCCATGCGAAGCGTGCTGGCCTCCTCGGAGAGCAGCGCCTCACGGTTCTTGGAATTCTGGTCACAACCACCCAGCATGAGCACCCCGGCAGCGCCGAGGCACACGGTGGACATCCATAACGTTCGACGGTGATTCATTTCGACACGGCATCCTTTCCAAAGAGTGCATGCGGCCCGAGGGCTGCGGGCGACCCGAGGTCGCCAAACCGCGTCATCCTAGACGCTTGGATATCATTTCAATCGCTGGGAGTGATTTCCGCAAGCCGTATCGTGGACGCGGATTGAATTCCGGGCAAGAACCACTGCCCCACATCGATCACCACCGGCTTGAGAAAGACCACCACGAAGAGCGCCAGGGCCAGGTGCGGGCCGTAAGGCAGCTGGTGACCGAGCCCCTTGAACACCCTGCCGCCGACCGCACCGATCACAACCCAGGCCAGGCCGAAGAACGGAGCGAGGAAGAAGGCGACCACCGGATCGATCCAGCCGAAGGCAGCCCCCATCGCGGCCAGAAGGTGCACGTCACCCATGCCCATCGCTTCCCGACCGAAGGCCAGGGTCCCCAGAATGCGCACCACCCAGACCACGGCGCCTGCGATCAACCACCCCCCGATCGAAGCGCCCAGGACCCCGAAAAAGGGCCCCGGCACGCCTTCCATCCCGATTCCGAGAAACCACCCCAGCGTGATTCCACACATGCAGGGAAGCAGGAACAGCACTTCGAGGCCCATTTCACGCCGGGCGTGGGGGTAGTCAGCGAGCACCTCACCCTCCTCGAGGTACTCGTCGTAGTCACTGAAGCTGTAGCGCAGGAGGTCGAACTTGAGCAACGCCACCCCGAGCAGCACCCCCCCCAGTCCGCCGAAGGCCGCGAGGGTCCCCCCCCAGCCGAAGGCGGGAATCGGCAGAAACCCTCGAAGCAAGGGGGCTTCGGGCATCAGCCCCTGAATCCCCCAGAACACCCAGCAGATCACCGCGATCCAGAACGGGATCTCGATCGGGATGAGGAATGTCCGAGCATCGATGACCAGCATCCCCAGCAGGCCCATCAGAGCGAATCCCCAGCAGATGAATGCCGGCCAGCTTCCCGCAAAACCCTGACCCAGCCACCAGTCTCCCCCGACCGCACTCCAGTACTGCCCCGGCGGCACCAGGTAGAGCAGGGCCGCGAGCCCGGCGATCATCACCGCGCCGATGAGTTCGATGAAGGGGTACTGGAATGAGATTCCCACCCGACAGGCGCGACATCGCCCGCGCAGGCAGAGCCAGCTGACGATGGGAAGGTTCTGGAACCACTTCAGGCGCAGGCCGCACCGTGGACAGCGACTCGGCGGACTCACCACGCTCATGCCGCTGGGCAGACGGTGGATGACGACGTTGAGAAACGAACCTGCACACGCTCCGAACGCGAAGAAGAAGCCGAGCACGAGGCTCCACTTGATCCATTGCCAGGTTTCCCAGTCAGGGAATTGAAGGAGGGTCAGGCTCAACGTGAACTCTCAGGAACGCTCTTCGGCATCGGTACCGGAAGGAAGGTCGTCGAGTCGAATCGTCTCGATGCGCTGCTCGGCTTGAAAGAGCAGTTCCCGGCATCGCCGAATGAGCTGTTCACCCTTCTGGTAGGCGGCGAGCGAGGCTTCCAGTCCGATCTCACCATCCTCGATCTGGTTGATGATCCCTTCCAAGGAGGCCAGCGACTGCTCGAAGGTGAGCGTCTGGTCCTCGGGATCGGCCTGATGTTCGTGGTCCGCCATGTCCAGACTCTACCCTTCGTTCGCCGACTCGTCCAAGGGTGGCGAGGATTCCACCTCCTCGACCCGACTTCGCACCCGGCCGTCCTCGAAGACGGTGGTGAGGGGGGCCCCCTTCTTCACCGCATCCGCGGCTCGAACCAGTTCTCCCGCGTCGTCCAGGGTGCAGGTGAATCCACGCCGGAAGACGGAACGGGGACCGACCGCATTGAGTCGGAGTCGATCGGACTCCAATCGCGCCGATGCGGTGGCCAGGCGCTGATCCAGCGTCGCCCGCAGTCGGGTCTCCAGTGCCGCCAGTCGGGTGCGCACCGTGGCCAGGCGTGCGCTCGGTCGCTGCTGCTTCAGCACCGTGTCCAGTTCGGCGACCCGGGTCCGGGCGCGCTCCAAGCGAGCGGCGATCGCGCGCCGCAGTTCTCTGGGAGCACGTTCGACCCGCTCCGAGGCGATCTCCGCCCGGCGTCTGAGCGCCGTGACCAGTCGATCCTGCTGGTACTCGACCTGCGCCAGCAGCTCCGAGCGATCGGGAACGAGATGCATCGCCGCCTGGGTCGGGGTGGAGGACCGATGGTCGGCGATCAACTCGATCACCGAGGTATCCACCTCGTGACCGATCGCCGCCACCAGCGGGGTGCGGCAGGCGAATGCGGCGTCCGCAACCACGCGCTCGTTGAACGCCCAGAGATCCTCCCGTGAACCACCACCGCGGGTGACGAGAATCGCATCGATCCCGAGGCTCCCCGCGGATCGATCGAGGCGGGTGATCGCGGAAGCGACCTGTTCGGCCGCCTGTTCCCCCTGGACCCGGACGTCGACGATCAGGAGTTCGACCGAGGGAAGCCGGGTGGCCACCGTGCGCCGGACGTCCTCCACCGCGGCACCGGTCGCGGACGTCACCACCGCGATCCGGCGAGGAAACGCGGGAAGCCGCTGCTTGCGCTCCTCGTCGAAGTAGCCGAGTTCACGAAGTTCGTTGCACAGTGCCTGAAACTGCTCCTCGAGCGTGCCCACCCCCCGCTTGCGCATGCGATCGACGTAGAACTGGGTCCGCCCGCCGGGCACCCAGTGGGACACTCGGCCGGAGACGATCAATTCATCACCGTTGCGTGGCTCGAACCGGACCCGACCGGCGTCCGACCGCCACATCACGCAGGAGACCACCGACGTCTCGTCCTTGATGGCGAAGTACCAGTGGCCCTGGGTGCGCAGGTTGCTCACCTCCCCGACCAGTTCGATCGGCCCCCGGAGGTTGGATTCAAGCAGATCCTTGATCCGGGTGTTGAGGGTGGTCGGGGTCAGCGGATCCGGGGTGTCGGAGGGATCGGCCGGGGTGTCCGGAGGTGCGGCCGGGGGATCGAAGAGCCCACCGAGCGCATCGTCGGGATTGAATGATCTGCGAGGCACCCCTGTACGATACGCTCCACACCGTGAGCAGTCTCGATTCGATCAACCTGAACACCCCACTTCCTTCGATTCCCGGAATCGGCGCGCGGACGCTGCCGGCCTACGAACGGCTGGGACTGCGAACCGCCGGGGACCTCCTCAGGCACATTCCGCTTCGCTACGAACAGGAACTGGCCGAGCAGACGATCGAAGTCGCCCGGGAAGCGGTCGCCAACGGGGAGGACGCACATCTCGCGCTTCGAGGAACGATCGCGGCCCTGCGCCACGTTCGCGGGCGTCGACCCCGCATCGAAGCCACCCTCGAGGATGCCAGCGGGACCGCACGCCTGGTGTGGTTCAACGCCGGCTGGATCGCGGGGAAGCTCCATCCCGGAATGGACGTCCTGATGCAGGGGCGCGGCAGCCTCTACCAGGGGCATCTTCAGATGACCAACCCACGCTTCACGCTGCTGATGGACGACGGGGCCCCTCCGGACCCCCGCGACGGCTCCTTCCGTCCGATCTACCCCGGCAGCGAGGAACTCTCCTCCGCGAAGATCGAACGCGTCATCAAGCCGATTCTTGAACCACTCTGCGGTCTGGTCGAGGACCCGCTCGACGCCCCCTATCGAGACAGCCGGGAGCTGCTCTCCCTTCCTGACGCCTATCGCCTGATCCACGCACCGGAGACTCCCGAGGACTGGAGCCGTGCTCGCCGGCGCCTGGCCTTCGATGAACTCCTGCTGATGCAGCTGGCGGTGATGATGCGTCGGCACCAGCTGCGCGATCGCCTGCGGGCTCCGGCCCTGCGCTGGGACGACGCGCTGGATGCACGGATCCGGGAGCGGTTCCCCTTTCCACTCACCGCCGCACAGTCGCGAGTCATTCGGGAGATCGCCTCCGATCTGGCGCGCCCGGCCCCGATGAACCGCCTGCTCCAGGGGGACGTGGGTGCGGGCAAGACCGCGGTCGCGCTCTACGGCATGCTGGCCGCCGTCGCGAGTGGTCACCAGGCCGCGATGATGGCCCCGACGGAGATCCTCGCCGAACAGCACCTGCGCTCGATCACGGAGATGCTCGAAGGCAGCGACGTCACGATCGAACTGCTGACCGGTACGCTCACGGAGAGCGAACGGGCCGCCCGCCTCGAACGAATCGCGTCCGGTGCGATCGACATCGTGATCGGCACCCACGCCCTGCTGACCCAGTCCGTCGCCTTTCGCAGTCTCGCGCTGGCGGTCATCGACGAGCAGCATCGCTTCGGGGTCACCCAGCGAGCGGCCCTGCGGGGAAAGGGCGAGGAACCGGGCAGCGTTCCCCACGTCCTGGTGATGACCGCGACTCCGATTCCCCGCACTCTGTCGCTCACCCTCTTCGGGGACCTCGACGTCTCAGTGATCGACGAACGACTGCCCGGGCGCACCCCACCGATCACCCGGGTCGTCGGCCCCGGAAAGCGCCCCGATGTCTACGGATACGTGGCGGAACGACTTCGCACGGGGGAGCAGGCGTATGTCGTGGTACCCGCCATCGATGAGTCCGAACTCGGCCTTGCGGACGTGCATTCCCACCTCGCCTGGCTCGAGGAAGGCCCCCTCGCCGGATGTCGTCTCGAGGCGATGCACGGCCGACTGGACGCCGCGACCCGCGACGAGGTGATGCGCCGCTTCCGCACCGGAGAGACGCAGTGCCTGGTGGCGACGGTGGTGATCGAGGTCGGAGTCGACGTTCCCAACGCGACCCTGATGGTCATCGAACATGCCGAGCGGTTCGGACTCGCCCAGCTTCACCAGCTGCGGGGACGAATCGGGCGCGGTACCGGCCGTTCGGTCTGTGCGCTGATCGGGGAACCTCGAACCCCCGATGCGGAGCGAAGACTGGAGGCGATCGGTTCGAGCACCGACGGGTTCGTCATCTCCGAGCTGGACCTCGAGATCCGGGGCCCCGGTGAGCTCTTCGGCGCACGTCAGTCGGGGATGCCGCCGCTGAAGGTGGCGGATCTGATGCGGGACGGGGCCCTGCTGAACACCGCCCGGACCGATGCCCGCGTCTGGATCGAACGTTCGCCGGAACTCACCGGGCCCGGAGAGCAGGCGCTTCGGCGAACGGTCCTCGAGCTCTACGGTGACGCACTCGGTCTCGGGGACGTCGGGTAGATCGCCCCACCACTTCCGCTAGACTTCAGTCATGAGCAGCAACCCCGAGCTGGCCGCACGATTCCACGAAGCCGCCGCCATCATGGAGATCACCGGCGCGAATGCATTCCGCATCAATGCGATCACCCGCGTCGCCGGAATCATCGACGACCTGCCCGCGCCCCTGACCGCCGCGGAGGGAGACCCCAAGGAACTGGCGAAGCTCGATGGAATTGGAAAGTCCAGCGCGGAGAAGATCGCCGAGTTCATCGCCACCGGGACGATCACGGAGTTCGATGAACTGCGAGCCGCGATTCCCGAGGGGCTCATCGACGTCCTCGGACTGCCGGGACTCGGACCCAAGACCGTCAAGACGCTCTGGGAGAAGGGCGGAGTGACCGACATCGAGACCCTGGAGGCGAAGATCGAGTCCGGCGAATTGGAGTCCCTGCCGCGAATGGGCAGGAAGACGCTGGCGAACATCAAGGACGCGATCGACTTCTCCCGGCGCAGCTCCGGACGCATCCGGCTCGGTCAGGCCTTGCCGCTGGCCGAGGCGATCGTGGGCCGACTGTCCAACGCCTCCGGTGTGACCAAGATCGCCTTCGCGGGCAGTCTGCGGCGAGGCCGAGAGACGATCGGCGACATCGACGTCCTGGTGGCGGCGCGTGATCCGGAGGCACCCACCGAAGCACTCACCTCACTGCCCGGCGTCGAGAAGGTCCTGCTCTCCGGCCAGACCAAGACCAGCGTCCGTCTCGACCTGGGGATCCAGGTCGACCTCCGGGTGGTCCCCGAGGAGCAGTTCGGTGCGGCGCTCCTCTACTTCACCGGAAGCAAGGAGCACAACGTGGTTCTCCGGGAGATCGCCATCAGCCGGTCGATGCGACTGAACGAATACGGCCTCTTTCCCGACGATGGCGAGGCCGAACCACCGCAGAAGCGAGGGATCACGCCGCTCGCCGCGGAGACCGAACAGGACATCTACGAGGCGCTCGGCCTGAGACTGCTCCCCCCCGAACTGCGGGAAGACCGGCACCCGGGTGACTGGACGAACCTCGAGGATCTGGTCACGCTCGAATCGATCAAGGCCGAGCTGCACGCCCACACCACGGCCAGTGACGGCGTGATGAGTCTCGAGGAGCTGATCGAACAGGCTCGGAAGCGCGGATTCCACACCCTCGCGGTGACCGATCACTCCAAGTCGAGCGTGCAGGCCAACGGACTGTCCGTCGATCGACTGCTTCGTCAGATCGACGAGATCCGGGAGGCGAACGAGCGCTTCGACGACATCACGGTCCTCGCCGGCAGCGAGGTCGACATCATGGCCGACGGCTCGCTCGACTACGAGGACGATCTCCTCGCCCAACTGGACTGGGTGGTGGCGAGCCCGCACGCGAGCCTCCGACAGGATCCGGAGACCGCCACCCGACGACTGCTCGCGGCGATCGAGCATCCCCTGGTGCACGTGATCGGCCATCCCACCGGCCGCATCATCAACGAGCGCGCGGGATTGAACCCCGACATGAGGGCGCTCTGCAGTGCGGCACATGCACACCGGACCGGTCTCGAACTCAACGCCAACCCCGCCCGGCTGGACCTGCGGGACGCGCACGTGCGTCTGGCGATGGAATGCTCGACCCTGGTGCCGATCGACACCGACGCACACCACCCCGGCGACTTCGAACTGCTCCGATACGGTATCTGCACCGCACGCCGGGGCGGCCTGACCCGAGCCGCCTGCCCGAACTGCTGGGATCACGATCCCCTGCACGAGTGGATCCGGTCGAAGCGCGAACCCGGGGGGAGCTGAATCGATGCAGCACGGCGAGCAGTACCTGATCAGGCAACGCATCCTCAAGTTCCTGGGCGCGGCGTTCCACATCCACTCGAGCACCGGAGCCCTGGTCGGATACTGCCGGCAGAAGGCGTTCCGCTTCAAGGAAGACCTGCGGATCTATCGCAGCGAATCCTGCCGCGAGGAGATCATGCTGATCAAGGCACGCAACATCATCGATTTCGGAGCCACCTACGAAGTCAGGCTTCCGGACGGGATCGAACTCGGCTCGTTCCGGCGGAAGGGCTTCACCTCGAGTTTCATGCGCGCCCACTGGATGGTGGCCGACGAACACGGTCGGGAGGTCGGGGAGCTGCTCGAGGAAGGCGGGGCACTCCCGGTTCTGAGAAGGCTGCTCGGCCCGCTCTGCCTGCTCTTTCCCGAAACGGTGGTGCTGTCCCGCCTCGACGACGGCTCGTCGGTCGCGCGCTTCCGAACCACCCGCAGCCTCTTCACCCGGTCGATCGGGGTGTCGATCGAACAGGAGGATCCGCAACTCGACGAGCTGCTGATCCTGGCGGCCGGCTGCCTGCTGTGTGCATTCGAGAAGCGCGACCGGAGCTGAGCAACCGAATCAGAAGCCGATCGAGTCCTTCTGACCCTGCTTGGTGACGTCGGCCAGCTTGGTCCAGACCTCGAGCCCGGTGTTTGGATCGGTCAGGGTGAGCCGGAAGCTGAAGGTCGACTGCTTGGTGGAGCCCGCATTGCGGCGGATCTGGGTGATCTTGCCGCTGAGCGTGAAATCGGGTTCCACGTCGGGCTGGCTTCCCGACTCAAAGGACCGTCGCCTCAATTCCTCGAGGGCCGCGGGGTCCTCGGTGTACTTGCCGTAGGCGGTGATGACCTGGGCCTGCCCCGAATTCACCAGCTGTTCGCGCATCCGATAGGTGAGTTCTCCCACGTCGAACTGCGAACTGGTGTCGTTGACGATCGGGTTGATGAGCAACCGCGCAGGCTGGTGCGGAGACCGCTTGAGCACTCCGGTCCGGAGCATCGACTGCAGGAGCTCGCTCGAGGCCATCTGGATGTCCTGGATGTCGACCTGCCCCACACTGACCACCGACTGGGTGCCGCCGGTCTCGATGTACTTGGCTCCGCTCTTGCAGCCCGAGAACGCGAGGACCGAGACGCCGAGCGAGGTGATGAAAAGTCCGTTGATGAGGTTCATGGTTGGTTCCTTCGAAGAATTGGGAGGACTCAGTTGCTGCGGCGCGTCTGCAGCTGGAATGTCTCACAGGTGTCATTGGGAGCCACGGAGGAGATCACCGCGGTGCCCCCCGAGGCGATCGTCGCGGTCTGCCAGGCCGATCCGGAATCGACGAGCATGCCGTCTCCGTCGAGCCATTCGAAACGATAGGCGAATCGCCGGTAGCGGAAGTCGTCGTTGGCCACGGTGACCTGCACCTCGTAGGGCCCACCGGGGGTGCGCGCGAACCGAACCGCCTCCGCCTTGAGGAAGAGACTGGTCAGCGCGTCGTTGATCTGGGATTCGTAGGGCGCCTTGCCCGCGGTGTCACCGGCGGTGGATCGGTAGGTGTTCACCGAACCGCACCCCGCCGTCAGCAGGGTGGGAATGAAGACGATCAGCATCAGGGTTCGAATCATCCGGTTGAGCTCCTTTCGCTCGGGTTCTGGGTATCGGTACCGGGTGCGGGGATCGCGGGTGGCACCCCCGGACCGGGATCCAGACGAATGGACTGTACCCGCGCCACGGGTGCCGTGGCGTCCGGGAGGATCGCGATCACCAGGTTGTAGGCGCCGGGAACGACCTCCACGCTTCCGAGAAGACGGTCTCCGGTCGAACGAAGCTCGATCGGACCGGAGTCCGGGGTCGCCAGTCGGCCGGCGTAGATGAACTTCGGCAGCGTCCGCCAGGTCCGAAGATCCGCTGCGGTGGTGACCGCCTGGTAGACGATCCCCGCGAGGTTCACGATTCCCTGGGAGTCACCCGCGGCCTGAGCCGCGGCCCAGGTCGCGGTGGTCTTGATCGCGGCACTGAGGATCTCCTGCATCACGATCACGGGAAGACGTTTCTCGTAGTCGGCGGCGACCATCGCGTCCACGTCGGCAAGTCGCACCCCCGCTATCGAATCGCCTCCGACCCGCAGAGTCAGTTCGGTGAGCGCACCGTCCATCGGCTCGAGCACGGGGAAGGCGGCCGCGACGTAGTTGACGTTGCCCACGGGGATCGGGATGTCCAGCCGGAACTCCTCGAGCCGGGGTGCGAGTCCGCTCATGAAGAGCACCCAGGTGGTGGGTGCCGGCGCACGCCGTTCGATCGCCAGCAGGTCGGGATCCACCAGGGCCCGTGCCTCGGGGTTCATCGCGACCACCTCGCGCAGATCGAATCGTGCATTGCCGAGATCCCCGTCATCACCCGCATTGGCGATGAGGTAGATTCCCCGCAGCCAGCTGGTGAAGGGATTCCTCCAGTCCGCATAGGCCTCGAGGTCCCCGAGTCCCGAGTAGGCACTGCGGAGTGCCGCAGGGACTTCCAGCGAACCGGCGGGGATGCCGGAATCATCGGCCTTCTGGCTCAGCCTCTTCTCCGATTGCGCGATCTGCTCCTGGGCCTTCTCCACCGCGTCCTGCTGCCAGTCGCGCGCACGATTGAGTTCGATTCGCGCCTCCGCGTACTGCCCGAGGGCCAGGCGATTGATCGCCTGCAGGGTGCTGAGCATGATCCGCTCGACCACCGTCCCGCGGTACTCCGCGAGGGTCTGATTCACCAGCGTGGTCGCGATCGCCTCGCTGACCCGGGCATCGGGCTTGGTGTCGAGGTAGGGCAGCACCAGGTCGAACGCCTTCGCGTAGAACTCGGTGCTGGCCTCGAGGTCTCCCGCAATCTGCGCGGTTCGCCCCGCTTCCAGCAGGTAGATCACCCGACTGACCGCATCCCCCTCGGAAGCTCGGGCGGCCACCGAGGCGGTGGAGGCCGCGGTCTCGTACTGCCCTGCACGTTCCGCGGCGACGATCTGGGTGGAGGTCGATCGATAGCCGCTCTGGCAGCCTGCCAGCAGGAGGGTCGCCGAGGCACAGGCCACGGCAATGTTCCAGAGCGACGATCGGATCATCCGGCAATCAGTCTCCAAGCAGCTGCGCCCAGAAACTCGGCCCTCCCAGGTTCAGGTTGCGGACCTCGGAGGTGTCGAGGTTGATGCTGCTGTTTCTCAGGAATTCGGCGAAGGCACGCACCGAGATCAGCTGGGATTCACGCAGGACCTCCCCGTCCTTCAGGGCCTCGAGGACCGCGATGTTCTGCTCCCAGTCCCGACGCCCCTCGGCCGAGAGCTTCATCGAGAAGGTCAGGGACTGGACCCCCTCCCCACCACGAATGTTGACCACCTGTTCGAGCGGACTGAACAGCGGATGCTCGATCGTGAGGCGGTGCACTCCCGGTCGCATCGCGAAGGAGCCGGGCGCGGAACCCGCGAGCACCCCGTCGACGTAGACCCGCGCACCCACGAGGGAGAGCGGCAGTCGAGCACTGCCGACGGTCAATCGGTCGTCGGCGTCGGCGATGATGTCGGGGACCTCGAGGCCGCTGGCGACCAGTCCGATCGACACGTTTGATTCGCTCGCCTCGGGCGCCGCCGGAGGCGCGATGCTGGAGGCCGCCGAAGCGACCTTGGAACAGATGTTGCGGGAGGCCTCCTGCAGCAGATCGTCGATCGGATCGAGTTCCTGTTCGAGTTCACTGGTCCGTCGGATCGCCTTGGTGGCGTCCGCGGTTCCCCCGTAGAGCGAACGACCGCTCAGGCCGTCCACGACGCGCAGGGAGACTCCCATCCGGTAGGTGCGAATGTTGGACCGCACGCCGAGATTCGGATCGTCGAAGCTGCGGTTCTCGATGGTGTAGTTGGTGATCGACGCAACCACGATGCCGTCGGCGCCGAGCAGCTCGGCGAGTCGGATCGCGGAAGACAGGTCGGAGAGGGCCTCCTCGACCGCTCGGGAGAGCGAGTCGGGTGTACCGGTGTTGGCACTCTCACCCGCGAAACGGGCGACTCCGTTGACGATGTCCGCACGAGAGACCGTGGTGACCCCCTGGCCGCTGAGGCAGGCGGCGATGTCCTCCTCCAGAATGCCGGTGCTGTTCTCCGGCAGGTCGTCCGCCAGAAGCCGCGTGACCACCGCGAAGGTGCGACCCGTCCTCGCTTCGGAAGGACTCGTGCCGTTGGAGCCGGGCCGAACGGTGGCACCGGAGACCTTCGAGCTCGTCGCGGACGACGGGGCGGATACGGCCGGGACGGGGGCGGCGTTGCCGGTCGGGGTCCCGTCGGAACCGGAGGCGGTGGCCGAGGGGTCGATGCCCGCGGGCAGACCTTCGGGGCGATAGCGCATGATCGCTCCCTTCGCGATTCCGTTGTCGACGATCGCTTGTGCCTTGGAGAACCGATCACCGGCGTCGGTGACCCGAGCCCAGCCGACGGTGACCTCCTCGCTGCCCAGCGAGGCACCGGTGTCGGGATCGATCAGCTCCTCGCCGGCGTGCATGACCTCCCAGATCTGACCATCGGACACCCCGGAGCTGCCGGTGCGGTTGAAGGTGATCTGACCGAACGTGTAGGCCAGCACCTTGGCGGGGAAGATCGCGCTGGTGATCGAGGCGGCCGACTCGGCTCCCAGGGCGCTGGCCACGCTGGCGAGGACCGCCTGGGTCTTGTTGCCGGTTCGCTCCACGCCGGGAATGATCTCCTCCAGCTGGTTGCGATCGATCGTGAGGGGAGCCGAACTCAGCATCCTGGCACTGGTGGTGTCGTAGACCTGCACCACCCCGGAAAGCTGGATCGAGCGGCGCTCGGCTCGAGTGGGTCCAAGCTGTTTCTGGAGCGTGGTGCGGTCGGTCACGTCCTGAAAACCGTCGACGGTCAGGATGGCCACGTACCGGGCACCCGCCAGCTGCAGACTTCGAGCAGTGTTGGGATCCAGCTGGTCGACCAGACCGCTGTCGGCGAGGTCCTGCTCCTTGAGGATGGTGCTGAGGTCCCCGCGGGCGACGACATCGAATTTCTGACTCCGCTGGAGTTCGGACTCCATCTGGCGCTCCGCACCCTGGATGACCTGCTCCAGGGCGTTGAGGGTTCCGGCGGCCTCCGCCGCGGCCCGGACCGCGGGGGTCGCCTCGAATCCACG
>JAYZFJ010000052.1:0-10935 GCA_036336805.1 Planctomycetota bacterium
GGCCGCAGGAAGTCGATTATCTGGACACCTGGCCTCAGGCCTCGGCGTTCTGCTTGCGGGTCCAGGTGTACTTGCGCTTGGAGGGCTTGACCACGAATCCCAGGCGAATCGCCTTGGCGGAGGCCTTGACCTTCTGGGCTCGGCCATCGATCACGGCATTGACCGTCTGGATGTTCGGCTTGAACTTGCGCTTCGTGCAGGCGGTGATCTTGGTACCGACACCACCCTTGTACTTGGGAAGCCCTCTCAGGCGGTACTTGTTGCCGGTACGCGTGCTTTTGCCGGTGAATTGACAGACCCGAGGCATCGTGGAGCTCCTGAATCGATAAAAACAAGTCGAACCGGAAAGAATACACCAGCAGGCTCCTCCCGGCAAGCGGGCGGGGCACTGATGGTGGCGGAGGACCGCTTCGTCGGGTCCCGGGAACGAGAACCCGCCCTATAGCGCCGTATCAGGCACTTTCCTTCTTGTTATTTCGGACCTCAAGGTCCTTCAGAGCGGTGTTCTCCCGAACTGCATCCCCATCGATGATGAAGGTGAGACCGGACCGGTCGCCTTCCGGGAGGTCGTAGAGCTTGTCGATCATGAGCTCGTCGAGGACGGCACGGAGGGCACGCGCCCCGGTCTCCCGCTTGAGCGCTCGCTTGGAAATCTCCTCGAGGGCCTCCTGGGTGAACTCCAGGTCCCCGCCCTCGATGCGGAAGAGGTGCTGGAACTGTCGGACCAGGGCATTCTTGGGTTCAGTGAGGATTCTGATCATCGCGGCCACGTCCAGCGGCATGAGGGGGCAGACGATCGGGAGTCTGCCCACCAGCTCCGGAATCAGGCCGAATTCGAGGACGTCGTCGGGGGTGATCTGGGCCAGGAGCTCACGGGTCTCGTCGAGGGTGGTCTCCGGGGTGGTGCCGAGATCGCTGAATCCGATCCGGCTTCGACCGATCCTTCTCCGAATGATCTCATCGATGCCCACGAACGATCCTCCACAGATGAAGAGGATGTGCGAGGTGTCCATCTGAATGTACTGCTGCTCGGGATGCTTGCGCCCGCCCTGCGGAGGAACGTTGGCAACCGTGCCCTCGAGCATCTTGAGCAGCGACTGCTGCACGCCCTCACCGGACACGTCGCGCGTGATCGAGACGTTCTGGGAGGTCTTTCCGATCTTGTCGATCTCGTCGATGTAGATGATGCCACGCTGTGCGTTCTCGAGGTCGTAGTCCGCGCCCTGAAGCAGTTTCAGCAGCAGGTTCTCGACGTCCTCGCCGACGTATCCGGCTTCGGTGAGGGTGGTGGCATCGCCGATTGCAAAGGGTACGTTCAGGACCCTGGCGAGGGTCTTGGCCAGCAGGGTCTTTCCGGTTCCGGTGCCGCCGATGAGCAGCACGTTGCTCTTGTCGAGTTCGACCTCGATCTCCTCCTTCTCGGCCTCCACCAGGCGCTTGTAGTGGTTGTGCACCGCCACCGCGAGCGCACGCTTCGCCTGGTCCTGGCCGATCACGTACTCGTCGAGGAACTCCTTGATCTCGCGGGGAGTGGGGATCTTCTGGAACAGCGGCGAGGCCGAGGAGACGCGCCGACGTTCCTGGCGGAAGATGTTCTGGCAGAGATCGGTGCAGTTGCTGCAGATGTAGACGTCGTTGGGTCCTTCGACCATTGGGCCGACCTCTCGAGACGTCTTCCCACAGAAGGAGCAGGTCGTGACCTTGCGGCCACGGAACCCTCCGTCGCCACCACCGCTACCGCTGCTTCCACCATCGGAGCCGGATCCGCCGCCATGCCCGCCACCGCTGGGGGGCGTAGTGCCTCCCATGCCGGCGCTTGCCATCGGTCTCGGGGTGGGGGCCGGTCTGTGGTCGCTCTTCTTTGAGGTCATCTCGTCCATTCCATGCAGTGGTCCAGCGACGGAGAAGCATGCCTCCGGGCATGGCTTGAGTGTATAGGAGTCTCAGTCGTCCGTCCTGCCGGCAGTGGTGGATTCGAGGAAGTCACCCACCAGAGGTGGGATTGTCCGATCTGGTGGAGCTGGAGCGTCTGGCATTGCGGATCTCATCACGCCGAGCGAGGTCCTCGGGCGTCATCGAAGACCGCACGCGATCCACCAGGTGCTTTTCCGCCTTTTCGAGTTCTTCTCGGGAAAGCCGGCCTTCCGCATGCATCTGGCGGAGGTCGGAGAGGCTGAAGCCGATCTGTCCGCTTCCCTCGCTGCTCTTCATCCACCTGCGGATGAGGGAGATCGCCACTCCCCCGACGACGACGATGCCCATCAGAAGCAGCAGCCAGGGGAGCAGCTGGGAGAGGGGGGTCGACGACGGGATGGATCCGATCACTGAAATGGCATCGGCCTCGCGCGGGAGGGTGGATCAGGCTTTCTTCTTGGTCGTCTTCTTCTTCGATCCGGTCTTCTTGGCCGCGGCCTTCTTCGAGCCGGACTTCTTGGAAGCGGTCTTCTTCGAATCCGACTTCTTGCTGGTCTTCTTGGCCGCCTTCTTCGTGGTTCCGCCGGCGCCGGCCCGACGTGCCTCGGTCTTGTCCTTGGCGATCTGGTTCCACTCCTCCGCGGGAATGTCCGTGACCGCGGCCTGGTCCACGATTCGGTCCGCGGCCTTGTGTTCCACGATCTGCCGGGCGATCTCCTGGAGGCCACCGGATTTCTGGAGTTCGGCTCGGACGGCCTCCGGGCGCTCGCCGCGCTGTCGTGCGATCATCGCCACCCGCCCGTTGATCTCCTGGTCGTTGACGTCGATCTCGAAGTGTCGTGCGATCTTGTCCATGATGAAGAGCAGCTTCAGCCGGTTGATCGCCTGGTCCTGGGTCTGTTCGCGCATCTCCGCGAGCTGCTTCTCGACCGCCTCGGGGTCCTCGCCCCGGTAGAGAAGCTCCATGCGCTGCCGCTCGATCGTGCGGGCGACCTGGGCTTCGGAGATTCGCTTGGGCAGGTCGAGGGTGGTGTTGTCGAGCAGGTATTCGAAGACCTGTTCGCGTTCCGCCGCGCGTTGTTCCTGATCACGCCGGTTCTCGGTCTCCAGTCGGATGCGCTCTCGCAGCATTCCCTCGTCTTCCAGTCCGAGGGTGGCGGTGAGGGTCTCCATCTCAAGGGGCGTGACGCGCTCGGCGTTCTCGATGGTGTAGTTGATCGTGATCTTCTTGTCGCGAAGTTCCATGCGTTCATGGGCGGGGGGGCCGGTGGTCTCGAAGGCAAGGCTGTCTCCGACCTTGGTTCCCTTGAGGGAATCCTCGAGGCCGTCGATCATGAGTCCGAGCACCGGTCCCTTGCCTTCGTCCTCGGTGGGGGGATAGACGACCAGTGCCTGATCGGTCTCGAAGAAGGTCCCCTCGTGGTCCTCTACATCCACGACGGCCTTGCCGATGAGCCGGTCGAGTCCCTGGAACTCGCCGGTGATCTGTTCGGGGGCGCCGAACCGGTACTTGAGTCGTTCGATCTCGTCGTCGATATGGCTGTCCCCGATCTCGAAGATCGGCTTGCGGATCGCGACTCCCTCGAGGGCGGGCATCTCGAATTCGGGGACCACGTCTACGGAGACGTCGAATACGAACTCGGTCCCTGATTCGAGCTTCTTCTCCATGAGCTCGTCCGCGAATTCCGGATCACCGACGACCTTCAGTTCATGATCGTTGATCGCCTGCTGGTAGGCACCCATGATCAGCTGGCCACGGGCTTCCTCGATCACCTGGGTGCCGAAGCGCTTTTCCAGCAGCTGTCGGGGCGCACGTCCCTTGCGGAAGCCGGGCAGCTGAGCCTGCAGCTGGAGGTTGCCGAATGCGGTCTCGATGCGCTCATCCACCACATCCGATGGAACGGTGATGGTCAGCTTGCGAGCCGATGGACCGTCCTCCTCGATCGAGACATTGATGTTCAATTCTTCAGCGGCGGTATCCATGTGGTCCCTCAGGTCTTGTGTTCGTCACGGTACTGACAGGAGCCCGGACCGATGCCTCGCTGGCACGATCTCCAGGCCTGAAGCCTGAAATCGTACCAGAGGCCCTGAAGTCTCTCCAGTTTTCGACGACCTGCGCCCTCAGCGCACCAGGAGCAGCTCGGCGTAGGTCGGAATCGGCCACAGATCCGATGGGATGATCGATTCCAGCCGATCCGCGGCCAGTCGAGCCCGTTCGATCGCGGGAACGAGGTCCGACTTGCAGCTCTTCATCGCCTTTTCCACCGAGCTGAACTCCCGGGCCCGCTGCGTCTCGAGTTCCAACAGTGCCTCGTGGAGGTCGTTGGTGAGTGAGAGCAGGTCCGCGAGCATCCGTTCGCTCGCCTGGCAGCTGACTCCGGTGGCCTGGGTCGCGGTCACGGCATCGGCGTAGAGCGCCTGGGTCCTGATCGCCGCCGGAAGCACCTGGGTCCTGAGCATCGTGCAGAGCGTATTGCTTTCGATCCCGATGATGGTCACGTACTGTTCGACCAGGATCTCGTAGCGGGCCTTGAGCTCCCGGTTGTTGAGGACCTTGTACTTCTTGAAGAGGGCCAGGCTCTTCTTGCTCTTGAGTGCGGGCAGCGCATCCGCGGTCGAGTGGAGGTTGGGAAGCCCGCGACGCTCGGCCTCCTTGAGCCACTCCTCGCTGTAGCCGTCGCCGTCGAAGCACACCCGTCGGTGGTCGCGGACCACTTCCTTGAGGACGGCACGGACCGCGGAGTCGCGCTTGCCAGGAGTTGGATTCTTGCCGGCACGTCGATTGAGTTCAGTGGCCAGCCAGTCGAGGCTCTCGGCGATCATGGTGTTGAGCACCGTGTTGGGCCAGGCCACGGACGTGGTGCTTCCGACCGCCCGCAGTTCGAACTTGTTCCCCGTGAACGCGAAGGGGCTGGTCCGGTTGCGATCGCTCGAGTGGCGGGGAATCTGCGGAAGCGAGTCGGTGCCCAGATCGAGCTTGCCGCCATGCTTGGTCGACTTCGCGCCACCCTTCTCGATCTGGTCGAGGATGTCGGTCAGCATCTCGCCCAGGTAGATCGACATGACCGCGGGCGGAGCCTCGTTGGCGCCCAGTCGATGGTCGTTGCCCGCACTTGCGATCGAGGCGCGCAGCAGGTCTGCGTGGAGATCGGTCGCGCGGATGACCGCGCAGAGGAACACCAGGAACTGCATGTTCGAGTGGGTCTCGTTGCGGGGATCGAGCAGGTTGACTCCGGTGTCGGTGGAGATCGACCAGTTGTTGTGCTTGCCGCTGCCGTTGACGCCGGCGAACGGCTTCTCGTGCAGCAGGCAGGCGAACCCGTGCTGTGCGGCGACCTGGCGAAGCACGTGCATCGTCAGCATCTGGTGGTCGGCGGCGACGTTGGAGCTCTCGAAGGTGGGGGCGATCTCGAACTGGCCCGGGGCCACCTCGTTGTGTCGGGTCTTCACCGGGATCCCGAGTTCGAAGAGTCGGTGTTCGACCTCGGCCATGAATGCCAGGACCCGATCCGGGATCGCTCCGAAGTAGTGATCGTCGAGCTGGTGGCCCTTGGGCGGAGCCGCCCCCTGGAGGGTCCTGCCGCAGATGGCCAGGTCCAGGCGCTCGCGTGCCAGTTCGATGTCGACGAGGAAGTATTCCTGTTCGCACCCCAGGGTGGTCACGATCTGTTCCGCGTGCGTCTCGTTTCCGAAGAACTCGACGATTCGGGCCGCATGCTTGTTGACCGACTGGATCGACCGGAGAAAGGGTGTCTTCTTGTCGAGTGCCTCGCCGGTCCAGGAGACGAACGCAGTGGGAATGCAGAGCGTGGAGACCCCATCGGAGGTCTTGAGGATGAAGGCGGGGCTGGTCGCGTCCCAGGCGGTGTACCCACGCGCTTCGTAGGTATCGCGGATTCCGCCGGAGGGGAACGAGCTTGCGTCGGGTTCTCCCTCGATGAGCTCGGCGCCCGAGAACTTCTCGATCGCATTGCCATCGCCGGCCGGGGAGAGGAAGGCGTCGTGCTTCTCGGCGGTGGCACCGGTGAGGGGCTGGAACCAGTGGCAGTAATGGGTGCAGCCGTGTTCCTGTGCCCACTCGCGCATGGCGGCCGCAACGGTGTTGGCGATCTGGGGATCCAAAGGCTTGCCGGCCTTGATCGTCTGCTCCAGATTCATGAAGACTTCGGGGGGAAGTCGCTTGAGCATGACGTCACCGGTGAAGGTCAGCTCCCCGAAGATCTCTGATGCCTGGTAGTCACTTCCATCGGACACGTTCGAATCCTCCTCGATGATGAACGAATCAATGATCGGCCGAGTGTTGTCGTCGTACATTGCGGGCACCCAAAATCCTTTCCGAGCGGCTCGTTGCAACGGTGCGGAAGGCGTGGGGGCTGCGTTTCCCGGTGCCTTTCCGGCCAGAGGGCACTATCTCCGAGTGGATCCGCCGCTGCAAGACACCTGGCGGGCTTTCCCCTGATTTGATGCAAATGCCTGCCCGGGCTCCGGCTCGCGGGCGGCGCGGATTTCGAATGATTCCCGCAACGAGCTGCTCCAGAAGGTAGGCTTCGCTCATGTCCACCAACCACCCATCCACCGATGCCCCCGTCGTCACCCGCTTCGCCCCCAGCCCCACGGGGGATCTGCACGTCGGAGGGGCCCGGACCGCCCTCTTCTGCTGGGCCTACGCCCGTGGCCACGATGGGCAATTCGTCCTGAGGATCGAGGATACCGACCAGAAGCGCTCCTCCACCGCTGCCGCGAATGAGGCGATGAAGGACCTTGCCTGGCTGGGTCTCGATTGGGATCAAGGCCCGGACGGCGAGGCGGGCGAGCGAGGGGACAACGGTCCGTATTTCCAGTCGCAGCGTCTGTCGATCTACGAGCGCTTCATGACGCAGCTCCTGGAGGCGGATCTCGCCTACCACGCATTCGATACCGCCGAGGCGCTCGATGCGAAGCGGCGTGCCGCTCGGTCGGAGAAGCGGGCCTACCGGTACGACCGAGCCGGGCTCGAAGTGCCCCGGGAGGAACGATTCGCGAGGGCCGCCGCCGGGGAATCCCACGTGGTCCGTTTCCGTACCCCCGATCGGCCGGTGGTCATCGTCGATGCGGTGCTGGGGGAGGCAACCCTGCCTGCCGGAGAGGTCGATGACTTCATCATCCGCAAGGCGGATGGATTCCCCACCTATCACTTCGCAGTGGTGGTCGATGATGCCCTGATGGGCTGCAGTCACGTCTTTCGAGCACAGGAGCACTTCAACAACACCGCCAAGCATCTGCTGATCCAGGAGGCACTCGGATTTGCCCATCCGATCTACGCCCACTTCCCCCTGATCATGAATCCGGACGGCTCCAAGATGTCCAAGCGCGACAAGGACAAGGCGGTTCGTGCGGCGGTCAAGGCGGCCGGGATCGAGAGTCCGCCGGAAGGGTCCGTTGATCCCGGAGTCTTCACGGAATGGCTCGCGGACAAGAAGGCACAGCTGGATCACCGGGATCTCATCGCCCTGGCTTCGGCGCTGGGCGTTCAGCTGCCGGAGATCAACGTCCAGGACTTCCGCCGTTCGGGATACCTGCCCGAGGTGGTCTGCAACTTCCTCGCGCTCAACGGCTGGTCCCCGGGGGATGACCTCGAGAAGTTCGACAACGCGTTCCTCGCCGAACACTTCAACCTGTCCCGGGTGCAGAAGACGGCGGCCCGCTTCGATCGTGACAAGCTGCTTGCGTTCAACCTCGATGCGATCCAGGCCATGGACCCCGATGAGTTTCACGCCCGGGTGCTCGAGCACGGGAGGCACTACCACCCGGAGTTCGTGGAGCAACTGGCCCCGGAGCAGTTCCGGCTGCTGGTGGATGCCAGTCGTGAACGATCAAAGACTCTCGACGAGGTGTTCCGCGCCAACCACTGGCTGCTCCTTGATGACGAGGCGGTCCAATGGCCGGTGACCAAGCCGGTGCGGAAGGCGATGCTCAAGGGGGAGCCGACCGGTCGCATGCTCCTGGAGCAGGTACGCAGCGTGATCGAAACGGTGGAGCCGTTCGACTCCCGTTCGCTCGAATCGACCCTGGGCGAGTGGGCCGAAGCGCACTGCGACGGAAACCTCGGACGCATCGCCCAGCCCCTTCGCATCGCGGTGACCGGGGGTCCGGTGAGTCCGCCGATCTTCGACACCCTGGTGATGCTGGGCCGTGAGCGGACGATGCGGCGGATCATGCGTTGCCTGAAGTCCTTCGAGCCGCCCGAGGGTGACTGATCCGGGGCGACCATTGAACCGGAATCAGTGATTCCATTCGGAAAGAATTCGGCTGAGATCAGCGCCTCCGACCTGGCCGTCCCCATCGAAGTCCGCGTCGCATCCAGTGCAGGGGCCCCACGCACCCAGCAGAATGGCGAGGTCCTGCGGGCCGATGGTGCCGTCACCGTCGAGGTCCGTCCGCGGGGTGCAGGCTGAGGGGATGCTGGACACGATCGTTTCCCCGGCGCCGACACACAGCGAGGTGCCGTCGGAATAGGTGATCTCCCGCTCATGCGGGCGGCTGTTGTATGCCACGTAGGATCGGATTCCTGCCCGTTCGAAGACCGTGGCGGTGGGGCAATCGGCGTGGAGATCGTGACGTACCACTCCGAGTTCGGCCAGGTTCCTGATCCAATAGGTGATGAAGGCCTGCGAATGCCCGGGTTCGGCACTCCACTGGGACTGGGCCGTCAGCCACTGATCGGCGGCCTCGGGATCGAAGAGCGCCCGCCACCCCCAGAGCACGTCCCGCCATTCCTGCGGTGGCCCCTCGTTCTGGAGGATCAGGTGGTCCCACGCCCGGCGCATCGATTCCGCTTCGCGACCGAGGTAGAGCGACCCACCCGTGATCGGCAGGAGGTTGATGCCCTGGATCTCCTCCGGATTGCCGGTCCACCAGGTCGCATACGTCGCGCCCGCATCCCAGACGATCCCGGCGAGGGGGTGTTCGGCTCCGGGTGGATACACGCTCTGGTCCACGTCGAACCAGTACTGCTCGACCGAACGTGTCTCAAGTGCATGGAGGAAGAGCCCGAGGTCCCGGATCGCCATGCGGTCGGTGGCTTCGCCCCAGAGCATCACTGCGTGGGCGAAGTGCGTCGACTCCGATGAGGACTCCTGATTGTTGCCGGCACCGAATCCGGCATGGCCGGAGGCATAGGCGTGGCCGATGTAGGGTTCGAAGTTTCGCAGGAACGGAAACCGCTGATCGTTCCGATCCCAGTTGGCCGCATCCTTGATCAGCAGGTCGACCATGCCGCCCCATCGGTCCGTGGAGGCCCACCCCGGATCGAAGCGGGCGATCGTCGCCGCGGCGGCGATGAAGTACCCGTAGTGGAAGTGATGATCATTGAGTTCGCCGGCCATGCCGTAGCTTCCGGGGTGGGCGATCAGTGTCGTCCACTGCGGGCAGTAGGCGAGGTCCTTGGTCGCGGAGGTCCCACCGGGCAGGTCCCACTCGATCCAGTCCAGGGCCAGGATGTCCCCGGGGAATCCGGTCTCGCAGGTGAAGTACAGGGACCTCGAACCATCGAGCAGAATGGCCGTGTCTTCATCCAGGCCGAGGGGAACACTCGCCCATTGATCCCATCCGCCGGTGGTTCCAATCGCCGCCTCAGCCAAGATCTGACCCTGGGGGTCGCCGATGCGGAGTCGCACCAGTGCACTCCCTCCCGCGCCCACGCCCGAGGCGTATCGCAGGAGGACCCGCACGGGCTGCTGCCCCGCGAGGTCCACGCCCTCGAATGCGAGGTGGTCGCCCCCGCCGATACCGACGACTGCAGTGCCCCCATCCTCTCCCGAGCCGAGCTCCGTGCCGTACTGTTGATCGTTGGATTCCGCCTCGATCCGATTCGCCGAGGTGCCCTCGCCGGCGGTGAACCAGTCCTCAAGTTCTCGCTTGAGCAAGTCGATCATCTGGTCCCGCACGCCGTGGGCACCGATCGAGTGCGCGGTCTGGGCGGCGGAGGCCAGCCGACCCATCTGCTTGCCCGCCCAGTAGGAGTCCGGAGCACTGATCGGATTCGGGTCGATGCTGAGTTCCTCGAGCAGGATTCGAATCTCATCGAGGTCGAGTCCGGCCGCGGCCGGAAGTCCGGGGAGGATCGGACTCACGGGAAGCTCGAGCGTGAATCGTTCACTCGCGATCAGTTCGAGCCTGCCCCGTGCGGTTTCGTATCCGAGCCCCAGAAGCGGTTCACTGCAGTGGGGTTGCTGGTGCGGAAACAGTCCGGTCAGGACCCTGGCCTCCTCTCCTCCATGTGCGTGCGTGTCGAACGTGTAGTGTGCGCGCAGAGTTCCCGAGTTCGGCTGGTACTCCCAATCGACACGGGTGTCGAGCAGCTCCACCAGGCCGTGCCGGATGAAATGCTCGATGGTCGCATCCGATGAGTCGGGGAGAATTCCGAGGTTGAACCAGTCCAGGTCCTCCCGTTGCGAACGGATGACGTTGCCATCGATCAGCCACAGCGTGTCGGCCGGAGCGAACGCTCCGTAGATCGAACCTCCGGACTCGAAGAGGATCGTGCCCGCGGCATTCAGGAGCACGGTGGGAGGCGCGGGCAGTCGTAGCTCCACCGCACCGCCCTGTACGTGGAAGCCCGCGAAGGGGAGCCCGCGTGCGGTCGTGCAGCGAAGGCTGCGGCGGTCATCCCCCTGTTCGGCAGTGAACGACCAGTCACCGGTTCCGGACAGCACGGTCGAATCGGCGATCAGTCCGGCCAGCCCGACCGTCAGTTCGGGGGCGGCCGCGTTGAAGTACGCGAAGTAGCCACCGTTGCCGGGGATCAGGTCCGGCGCTCCGTTGAACTGCACACCCTCCGGTGCGAACCTGAGCGAGAGCGGCCAGGGGAACATCGAATGGCCGTGGGGGTTGCCTTCGTATCGCGGATAGACGATCGAGCTGGACCAGTCGTTGGTGGGGATGGGGCCGTCGAAGGTGTCGCTGATGGCCGGTCCGACCGGAGTACCCGACGAATTGGCCGGGCGCTCCCGACCCTTCGGAACATCCTCGAAGTAGGACCCC
>JAYZFJ010000053.1:0-28020 GCA_036336805.1 Planctomycetota bacterium
TCACCGGTGCGCTCCAGGTGGCGGCGGGCATCGGCCTCTCCGGGCACCAGGCTCGCGGCCTGCTGATCCTGATCGGATGCCTGAGCTTCTGCGCCGGAGTCTTCATGCTGCTGGCCCCGGCCTTCATGCTGGTCGTGCTGAGCATCTTCTTCGGCATCCAGTTCCTCTTCGCCGGGGTGTACCAGATCGCCGCCTCGGGCAGGCTGCGACGACTCAACCACTGATGACCGCTCCCTCGGAGTCCTGACGGGAACGCATGCATGTCGGAACCGACGAACCAGAAGCCTGAGGACCCGAACCACCCTCGGAAGGTCGTGACCTGGAAGACCTGGGTCGTCACCTCCGCGGCGGCGATCCTGACCGGCTTCGCCGCGTACTACTTCATCTGCGCGGAGAGCTGGGGCGGCTCCTTCATGAAGTTCCTGCAGGGGAAGGAGTCGATCGGGGGACGCACCCTGACCGGCGCCTGGGCGATCTTCGTCCCCGCGGGGTTCATGGCCTGCATGATGATGCTGATCGTGGTGGTCCAGCGCAAGTGGTTCGCCGGGACCGAAGGCACCGGCATCCCCCAGGCGATGGCCGCACTCAAGATCGGCGAACGCCCCGAACGCTCGAAGATGCTCTCGGTGCGAATCGCCTTCGGAAAGATGCTGCTGCTGACGGGAGCCCTCTTCAGCGGGATCACCGTCGGCCGCGAAGGTCCCTCGGTGCACGTCGGCGCCTGCTTCATGTACCTCTGTTCACGGTTCTGCACGCTTCCCTCCTTCCTCGTGGAACGCGGACTGATTCTCGCGGGGTCCGCCGCCGGCATCGCCGCGGCGTTCAACACCCCGATCGCGGGAATCATCTTCTGCTTCGAGGAGGTCGGGCACCTGTTCGACAAGAAGAGCGTGGTCTGCATCATCCGCACCACCGCCCTCGCCTGCGGAGTGTGCGTGTTCTTCATGGGCAACTACTACTTCTACGGCAAGGACAACGTGGAGGCGCTGATCCCCCTGGGCATGGAGACCACCGGCAACTCGTTCAGCAGCGACCTTCGGCAGTGGCTGGCGGTCCCGATCATCGCGATCGTCGCCGGCTTCCTCGGTGGCTGGTTCGGGCGGGCGGTGGTGGTGGCCAGTCGGTTCACCACCCCGTACCTGGTCAGGCATCCCTGGAAGACGGGTGCGGCCCTGGGTCTGGGACTCGCGGTGATCGCGATCTGTTCCCACGGGGAGAGCTACACCGGGGGTTACGCGCAGACCAAGCAGATGCTGCTCGAGGCGCACCAGACCGGTGCCCCCACCCAGGTCTGGTACTACCCGTTCGCCAAGGCCGGGGCGAGCTTCCTCAGCCTGATCAGCGCGATCCCCGGTGGTCTCTTCGACCCCAGTCTCGCCACCGGAGCGGGGCTTGGCCAGTTGTGCTATCCGTTGATCGAAACCCAGATCGCACCGGGCATCGGGCTTCCCGAGGTCATGATGATCTTCATGTGCGCCTACTTCACCGGAGTGGTGCAGAGTCCGATCACGGTCTTCACGATCATGTTCGAGATGACCGGGGCCTACGGCATGATCCTTCCCCTGATGATCACCGCGCTGCTGGCGGCCTGGATCGCCAACCTGATCTGCAAGCCCTCGATCTACGACGCGCTCTCGAACCAGTTCCTGGCCGCCAAGGGATTGAGCTCGTACGCACCGAAGGAAACCGACTGATCGCCGAGGAGGAGCGATGAACTGGGCCATCGTCTACCTCGCCGGTGCCTGCTGTCTGGTCTCCGCCTCCTGCGCGCGCGAGACCGCAGGCTCTTCGTTGCGAATCCTTCGTGGTGCAGGCAGCCTGCTGATCCTGGGAGGCGGCGTGCCGATGCTGCTCGACGGCGCGGCCGTCGAGGTGCTGCTGGTGGGAAGCCTCTGCGTGGTGGTCATGGCGTTCGCAACCCGGACCGCGAAGGTGCCCCCCACCGCCTGGGGGTGGTTCCTCCCTCCGGTGCTGCTGGTCATCACCGCGCTCACCCTTCTGCCCACGGTGCACGGCCGGCACAACGACGCTCCACCACGAATACTCTTCAACGAGGAAGCGATGCGCCGGGAGCAGCTGGTCATCCTCGAGGACGCCTGGACCGAACTCGAACTGCTCGAGGAACGAGGGTTTCCCCGAGCGACCCGGGAAGCCCGCGAGTCGCAGGACTGGACACGACTGGGCGATCTCGAAACGGTTCGTGGCACGATTCCAATGCTGCAGGCCCGCATCATCCAGCTTCGCCGTGAACTCGCGGAAGCCCCCCCCGAGGTGAGCCGTGGACAGGAGGTCCGGTCGGTCGCGGAACGGGTCGGACTGCTCGATGCGTTCGTGAACCCGTCGGATTGATGGGCCGATAGGTACGCCCCCGGGGCCGATTCCTCGCGGATCAGCGCCCCCCGCCGGACATTTGCCCGGAGTTGCGATTTAGCACTGGGATTCGCCCCATCCGGAGCGAGAATGGATGAAACCCCCAATCGAGACCACATCATGATCAGACGAATCCAACGGAGAATCCTCGGCGCATCGATTGCGTCCCTGTCGGCGGTCTGCCTGATGGCGGCGGGACTGAACTCGATGGGACCGGACTGGGATGGCGATTGCGGCAACAACCAGGACGCCGGCAACAAGCCGTCCACGGCGGTCTCCGTGAGCTACGGTTTTTCGGTGGAGACCCGCACCATCAAGGGCTGTCTCAAGGGCCCCGCCTCGAGCGGCGGACTCGCCGGTGAGACGCCGGGCGATTACCAGGACATGTTCAAGGTCGTCATCCGATTCCCCGGAGAATTCCAGATCAGCACCACCGGACCGAACGGAACGACCGAGTTCGACTCGTTGCTGTGCGTCTTCGATTTCCAGGGCCGCCCCCTGCTCGCGAACATCACCGGGGAACAGGGCCAGCTCGGCTCCACGGTGGGGAATCAATCGACCGACGGGTTCTTCAGAATCGACAGGCCGGGTGCGATCTACATCTCGATCAGCGGAGCTGATTCCCGCCCGGTCGACGGCAACGGAACCCCGTTGTTCGCCTTCACCTCCAATCGCACCGACGTCGTCGGACCACGTCAGGCCGAGGGCGGTCCGATCGCCGACTGGGACCAGCCGGGACAGTACGGCGACTACATCATCGCGCTGACCGGAGTCGGGCCGATCCCGCCGGGATGCGGCGCGGAGAACACCTCGTCCTGCACCGTGGTGCACGCCCTCCCGTTCTGCGACGTGCCGGAATGCTGCGAGTCGGTGTGTGCAGTGGACCCCCACTGCTGTGAGATCACCTGGGACGAGCCCTGCGTCGGGACCGCCCAGCTCGTCTGCAACCAGGGCCAGGCCGGCTGCGGCCGAAAGGGTATCGGCCCCTGCAACGAAGCACACTCCAACCCCTTCTGCGATGACCCGATCTGCTGTGCGCGAGTCTGCCTGCAGCGCCCCTTCTGCTGCGAGGTCGGTTGGGACCCGGGCTGCGCGGAACTGGCCGGCCAGATCTGCACCCCTCCCTGCAACGATGAATGTCGGACGGACCTCAACGGCGATGGAGTCACCGGTGCCCAGGACCTGACCGTCCTGCTTGGAAGCTGGGGCCGGGGTGGCTGTCCGGACCTCAACAACAGCGGAACCGTCGACGGGGCGGACCTGGCGGCATTGCTGGCGGCCTGGAATACCAGCTGCGGATCCTGATCGCATCTTTTTTCACCTCCGGCTGAGAGATCGCCGTCGTCACTGCGGAATCCTGGTGGATCACCCCTTCACCACAGGAGCCCGCTGATGCTGCAGACCACCCCCCGGACACGATTCACCACCCTCACCACCCTCGGCCTCGGCCTGGTGATCTCCCTGAGCCCCCAGCTGATTGCCACCACCACCGTCGGCCCGGACTGGGATGGAGACAGCACCGAGGACGCCGGCTCGGTTCCCGCCACCGCACAGAAGGTCAAGAAGGATGACTCCAACGCGGTGATGGTCATCCGGGGAGAACTCAAGGGGGAGAACGGCCAGGACGGAGGTGACGAAGGACTGGCCTCGGTCGGTGACTATCAGGACATGTACCAGATCGTCATCATGAACCCCGGGCTCTTCGAGATCTCCACCCTCTCGCCGCTTGGCTTCACCGAGTTCGATTCGATGCTGAGCGTCTACGACGCCCAGGGTCGGGCCCTGCTCGCCAACCGGAATGCCGACCAGGGAACCGATGCCTCGCGGGTGGGCAACAGCTCCTCGAACGGCGAGTTCATGATCACCACCCCCGGCGTGGTCTACATCGCGATCAGCGGCAGCGAAAACCGTCCGGTGAACGCCTTCGGAGATGGCGTCTTCGCCTGGACCCCGGATCCCACGGACGTGGTCGGTCCTGCATTTCCCGCCGGCCAGGATCCGATCGTGAACTGGAACGGTGAAGTCGCGACCGGTCAGTACGCGATCCAGCTCAGGGCGTCGGGACCGGTTCCTTCCGGCTGTGCGGTCGAGAACACCGAGTCCTGCACCACGCCCCACCCCACTCCGTTCTGCAACGACGTGAGCTGCTGTGAACGGGTCTGCACCGAGGATCCCTTCTGCTGCGAGGTCACCTGGGACGGGTCCTGCGTGGAACACGCCCTGACACTCTGCAACTCGGCTGCCTGCAACCCGAACTGCCCGGCGGATCTGGATCATGACGGCTCGATCAACGGCGGGGACCTCGCGATGATCCTGGCCGAATGGGGGCGATCGGGATGCACGGACCTGGACCGGGATGGAACGACCAACGGAAAAGATCTGGCGATGCTGCTCTCCACCTGGGGAATGGGCTGCGGCACCGCGGAATGACGCAGGTGGATCAGGAGGGAGGGGAAGAGGACTCGGCGGCGCCGAGACGTTCCGCCTCGGCACGGGCCGCCACTCCGGCGGCCTCTGCCAGGCGGGCCGCTTCGGGTTCACCACGGGCCTGCTCAAGGTCCGCGAGGAGTGACCAGGCGGACGCCGCCCGTTTCCAGGGCGACTCCGCCTCGTAGCGGCGCCCCTGCGCTTCGCACAGGAGGGCGATTCGCGAGACGTCACCGGCCGCCGCGTCGAGCTCGCGATTCAGTTCGAGCAGCGATCGTGCTCGCAACAGCCGCGCATCCTGCACCGATTCGGCCTCCTCGCCGAGGCGGGAGGCCAGGACCCGGATCGCCTCGTCGAATCGCTCGACCGCCTGTTCCTGCCGACCCAGACCCGCCAGCACCTTTCCGATCGAACGTTCGGAGAGACCGACCCGGTAGTCGTTGGCGGCCACCAGACTGCGGATCAGGTTGCTCGAATGCTGCAGGTGTTCCAGCGCCTCTTCCAGATACGCCTGCCGGATCGCCTCGTCGCTCAGCGCCTCCCTGGAGGAGGAGAGGTCGATCTGAATCCAGGCGCGGTTGTTGATCAGTCCCGCCAGCTGCTCGCTGTTGGGTCCGTGCAGCTCGAGCCAGATCGATTCCGCGGTGGCGAAGTCCCGAGAGGCTCCCGCGAAGTCGCCCATCCGCCGACGGATCGAACCCAGGTGCTGGTAGGTCATCGCCACGTCGGTGTGCAGTTCCCCGTGGGCGAGGGTGCGCAGGCCCAGCCCCGTTTCGTAGGATGCCAGCGCGGCGGGAAAGTCGCGCTTCGCGGCGTGCACTCGACCGAGGTTGTGGTAGGACTCTCCGAGTTCCGCCTCCCCGGCGTCGGCCCGCAGCGCCAGGGCGCGTTCGAGGAGTTCCTCGGAACGCTCGTTGTTCCGGAAGGCAAGCTCGATCAGGCCGAGGGTGGTGAGAAGAGCCGAGGCGATGCGGGGTTCCGATGCCAGCTTGACCTGAACGTGGTCCTCGACGCTGCGGATGTACTCCTCGACCGACATGTCGTGGGACCCCTGCCCCGATTCGGGATTGATGATCCCGATCGCCTCCTGGAACCCACGAAGGGTTCGCTCCGCGGCCTGGCGCTGGGTCTCGGCGTTCGCGAAGAGGATCGCGAAGCTGATCGCGGAGAAGACCGAGATCAGCAGCACCAGACACACTCCGCCCACCACCGCCTTGTTGCGACGGATGATCCGGCCCAGCACGTAGGAGGTGCTGTCGGCCCGGGCGATGATCGGCTGTCCCGCGAGGTGGCGCCGCAGGTCCTCCTCGAGTTCGACCGCGGAGGCGTAGCGACGATCCGAGTCCGGGGCGAGTGCCTTCAGGCAGATCACGTCCAGGTCGCGATCGAGCTGGGGGTTGAACGAGGAGGGAGGCGTGGGAACCTGGTCGAGTCGATTGGTGATCAGCTCCGCCAGCGAACTGCCGGTATCGAACGGACGCGTCCCCGCGAGCAGTTCGTAGAGCAGGACCCCCAGAGCGAAGACATCGGTCCGGATGTCGATCCGGTCGGGATCGCCTTCCAACTGTTCGGGGGCCGCGTAGGCGAAGGTGCCGAGAAACTCCCCGGCAAGGGTCGCCATCGTCTCATCCGGAGAGGTGTGTTCCGCGGACATCCGAGCGATTCCGAAGTCGAGCACGTGAGGCAGTCCCTCCTGGTCGACGAGGATGTTGCCCGGCTTGAGGTCGCGATGAATGACGCCGCGACCGTGGGCGTAGCGGATCGCCGAACAGACCTCCGCGAAGAACGCGACCCGCTCCCGCACCGAATGCCCTCCGGCCGCCGCCCATTCGGCCAGGGTCATGCCCTCGACGAACTCCATCGCGAAGTAGAAGTTCCCGTCGCTGGTCGCGCCGCTCTCGTAGAGGGTGACGATCCCCGGATGGCGCAGGCCCGCGACGAGTTCCACCTCGCGGGTGAACCGCATTCGCTGCTGGGAGGTCGCCAGCCGCCCCTGGAGCATCATCTTGATCGCGACCTGACGGTTGGTCGCGATCTGTCGTGCCTTGTAGACCACCCCCTGTCCGCCTCGGTGCAGTTCACCCATCAGTTCGTAGCCGTCGACGACCTGTTCCTCCGCCCCCCCGATCCCCGGGGCGGTGGACTCGGCGAAGAGCGCGGTGTTGAGCAGATCGTTCTCCGCCTGGATCTCCGAGATCCGGGCCGAACAGCCGGCACACGACTCGAGGTGCGCGCGCTCGGATTCGGAGACCGGCTCCCCCCGAACATGTCGCTCGAGCACGGAACGGTCGGGGCAGCCGATTTCGTGCTCAGGTGGCATCGTCGTATTCAGCCTCGATCCGCTCGACGATCGTGCGCAGGCGCTGGGCGACCCGACTCTTGGCCAGGTAGACGTCGTGGTCGGTCACATCCATCTGCTCGGCGACGGCCTGGGTGGTGAGTCCGTGGACCATGAGCAGCTCGAAGATCTCGATGGTGCGGGGGTCGGTCCGACTGGCGGTGCGCAGTTCCTGCATCGCCTCTCGAAGCACCGCCTGCTTCCGTTCATTCTCCCAGACCTGGGTCAGGTGGCGTTCATCATCGAGAGCGGCCACCGCCTCGTCGTCGACGATCTGCCGTCGTCCGGCCTGCTTGCGACGAAGATCGAGGATTCGGTACCGGGCGATTCCGACCAGCCAGGCCCCGAGGCGGCCACGACTTCGGTCGTACTTGCCTTCTCGATACTCCTGGACGAATCGGGAAAGCGTCTCCTGGGCGATGTCCGCGGCGTCCACTTCGCCGACTCCGAGGTTGCGAGCGAAGCCGACCAGGATCGGTCGGTACCTTCGATCGAACGCCTCCCAGAGCTGGGCGTTCTGGGGATCGTGCAGCCCCTCCAGCATGGCGGTGGTGGTTCGGGTGATTTCCATCGGAGGTGTTCTCCCGGATCGGTGGGGAGACGAATCACGGTGATCCGCCTTCTACAGTCTGCGCGCCAGGGTTCATCGAGGCAAGTGCCCGCTCGAAATCAGCGTTCATCGTCCCGGAGGCTGGCCGCGATCGACTGCTCGTGCAGGGGGATGCTCTGCTGGTCGAGCGCCTCCTTCGCCTCCTGGAACGCCGCGGCGTCCACCGAACGGGGGTCGCGGCCGGCCGCATCGATGAATTCAACCAGCGCGGTGATCGCACCTTCCAACTGCTCGACGTAGGCGGGATCGAGGTGTTCCCGGACCCGCTCCAGGGCCTCGCTGATCCACTTGACGTCCAATGCAGCATTCACCCGCAGATCGATCACGCGGTGCGCGTGCATGTCTTCCCGGGCGTGGGTGAAGGAGGACGCCTCGATCGCCTCGACTTCGTCACTGGTGAGCCCGAAGTTGGGGACGAACTGCGTGGCCGCCCGGCGTCCGCTGCGAGCCTCGACCGCATGCACCGAGAGCACTCCGTCCGCATCGACGATGAAATCGACCTCGATCTTGGGGATGCCCGCCGGCATGGGAGGAATCCCGTTCAGGTGGAACGTCCCGAGACTGCGGCAGTCCTCGACGAGCTCGCGCTCTCCCTGAAGGACCTGGAGTCGGACCGAGGTCTGCCCGTCGACCGAGGTCGAGAAGCGTTCGCTGGCCTGGGCGGGGATCGAGGTGTTGCGGACGAGGAGCTTTGCCACCGCCCCCCCGACCGTTTCCAGTCCGAGAGACAGGGGAATCACGTCGAGCAGCAGCAGGTCGGAACGGTTGCCGTCGAGGATCGAGGCCTGGACCGCGGCCCCCAGCGCCACCACTTCGTCGGGGTCGAGGGCGACGTAGGGCTCGGAACCGAAGAAGGCCTTCACCGCTTCGCGCACCGCGGGCACCCGGGTGGAACCACCGACCAGGACCACGCGTTCGATACCGTCGCGCTCGAGTCCGCCGTCTCGGAGCACCGAACGACAGCACTCGATGGTCCGCTCCACGAGCGGCGCGATGAGTGCGTCGAACTGCGGTCGCGTGATCTCCAGATCCACCGCCTTGGCGAGTGCGGGGTCCTGGACATCGAGGGCGATGCGAACGCTGGGCTGCTCGGACAACTGTTCCTTCACGCCGCGCGCACAGGCCATGATCGCCTGGCGGGTGCTGGCGGCGAGATCCGACCAGTCCGCGGGGTCGAGTCCCGTCGCGGCGAGAATGTGGTCGGCGATGAGTCGGTCGAAGTCATCCCCTCCGAGGGCGGTGTCCCCCGCGGTCGCGCGAACCTCGCACAAGGCTTCCCTCCCGTCTTCCGCGGGCAGCAGCTGCAGGAGGGAGACATCGAACGTCCCTCCGCCCAGGTCGTAGACCACCACCGCCCGGGGTTCGCGAGCCCGATCGGCCAGACCGTAGGCGAGCGCCGCCGCGGTGGGTTCGTTGACGATCCGCGCGGTCTCCAGACCGGCGAGGCGCGCGGCATCGCGCGTGGCGGTGCGCTGGGCGTCGTCGAAGTAGGCCGGCACGGTGATCACCGCGCGGGTGACGGGCCTTCCCAGCGCCTCCTCGGCGATCGAACGCAGCCGGGCGAGGACGTGGGCGGCGATCGCTTGCGGCGTGTGGACCTGCGAGCCCACCTCGAGCGCGGCCAGGCCGCGGGGGCCGGGAACCACTCGTCCCCCCCGGAACCCGGAGGCGTCCTCGATTTCCTCGGCACTGCGGCCCATGAGTCGCTTCGCACTGGACACCGTGGTCTCCGGATGCAGGACCGCCTGATCGCGAGCCTCGCTTCCGACCAGGACGTGGTCTTCCTCGAAGCGGACGACGGAAGGCAGGAGCCTGCCTTCCCCGGGATCCGCGAGGATTCGAGGTCCCGACTGATCGCAGATCGCAACCAGGGAATTGGTGGTGCCCAGGTCGATTCCGACCGTCACGCCCTCGGGGGGATCGGTGTCGTTTCGAGTTGTGGAATGCGCGTGCGCCGACATCACCCCAGTGTAGCCAGCGGATGCCGCGAGGACGTGTCGGGATCCTCAGGATCGGATCACGAGGTGGCGGTGAGGGGGGAAGGCTCCTCAGCCGGCCACTCGAGAGGCTCGAGGTCGGGGGAGCCGATCAGTCCGGTCTGCTCCCATTGACGGAGTCGGGCACGAAGTGCCTCGCGAACGATCGGCTTTCGATGCTCGACTTCCTGAAGCTGCTCGGGAGTCGGAGGATCCTCGAAATACGTGGTCGGATTCGGGTTCATGTGCTGCATTGATGATCCCTCTCATTTTGGACAATGCACGGTGTTTCCAGTTGTTCACGGTGGAGACGGGGACGTCCAGTGCACGAGCCGCCTCCCGGTAGGTTCTTCCTTCACACACGATCATGCGGATCGTGTTCTGCTCCTGTGGCGAAAGCTGACCAAGTGCCTCATTCAGGGACACCGAATCCATGACGGGAGCTGCGGTGGTCTGATTCTGTGCATGCGTTCGTTGTTCCATCTCCTGGGCAAGGACCGTTTCCAGGACCCGTCGGCCACGAGCAGCCACGTTGAATCGCCGGCGAAGCAGATTCTGGGCCACTCTGAAGAGATAACTGATGCTGATCGACTTCCTTTCAAGATTTTTGTGCTGGAGCAGTCGCAAGAAGGTCTCCTGGGTCAGGTCCTCCGCGGCGTCCGGGGGCAGCGACTTCCGGAGGAACCCGTAAATACGCCCGGAACAGGTCTCGTGCAGGCTGCGCACGACCTCCGCCCGGGCCCGTTGGGGATCGGAGGGAGCCAGCTGATGCCAGGATTCAGGGGTGATGAGGAACCCGCCATCCGGCTGAAGCCGGGACTCGGAGCAACGGGAGGCGGTGGGATGAGGGAGGGTGACCGGGGAACATCCCGGCGTACATGGCATGCGCATCGAAAGACCCCTCTGGAGCGCGAGGACCTGTGGTGGGTGGTACCGGGTGAGCGCGACGCTGCGCCCATCGAGTCCTTGCTGGTGGAGTGTGGTGAGCTTGAGATCCCTCGGTCACGATTCGACGACCGAAAGGTTGTACGCGCAGACTAGGACTCGGGGATCAGTGATCCAGTGGATACGGCCGTTTTTCGGGGGTTTGTAGGGAATGAGGCATTCATCCCAGATGCACTGATAATCCCGCGTTTTTCCAGCCTGCAGCCGGACTCGCCAAGACTCCCGGCCCGCAACCGCCCGTCGTGACCGACACGTTGCGCGCAAAGTGGGGAAAGAAATCACCGGTCGGGTCATTGTCCGCATGTCGAGTCGACTCGAACGACCTCCCGTCAGTTCGAGTCCGGTTCGGTCACGATTCGTTCAGGGACGAACGAATCCGAGGCCACGGATCGGCCAGCCGCAGGGATGCCCGAGATGCCAGGGAAGGCACGCGCCATGCTTCCAGAAACCGAACCCGCGGAAGCGACAATTCAAGAGCGAACCAGGGAAGCGGCCGAAAGCGAAGCAGTCGAGTCCGGTCAGACGGCTCACTGCTCCCTTTCGGCGCTCTTGCTCGTGGTGCGGTACCTCGCCCACGGATCCGGTCCGAAGTCGTAGCGCACCGGCTCGACCAGGTTCGGCGGAGGTGCCTCGTCGCGAAGCCACGCCAGCCCCCCCATCGAACGAATCACGGCCACCATCGCCCGGTTGGTTTCGTCCTTGACCAGACGGTCGACGATTCGACGCCGCTGGTTGTTCTGCGTGACCTCGATGACGTAGACGATTTCCATCGCACCGGGCGGTCGGACCGGGCGGAGGGGTGCGGTGCCGGCGGTTCGAAGATCCAACCGCCCGAGCAGCGCCCAGAGCTCCGCCACCTGATCCTGATAGAGCGTTCGGGCCAGACCGGGGCGGGTGCCAGCCACCACCGAAGTCCCGGTGGCCGCGTGCAGTGAACCATCCGGCAGCAGGAGCATGGAGACGTTTCGCCTCTGGAGCACCGTCCGATCCGGCACCTTGCGTCCCACCATGACCAGGACCTCGACTTCGAAATCCTGCGGGACCTCCGACAAGGGGTCGGACAGCGTCGTGACCCGGACCGGGCTGGTCGCGGAAGGGCTCGCGCAACCGACGAACGGACCCACCAGGAGCAGGAAGGCCGCCGTCCAGACCACGGACCCGATCCAACCACGGAGCCACCGGCAACGGGGACTCGCATCAACAGGATCGACGGAGGGAACGAAGTGCATCGGTGCAGCGTACCAGCCCAGCGGACTCTTGGTATCCCGCGGAGCCGCCGTTCGATCGCGGCAGGCCGACCCGGCGGGCCATGCCAGGGTTCAGTCGAGAAGCCCCTCCGAAAACGATTGCTCCGAAGCGACACACTCCCGACACCCCATGCGGGGATCGGAGGCATCGAGGCCCGTCGACCACACAGAAAGCCGGCCAAGTCGATACTGTGTGTCACCATGAAGACCAGCGTCACGTGGATCAATGATTATCTGGAGCCGAAAGCCTCCTCGGAAACCCAGGGCGATGCCCTGACCGCCTGCGGTTTCCCGTTCGAAGGCGAACAGCAGCTCGAGGACGGCGAGATCCAGCAGGAAATCGAGATGTCCAGCAATCGAGGTGACTGCGTCTGCCACGCGGGCCTCGCCCGGGAGATCGCCGCACTCACCGGCCGACGGTTTCAGGCCCCACAGTCCACGCTGGAGGCGACCGGGGATCCCATCGAGCAACGCATTCGCGTCGACAACCGGGAACCGGACCTCTGCCCGCTCTACACCGCGCACCTGATCACGGGCGTCACGGTGGGACCGTCTCCCCAGTGGATGCAGGACCGGCTGCGAGCGATCGGTCAGGTACCTCGGAACAATCTGGTGGACGCGACCAATTTCGTGCTCTTCGAACTCGGCCAGCCCACCCACGTCTTCGATCTCGATCTCATCGAGGGCGATTCGATCATCATCCGGCGAGCAACGAAGGATGAGGCCTTTCTTCCCCTGGGCGAGGACGCCGCGGAAGTCAGGCTTGCGGAATCCGATCTGGTCATCGCCGATGCCAGTCGCGCGATCGCGCTGGCGGGTATCAAGGGGGGAGCGGAGACCGCGGTCTCCGAGAAGACCACCGACATCCTGATCGAGTCGGCCACCTTCGACCGGGTCTCGGTGAGGAACAGTTCTCGCCGACTCGGTATCGCCAGTGATTCCAGCTACCGATTCGAGCGCGGCGTGCATCCCCGACAGGCACAGGCCGCGGCGGAGCGACTGATCTCGCTGATTCTGGAACTCGCGGGAGGCACCCTCCATCGCGGAGTGGCGATCGGGGGCCATCCGATTCCCGAACCCACTCGCGTCTCGATGCGCCCGAGTCGGTGCGCTGGTCTCCTCGGGCAGGAGATCACCCCCCAGAGGATGGTCGAATGCCTGGACGCGCTGGAGCTGGCCCCCGAACTCCACGGGGACGAGATCCGCACCACCATCCCCCCCCATCGACTCGACCTCGCCGAGGAGATCGACCTCATCGAGGAAGTCGCCCGGATCAACGGCTACGAGAATCTGGACGTCGAGGAGTCGATGAACGTGGTGGTGGTCCCCGAACAGGACGATCTCAAGGCCACGGGTTTCGTGCGCAGCACGCTGATCGGTGCCGGCTTCATCGAGACGATCTCCCACACCCTGATCTCCGAATCGGCGGCGGAGCCGTTCCTGGAACCCGGGCGCAGCGCCCTCCGAGTGAACGACGAACGAGCCGGCGGGGAACCGATCCTACGCCCCTCTCTGCTGCCCAGCCTCCTGGAGGTTGCCCGGAGGAACCGCGACCGGGCGGGCCTCACGATCAGGGCGTTCGAGATCGCCGCGGTCTTCGACCAGGCCGGAGACGAACACCGCGAGCGACCGATGCTCGGACTGGTTCTCGACGGCCAGAGCGACGAAGACCCTTCCGAGCGGTACCGAAGCCTACGCGGCTGCGTGGAGCAACTGTCGCACGTGCTGCTGGGTGATCGCCGCGCGCTTCGCATGGATCCGGAGTCCGCGCAGGACGCGGGCTGGCTGAACCCCGGAGCCGCGATCACGCTCGACGGACGCCACCTGGGCACCATCGGACTGCTGGCGGGTGCGGTCGCCGACCGCTTCGACGCCCGGGGGCCGATCGCGGTGGCGGAATTCGAGCTGCATCCGCTGATCGAACGCTTCCCCCCGGTTCCCCAGCCCCATCCGCTTCCCTCGATCCCTTCGATCGAACGCGACCTCTCGGTTCTCATCGACGAATCGACCAGCTGGGAGCGGATCGCCGCGACCGCGCGCGAAGCGGGCGACGAGCTGCTTGAATCGGTGGAGTTCATCACCACCTGGCGGGGCAAGCGCCTGGGTCCGGATCGCAAGTCGGTCACCCTCCGACTGCAGTTTCGCGACGAGACCCGCACCCTGCGCCACGAGGAGGTCGATCCCCAGGTCGAAGGCATCGCTCGGGCACTGACCGAACAGCTCGGGGGAGAGATTCGATCGTGAACCAGTCATCACCCGAAGCCGGTGCCCTGGGTGGCCTGCCGCTGACGGAACTGCTCGATCGACTCGCCGAGAAGAGTCCGGTCCCCGGAGGAGGCTCGGTCGCCGGCATCACCACCGGCCTGGCCGCGGGGCTGGGCGGCATGGTGGTCGCCTACAGTCTCGGCAAGTCCTCCCTGAGCGAACACCAGTCGATGCTCGAGACGGCCGCAGAGCGACTGCAACGACTGCGCGGCTGCGCAGTTGAACAGGCCGACGCCGACGCCGCGGCCTACCGGGAACTCAACACCCTCTGGCGACTGGACGAGGACGACCCCGCGCGCATCGAGGGCTTCGCGGATGCGGTTCGAGGAGCGATCGAGGCACCGGGCGCGATCATGCACTCCGCACGGGAGGTGCTGGACTGCCTTCGGGAACTTCCTGAACGAAGTGCCCGTCACCTTCGGAGTGACCTCGCGATCGCGGTCGAGCTTGCCTGCACCGGGGGACGGGCCGCGGAGCGAAACGTGTCGGTGAACCTCCCGCTGGTCGAGGATGAGACGCTCCGAGAGGAACTCGACGCCCGCTACGGAACCCTGGGAGCGGAGATCGACACGATCGCCCGCGGTATCATCGAGACACTGTCCTGAACCACGATTCGCGAGGAGTCGGACCCTTGGCCCCACCCCCACGAGACATCGTCGACATCGACGGCTTCCGGGAGGATCCGCCGGAGAAGCCGCCGAAGGCAGATGCCGGCAAGAAGGCCGGGGGCCAGCGCACGTTTCTCTCGGTCCACTTCACCTGCTGCAACACCTACGGCCGACTCTATCCGGACGCCGAGCGGACCAGCTACCACGGACGATGCCCGAAGTGCGGGGCCGAGGTGCAGGCGAAGATCGGTCCGGGCGGCACGAATCGACGTATCTTCGACACCCAATGACTGAGGCACCGAGGAGACTGTCGCCGTGATCACCGGCATCCTGGGTTTCGGGTTTCTGATGCTCTGTGCGACCTCGTGCGTGCTCGCGGCCTACTGCCTCGTCTGCGCCCGCGAGACCCGCACCCCCAAGCGACTGTCGACCGGCTGGGCGCTCGCCCTCTCCCGCGAATCCGAGCCCGATCGGATCGATCCCGAATGCACCCGATGGACGCTGGACCTGCCCGACGGCACCACCCTTCCGGTCTGGGAGGCACGCACCGGTTCCGATCGTTCCCAGCCGCCGGAGGCGACCCTGGTCTTCATCCATGGCTGGGGCAACGCCCGGACCCATTCGATCGAGCGAGCCCAGGCCGTGCTCGAGTCGATCGGGGATCGACACCCCCCACCCCGCTGGCGTCTGATCTTCCTCGACCTGCGCGGTCACGGTGATGCGTCCGATGGCCCGACCACCCTGGGCATGCGAGAGCTCGAGGACCTCGGGGTGCTGCTGGAGGAGCTCCCGAAGGACGCCCCGCGGATCCTCATCGGACACAGCCTCGGTGCGGTACTGGCGATTCGCACCGCGGCTCGGTGGCCGGATGAAGTGGACGGGGTCCTGGCCCTGGCCCCCTACCGGTGGGTGCGCACCCCGATCGCCCGCACCCTGGGCATGCGGGGACTGCCGGCCGGGCGACTCGCGGACGTGATCGGACGACTCTGCACGTCCGGACGGTTTCTGCGTCTGGATACCGTCGATGACGCCCGCGCGATGACGCAACCGCTGGTCGTGCTCAGTGGCACGGAAGACCCGATCTGCCCGACGGAGGAGGCTCGCGCGATCGCACGGGCCGCGCCCCGGGGAGAGTTCGAGGACGTCGAGTCGGTTCGCCATGGGGACCTCCACCGACAGGCACCCTCGGCCCTGGCCGGTGGACTCACCCGCGTGCTCGCTGGACTGGACTCCAACGAGACAGGGCGCACCTGTCCAGCAGGCGCGCCCTGATCGATCATCGGGCACCCACGACGAATCGCAGGAACACTCAGTCGTCGTTGCTCAGCCATCCGAACTGGAACTGCATGCCGTTCTTGGTGGATCGCCCGACCACCCACTGCGGGCCGACCACCTTGGCGAGCTCCTTCGGGTCGACGTTGCCCAGCATCTCGGTGAACTGGTCGTCCATGTCGACCTGGGCCGCGGGCGCGGGCATCAGATCCGTCGTGGACTCCATCATCTCCATCATCTTGGCGGAGTTCCAGAACCCCCAGGTGAGCAGGTCACCGGAAGGCATCGCCTGTTCGACTCGATCCGCGATCCTGCTGCGACCGAGCGAGGGCAGATCGCTCTGCCCGGCACTTCGCAGGACCGCCTCGACGCCATCCACCTGGCCGATGAGAAGGCTCCCGGCTCCGATGCCGATCGCGAGCGTGCCGAGATCGTCCATCGGATCGGTGTAGATCGTGTCCCCGTTGAAGTCGCGAGGCTGCAGTCCGCCCATCGAACCGAACATGGAGATCAGCTGATCGACCTTCTTGGTGTCGGTGGTCGGGATCGCCAGCGTGGTGCGCAACGGATTGAACTCGTCGTCGCTTTCGCTCGAGAAGCTGTGCACCTCGGGACCGAGGGTCTCGAAGGCGGTCTGCAGCATCGGGCCCCACATCTGGACCATCGGCTGAATCTGCTGACCCTGGGCTTCCGGAAGTGCGGCGATGATCTCGTTGACCGTCGGGATGAGGCTCTTGAAGTCGAAGTTGAATCGACCGTAGCTCAGGGATTCATCGGAGACGAAGGACGGAATCGGCCCCAGCGGGGTCCCCACGTCGAAGAGCTTCATGAGCCCCTGCGGTTCACCGTTGAAGGTGATGTTCTGACCCCAGGTGGCGAGGTTGCCTTCCGGGGCGACCGCGCCCCAGAACCCCCAGCCGGTGATGTCACCGAACGCGGCCTGGATGACCGGAAGAGCGGCGGTGTAGGTGGGCCCGATCATCGGCTTCGCGATCGCAGAGAGCGATTCGGTCAGCAGTGCGGCCTGCGCACCCGCGGTTCCCGGGATCATGTCCTCGAGGGCCTGGTACGCCGAGGCGTCGGAGAGGGTCTTCGCGGAGCCACCGTCGATGACCTTGAACGCCTGATCGATTCCACCCGGTTCGGAGCACATCACGATCATGCTGCCGTCACGCACCACGAACACCTTCCTGAAGGCGTCATCCATGTGGGAGGAATCGCCCATCATCGGCATCATCGGCATCATCTCGCCGGCGAACTCGTCGAGGTTGGGCATCTCCACCTCGGTCTCGAAAATGTAGAGATCACGCCCCCGCAGCTGGTCCTCCTCGTACTTGAGTTCCATGCGATCGATCTCGTTCTCGAAGAGCGCCTTGACCTGGTCGTCACTGTCCTTCCACGCCAGGTAGGCGAGCCAGGCGGGCATCTCAACGCCGAGCTCCTCGTCGAGGACGGTGTAGGCGACCAGTCCGAGGTCGACCGGAAGCGTGACCTGGTCGGGCTTGAGACCGAGTTCCTCGGCCCGCTCCTCCATCATCGGTTCCATCACCTCGGAGACGGTCTTCCCGTCGAGCACGAGCTTGCCGACCGCGGTTTCCGCAAAGCGGTCGATCATCCCCTGTACGTCGTTGAGTTCCACGACGAAGAAGCTGTTCTCGGGGGCGATCCGGGAGATCGTCAGGTCCTGGGAGTCGGCTCCTCCCCCCGTGAGCGCGGTGGCGAGTAGAACTGTGGTGAGCATGGCTGAGTGGTCTCCGTGATTGGATGGGTGGTTGCTGGTAAGGACCGGGATCGGGGAACGAACCGGTCGGGATTGAGTGGCTGCACCCGATTCTTCGGACCGGGCCGAGGGTTCGTTCAGGATCAGGAGGCGGGTGCGTCGACCGAGCTGCCATCCTGGAGCATGGAGGGTGCGTCGAAGTTGCGACGCTTGGGAGGCTCGTGGTAGTTGCGGCCGGAGTTCGGGTTGAAGCTGTCGTAGGCGAACGCCTCGCGGTTTCGGACGAAGTCCTTGACGTATCGGGCGGGGATCGCGAAGCCGAGGGACTGGCCGCCGCCGATGATCATGTTGGTGATTCCGATGACCTCGCCGTGGGTGTTGAAGAGCGGGCCGCCCGAATTGCCGGGGTTGATCGGGGTATCGGTCTGGATGTAGGACAGTCCGTCGAAACCGCGGTTGCGGGTGGACACCACGCCCTGGGTCAGGGTGCGCTCGAGACCCAGCGGATTGCCGATCGCGAAGACCGGCTGGCCGCCCTCGACCTCGTCGACGGGCTCGACGGTCGCGAACTGGAACGGCTCCCCGTCGGGATGAGTGATCTTGATCAGGGCGAGATCGAGGTGGTTGTTCACCGCGATGATCTCGATGTCCTCGATGACCGTGCGCTTGAGCGTGCCGTCATCCTGTGGGAACCAGACCGTCGCGCGCAGGGCGGTCTCGCCCTGGATGACGTGGGCGTTGGTGATCGCGGAGCCGTCTTCGTTGATGATCACCCCGGAACCGAGTCCGCCGGGGGTACCGACCTTGATCACCGCGGGCCCGATCAGCTTGGCGTGTTCACGAGGGCTCAGCTCCACCGGATTCTGGGCGATCGAGAACAGGTCGTCGGTGCGCTGGACCTTCGGCTTGGAATCCCCGGATGCGGTGGTGACGTTGGCGACGTCGTCCATCGAGATCTCCACCACCGTCGGTCCGATGTCCAGCCAGAGCTTCTCGTCGTTGCGCTTGAGCACGGTGCCTTCGAGGCGAGCACCGCTGTCGAGCAGGACCTCGTCCCCAGTGGCGACCACACCCAGGGGAAGCCCCCCGAGGACCAGGGCCACCAGCACCCCGGCGGTGAAAGGCTTCGGACGGGTGCGGGATGACGTTGAAGAACGATCTGGCATGACGGCAACCTCGAGGGGGGTGTGTGTTCAAGCGTCCGCAACGGCATCCGTGCGCTCCGGGTCCGTTACTATACAGCCCTGAGATTGAACCAACCCGCCAGCGGCGGAGATTCGGAAGCTTCCTCGATGCGCACCTCTCCATGCACCATGATCCCCGTTCCCACCCTGCTCTGCGGCGGCCTGCTCGCCCTCAACGCCTCCCCTGCCCTGGGGCAGGGGTCGGATCTGGGCGACCATTACGGCTTCGACGGACTCGAGGTCATCAAGATCGACGTGGGTGCGGGCCCGGTCAGTGCGGTGGACCTCGACGGTGACGACCACGGCGACCTGATCGTGGTCAACAACCGGAAGAACCGCCTGGAACTGCACCACCAGAAGCCCGGGGCACGACCCTCCGACCAGCTCGACCAGATCGTGGAGGCCAACGAGATTCCCGAGCACTGGCGATTCCGTCGGGTGGAAGTACCCGCGATCAACCAGGTGCGCTCCGTGCTGCCCCACGACTTCGACGGTGACGGCCTCACCGACATCATCTACGCCGGGACCGACCCCGGGGCGATCGTGTTCCTTCGCCAGGTGTCACCGGGCGAGTGGAAGGTCACCAACCGGAAGTTCGTCAGTGGCCTGATGCCCTCCCGGGATTCGGTCAAGATCGCCGACATCGTCGGGGACGAGTCCCCCGAACTGCTGGCTCTGGTGAAGGGGCGAATCAACGTCTGGCCGCTGGACGGCGACTCGACCGGCCAGCCGACCACCCTCTCCGGAGGAGACACGAACTTCGCGGCGATCATGACCGAGGACCTGGACGGCAACGGCCTGCTGGATCTCGTGGCCGTCTCCCCCGACGACAGCGCCCCGGTCCGCATGTGGATGGCCGACGAACGTGACGAGGAGAAGGTCCTCGGCGCCCAGCTTCGCTTCGAGATGCCACCGCTGCGCGAGGGCACCACCCTTCGTACCTCCGACGACGGGGCGGCGATGCTGGCACTGATCGAGAAGCCCACCAACCGGATGGTCCTGCTCAAGCTGGCCAACGAACGGATCGACTCCTCGGGGGACCGGGAGGCCGCCTACGAGGTCTTCTCCTTCAACGACCCCGGAAACCGGGATCGGAAGGTCGCGGTGGTGGACCTCAAGCAGGACGGAGCCTTCGACGTGCTGGCGACCAACCAGGAGGCCAATGCGGTCTCGATCTACCACAACACCCCGGACGAGGGCCTCTCCGCTCCGACCCTGGCCCCCGCCTACGCGGAACTCAGCGGCCTGGTCAGCGGCGACCTGAGCGGTGACGGAACCCCCGAGGTCTTCATGCTGAGCGAGACCGAAGGCGTCGTCGGCCGCAGCCGGATGGTCAACGGTCGCCTGAGCTTCCCCGAGTCGATCGCCATCACGAACGGAAGCGAACCGGTCGCCCTGGACATGGTCCAGCTCAGTGACGGCCCCCGTCTGGCGATCATCACCAAGGATGGACGCAAGTACGCGCTGGAACTGGTGGACTCCGCCGGTATGAACCAGCGGATCGAGCTGGGGTCCATGAGCCGCGCACCGCAGACGGTCCTCAGCGTGGATACCAATCAGAACGGACACCAGGACCTGCTGCTGCTGACGCCCGACCGGGACGCGGCGCTGCTGCTCAACGACGGGACCGATCAGTTCACGCTGGTCGAGTCACCCGGACAGGAGAAGCTGCTGCGCGCGGCCAACGCCCGCAACACCGCGGTGATGGACTTCGATGGCAGCGGTCGGGAGGACCTCCTGCTGGCCGACCGGAACTTCGTGCGCGCCCTCCGATTCGAATCCGATGACTCCGGGAGCGGTGGCGGCTGGACCGTGGTCGACCAGATCAACGCACCGCGCACCGACGTGGAGCTCGTCGCGCTCATGAAGATCGACGACCACCGGATCGCGGCGTCCGATCGAGAGAACGGACACATCATCATCTTCGAACGCGATGCCGATGGTGGCAGCTGGGCCGCCAGCGACACGATCACCCTTCGTGGCTTCAAGTTCGACGACCTCCGACTGGCGGGCGAGTCCGCGAGCAACGACGAGATTCTCGCGATCGGAGATGGCGGGTTCGCGGTGGTTCGTCTGGCCGGTGAACGAGCCAGTCTCGAAGAGGTCGCCAGCTGGCGACCGGACAACACCAACGAAGTCCCCCACGAGATCGGCGTCGGTGACGTCAACCACGATGGGATGGTCGATCTGGTGGTCCTGGATGCAGGAACCCAGGCCGCCCACATCCTGGGCCTTTCCGAAGCGGGACGGCTGGTTCCCGCGACCTCCTTCGAGGTGTTCGAGTCCCGGATGTTCTCCGGGGGCGAACCGCGTGAATTCGAGCCCCGGGAGGTGCTGGTGACCGACGTGACCGGCGATCAGCGGAAGGATCTGGTCCTGCTCTCACACGACCGAGTGCTTCTCTACCCCCAGGACAGCCCTGAGTAAAAAACCAACGAATTCCTGACCGAGATTTCCTTGCCTCGCGGCGGGAAGCGGCAAGGATCAGGTATGAACACGACCCCCCCACGTCCGAATCCCGGCCGGCGAGACTTCCTGCGTCACTCCGCAGCGATGGTCGGCGCGGGCTTCTCCGGTCTGGGCCTTCTCTCGGGAGTGCGCGGGGCGGCCGCCACGCCCGGAGCGGCCGGTGCGGCCCCCCCGATCGAGGAGTACGGCCCGCTGGTGGTTGATCCAAACCGAACCATCGATCTGCCGGAGGGATTCAGCTATCGGGTCTTCAGCACCTGGTCGCAGGAGATGGACGACGGACTGGTGGTTCCCGCCAAGCACGATGGGATGGCGGCCTTTCCCGTGGACGACCGGCACTGCCTGCTGATTCGAAACCATGAGATCAACACGCAGATGCCGGTGCGGTACGGCGCGTTCGGGTGGCAGAACGAGCGGCTCGGTCGAATCGACTCCGAACGACTCTACGATCCGGGAACCTCCACCGGTCGGCCGTCCCCCGGGGGAACGACCTCGATTCTGTACGACCTGCACGACCGTCGCCCGGTTCGCCAGTGGCTTTCGCTGGCCGGTACGGGATACAACTGTTCCGGCGGACCGACGCCCTGGGGGAGCTGGCTTTCCTGCGAGGAATGGACGCAGCGTGCGGACGCCCACCACGCAAGGGACCATGGCTACGTCTTCGAGGTACCCGCCACCACCACCATGGAGCTGGCGCCTCCGACGCCGATCACCGCGATGGGACGCTTCGTTCACGAAGCGGTGGCCTGCGCACCCGGAGGAGACGTTCTCTACCTGACCGAAGACCGGGGTGACGGATCGCTCTATCGATTTCTGCCCACGACCCCGGGGAACCTTCAGGCGGGTGGGCGGCTCCAGGCCCTGGTGGTGAACGACCGCCCCTCGATGGACACCCGCAACTGGACCGACGACGGCACCGCCAACCTCATCCCCGGCGCGCCGATGCCGGTCTCCTGGATCGACCTGTCCGAGATCGATGCGCCACAGGACGATCTTCGGTACCGGGCGTTCGCCTCCGGTGCGGCCCGGTTCGCACGCGGTGAAGGCATCTGGCACGGTGGCGACCAGGTGTACTTCGCCTGCACCACCGGAGGAAAGGCACAGATCGGTCAGATCTTCAGCTACCGCCCCAGCCCCTACGAGGGAACCGAGCGGGAGGCGGCATCGCCCGCGACGCTCGAACTGTTCATCGAGCCCAACGACGCGACCCTGATCGAGATGGCGGACAACCTCACCGTCGCCCCCAACGGAGACCTCTTCATCTGCGAAGACGGACCCGACACCAACGGCATGACCCGGGTGACCCCCGACGGTCACCTCGAACGCTTTGCGATCAACCGGGCGAACACCAGTGAACTGGCCGGTCCCTGCTTCAGTCCCGACGGCAGCACGCTCTTCGTGAACATCCAGAATCCGGGAGCGACCCTTGCGATCACCGGCCCCTGGCAGGCGACCTGAGCGCGATCAGTCCCGTTGCACCCAGTTCGCCAGCCGCTTGCGTCGGATCAGGAAGAGCACGCACCCCACCAGGGCAAGCCCGGCGTTGAGGAGAAAGACCTGGGAGACCCCCAGTCCCAACCCCTTGCTCCAGACGGCGTAGATCACCGCACCCACGGTCATGAAGGCGAAGGAGATCGCGTTGGCGGTCCCGAGGTAGCGGCCTCGTTCACCATCCGGTGAACGGTCCTGGATCAACGTCCACAGCGGGATGAGGTAGAACCCCGCACAGAATCCGCCGCCGGCCGCGAAGGTTGCGATCGACCAGAAGCTGACCGGGGTGATGCCGATGAGGAAGAAGAAGATCGTCATGCCCGCGGCACCGAGAGGAACGTGGATCGCCTTGATGCCGTTTCGTGAGAGCAGCCCGCAGAGCGCGGAGCCGATCCCGCTGAAGATTCCGAGGATCGAGACCAGGACCATCGCTCGCACCGGACTCACCCGCGTCCCCGGAGGAGCGAGTTCCGACTGGAGATCGGGAAGGGCGGAGAGCGCGATCATGCCGACCAGCCAGAAGCCCGCCCACGCGAGCGCCACCCCGAGAATCGGACCGTCGGCCATCTGACGCAGCGAGGGCAGGTAGGTGGCGAACGGATTCCATCCGACGCGCAGCGACGGTTCCTTCGCGGCAAGTCGTGGGATGAGGAACGTGGGGACCAGACCGAGCAGGGCGAAGAAGAGCACGAAGACCCCGGGCACCCAGACCAGGTGGTAGCGGGTGCCGTCCGGTGCGTACCAGTCGGAGATCACCGCACCGAGGAGGCTGCCCCCGACGATCGCGATCTGCGTGGACATCGAGATCCAACCGTTGGCGGGACCGAGTCGCCGTCGATCGACCAGCTCCGCGATCACTCCGTACTTGACCGGCCCGTAGAACGCACTCTGGGTCGCGATGAGGACCAGCGTGAGCAGGGCGAGGTTCACGCTGCCGAGCATGAACCCGACCAGCGCGAGGATCGCCAGCGGCGTCTCGATCAGTTTGAGGATGATCATCATCGAGCGCTTCGAGTAGCGGTCCGCGACCTGCCCGCCCCATCCGGAGAAGAGCAGGAACGGCACGGTCAGGCACAGCCCCACCACGGGGGTTCCGAGTGAACGCCCCACCGCGGTCGCGGCCCAGATCCCGCCGGTGGCCACCGAGACCGAGATCAGTCCGCGCAGGATGTTGTCGTTCATCGCGCCGGCGAACTGCATCAGCATCAGCGAACAGAAGCCTCGGTTCCAGACTTCCGGCCTGGAGGAAGGGGTGGTTTCGTTCGATCGCTCGACGGACATGTCGCGTTTGTACTCGATCGGGAAGGAATCCGCCGGAGTGGAGTATGGTGGTGGGATGACCCTGCCACCCCGCCATCCGATCGACCGACGGACCGTGCTGAGCCGACTCCTTCCGCTGGGGTGTGCACCCTGGCTTCTGAGCAGGCTGTCCGGCTGCAGCACCGTGGAACCGGTGACCCCCTTCCGGACCGGGACGCCGCCCCCGGCGCCCTACCGCAACGGCGCGGTGGCCGCGGACCATCCGATCGCCTCGGAGATCGGAGTCGAGGTCCTGCGGGACGGTGGCAACGCGATCGATGCGGCGATCGCGGTCAATGCCGCCCTCGGCGTGGTACGACCGTATTCATGCGGACTCGGTGGTGGCGGCTTCCTGGTCGTCTACACGCAACGAACGAAGACCGCGTGGGCGATGAACGCCCGGGAGACCGCGCCGCCAGGTATCTGGGAAAGCTACTACACCGACCTGCGTTCCTCCGGTGGTGCACCGGAACCAGCCTCACGATACGGCGGTCATGCGATCGCGGTCCCGGGTACGCCCGCCGGACTCTTCCGCGCCCACCGCCAGGGTGGGTCGCTGCCGATGGAACGACTCCTGGCCCCGGCCGCGCGTGTCGCACGAACCGGCTACCAGCCCGACGGAAACTACCTCGGCGCGGTCGAGACGGTGCGTTCGATCCGCGAACGGTACCCCTGGACGAAGACGGTCTCCCAGTGGGTGTGGGAGACCTGGTGCGGCGAGGGCACCCTCACCCGTGAGAGTACGGTGGAGAACCACGCGCTGGCCGACACGCTCGACCGACTGGGCCGCGAGGGTCTTGACGCCTGGCGAACCGGATCGATCCCCCGCTCGCTCGCGCAGGCCGCCCGGGCCTCCGGTGGCACATTGAGCGCGGAGGCGATCGCCGAGTACCGGACGACCACTCCGCCACCGCTGGTGGTCGAGGACCGCTTCCTGGGGGAGACGATCATCACGATGCCCCCCCCCTCGAGCGGTGGCATCGCGATCGCCCAGATCCTCGGGATGCAGGAGCAACTGCGGGCTGCGGCCGGCTGGCCTTCCCTCGAGGCACCCGAGGCATCCCACCTCCTGATCGAATCGATGAAGCAGGCGTTCGCCCTGCGCGCGGCGTACCTGGCCGACCCCGCCTTCGCACCGGTCCCCACCGATCGCCTGCTCGAGGATGCCCTGGTCGACCAACTCGTCGAGGCCATCGACGCCGAGCGGGCACGGCCCGCGGAGGAGATCGGGGACGCGTTGCAGCTCCCCGAAGACGAAGGGACCAGCCACCTCTCGGTGATCGATCGCGAACGCACCGCGGTCGCCTGGACCTCCACGATCAACAGCACGTTCGGCTCGCTGGTGGGTGATCCGCACAGCGGAATCGTGCTCAACAACGAGATGGACGACTTCACCACGATCCAGGGTGAGGAGAATCTCTATGGACTCAGGCAGTCCGACTGGAACCTGCCGCAACCGGGCAAGCGTCCACTCTCGAGCATGAGTCCGACGATCCTCGTCGGTTCCGACGGCGCGGTCACCGCCATCGCCGGCGGTTCCGGCGGACCCCGCATCATCAGCGCCACCCTGCAGGTCCTCCTCGGGATGCGCTACCAGGGACTCGACGCGACCACCGCGATCGCACGCCCGCGGGTCCACCACCAATGGATGCCCGACCGGGTCCGCCACGAGCAGCGACCGGAGGGGACCACCTGGGCCGAGGCCCTGGACGCCCGGGGCCAGACCCTCGAATCCGGTCATCGCTCGGTCGCGGTGGTACAGGCGATCCGGGTCGAACCGGATGGATTCGATCCCGCCTCGGATCCCCGCAAGGAGGGTCGGGCCGCCGGGTATTGAGCGCCCCCGAAAACGAACATCGCCCCGACCGGCGGACCGGTCGGGGCGAGTTTGATTCATGCGGATGAGAGGGCTCGAACCTCCACGGGATTTTACTCCCACTAGGACCTGAACCTAGCGCGTCTGCCAATTCCGCCACATCCGCGAGTGGGTGCAGAGGGCAGATGGTAACGGGCTGGGAGCCGATCGCAACCACCCGGCCGAAGCCGACGGGCTCAGGACTCCTCGTCGGTCGCGCTGGGGGCCTCCGAGGGCGCGGGAGCGGGCATCCGGTTGAGCACGACCTTGCCCCGAATCTCCGCGAAGAGGTCCTGGTTCTCCCGCAGGAACTGCTTGGCGTTCTCGCGGCCCTGCCCCAGGCGGACTTCACCGTAGCTGAACCACGCACCCGATTTCTTGATGATCTCGTCCTCGACCGCGAGGTCCACCAGGTCCCCGGACACCGAGATGCCCTCGTTGAACATGATGTCGAACTCGGCGACCCGGAACGGGGGCGCGATCTTGTTCTTGACGATCTTCGCCCGGACCCGGTTGCCCACGTTCTTGTCGCCGTCCTTGATCGCACCGATGCGGCGGATGTCCACCCGGACCGAGGAGTAGAACTTGAGGGCCCGGCCACCGGTGGTGGTCTCGGGGCTGCCGAACATCACGCCGATCTTCTCGCGGAGCTGGTTGATGAAGATCACGATGCAGTTGCTCTTGGCGATCGCACCGGTGAGCTTTCGGAGTGCCTGGCTCATCAGGCGTGCCTGCAGGCCGACGTGGCTGTCGCCCATCTCGCCCTCGATCTCGGCGCGGGGGATGAGTGCCGCGACCGAGTCGACCACGATCACGTCCACCGCGTTGGAACGAACGAGCAGTTCGCAGATCTCCAGCGCCTGCTCACCGGTGTCCGGCTGGGAAAGCAGCAGTTCGTCGAGATTCACCCCGAGGCGCTTCGCCCAGGTGGGGTCGAGGGCATGCTCCGCGTCGATGATCGCGGCCACGCCGCCATCCTTCTGTGCGTTGGCCGCGACCGTCAGGGCCAGGGTGGTCTTGCCCGAAGACTCCGGTCCGAAGACCTCCACCACGCGACCTCGAGGCAGTCCGCGACCACCCAGTGCGAGGTCCAGGCTCAGGGTCCCGGTCGAGACCGAGGGCAGGACGGGAATCGAGTCCGCGTCGAGGCGCATGATCGATCCGGATCCGTAGGCCTTCTCGATCTGGCCGAGCGCTCGATCGAGCGCCTGCCGACGACCGGCGGTCTCCTTCGAGTCGGTGGCGTCCGCGCCGGATCGGGCGGCCTTGGAGGGCTTGGAGGACTTGGGGGGCATTGGAGACTTCTTGTTGGTCTTGCTCGAGGAGGTCATGGTGGCCTTCGTAGGGAGGGGTGCGGATTTCATGTGGGACGTTCCTTGCCGTGTGGTGATCATCCGATGATCGTGCTGACTGAATCTCATACCTCGCATCGGTTCCCGTGAACCGACCCTTTTGTTTGGTATCCGTAAGGGTACAGTCTGGATCGGTCCGGTTGACCGATGTTCGGCAGATTTTCGGGTCGATTTGGTGCGAATGACCTCCTTGTCATTGGCAGGCAGCGGCGATTGAACGCCGGAACCAGCTGTCAAATCAGTAGTTGGGCGTTGGCGCCCGGAAGTGACTCAGATCGATCGAATCGAAGTACTGAATCGTCTTCTCGAGCCCTTGGGCGAGTTCGATCGACGGTTCCCAGTTCAGTTCGGCCTTCGCGAGGCTGATGTCGGGCTTGCGCTGCAGGGGATCGTCCTCCGGCAGCGCCTTCGCCTGCTCGATCGTCGAGTTCGAGTTCGCTCCCGCCACGACCAGTTCCGCGAGCTGGCGGATCGTGAACTCATGGGGGTTGCCGAGGTTGACCGGTCCAGTGAACCCGTCACGGGAATCCATCATCGCGAGCATCCCGTTGATCAGGTCCTCGACGAAGCAGAACGAACGCGTCTGCGAACC
>JAYZFJ010000054.1:0-24864 GCA_036336805.1 Planctomycetota bacterium
CTTCGATCGCAACCACGTCCACCCCGACTGGCCCCGCGACCAGCTGGACAAGCGGTACTGCGCCGAGGTCGCGGGAATGAACTTCGCGCTGAACGTCCTGCACCTCGAACTGGACACCGACCGCAGTGGGAAGCCGATGATCGCGCAGATGGTTCCCCGGATGCCCTGGCTCACCCCCGAGGAGGAGCTGACCGCGAAAGGCGGCCGGAACACCGCGATCGGAGTCCGGCGATCTCCGGGAAGAAACGACCTGGTGATCTACGGAAACGTCACGGAACCCGTGGGAGCGGACGTGACCCTGTCGAGGATGCCGTTGAACTTCGCTCGACTCCTCGAGGACCGCCTGAAGCAGGCCGGGGTGCGGGCCGGTAAGGCACGAGTGGTCGCGCTGACCGAAGCCTCCCCCCTCGCGAGCACCGCGGACTCCCGGGAGATCCTGCGCATCACCACTCCGATCGCGAAGGTCGTCGAGCGCTGCAACACCAACAGTCAGAACCTCCATGCCGAATGCCTGCTCAAGAGTGTGGGACACGAGGTGGAACTCGCACCGGGTTCCTGGGAGAACGGTTCGCGGGCGGTGCGCATGCTGGTGGTCGAACGACTCGGACCGGAACACGCCTCGAGCTTTCACCAGGCGGACGGCTCGGGCATGAGTCGGAAGAATCGAATCACCGCGGAGACCACGACCGCCTGGCTGGCTTCCTTTCGCGAGGATCCTCGACTGGGATCGCTCTTCGTCGAGAGCCTCGCGGATCCCCGGGACGCCGGCACCATCAAACGCCGTTTCGACGACCTGCCCGCCGGGGTGGAGCTCGCCTGCAAGACCGGCTACATCCGCGGGGTGAGCTGTCTGAGCGGACTGCTTTCGGTCGGAGCGGACCAGTGCTACGCCTTCAGCATCCTCTGCAACGACATTCCCGCTCGCGTGGGGGTTGCGGGGGCGAAACGACTGCAGGAACGAATCGTCGACCTGCTGGCCAGCGACCTGCTGAACCGTCAAACCGCCCTGGGAGGCGAATAGAGGTGATTTCCTCCGTTCGCGGCCCCGAATGCCGGAAGACGACCCGGTTGAAAACTTGTTTCCAACCTCCGGATTCGCTACGCTTTCCCCCCCCGCAGTAAGGGCCGTCGGTGACCGGATACCCGGGCGCCGCATGGAGCGTGCAACCAGCGGCTATCGCACGCTGCAGCCTGGTGGGTGTGCCGCGGCTCCCCCCGCGTCGGTGCCTGAGACCGTCCGGACGGAACCGCTCGCACGCGGTTCGTCGGAGTCGGCGCACGACGCCTCCTTCACGGACGACAATCTGGTAGATGGTCCTCTCGTGAGGGCTGCGCACGGTGACTTCGCCACGGGGGCGGAGCGGACCGGATCCCGCGGATCCGGACGGGACCGCGACGATCCTGCCGCGCGCAGCTTCCAATCAATGGCCCATGGTGTAACGGTAGCACAGCTGGTTTTGATCCAGTCAGTCCTAGTTCAAATCTAGGTGGGCCAGTTCTCATTTCCCGACGTTCCGAGTCTCGGACGACTCCTCGAAAGCACGAATTCATGTCCTCGGTTTCCGACAATTCCCGATCGATCGCAGCGGTGATCCTAGCCGCCGGCAAGGGCACGCGCATGCAGTCGGACCTGCCCAAGGTCATGCACGAGGTGGCGGATCGCCCGATGGTCCACTGGGTGGTGGATGCGGTCCGCAACGGCGGACTGGACGCGGCCCCGATCGTGCTGGTGGTGGGCTACCAGCGGGAGTGCGTCGAGGACTCCTTCGCCGAACGACCGGAGTGGCTCGAGTTCGCGGTCCAGGCGGAACAGCTCGGCACCGGCCCTGCGATCGACATGGCCGCCCCGATCTTCGCGGATGCCGCGGTGCGGTCCTCGACCGACGTGTTCGTCCTCTGCGGAGACGGTCCCCTGATCCGGACCGAGACCCTCGACGCGCTGCTTCAGCGGCACCGATCCACCGGAGCGGCCGCCACCCTGGCCACCGCACGGCTGAAGGACCCCGACGGCTACGGTCGCATCCAGCGAAACGACGCGGGCGGCTTCGACCGGATCGTGGAGCAGAAGGACGCGACCGACGAGCAGCGTTCGATCAGCGAGATCAATCCGAGCTACTACGTGTTCAGGGCGGATGCGCTCTTCGACCGCCTCTCGAGGCTGAAGAACGACAACGCCAGCGGCGAGTACTACATCACCGACGTCTTCCAGCTGCTCCAGGACGACGGGCTGGCCGTGGAGGTCATCGACTCCGTGGACCCGGGCGACGTCCTGAGCATCAACGACCCGGCACAACTCGCGGTGGTCGATTCGATCATGCGAAACCGACTGAGGCATTCGGCAGGGACCGAGGTCCCCCAGGAAGGAACCGCCTGAGATGAGTGCCAACGATCGGGAACACCTCAAGATCTTCGCGGCTTCCGCCGGAATGCACCTGGCCAAGACGATGTGCGAGCACCTGGAACTTCCGGTGGGCGCGGGCAAGGCCACGAAGTTCCCCGACGGCGAGATCATCGTGAAGCTCGAGGAGGACGTTCGGGGCCGGGACTGCTACCTCGTGCAGTCCACCTGCGAGCCGGTCAACGACAACCTGATGGAACTGCTGATCTGGATCGACTGCCTGAGGCGTGCATCCGCCCGCCGGATCACCGCGGTCATTCCGTACTTCGGTTACGCCCGCCAGGACCGCAAGGACGAGGGACGGGTGCCGATCACCGCCAAGCTGGTGGCGAACCTGATCACCGCGGCCGGAGCGGATCGTGTGCTGTGCCTCGACCTGCACGCCGCCCAGATCCAGGGGTTCTTCGACATCCCGGTGGACCACCTCTCCGCCGCCCCGGTGATCGCGGAACACTTCCTGGCCAATCGGGATTCCCTGGGACAGATCGCGGTCGTCTCCCCGGATGTCGGGAACGTGAAGGTCGCGAACATGTTCGCGGACCTGCTCGAATGCGACCTGGCGATCATCGACAAGAGACGTCACAGCGGCGAGGAGATCAGCGTGAAGAACCTGATCGGAGACGTCGACGGCTGCACCGTGCTGATGTTCGACGATCTGGTGTCCACCGCCGGGACGATCTGCGAAGCCGCCAGACTGGTGATGGACAAGGGTGCGCAGGACGTGATCTGCGCCGCCACGCACGGCGTGTTCGTCGGCATGGCACTTGAACGGATACAGAACAGTCCGATCAGTCGGCTGGTGGTGACGGACACCATCAGCTGCACCGGACGTTGCGACTCGATAGCAGACAAGCTCGTCGAGCTTTCCGTCGGAAAGCTTCTCGGCGAGGCCATACACCGAATTCACCATGACCAATCGATCTCCGCGATGTTCAGGACGATCGTCGGGACCAAGCGATGAACCAGCGGCGAATGCCGGAGGAACCCTACAGATGAACGCTCAAACACCAACACTTCAGGCCACGATCCGCGACCGCAAGGGAACCCGCTATGCGCGGCGTCTCCGGGCGGAGGGGCGGCTTCCCGCCGTGATCTACGGATCGGGCACCGATCCGATGTCGATCACCCTCGACCACATCCAGACCGTCCGTCACCTGCAGTCCGGATCACACGTCTTCGAGATCAACTTCGACGACGACACCGCAAGCGAGACCTGCCTGGTCAAGGACCTCCAGTTCGGATGGCTTGGTGACGACCTGATCCACGTCGACCTCACCCGGGTCAACCTCGATCAGGAGGTCCAGGTCAAGGTCCGCATCCACTTCATCGGTGAACCGGCGCACCTGGGCACGATCACCGGCGCCACGATGGCCTACGACCTGACGGAACTCGAGGTCACCTGCAAGGTTCGGGACATCCCCGAGGAGATCACGGTGAAGCTCGAGCAGATGACCGGTGAGCAGATGACCATCGCGGACCTCGACCTTCCCTCCGGATGCACCGCGTCCGGGGAACCGGGGGATCGCGTCTGCCACATCGACGTCCAAGACAACGAGGGCACGGACGCCGGTGAAGGGTCTGCGGATGGGGCACCGGAAGCAGCCGCTGGCGGAGGCGAATCCAACGAGGAGGCCGGCGGCGAAGGCGATTCCTGAGCCCCCCACCGACGCATGACCTGCCAGCAGCCAGACCATCCACGGAGCGAACTTCCCGATGAAACTGATCGTGGGACTCGGCAATCCAGGGCCGGAATACGAGCGAACGCGACACAACGTCGGGTTCGTGGCCCTCGACCGGATCGCGCGACGGTTCGCGGACCCCGCCACGAGCACGCCCCGCTCGCGGTTCTCGGGGCTGGTCATCGAGACGACGATCCACGAGGAGAAGGTGCTGCTGCTCAAGCCCACGACGTTCATGAATCTCTCCGGAACCAGCGTGGCGGAGGCAGTTCGCTTCTACAAGCTGACTCCGGAAGAGGATCTTCTGGTGGTGGTGGACGACATCGCCCTGCCCTGCGGCGCGATCCGTCTTCGGGCGGAAGGTGGAGCCGGCGGGCACAACGGCCTTTCGGACATCAGCCAGAAGCTCGGATCCAACCGCTGGGCGAGGTGCCGGATCGGCATCGATCCTCGTGGCCGGATTCCCCAGAAGTCCTACGTCCTGGGACGATTCACTCCCGAACAGGAGAGCGCACTCGAACCCGCACTTGACGACTCGGTGACCGCATCCGCCCTCTGGGTCGACCGAGGCATCACCGAGACCATGAACCGATTCAACAGAAGAAACGTACCCGCAGAGAACACGACCGAAGAAGATTGAGCCCGACCACGGGCAGAACCCTGACAGGAAACACCATTGGTGGCACCATGACCGAAACCAACACGAGCATCTACGAAGGCCTTTTCCTCTTTCCCCAGTCCGCTTCCGCCAACATGCAGCAGGCGGTCGACCACGTCAATCACCTGCTCGCCCGAGCCGAGGCCAAGGTGCTGGCGTTCTCCAAGTGGGACGAGCGACGTCTCGCCTACGACGTCCAGGGCAACAAGCGAGGCGTCTACTTCCTCGTCTACTTCGAGGTGGAACGCGATCGACTGAGTTCCCTCGAGCGGGACTGCAACCTCTCGGAGGAACTGCTGCGCGCGATGATCACCCGGGCCGACCACGTCCCGAGCGAACTGATCGAGGGTTCGGAAGGGCGCCAGCAGCTCGAGGATGAGATCAAGCTGCGCGCCGCCCCGGAACAGACCGAGGGCCAACGCGCGGTCATCGAACGAGCCGAGGCACCGGCCGCCGCGACCGCCATGGCCACCGAGGAAGCGGAAGCCGCGGCGGAGGTGCCCGAGGAGGCGGCAGCCGAATCCGAGGCGGAAGGCCCCGAAGACGAGGCCTGATCCGCACCAGCGACAGGTCATCCACGAAACCGAGCGGTTCTGTCAGGTTCGACGACCGGGGCTGTCTGGTGGTGTAGACTTCCCCAGGACACCGTGTGGCGGACGATTTCCGCCGCACCCCGGCTCAATCGAATCGAAGGAGTTTCTTCCATGGCCAACTTCAACAAGGTCCTTCTGGTGGGCAACCTCACCCGCGACCCCGAACTCAAGCACACCCCTTCCAACCAGGCGGTCGCCCAGATCGGACTGGCCGTCAATCGCCAGTTCAACACCAAGGATGGCGAGAAGCGAGAGGAAACCACCTTCGTCGACTGCGAAGCCTGGGGTCGGACCGCGGAAGTCATGTCCCAGTACCTCTCCAAGGGCCGTCCGGTCCTGGTCGAAGGCCGGCTGAAGCTCGACCAGTGGCAGGACAAGGACGGAAACAACCGCTCGAAGCTCAAGGTCGTGATCGAGAACTTCCAGTTCCTCGGCGGTCGTGGCGAAGGCGGTTCCGGTGGCGGAGGCGGAGGCTCCTACGCCGGGAGCAGTCAGGACCGGGGTGGCGGTGGTGGCACCATGGACGATTCGATCCCCTTCTGACCCCCCCCACGCGTCGCTCCCGCGGACCCGGGAAAAAACAGAGGCAAAAAACCGCCATGGCATCCCGTGAGGGGCCATGGCGGTGTTCTTTGACTTGCGCTCCAGCGGAGGAATCGCGACACTACCCGGCCCACCCAATCGCTGGGGCCTCCGGACGATTCCGGCCGCTCCTAACTTGTTCCCCGATGGAAAGGACAGCGAACCGTGTCAGCCAAGAAGAACGTCGAACTCCTGCTCAACGAAACCGTCGAGAACCTCGGCATCGTCGGCGATGTCGTCAAGGTGAAGCCCGGCTACGCCCGCAACTACCTGCTCCCCCTCCAGATTGCCGAGGTTCCCACCGAGGAGAAGATCGAGGCTTTGAAGGAGAAGCGAGCGACCGCCAAGGCCCAGCTGGAAGCACTCCGCGCACAGCGTGTCGAGACCACCAGCAAGCTCGAAGGCATCTCCCTGAAGCTCACCCGCTCCTGCAACGACCAGGGCGTCCTCTACGGAAGCGTCACCCAGCGCGACATCTCCGATGCGCTCGCTGAAGGCGACCTGATGGTCGAGGAACGGGCCATCCGGCTCAACCAGCCGATCCGGCGTGTGGGCAGCTACACCACGCTCATCCAGTTCGAGAAGGAACTCCGGGTGGAAATCGCGATCGAGATCCTCCCCGACCGGACCCTCGAGGAACTCGATGAGGAGGACATGGAATTCGACGAGGACGGCGAGCTCATCGAGAAGACCGCCAAGGCGCCCGCCGCCACGGAGGAATCCGCCGCCCCCGAGGCGTCGGACACCGAAGATGAGTCGGCCGAGACCGACTCGACGGACTGATCGGTTCGAAGGCGCAGATTCTGCCGATCAGGACGACGGGGCGGGCGACCTCTCGCCAGGTCCGGTCCCGATCAGGCGAGCCGCCGGGTCGTCTGCGTCTTTTCTGGGCCCGGGAATCCGGTCTGTCCGATATTCAGGGGAACCTCGCACGAGTCTCTCTTGACGACCACACCCCTCCCGGATGGAACTGCACCTCATGCCTGACGTGATCACATCGACCTCCACCCCCCGACGAGTCCTCCCTGCCATCAGGAACTCGCTGACCCACAAGTTCTGGATCAACGGCCACGAGGGCTACCTCACGATCGGCCTCTTCGAGGACGGGGCACCCGGTGAGATCTTCATCAAGATGGCCAAGGAGGGATCGACCCTCTCGGGCCTCATCCAGGGATTCTGTCGGGCGTTCAGCCTCGCCCTGCAGCACGGCCTCTCCACCGATGAGGCGGTGACGCGCTTCGAAGGGATGCGATTCGAGCCGATGGGAGCGACCCGTAATCCGGAGATCCCGGAAACCTCGTCGATCCTCGATTACGTCGCGCGCTACCTGCGTAGCCAGTACGGCACCCAGTGATCACTCGGGGTCCTGGGAGGCCCCGTGGACGAGGCGGAACCCGAACGCGGCGAGTGCGCCGCCGACCAGGCTGGAACCCACGATCAGGACTCCGTCGGTGACTCCGCCGGAACCCATCGCCCAGAAACCGATCTGCACCGCAGGGTTGAAGACCGCGCTGGCGACCGGCCCCATCGTGAGGATGCCGGCGACGACGATCGACGCCACCACCAACCCGAAGTACGCGTTGCCCCGCTGAAGGCGGGTGGTCGCCACGTGCAGGGTCGTGAAGACCAGCGCGAATGTGAAGAGCAGCTCACCGATGACCAGACTCAGGTGGTTGGTCTCGGGGAGGGAGGTGATCGGTTTGGGAACGCCCTGGATGAACTCCGACTCCGGAAGCACCAGCAGCATCTGGGTGAACACCGCTAGCAGCGCACCGCAGACCTGGGCGATCACGTACGGCGCGACCTCCCTCCCGGGCATCGTGCCCCGCAACCAGAAGGCGAGGCTCATGCTCGGGTTGAAGTGTGCCCAGCTGTGGGGCCCGATGGCGTAGACGATCGCGATGAGCACCGCACCGATCGCGAAGGCCGCTTCCGGCACCGGCGCGTTGCGGATGGTGACCAGCGCGATCACCAGCATCAGGAAGTAGGTCCCGACCGCCTCGAGTATCAGTCGTCCGCGAAGATTCAATCCGATCCTCCATCGAGAAGCGGACATGCTACAGCGACGCCTCGACCTCGGGGGTCAAGCGCCGGCGAAGAATCGTCAACAGGGTCCGGGGCTCGAGGTAGCTGGTCGGGGGACGGAAGTACAACTCCCAGTACCCGGACACGTCCCGCGAACCGACCAGACGAAGGCTTCCCTCGACCCCGTCCATGCAGGACTCGAGCACCCGTGGTTCGGTGGTGCGGAAGACGACGTCGTCATCCCGCAGGACGATCGAACGAATGCCCACGGCCGCCGCGAGCAGGCGCAGTCGCGCGAGATCGATCAGCTCCTCGACCTCCGTGGGTGGTTCCCCGTAGGCGCTGAGCAGCTGGTCACGGGTGCGATCCAGCGACTCGAGGGAATCCGCCTGACCGATTCGGCGGTAGGCCTCCATCCGCCGGTTGTCGGAGGGGATGTACTGGCGGGAGATCGAGCCCCGGGTCCCGATCTCGACCGTGGTGTCGGTCCCGGAGACGGTGACCTCCTCCTTGAGTCGTGCGACCGACTGTTCGAGCAGCTGGCAGTACATCTCGTAGCCCACCGCCGCGATGTGCCCGGACTGCTCGGAACCGAGGAGGTTGCCCGCGCCGCGAATCTCGAGGTCCCGCATGGCGATCTTGAACCCCGCCCCGAGCATCGAGAAGTCCTCGATCGCCTTCAACCGCTTCATCGAGTCCTCGGCGACCGTGCGATCCGGAGGGAGCAGCAGATAGCAGTAGGCACGGTGCTTGTGCCGACCGACGCGCCCGCGCAGCTGGTGGAGGTCGGAGAGACCGAAGTTCTGGGCGTTGTTGATGATGATGGTGTTGGCGGTGGCGATGTCGATGCCGCTCTCGATGATCGAGGTCGAGACCAGGATGTCGGTCTCCCGCCGGATGAAGCGAAGCATCACTCGTTCCAGTTCGCGCGCACTCATCTGACCGTGCCCGAAATCCACCCGCGCACCCGGAGCGAGCTTCTGGATCTTCGCGGCCACGTCCCCGAGGTCACTCACCCGGTTGTGCACGAAGAAGACCTGACCGTCACGAGCCAGCTCCCGGGAGATCGCCTGCGCGATCCTCGGCTCGTTGTAGGCGGTCACCTCGGTGACGATCGCCCTGCGGTCGAGCGGAGCGGTGGTGAGGGAACTGATGTCCCGCAGACCCAGCATCGACATGTGGAGCGTCCGCGGGATCGGGGTGGCACTGAGGGTGAGCACGTCGGCGGTGGTTCGGAAGCGAAGCAGGCGCTGCTTGTGCTCGACCCCGAAACGCTGCTCCTCGTCGATGATCACCAGTCCGAGGTCCTTGAACCGCATGTCCTGCGAGAGGATTCGGTGCGTTCCGATGACCACGTCGACCCGCCCCGCGGCGATGTCCTGGATGATGGTCTTCGCCTCGCCCAGGGTCTTGAAGCGGGAAAGCGATTCGACGCGGAACGGGTAGGCGCGGAATCGGGCCGCGAACGTTCGCTCGTGCTGCTCTGCGAGCACCGTGGTCGGAACCAGGACCGCCACCTGCTTGCCGAACTCGACGGCCTTGAACGCCGCCCGGATCGCGACCTCGGTCTTCCCGAACCCCACGTCCCCGCAGAGCAGGCGATCCATCGGACGCGGGCCGGACATGTCACGCTTGAGGGCGTCGATCGCGGCCAGCTGATCCTCGGTCTCCTCGTAGGGGAACTCCGCCTCGAACTCCCGTTGCCAGGCGGTGTCCGCCGGAAAACGGATCCCGGGAGTCGCCTCCCGCGCCGCCTGGACCCGCAACATCTCCGCCGCCAGGTCCTGGACCGCCTCGCGAACCTGCTCCTTCTGCTTCTTCCAGCGCTTGCCGCCCACCACCGAAAGCCGGGGCCGGGCGCCACCGGCGCCGATGTACTTCTGAACCAGGTCGATCTTCGAGGCGGGGACGTGGATCTTGGTCCCCCCGTCGAACTCCAGGGTGAGGAATTCCTCCTCGCCCACGCCATCCTTGCGATCGAGGCTCTGCAGACCGAGGAAGCGGCAGATTCCATGGTCCCGATGGACCACGTAGTCCCCCGCCTCGAATCGCACGAAGACCTCGCGGTCCTGCCCGCCGGCCACGCGTGCGACGCGCCGCCGGGTCGAATACCGGTGGAGCAGTTCGTGCTGCGGGACCAGTGCGAGACGCTGGGAACCGGCCCAGCAGAATCCACGGTGCAGGTGGCTGATCATGAGCTCGATCGAATCGGTCCCCGCGGAGTCCGCCAGCAGCTCCCGGGTGCGGTTGGCCTCTCCGTCGTTCTCACAGAAGAGCAGGGTCCGGTACTCGCCCGCGAGTTCGATGAGTTCGGCGAACGCCTGCGAGGTTTCCTCGTGGAAGTTCGGGATCGGCTCCACCGGAAGGACGACCGCACGGTCGGGGCAGACCCCGGCGGAAAACTGGTTGACGTCGAGCACGCTGCGACATCGTTCGTTGACCGCCTTGAACACCGCCGGTGGTCCGAAGACCCCCCGCGCATCTCGAATCCGCTCCCAGTACCCCCGCGCCTGTTCGGTGAGTTCGGCGATCTCGGAAAGCACCGCGATCGAATCACGGGAAAGCAGACCGGCGAACTGGATCGCACCCTCGTCGCTCTGCAGGGATTCGAGCGTGGCCCCGATCAGTTCGACCTCCTCCACCCGGCGATCGGAGGCCTGCGTCGCCAGATCGATCTCGAAGATCCGCTCCACCTCGTCCCCGAAGAGGTCGAGTCGGACCGGTGCGGCTCCGCTCGGTGGATGGACGTCGAGGATCCCCCCTCGAAGCGCGAACTCACAGGGATTCTCCACGGTATCGGCCCGCTGGTAGCCGGCTTCGGCCAGCCAGTGCAGCAGCCCCTGCAGATCGAGGGTGTCGCCCACCCGTATGCGACGCAGGAGCAGCTCCATCCGCTGTGCGGTCGGTACTCCCTGCATGAGCGCTGCAATCGGGGTGACCAGCACCGCCGGCTGCACCCCGGCATGGAGTCCCCGGACGATCGAGAGCCGACGGGAGAGCAGTTCCAGACTCACCGCGCTTTCGCCGGGCAGGACCTCGAGCGCCGGGAAACTCACCGCATCGATTCCCAGGCCGATCAGTTCGTCGACGGCTTCATCGGCATCATCGATGTGTGCGCTCACCAGCACGATCGGACGACCGCTGGAGCGAGCCAGCGCGGCACTCAGCCAGAGGTTGCTGGACCCCGAGGCACCTCGTGCGGAACACCCGCCTCCCGCCTCGAGGAAACCGTGCAGCGGCTGGACTGCGGGGTCGGCCGAGAGTGCATCCAGGAGGCCATCCACCACCGTCTGATCGAGACCCATGGTTCAGTGCCCTCTCCGGGGCGAGAGGACCCTCCGGATCGCCTCGACCCGACCCGGCCCGATGTCGACGACCTGCGTCAGCTGGTCGAGGTCGGTCAACCCCCGATGGTGAATCTCACGATGAAGCCGACGCGCCAGTCGGGGGCCGATTCCCGGAAGCAGACAGAGTTCCGCCGGGGTGGCGGTGAAGGGGTCGAGGTCGAGCGGGGCCGCCACCGGGCGGCGCCCTCCTTCCACGAGCGGTGCGAGGATCGGATCCGTCAGGGGGAGTCGGGAGGGCACCGACAGGCTGATCCCACCCAGGATGAGGCCGCCCAGGGCGAGCAGCCACCAGCCCGCACGCGTACCCGAACCGGTCATGAGGGACCGACCCGGTAGGCATCTTCCAGGGAGGGGGCGTCGTGGGACTCCGATCGGAGCGGGCGACGAAGGGCATGCCGGATCGTCGACAGCTGGCTGAGCAGCCGCCGGGGGCGCCCCGAAGCGTCCATCAGTCCCACTTCGTCGGTGGAGCCATCGAGCAGATTGGACCACAGCACGCCTTCGTAGGCGCCGATCGGACGAGCCTTCGCGGTCTCTCCGCGGATCGTCATCTTCCCGAGGGTGATGCCCAGCAGGGAACTCGCCCACTGCGACTGCCGGTCTTCCGTCCAGGGTCCGTGCCAGCAGCCGGCATCGACCTGCTCGGAGGTGCGCGGTGCGGACAGGCCGGTGACCAGCATCGGGCGTTCCAGACGGGCGAATCGATCCAGCGCATCGCTCAGGGAGAGCAGGTCGCGTGCCTCGCTCCCGTTGGTGGGGAACCCGCAGCGAACCCGGAGCCCGAAGCAGTCCACGTGCACCCCTTCATCGAGGGTGCGTGTCGCGTATTCGAATGCGGGCACCGAACCGGGGCAGGCGGCCACGTCGTCGTCGAACGGCTGGACCAGTTCGACGAGGACCTTCGCGCTGCGGTCCACCTGACGCACCAGGACCGACAGTCGCCGGGTGAGATCGATCATCTGATCGTTGGTGAGGGTGGCCAGGCGATTCACGTGGACGCCCGAACTCACCGCCCAGATCACGACCCGCTTTCCGTACCGGGCGACCAGGCGCTCGGTGTGCTCCCAGAGCATGCTGCAGAGTGCGGTGTAGTCCTCGCCGATCGAGTGCGCCCATTCGGGCAGGGCTTCGGGCCGCAAGTCGGCCAAGGGCCCGAGGATGATCGGCATCCGGTGGTGCTCGGCCCAGTCCATCCAGCGATCCAGTTCGGTGAAGCTGAATCGTCCTTGCTCAGGCTGGAGGAGATCCAGTGGGGTCTCGATCATGCAGAGCCCGAACTCGCGCAGCTCGGTCGGCCGGGAATCCGGCGGGGCGACCCGAGGATCGATGCGATACCCGAGCGTGGTGTCCGCGGCGGCCGCGTTGCCGTAGCGCACCCGCAGAACCAGGTCCGCCCGACGGGTTGCCAGCAGCTCCCCCGCTTCCACCGCCTTGATGATCGAGTCGCGGGCGATCTCCATCCGCTCCGAGCGGTCTTCGGCGAGCACCGCCTGGGCCAGTCGCTCCCGGGCAAGCTGAAAGCGCCCGGAGGCATTGGCAGCCAGGGCCGGGGCGAACATCTGCCAGTCCTCGCACTTCTGGAGGTACTGGCGAAGCCGCTCCCGGGCCAGTTCGATCATCAGCGCGTAGGGTTCGGAGCGCGGCAGCAATTGGGTGGTTCTGAGCTTGAGCGTCCCGATCTGGGGGAGCGTGACCTGCAGGACCAGCGCCGCGGAGGACGCGGTCCCGGACTGGTGCCGGATCCGGGCGGTGAGAATGCGACGATCCCGATCGAGGTCGAAGCTTGCGGCCACCCCTCGCCCCTGACGGCTCACCATGAATGCATGATCCAGGCAGATGCGCTCGAGATCCGAGTCCTCGACCTCGAAATGGAAGGCGTCCTCAGTCAACGGCATGCTCCGGGAGAAACCAGTCGATCTATCCACAGTGTATCCGCTGGTGACTTTTCATCGAGGCCGGGTTGCACTTACACTGCAGAAATGAACAACACACTTGAAGCCGTCTACCGTACCGACCTCCCCCTCCCCGATCGACGCGAGGGCAAGGTCCGTGACATCTACCGCGTTCCCAGCAGCGGCCGGACCGACCCTCTGCTGATCATCGCCTCGGACCGCATGAGCGCGTTCGACGTGGTGATGCCGACGCCCTTTCCGGGCAAGGGCCGACTGCTGACCGAGATCAGCCTCGCCTGGTTCAAGCGGCTCAAGGAGGCGAACATCGTCTCCGATCACCTGCTCTCCACCGAACCGGCCGACGTGGAAGGCATCGAGGAATCGGACTACCCGCTGCTGGCGGGACGCATGATGCTCTGCCGGGCCTGCCACGTGGTGCCGATCGAGTGCGTGGTGCGCGGCTACATCACCGGCAGCGGATGGAGCGACTACCAGAAGACCGGATCGGTCTGCGGGGTCACGCTCCCCGAGGGACTCAAGCAGTCCGCGCGACTCGAGGAACCGATCTTCACCCCGGCGACCAAGGCCACCGAAGGGCACGACGAGAACATCGACTTCGAACAGGCCTGCGAGATCGCGGGCACCGACGTGATGGAGCGACTGCGTGATCTCTCATTGCAGATCTACAACTTCGGTCGGGACTATGCACTCGAGCACGGCATGATTCTCGCCGACACCAAGTTCGAGTTCGGCTTCGCCCTGGACGACGACGGCAACCCCACCGACGAGCTTCTGCTCATCGACGAGGTCCTCACTCCGGACTCCAGCCGCTACTGGCCCGCCGAGGACTACGAGGAAGGTCGCGACCAGGACAACTTCAACAAGCAGATCTTCCGCAACTGGCTGCAGGCGATGTGCAACCGCGGCGAGTGGGACAAGACCCCGCCCGGACCGGAAGTTCCCCAGGACGTCGTCGACCAGACGATCGAGAAGTACATCGAGGCCGCGCGCCGTCTCGGCAGCTGATCCGGGACGGCCTCGCAGGGGGCGTGGTCCGGTCGGATGCGGTTCGAGGTTCAGCCCAGGGCTGCCTCGGCGGTGTTGCGCAGGAGCATCGCCACCGTCATCGGCCCCACGCCACCGGGGACCGGCGTGATCCAGCCCGCAACCGTGGAGACGTCATCAAAGGCGACGTCCCCCACCGTGCGTGCGGTTCCGTCGGGATCGACGATGCGATTGATGCCGACGTCGATCACGACCGCACCGGGCTTGACCATCTCCGAGGTGACCAGGCCGGGCACCCCCGCCGCACTGACCACGACGTCCGCCGCCCGCGTGAACTCCGCGAGGTTCGGCGTGAACTTGTTGGTGGAGACCACCGTCGCCTCCGCGCGCATCAGGAGAACCGCGACCGGCTTGCCGACGATGTTGCTCGCACCGATCACCACGCAGTTGGCCCCCCGCAGGTCGATCCCCGTGGATTCGATCATCTCCACCGAGGCGAGGGCGGTGCAGGGGACGAGGCTGCGTCGACCGTAGACGACGTTTCCGATGTTGGCGGGGTTCACCCCTTCCACGTCCTTGTCCGGATCGATCAACGACTGGATTCGTTCGGTATCGACTCCCTCGGGAAGCGGAAGGTGCAGCATGATCGCGCTGACGTCCTCGTCGGCATTGAGCAGCAGCACCCGCCCGGCGATCTCGTCGAACCCCGCGCCCGCCGGGATCCGATGCAGTCGATAGTCGATCCCCACCGCGCGGCAGGTCTTCTCCTGGTTGGCGGCGTAGAGGGCGGCCGAACGGTCCTCGCCCACGAGCACCGCATCGAGTCGAACCGGGCGGTCACTGTCGGCGATCCGTTCGGCGACGACGGTTCGTACCTCGACGCCGAGGGCGCGTCCATCGATGATCCGGGCGGTGGCAAGCGAATCTGAATCGGGCATGAGGGAAGCATAGCGCGGAATCACACAGAGAACCGCCCCAGAGGCTAGGATGCAGGTCCATCCACAAGGAGGATAATCATGCTTCGTACACTCATCGCCGCCACCGTGGCTCTCTTCGCATCCGCCGCCATCGCCCAGGACGAGGCTCCCAAGCCACTGGGAATCGGGGACACCGCACCCAAGCTCGAGGTCTCCAAGGTCGTCAAGGGCTCGCTGCCGGAGAGCCTCGACAACGGCAAGGTCCAGGTCGTGGAATTCTGGGCGACCTGGTGCGGCCCCTGCCGAACCACGATGCCCCACCTCTCCGAACTCCAGGCCAAGTACCAGGAGCAGGGTGTCGACGTGATCGGCATCGCGGTCTGGCAGCGGGAACCGACTCCGGACGCCAGGATTGCCGCCGTCAGCGATTTCCTGACCTCGGGTGACTGGCCGGAGAAGACGAAGTACACGATCGCCGTCGACCAGGACAACAAGATGGCCGACGGATACATGAAGGCGTCCGCCCAGGGCGGCATCCCCACCGCGTTCATCGTCGGCACCGACGGCAAGATCGAATGGATCGGCCACCCGATGTCGATGGACGAACCCCTGGCCAAGGTGGTCGCCGGTGACTGGGATCGCACCGCCTACAAGGCGGAATTCGACAAGATCCAGGCGTTCGAGCGCAAGCAGGCCGAGATGAACCAGAAGATGCAGGCGATGTACATGGAGAAGGACTGGGACGGCATGGTCTCCCTCCTGGACACCATGATCGCCGAGGCGCCCGCCGAGATGGTTCCCAGCATGGAGATGTCGAAGTTCCGCCTGCTGGGCACCTCCTCGATGGCCAATCGTCCGGAAGATGCCAACAAGGTCGCGGAAAAGCTCTACGCGGACCATTCCGACGACATGATGGTCATGAACCAGCTGGCCTGGATGATGGCGACGGACCGTGCCCTCGCCAAGCCGGACCTGGCGCTCGCACTCAAGTGCGCGGAGGCCGGGGCGAAGGCCTGCGACTACAAGGATCCGAACATGCTCGACACCCTCGCCACCGTCCAGTGGGAGACGGGAGATCGAGCCACCGCGATCAAGACCGAGAAGAAGGCGCTTGAACTGCTCGACCCGGATGACCGCATGGCCCCGGAATTCAAGGCGAAGATCTCCGAGTGGGAGATCGAGCTCTCGAACGCCGGCTGATCGGTTCCAGCACGATCGACATGACGAGGGCCCGAGGCATGCCTCGGGCCCTCGTCGGTTCTCCAGGGTGGTCCGGAAGCCCGGAAGCGCGATCAGACGTCGACTTCCGCCTGCGCCTCCGATGATCGGTAGATCGCATCGATGATCGACTGGACGCGACGGCCGGATGCACCGTCCGCATGCGGGGCGACGCCGTTCTCGACCGCATCGATGAACTGTCGATACTGGTTCATCCACGCGACGTCCTTGTTGTTGCTTTCATCCGAGTAGTACGGGGAGATGTCGGCGATCATCCCCTGGTCCTCGGTCGCGATGCGGAGCTCATCACCGAAGACGTCGAAGTGGCAGCCGGCCTTCTCCCCCAGGAGGGTGATGCCGTTGGGATGCGTTCCCTCCGGGAGGTTCGCGGCCCAGGTCACGTTGAGTTCGAGGGTCATTCCGTCCGCGAAGCGGACCAGGGCGACCGCCCCGTCCTCGACGTCGAAGACGCCTTCGAGCTTCGGAGGGCCCGACCACATCGAGGTGAACGTGTAGTCGGCGATCGGGGCGCCGAAGCAGGACACCGCGTGTCCGCTGGCCTTGACCGGTTCGGTGCTTCCGGTGAGGTACATCGCGAGGTCCAGAACATGCACCCCGAGATCGATCAGCGGGCCACCACCGGATTCCGCCTTGGTGGTGAACCACCCCCCGAGACCGGGGATGCCGCGACGACGGTAGAACGCGCACTTCGCGTGGTAGATCCGGCCGAAGCGCCCCGCGTCGATGTAGGTCTTCACCGCGCGGGAGACCGGAGCCCCGCGGCAGACGAAGCCCATCTGGAGGACTCGATCGGTGGCGGCGTGCGCGGCGATGATCTCGTCGCATTCGGGGACCGAGGGGGCCATCGGCTTCTCGAGCAGGACGTGCTTGCCGGCCTGAAGCGCCGCGACCGCGCACTCGCGGTGGCAGCGGTTGGAGACCGCGACCGCGACCGCGTCGATGTCGGAGGCCAGAAGCGAATCGATCGAGTCGTGGGCGGTGCACCCGTCGAATCGATCCGCCACCGTGGAGACTCGATCCGGGATCAGGTCCCAGGTACCCGCCACCTCGAGGCCCGACGCCCTGGCGGTGTCCGCATGGACGTTCCCGATTGCGCCACAGCCGATGATTCCGATGCGAAAGCTCATGGAAAACCTCCGGAGTTCCTTGGAGTTGAAAGCAGGTCGTCCCCCACTTCAGAGGGTGTAGAGCGTATCGTGAAGTGCCCATGTCCGCGTCGGAACGACACATTCTCATCATCGGGGCCGGGATCCTCGGCCTCTCGAGCGCCTGGTACCTCCAGAAACGAGGTGCGCAGGTCACGATCCTCGATCGGGAACCGATCAAGGACGCGGCCTCCTGCGGCAACGCCGGGCTGATCAGCCTCGGACACCCCCCCCTCACCCGGCCCGGCGTCTCGATCCAGGGGCTGAAGTGGATGTTCGACAAGCGCAGTCCGCTCTACATCAAGCCCCGGCTCGACGGCGACCTCGCCCGCTGGCTCTGGACGTTCCACCGACACTGCACGCAGAAGCACTACGAGGGCACGATGGAGGTCCTCTGCGAACTCGGTCGCCTGAGCGCCGACTGCTTCGAGGAGATCCTGGCCGAGACCGAGATCGACTGCGACTGGCAGCGTCAGGGATGGGACGACGTGTGTCTGCATGAATCGAGCCTCGATCACGCCGAGGAGGAAGCGCGGATCCTGGAGCGATTCGGTTTCCACTCGGAACGCGTCGACGGCGACACCCTTCGTGCGGAAGCCCCCGCCTACACCGATGCCGTGTGCGGGGCGATCCGGTTCGAGGACAGCGCAACCCTGAGTCCCCAGGCGTTCACCGCGGGGCTGGCCCGGGAGCTCGAGGCCCGTGGCGCCACGATCCGGACCGACTGCACGGTGGAGACGATCCTCACCCACGGCGATCGGGTCGAGGGCGCACGACTCGAGGACGGCGAGGAACTCACCGCCGAAGCGACGGTTCTCGCCGCGGGCGTCTGGTCCGACCAGCTGGCGCGGGCGATCGGCCTGCGCATCCCGATGCAGCCGGCCCGCGGCTACCACCGCGACCTGGTGGGCCTCGAGACGATGCCACCTCGCGGATGCGTCCTCAACGAGACCTTCATCGCGGTGAGTCCGTTCCACGACACCCTCCGCCTCGCCGGCACCCTCGAACTCTCCGGATTCGACGCCCCGTGGCTCGACGACCGGCTCGCCCACCTCACCACCGCGGGCAGTCGCTACCTGCGCGGCGTCGACACCGCGACCGTCACCCAGGAATGGGCGGGCTACCGACCCTGCACCGCGGACGGCATGCCGGTGGTCGGTGCGGTGCCGCGCAAGCCCGGCCTGTACGTCGGGACCGGCCACGCGATGATGGGCATGACCCTCGGCCCGGCCAGCGGACGATTGATCGCGGAGGCGGTCTGCGGGGAGACGCCGGAGCTGAATTCACCCCTGCTGAGTGCGGCGCGGTATTGATTCGATTCGGAGCGCTCGCTCAGCGACGACGACGGCGTGCCACGCCGAGTCCACCGAGGACGAGGATCGCCGCGGGTGACGGCACGTACTCGACCAGGTACCCACCGGTGAAGGAGGCGGTATCACCAGGGGTGAGGGTGAAGTCGATCGCGATGGAGAGGAATCCGTCGGTGGTTGACGGGCCCACGATCGTGGCCGCGCTTCCACTGAGCCCCTCATTGAACGGACCGAAGGTGGAGGTTCCACCCAGGATGTCGACGGACAGGTCGAGCCCCTTGCCCAGGTTGATCTGTCGGGTGCCGTCGAGGAACGCACCCATCAGGGAGGGATCCGCCGCCACCAGGGACGCACTCCCGTCGAAGCTGGTGTCGGTGACCGAACCGCCGATCGAGGCGCCCTGGAGCGTACCGTCGGACCAGCCGGGCACCGCGACATCCACGATGATGTTGAAGGTCTCGGTGAAGGACTGGGTGTTGGTGATCGTCAGACCGAAGCCGAGCCCGGGGTCGACCTCGACCTCGTTCTCCCAGGCGAACCAGCATTCATCCCAGGTCGCGTCGCCGGCGTACTCGAAGAGCTCGGGGGCCGGGTTTCCCACCCAACCGTCGTCGTTCCCCACCCAGTAGGACCAGCCGGAGGCACCGCTGATCGTCATCCCCATCGGAGGCGCCTCAGCGAGATCGGCGTGGGTGGACAGCGAACAGACTGATCCGGCACACAGCACGGTAGAGATGACCGCAAAGCGGCGACCGGTGATCAGGGGCATGGGAGGGCCTTTCGTCTACTCTCGAACTCTCGTGCGGTGAGACCGCAGTCCTTTAATAACACGTTTTCCCCTTGCAAACAAGGTAATATTCGAAACTGGCGGATCCTTTTGAACTCAGTGCGTCCAGATCCCCTCGAAGGCGACCTTCGCCGGGAAAAAGCCGGTCTGGAGCCGACCGCATCGGAACGAGTCCAGCCAATCCGGCTCCAAAGGGCCTGATGGGGCACGCAGGACGAGGATCATGACCTCATGACCTCATGGCTGAATGAGACAACCACCACCCCGCGTCGGACGTGGAGTGGTGGTTGACGGATCATATGAATGCGCTCAATCGAGACCGGTCGGACCGGAACCGATTCAGCCCTGACGACGACGACGCGCGGTGGCGCCGAAGAGGCCGAGCAGAGCAAGGACACCCGGTGCGGGCACCAGGACGTCTTCGACGTATGTGTGGGCTTCCTCGAACTCCTCGACATCGTACTCGCCGTTGTTGAACAGAATGTAGAAGGGATCGCTGGTCGCGTAGCCGTCCATGGAAGCAGTGAGCTCCAGGAGGTACGCACCCGACCCAGCATCGCTGTCGATGGTGAAGAACGGGTGGACGTCGAAGTCCTCGGTCACGAGAAAGTCCAGGGACCCACCGCTGAGGGTGTCGACCGTGTCGAGGCCATACTCAATCGACATGTTCGCCTGGCCGTACTCGAAGAACTCGCCATTCCACATGCCAAGCCCGGAGGAGATGTTGAGGGAGAAGGTCGTCCCTTCCATCAGACCGAGGTCCGCGGCCACGCCGCCGACGCCGGGTTCAGCACTCCCGTAAGGGTTTTCCTCGTCTTCACCCAGATGGGCTTCGAAGACTCGGAGGTACTGGACCTCGAGACTCTCCTCGTCGTGGTCCCAGCCGCCGGTGCGGAGGGTTCCGTTGTCATTCCAGACCGCGATATCGAACATCTCGCCTTCGTGTTCGTGGTCGTCCTCCTCGGCGCTGGCGAAGAAGGGAGTCGCGCCGAAGGCCATCAGGGCGATGGCCGCGCCGATGGTGTGTTGCTTACTGATCATGGTGTCATACTCTTTCTATTCTCTTGGTCGGAAACTACTGAAAGAACCTCCTGGATGACCAACTCAGGAAGTTCGGAAAAGACAGGTCATGGTTCGGAACAGGCCCCCCAGCGGCCAAGCAGGATCGCCAGATCCGCTCCGGCGACCAGGCCGTCGGAGTCGAGGTCGGTGACCGGATTGTCGGAACCCCAGGCACCGAGGAGCTGGGCCAGGTCGCCGCCGCCGATGACGCCGTCGGTGTCGAAATCACCGACGCACACCGTATCCTCGTACATCGAATCGATCGCGTTGGCGACCTCCTCGGGTGTTGCTTCATAGTCGTAGAGGATCGTGAAGAGATCACTGTCGGCGTAGCCCATCGTCGAGTAGAGGATGAAGTCGACTCGGTAGACGCCGGCCGTCGTCGCTCCCGAGGAATCGGCCTGAAGCACGAAGTTCATGTGCCGATGCCATCCGCCATCGGGCTGGACGGCAAGGTCGTACCCCGCGATCGGGTCGTCCTCGACCACGCAATTGAAGTTGAAGTACCGAATGCTGAGGCTCTCACCGACCGCTTCGGGAGCCAACCAGCCATTGGAGGCGGGATCCCATCGCAGCAGCCCGGACATCGCGTCGAAACCGATTCGTCCCGGCTCGAAGGTGCCGCCCGCCGCGTCGAACCCCGGATTGGGGGTCAGCCCCGTAAACCCGGTGTCTCCGAAGGTGGCCAGGAAGACGCCGTCCGTATCCTCGAGACTGCCGATCGGACCCGAGATGTGAAGCTGACCATCCACCACATCAAGTGCGATGTCGCCGGAATGCTGAGCGTGCACCGAGGTCGTGACTGCGGCGAGCGTGGCCAGTGACAGCAGGACGTACCTGGAGGTCCGGTGGTTGGGGGTCTGCATCATGCGGGGTCCTTGTTGGCTTGGGTGTGGGAATCGATCATCCGCCCGTGATGGGGAAGCGGGCATCGGGATCGAAGGCATTGGTCTGGAGTGATTCGTATACGTGCTTGAACGGGCGGGTACCGGTGGAGCCATCGACGAATCCATAGTTGGATTCGGAGAGCTCGTTCACCGTACGAGTGCCTTCCGCGGCGGAAATCGCGACCTGGCTGCTGGCCAATGTCCACGGACTCGAGCCGTAGGCCCAGCTTTCGACGTGGGGGTGGTCACTGACCGCGTAGGACCCTTCGGGGGTCATGTGCAGAAAGCAGATCGTCTTGTCGGGGAAGGGAATCTTGGTGATTCGATCCGCTGCGGCGCCGGGCCCGTTGATCGCAACCGCCGGTGAGTAGTTTCGCGAGAGGTAGTTGTTCATCCCGTAACTGGTGCGACGCAGCGCCGGCGCCTCCTCCGCTCCGTCCTGAATGTAGCCCTCCTCCCAGAAGGGACTGCTGTCGAGGGGAGACTGCATGATCGTGGTGCCGAGGTAGGGCTCGAGGACTTCCACGAAGCTTCGAGCCGTGTCGCCGTAGCCGCCATGGGGCAGGCCGACGTCGACGAACCAGTCGTTGTGCACCTGCTGGTACGCGCGATGGGCCAGACCAAGCTGCCGGATCTGGGAGAGGTCCTCCGTATTCAGGGCGGAAAGCCGCAGGGTCCTCATCGCGGGGAAGGTCAGGGAAAGAAGGATGCCGATGATCCCGATCACCACCACGACTTCAATGAGCGTGAAACCCGTGCGACCGCGCCGTCCACATGAGACAGCTGGATAGACCGGGGGTACGGGGCGACGAAGCATCGTGGGAATGTCCTGGAGCTGGAAGTCGGATGGGAGAAACCTGATGGTAGAAGGGGGCATTTTGATGTCAAGAACTACTGACAATAAAATGTCGATAGTGCGGGTAAAAACCCCCTTCAGGGCCTCTCAAGCCTGAAACAGGGCCCGGAACCGGGTCCCAGAGCCCCCTGATCACGCGCCGGGCGCCGACTCGGCGTGATCGTCCCCCCGCAGCCAGGCCGCCCCGCGTACTCCACTGGAGTCCCCGTGCACCGCCCGCCGCACCGGAGTCGTGCACTGGCCACCGAAGACGAAGTCCGAAAGGCGAGCTTCGATTGCCTCTGGCAGGCCTTCGAGGTTGCTCACCCCCCCACCCAGCACGATGACGTCCGGATCCAGGACGTTCACGATGTTCGCCAGGGCGTGGACCACTCGATTCTGAAACCGAGCCAGGCAGGCGACCGCCCGCGGGTCGTCGTTGGCAGCGTGCTCGGCGATGAGGCGCAGTGCGTGATGCGAGCCGACCTCCGCCGCGTATTCGCGTTCGATCGCCGGGCCGCAGAGGTACTGCTCGAGGCAATCATCGAGTCCGCAGTAGCACGGACGGGGAGTCCAGCCCGAGCCGCTTCGGCGGGGCAGCGTGGTGTGCCCCCATTCCCCACCGACGAGGTTTCGCCCCGCCCAGACGGTCCGGTCGATGACGATCCCGCCACCACACCCGGTCCCGAGGATCACCCCGAAGACCACCCGGCCGTCTGCGCCCGCGCCATCGACCGCTTCGCTGAGGGCGAAGCAGTTGGCATCGTTGGCCGCGAACACCGGCTGCTCGATCAAGCGCCCCAGATCACCGACAAGGTCCTCACCATTGAGGCAGGTGGAATTCGCATTCTGGTGCAGGCCGGTGACCGGCGAGACCGAGCCGGGGTGGCCGAGCCCGATCGAGGGCCGTTGGCCGTCGGGCGCCTTTGCGCGGGCGGCGGCCACCAGCCCGGCCAGTACGCCGAGCGTTCCCTGGTAGTCGCCGTGCGGGGTCGATTCCCGGTGCCGCCACACTTCGGACCCCGACGGATCAAGCAGGATCGCCTCCACCTTCGTCCCCCCGAGATCGATGCCGATGCGGTGGCTCATGCGTCGACGCCCCCGACGAACACCCGGGTGACGACCTCGGTCCGTGCGGCGTAGACCAGGGCGGCCGCCAGGGCATCGGCATCGGCACCAGCCAGAGAAGGATGGGTCTGGTCGATCAGGACCAGGTCGGCGTGGGCCCCCACCTCGATCCGACCGGCATCGAGTCCGAGCGCCTGCGCACCTCCGGCGGTACCGATCTCGAGCAGGGCCCGACCGCTGTCGCCGTCGGTTCCCCGCAGGACGCCCCGCTGCTGCCGGGCCAGTCGCTGCACGTACTCGAGCCAGCGAAGTTCCTCCAGGAGGTCGGTACGGGAATTGAGGTCGGTGCCGACGGACAGAGGAATCCCCGCCTCGAGCATCGTCGGAAGGTCCGCGATGCCGTCCCCGAGGTTCGCTTCGGTCACCGGACAGAGGCAGATCTGACCACCGGCCGCAGCGAAGTCGCGGAGGTCCTCCGGGGTCGAGTGCGTGCAGTGAACCGCGACGACGTTGGAGCTGACCACCCCCCGGTCGAGGAGCAGGCGCATCGGTGTGCAGCCATGGACGCGCTGGCAGGTCGCGATCTCCTGCGGCGCCTCCTCGAGGTGGATGTGGAACGGCAGACCCCGTTCGATCGATGCCTGGTGCAGGCGCACGATGTCGTCGATCGCCACCGCCCGCACACTGTGCGCGACGACCCCGAGGGTCTGGGTGGCGTGATCGAGCGGTTCACCGGCCGCATCGAGTCGCCGGAGGTAGTCGTCGACCGATCCGGAATCGAACCTCGACTGGGCGGGTGCGAGCGGGGCATCCAGATCACCGGTCAGGTAGCAGGCGACCAGCTTGACCAGCCGGATCCCCGCATCCTCCGCCGCGAGCAACACCGCTTCATCGAGCCGGTGGTCACCGCCCTCGTCGTGGCGGACGTAGTGGAACTCCCCGACCGCGGTCACGCCATGGGCGAGCATCTCGGTGAAGGCCGCGTGGCTGAGTTCGTAGCAGCGGTCGGAATCGAGGGTGCCCACCAGTTCGTACATCGCCTCGCGCCACCCCCAGAAGGAACTCGCTTCCCCGGGGAATGCTTCCGCCCGCCCGCGCAGACCGAACTGGAAGGCGTGGGAATGCGCGTTGACCAGCCCCGGGATCATCGCTCCCGAAAGCGGCTCGATCGGACCCTCGAGATCGGGCCCCACCGCGGCGATTCGACCATCGTCACCGATCAGCACCGACTGGTCACGAAGGAACGTCGATCCGTTCCAGAGCAGGGTCGGTTGAAGGAGTCTGGCCATGGGAGAATGGTACCATCGCGGCCGGAGGCACTCATGAGCACGAAGCGACGAACCCCTACCCGACGACGACCGATCACTCCCGAGGACCTGCTGCGCGTGGTCCGCGTGGGCGACCCGCGACTCGCACCCGACGGAAGCCGAGTCCT
>JAYZFJ010000055.1:0-19536 GCA_036336805.1 Planctomycetota bacterium
GCCCGGTCGCGCACACGCCCGGCCCCCGGCCCCGGGGGGGGCAATGGCCGCGCACCGCGCGCGCCAACCGACTCAAGCCAGGGCTCGAGGTACCGGGATTCGAAACGGTCCGCCGCGGCCTCGGTTCCAGCGGCGCCCACGCCCCACATGCAGGCCACTCGATCCGGGCCCTCGAGATCGAGCAGGACCTGGTGCGAGCCATCGACCACAAAGGCCTTGGGCAGACGCCCCGACCAGTGAGCGCTGGCCGCATTGAGTGCCGGTTCCCCGATCACCACGGCGGGTTGAAGCATCAGTTCGGGGGTGTTGAGGTACCAGATGTCGGTGACCACCAGTGGGAGCAGCCCTTCATCGCGAGCAAGGTCGTCGCGACGGCGAATCCCCCGGATGTGACGGGCGAGTCGATCCGCCAGGGGGCGATCCGTACGTTCCGCACGCATGTGCGCCCCGACCACGATCGGAAGCAGCTGCGTGATCTCCGGCTCGAGTTCCGGCGGGACCTCGAGTCGGGCATTGAGGAAGATCGGATCCTCGGAGGGAGCCGGCGGAGTGGAGTGATCGGGTTCGGGACTGTTCATGCGTGTCGTTCCGATCGGATCAGTGTGGGAGCGGGAATGACTGGCAGAACGTCGCGACCTCCTCGCGTACCGAGTCGCCGACGGCGCGGTCGCCACCGGAGCACATCACTCGGTCGAGCCAGTCCGCGACGGTACGCATCTCCGCTTCCCGGAGCCCGCGTGTCGTGAGCGCCGGAGTGCCCAGACGAAGGCCACTGGTCACCATCGGGGAGCGGGGATCGTTGGGGATCCCGTTCTTGTTGACGATGATCCCGGCGCTCTCGAGCCAGTCCTGTGCATCGGACCCGGTGAGTTCCGCATCCCGCGGCCTCAGGTCGACGAGCATGAGGTGGTTGTCGGTTCCCCCGGAGCACAGTCGGTAGCCCTTCTCGACCAGGGCGTCAGCGAGCGCGCGGGCGTTGGAGACGACCTGCTGCTGATAGGTCTTGAACTCGGGTTTCAACGCCTCACCGAAGGCGACGGCCTTGGCGCCGATGACGTGCATCAAGGGCCCCCCCTGCGAGCCGGGGAAGACCTTGCGGTCGATCAGTTTCGCGATCTCCTCGTCATTGGAGAGGGCCAGCCCACCGCGGGGACCACGCAGGGTCTTGTGGGTGGTGGTGGTGACGACGTGCGCATGAGGGAACGGCGAAGGATGCACCCCCGCCGCGACCAGACCCGCGATGTGCGCGATGTCCGCCATCAGGTAGGCCCCCACCTCGTCGGCGATCGCCCTGAAGGCGGCGAAGTCGATGGTCCGAGGATAGGCGGAAAAGCCGCAGATGATCAGCTTCGGCTTGCACTCGCGAGCGATGCGTGCGATCTCATCGAAGTCGAGCAGCTCGGTCTCGGGATCGAGGTCGTAGTCGACGATGTTGAAGAAGGTTCCGGAGAAGTTCGGCTTGAGTCCGTGACTGAGGTGGCCCCCGGACTTGATGGGCAGGCTCAACACCGTGTCTCCCGGCTTGAGGAGGGCCATGAACGCGGCGATGTTCGCGTTCGCACCGCAGTGGGGTTGCACGTTGGCGAACCCGCAGCCGAAGAGCCGGGTGGCCCGGTCCCGAGCCAGGTCCTCGATCTGGTCGTGCCACTCGCACCCCCCGTAGTAGCGCTTGCCGGGATAGCCTTCCGCGTACTTGTTGGTCAACCAGGTGCCGACCGCGTGCATGACCGTGCTGGAGACGTGGTTCTCGCTGGCGATGAGCTCCAGGGTCGAGGCCTGTCGACGGGCCTCCCCCGCCATGATGCGCGCGGCCTCGGGATCCTGCCCGGCCAGCAGCTCCAGGATGTCGCTTGAGATCGAGTCCATCGATTCGGGGGCCTGTAGATCGGAATTGGTCTGAGTGGATGTGTTCATGTCACAATCCTAACGCTACCCTCTGGGTCATGTCACACATGATTGCAGCTTTGAGTGTCGCCTTTTTTCTCCAGTCCGCTCCGGACCCGCACGTCATGGACGGTCGATTCGACGACTGGGCGGGGCAACCTCCGGCCGCTCCCGATGACGAAGCGGGACTGATTCGAGCGGTTCGGATCTCCGACGACCCCCACCACGTGTACGTCCAGATCGATCTCGACCAGCCCCGGACCCTCCAATGGCTGGAGGAGGAGCTGCGGCTTGAATTCGATCTTGACGGGGCCCAGCGAACCGGCCTCACCGGATACGACGGCATGCAGGGCGTCGAGGCGGTGGTGGTGTTCAGCCCGATCGAACCTGAACGCGGCCGAACCGGACCGGGCGCGACGATCTACGCGGTGGATCGAGGCGGCTCCGCGGTCAGGACCACGGTCGACGCCCTGGGAGTGGTGGCGATGCCCACCCATTCGGGTGATCGCTTCGAGATTCGCCTGGATCGCACCCCTGCCTTCGACGCCGACTCGTTCCGGCTTCAATGCGTGACCCGAAACCGGGACGGAGTGCAGGATCGCACTCCGGTGGTCGGACATGCCTTCGCCACCAAGGCCAGCAAGCGACCGGCCAGGGCCATCCACGATCCCGCCGCGCCGACGGCAAAGGACGAGATCAGGGTGGTCAGCTGGAACGGCGAGTTCGGCGCACTCTTCAAGAATCCAGCCCCCTTTCAGCGGAGTTTCCAGGCACTCAAGCCGGACATCGTCCTGCTCCAGGAACTGCCGGACAAGCTCGAGCCCAAGCGGGTCGCCGACTGGTTCGACGCACTGGATCGAAACCAGACCTGGACGGCCGGCGTGGGAGGACAGTCGCTGTGCGTCGCGGTGGCGAGCCCCCATCCGATGGAAGCGGTGGAGGAACTGAGTCCCGTCCGGAAGTTCGCCTCGGGAGGGCGGGGGAACGTCGTTCGGGCGACCGGGGGCCTGGTCCGGATCGGATCACGCTCGGTGCTCGCGGTGTCGATCCATCTCAAGTGCTGCGGACGTCTCGGCTCCACCGAGGACCAGAAGCGCCGCACGGAAGTCGAGGCGATCCACGAAGCGGTTCGACGAGCGGTCGAACGCCTCAAGCCGGATGGGCTGGTGATCGGCGGCGACTTCAACCTGGTGGGCGGGCCCGACATTCTGGAGGCACTGGTCCGGGGGCTGGCACCGGGGAACCAGGACCTGGTCGTCTCCGAACCGATTCGTCCCTGCGGTGACGACACCACCACCTGGGGAAGGCCCGGTGAATCATTTGTTCCCGGTCGCCTGGACTTCATTCTCTACGGGGGATCGATGGAAGCCACGAGCGAGGACATCCTGGACATCGACCAGCTGGGTCCGAGCTGGCGGAGGAAGCACCGCATTCCCGAAGAGCCTCCCAGCGACCACCTGCTGATCAAGACCGACCTCGCCTGGAAGACCGCCTCGCCGAAGCGCCCGGCTCGATGAACGGCGGCCCCGATGCGGCCGGCCCACTCACGGCTCGTTGGTTGCCCGGTGCGGACGGACCGTTCCTGGTGGTGAAGAGCACGCAGACGGTGGTCGCGACCGGATGGGAGCGACTGGGCAGGTCGGTTCCGGTCGGCGCCGTGGAGGATCCCCTTCTCGACGAGAACCTCGCCCGGCGACTGCAGAATGCACTTGCAGGAAACCCCGAGGAATTCGCTGACATCCCCCTGCCGGCGGGTACCCCCTTCCAGCAGGCATGCTGGGAGAAGGCTCGAGGGATCCCCCCGGGGTGCACCCTCAGCTACGGCGAACTCGCCGACTCGATCGGACACCCGAGGGCGTACCGAGCGGTCGGACAGGCCATGCGCCGAAACCCCCTTCCGATCATCGTCCCCTGCCATCGGGTCGTGCGCGGCGGCGGTGGGCTGGGCGGATTTTCCGGAACCTCCTGCTCTGGTTCGCCGGGCATGATGATAAAGGCACGACTTCTACGGGAAGAAGCGCGGTGGAGGGCAGGAATTGCCTCAGATCTGTGATGATTCCCACGAGAATGACCTCATTCGATCATCCATTGCGTACACTTGATGACTCGAATCACCCCCCACTGACAACAGCAGCAAGGAGCCTTGACCAATGCGATTGACGATGGTTGGTACCGGATATGTAGGACTCGTCACCGGAGCGTGCTTTGCCGAATGCGGCAACGATGTCACCTGCCTGGACGTGGACGAGAAGAAGATCGAGATGCTCCGGCAAGGCCAGAGCCCGATCTTCGAACCCGGTCTCAGCGACATGATCGTTCGCAATGCCTCCGCCAACCGGCTCCACTTCACGACCGACAAGGATGCCGCGTACCGGGATGCGGAGACGATCTTCATCTGTGTCGGCACCCCCAGCGACGTCGACGGCTCGGCGGACCTCCAGTACGTGCTGCACGTGGCGGAGGACATCGCTCGCACGATCGACTCCCTCGGCCCCGACCAGACCCCCAAGACGGTGGTGGTCAAGAGCACGGTACCGGTCGGCACCAGCCACAAGGTACGGGATCTGATCAGGCAGCACACCGACGCTCCGTTTCACATCGCCGACAATCCCGAATTCCTGAAGGAGGGCGCTGCGATCGACGACTTCATGAAGCCGGACCGGGTGGTCTGTGGCGTGGAGTCGCAGGAGGCGGGCGACATGATGCGCGAGCTCTACGAGCCCTTCGTACGTCAGGGCAACCCGATCTACATCATGGACGTCCGAAGTGCGGAGATGGTCAAGTACGCCTCCAACGCGATGCTCGCCTGCAAGATCTCCTTCGTGAACGAGCTGGCGACCTTGTGCGAACACTACGATGCGGACGTCAAGCAGGTCCGGGAGGGCATGTGCGCCGACACGCGCATCGGCAACCAGTTCCTCTTCCCCGGCCTCGGCTACGGAGGCAGCTGCTTCCCCAAGGACACTCTGGCGGTCTGCGGAATGGGCAAGGCGGTCGGGTACACCTGTGAACTCAACGAGGCGGTGCACCGGGTCAACCAGTCGCATCGGCTGCGCTTCTGGGAGAAGATCGAGGGCCACTTCGAACAGAACCTCGCCGGAAGGACCCTTGCCTTCTGGGGCGTGGCGTTCAAGCCGAACACCGACGACATCCGTGAAGCCCCGGCACTCACCCTGATGCAGAAGGCGATCGACGCGGGTGCCCACTGTCGGGCATTCGACCCGGTGGCCCTGGAGAATCTCGAGGGTGCCCTGCCGGAGGTCACGAGATGCTCCGACATGTACGAGTGTCTGGACGGTGCCGACGCACTCGTCATCTGCACCGAGTGGAGCCAGTTCCGATCACCGGACTTCGCCGAGCTGACCACCAGGCTCGGCTCCCCTCTGATCTTCGACGGCAGAAACCTCTACAAGGCCAGTACCATGCGCGAGAACGAGTTCACCTACTACTCGGTGGGCCGACCGGTGGTGCGGCCCCTGGTCGAGGCCTGAACCCGAGACCGGAAAAAACGTTCGGGAAGGTCACATGTCGAAGATCGTCATCGAAGATCTGAGCAATCCCGAGCAACCCAGGACCATCCTCGAGTGCGTGCTCAAGAACGGTCTGCCGTGTGCACTCGGGCGAAACCCCGCCAATGACATCTACCTGGACCACCCCTCGATCAGCCGCCTGCACGCGGTCCTGTTCGAGATCGGGGGGATATGGCACCTCCACGACCCCGGTTCGAGCAAGGGCGTGACCGACCCGGAAGGGAGGCGAGTCACCACCGCTGCGCTGAAGGATGGCTCGTTCCTCACGATCGGACCCACCCGACTCTGGTACCGCGCGTCGAAGCCGGCGACGGTCGAAGAGCAGTTTGATGGGGAGACGAGCCGGGGGGCCGTCACGGTGTTGCAGTGCCGGATTCCCGGGAACCCGGAGTCCTGGATGGATGACGACGACTCCCATCAGGTCCAGTACTACTGCCTGGGGGATCGGCGATCACTCACCGTCGGATCGGGACCGCGTTGCGACCTGGTCCTGCCCGAGGCGGCGGGGCTCGATGAACTCGCACTGCTTCTCTTCCGGCTCCATGACCGCTGGTGGGTCAGTTCCCTCGCCGAGTGTGACGAGCCGGAAGCGAACGATTCGAAGCGGGCGAGGATGCTCGAACGGACCGACACCTTCGGCGCAGGCGCCGCGAAAATCAGCATTTTTCAAGCAAATATCCTCGCCTGAGCTTCTCCTCCCCGGGCGAAAGGATCAGCTTCACGCCTCGGACAAATGCGCCGAAATGGCTTGAAAACAAGGGAATATTCGTTCTTCGGGGATCGGACCGAGATCCGACCGTTCGGGACAAATTGCCAAAATGCGCAAAAACCACTGGTTTTGCCGACGAATCCGCTTGTCCTCCAGCGCGTGAGGGCGTACATTTCGCGCGCTCCCGACATGATGTCATGGAAGGGATATACGCGAAAGGATTCAGCACAATGGCTAAAAAGACCAAGAAGAAGACCACCACCCGCAAGGCGGCTCGCCGTCCTGCCAAGAAGACCGCGAAGCGAACCGCTTCCAAGAAGAAGGCGACTCGTCGCACCACGACCCGCAAGACCACGGCCAAGGCCAAGCCCGCAGGCCCCAAGAAGATCACCGCTTCCGCGACGCCTCGCACCCGAAGCCAGCAGCTCACTGCGATCGCAGAGTCCTGCGACATGACCCGCAAGGAAGTCATGCACGTCTTCGATGCGCTCGAGCAGATGTGCGTCGCCGATCTCAAGAAGTGCGGGATCGTGAAGTTCATGGGCATGAAGCTCACCGTGAAGAAGGCTCCGGCCAAGCCCCGACGCAAGGGAATCAACCCCTTCACCGGTGAAGAGCAGTGGTTCGCTGCCAAGCCCGCTTCCAAGAAGGTTCGCGCGCGAGCCCTCAAGAAGCTCAACGACCAGATCTGAGTTGCCGCACGCCTGAGCGTGTGCCAACCACGAGAACACGACACCGCCTCGCGCCCCGCGCGGGGCGGTGTTGCTTGGGACGTGACGCAGGCAGGAAAGATGCCGCCTCACCCTCCGGGTCGGGCAAGAGACTCCACGGCGGCACGCAAGCGGCCATCATGCTGAGCCAGCTGCGCGGCGGCCTGCGAACGTGACAACTCCGGGAAGAGGGTGGTCAGAATGCGGATCGCCCGATCGTGCAGCTTCTGGTTCGAGGCCCGAAGGTCGATCATGAGACCGCCCCGAACCTTTCCCAGCTGGGCGAAGGCGATCGTGGTGATGGTGTTGAGCGCGAGCTTGGTGACCGATCCCGCCTTCAGGCGAGTGGATCCGGTCAGCAGCTCCGGGCCGGTCTCGAGCACCACCAGATGTGAACAGCCGGGGGGAACCGCTCGAGGAGCGCAACTGATCATGCCGGCGATCGCACCCCGACGTGCCGCTTCCTCGATCGCGCCCAGCACGTAGGGCGTGGTCCCCCCTGCGGCAATCCCGATCAGGACATCAGTCTCGCCCACATTCAGCGACTGGAGCTGCTCATGCGCGCCGTCGAACTCGTCCTCGCGTCCCTCGCTCGATCGTCTCAGCGCCGGTTCACCACCGGCGATGAGCCCGATGACCTGGGACGGTTCGGCATTGAAGGTTGGCGGACACTCCGAGGCGTCGAGCACCCCGAGTCGACCGCTGGTACCCGCCCCGACGTAGATCAGGCGTCCCCCCGCCTTCAAGGCGCCGACCACCGCCTCGATCAGGAGCTCCAGATCGGAACCCGCGGAATGCAGTGCATCAACGACCCGCCGATGATCCTCGGCGATCCACTCGATCGACTCGCGAATCGATGCTCCCCCCAGGTCCCGCCCACTGGGGTGGGCGATCTCGGTGGGCACGTGCGACCGATCCGGGGGCAGCGAACTCATCGAGTCGCCGTCTCCGGCACGACCAGCTCGTCGACCAGGAACGACCACTTGGCGGATCGCGAGGCGGGAGACCAGATTCCGTGCGCACTGTTGGGGAAGAAGAGCATGTCAAAGGGGATGTCGAGACTCTGCAGCTTGTCGACCAGCTGCCAGGAATTGGAGGGATGGACGTTGTCGTCGACCATCCCGTGGAGCAGCAGCAGTCGACCACGGAGGTTCTTCGCCAGCTCCACGCAACTCGATGCGTCGTAGTTCTCGAGGTTCTGTTCCGGAGTACGCATGTAACGCTCGGTGTAGATCGTGTCGTAGTTGCGCCAATCGGTGACCGGAGCACCCGCCACCGCGACCTGGAAGACGTCGGGGTGCCTGAGCAGCGCCAGCGCGCTCAGATAGCCACCGTAGGAATGGCCGGTGATGCCGACTCGGTCACCGTCGAGGAACTCATGACGCTCCAGGAGCGTCCGGACCCCCTGCGCCTGGTCGTCGAGGTCCACGATCCCGAGCTTGAGGTAGGTCGCACCCTCGAATGCCTTGCTTCGCCCCTCCGTCCCGCGGTTGTCGATCTGGACGACGACGAATCCGAATTCGGTCATGGGGTTCGACACCGCGTAGGTGTTGCGCAGGGCACTTGATTCGGGGCCACCGTACACATCGACCAGCACCGGCCAGCGCCGAGTGGGGTCGAAATCGCTCGGATAGTGGATGCGGCCGTAGCAGGTCTCCGTTCCGTCGGCGGTCTCGAAGGTGAAGAGCTCCGAAGGCCTGAGTCCCGTCTTCTGAAGCCGCGAGAGATCCGCTTCCCGGAGGACCACCGGCTCCGGTTGGCCCGCGCAGTAGAGCAGCAGCTGGGGAGGCTGGTCCCAGGCCTGCCCGATTGCAACCACCGCCGAAGCATCCGGTGCCGGCGTGAAATCGGAATGCGAGAGGGCTTCACCCGTCAGTTGGATGAACTCCGAACCATCGAGGTTGACTGAATAGAGCTGCTGGTTGAGGGGATGATCCCGACCCCGGCCGGTGAAGAACAGATGCCCTCCACCGGGACGATCGGGGTCCTCGGTCAGCTCGAGAATCCCGTTGGAAGCAAAGGTGCCAGGACCCAGCACCGCACGCCGACCGTCCTCGACGTCCCAGAGTTCGTAGGTCCGGTGGCCGGAACGCTCGGTCGACCAGAGGAAGCGACGGCCATCCTCCAGCCAGCGAAGTTCCGGATCGTGTGCGACCCAGGTCGGCTGGGTCTCCTCGATCAAGGTGCGGGTGGCTCCGGTTCCGGGCTCGACCACCACCAGCTCCAGTCGGTTCTGGAGGCGGTTCATCCGATGGAACAGGAGGTACCGGGAGTCCGGCGTGAAGGAGACGTCGTAGATGTACTGGTCGGGGTCCTCCCCGACGTCGACGACGAGGGTGGACCCGGTCTCGATGTCGTGAATTCGGATGCCGGCGATCGGATTGGGATCACCGGGCTTGGGATAGGCCTCGTCCATCACCGTGGTGCGCAGACTGGTGAGCCCATCGAGGAGGTAGTAGTCGGGGACATCGGTCACGTCGAAGGCGTAGAAGGCGAAGGTTCGGCCATCCGGCGAGAACCACATCGCGGAATCCTGTCCGAGTTCCTCGCCGTAGACCCAGCTGGCGGTACCGAAGCGTTCCCGCGAGGTTCCCTCGGTGGTGACCGCACGCTCCTCCCCATCGGGATCCACCAGAACCACGTTGTAGTCCTCGTAGCGAGCGCTCCAACCTCCCTGGGGCGCGTAGGCGGTGGTCGCCTGCCGCCCGCGCGCGGGCGGCGTCGGACGACGCCCTGCGCCGCGACGAGGCGAGGCCTCCTCCTCGGAAGGGGCGGCTCGCGGGGGCGCGGGACGATCCGCTCCCTGCATGAGCCTGCAGTCGTCCAGGTCGATCACCATCCACTCGGAGCCGGCCCGGACGAAACCGCGGCGGTTCTCCAGATCCCAGCGCACCGCCCGGGCTCGGGGAGGTCGAACCGCCCCGCGGCTGCCCGCCATCGCACTCTGTACCTCACGGGCACGGGGAATCTCCAGGAAGGGATCCCAGTTCGAGGTGGACTCGTGGGCCGCGGCGCCGGTGAATACCAACAGCAGACCCAGCAATGGCAGGATTCGTGACGTCATGACGTTCCTCCGGGTTCGGACGGCGCCACGACCGGACGCCTCGAAGATCAACCGAGTCGGGTGGCTTCCACCAGCTGGTCGAAGCGGGCGGTGAGTTTGGGCAGGTCGAGGCCTCGAAGACCGTCGAGACCGAACTGTTCGAGGGTGAAGCTGGCGGTGACCGTCCCCCACCCCAATGCGGTCCGAAGTCCTTCGAAGCCGAGGTCGCCGGTCCGTTCAAGGTAGGCCATGAACCCACCGGCGAAACTGTCACCCGCCCCGGTCGGATCCACCACGCCTTCCAGGGGAACCGGGAAGGCCGGGACCACCACGGTCCCGTCCCGGTGCACCAGCACCGCGCCGTGTTCGCCCTTCTTCACGATGACGAAGCTCGGACCCATCTCGAGGATCTCCCGGGCGGCGGAGTAGGGATTCCCGATTCCCGTGAGCTGCTGGACCTCCGAGTCGTTGAGGAGCACCCCGTCGACCGCTTCGATCACGGCCTGCAACTCGGGACGCGCGATCTCGATCCACAGATCCATGGAGTCGACCACCGAGAGGGATCGATTGGAGAACTGTTCGAGGAACGCCTTCTGGACCGCGGGGTGGGAATTGGCGAGGAAGACCAGTTCACTGTCTGCGAACGCCTCCGGCACCGATGGAGGAGCCTCTTCGAGGACTCCGAGTTCGGTGAAGAGGGTCTCGCGTTCGTTCATGTTCGCGAGGTATCGGCCACCCCAGGCAAACGTCCGCGATCCCGCACGCTGTTCGAGGCCGGCGAGATCGACGTTGGCAAAGGCGGACAGGGCGGCACGATGCTCATCGGGCCAGTCCTCCCCCACGGCACCGACCAGGCGGACGGGCCCTTGCGCGCTCGCCGCGGCGGAGAAGTAGGCAGCGGACCCTCCGGGAACGCGCTCGGCGGATCCGGTCGGGGTTTCCACGGTGTCGATACCTAACGTGCCGGTGACTATGAGTGACATCCCAAGAGTCTACACCCTCGGGAGGGTTTGTTCCGCTCCTCGCCGCACTCGATGCACGATCCACCGCCGGAAATCAGGCTTCGCGAGGGGCCGGCGCCCAGTCACCCGGCTGCTCGACCACCAGGCTGCCTTCGAAAAACATTCGCGCGAATCCAAGGCCGAACGCGGTCCCCGCGAGCGTGCCTCCGGTCCAGTCGAGGGGCGTCGGCCAGAGCAGACGCGGGTAGTCACCGGTGACCAGGAGATCCGAGAGGTCACCCCCGGTACCGGACGCCAGTACCAGCTGCACCACGCCACCACAGAGAATGGGGCCGGCGAACAGCAGGACCGGCTGGAAGGCCGGAAGGCTCAGACGCGCGATGGTGGCCGCGACCCAGCACCCGACGAAGACCGCTCCGAGGACCTGCCCGGAACGCATGCTCGAGAGCAGAGCCCAGCACACCGCCACGGCGACGAAGCCGAAGGCCAGGAAGCTCAGCGCCTTCGGATTCAGCAGACCATCCCGGGAGACGATCTCCGGTGTCCCCTCTGCACGAGGGATCTCCGGAAGCCCCCCGGAGATCCGGAAGATCACCAGCGAGACCACGGTCACCAGAACCCCGAGGAGAAGGGTCTCGATCGCCATCGACACCGGTCCCCCCCCGGACCAGACGAACTCCTGGACGTTGCCACAGGCCAGCGCGATCACGCAGAAGCCGAAGCCCAGGACGAAGAGGGCGACGGCCACGTTGATCACCCGGGAAACGAAGGCGGCGATCGCCGTGAAGACCACGAAGCTCGCCAGAACCCAGACCCAGGCCGCCATCGGGGAGAGTGCCTCGAAACTGGTCGCGGCCGGAACCCCTCGATCGGAGGTCCGCCAGGCCAGAACCGGAATCGCCATGAGGGAGACGAGAAAAAGCGAGCCGAAGAGGGTGGTGTATCGGATGAGTGCCTCGCGCATGGAAGGCATACTACAGTGCGCCGGGCATTCATGGCCGATACGAGACACCGGGACCACGCAACCGCCTACCATCACCTGAGTCACCCATGAGCACCGTACCCATTCCCGACGCCTCGCCTTCCAGTCCTCGGACCAAGACCACCGTCGCCATCGCCGGGGCGAGCGGTTTCGTCGGCAGGGCACTTCGAGATCGTCTGCACGAGGAATTCGACCTCGTCGCGCTCACCCGCAGCCAATCCCGGAGTGATTCGACCGGCCAAACGAACGGGGTGACCTGGCGACAGTGCGATCTCTTCGACCCCGAAGCGATCGAGTCCGCCCTCGAGGGGGTCGACATCCTGGTCTATCTGGTCCACTCCATGTCGCCGCAGTCGCGCCTGACCCAGGCCGGATTCGAGGACCTCGATCTGCTGCTCGCCGACAACGTGCGGACCGCCTGCGAAGCGGCGGGAGTGGAGCGCATCATCTACCTCGGGGGTCTGGGCAGCCAGGACGAGGAAACCCGGCTCTCCCGACACCTCGAATCGCGCAAGGAGGTCGGCCGGGTGCTCGCAAGCGGAACACCCCGGGTCACCCAGCTGCGGGCGGGCGTGGTCATCGGACGCGGCGGTTCCTCTCTGCGCATGCTGACCCGATTGATCAAGAGACTTCCGATGATGGTCCTGCCGAAGTGGACGGCCACGCCCACGCAGCCCGTGGGGCTCGAGGATGTGGTCCGTGCCTTCCAGACGGTGCTTCGACATCCCGAGGAGTGGGAAGGCAGCTTCGATCTGGGGATCGGCGAGGAAATGACCTACGGACAGATGATCATGCGGACCGCGGCGCATCTGGGAAGCCGACCGTTGACGGTCGAGGTGCCGATCGCCTCGCCGAAGGTCTCAACCCTGTGGATCATGCTCTTCAGCGGTGAGCCCCGAAGTCTGGTCTTCCCACTGGTCTCGAGTCTGAGTTCCCCCACCGTGGCCAGTCCGAACCGGTTGCTCGAGACCCTCGCCCCCGGGATGCAGGGGTTCGACCAGGCGCTGGAGGATGCGATCGGGGAAGGCGGATGCGAGGAGGATCCTCGACGGGAGATGCGCAGGCAGGACCGTACGATCATCAATCGCAAGAGTCTGGTGCGCTCGATTCAACGCATGAGCGCTCCGGTGGACTGGACCCCTTCCCGGATCGTCAGTGGGTACTGGGAGTGGCTGGGATGGTGGGGCGGACCGTTGCTGAAGGTGCGAACGAAGCCGACACCGGACCAGCAGGCGGTCGAATCGGTGGACATCGACCTCATGAGCTGCATTCGCATGCTCTCCCTTCGCCGCGATCCAGCTCGCTGCAGCGCGGGTTCGGAAGTCCTGGCCATCACCGGAGGTCTGCTTCTGCGGAGAAACGCGACCACCAGCGGGCGATTTGAATTTCGCCGCATCGCGGGAGACCCGAAAACCATCCTGGTGGTTCTCCAGGACTATGCGCCCAGTCTTCCCTGGTACCTCTACGAGATGACCCAGGCGGTGATCCACCTGGTGGTGATGCGAGCCTTCAGGGGCTGGCTGAAAAAGAGGATTCAGCCACGGACCGGCAGGTGAAGGATGGCTGCAAACAAACCGAGCCAGAGCACGCGCACATTCAGCGCGTGATCGTGTGCGTGAACTTCCGCCACGGCACGCCCTCGCACCCGGACCTCGACCTCAACCGCATCAAGGCCGGGAAGGCGAAGGGGTTCCGGAAGACGGGTACCGGGCGATGGAAGTGAGCGACGCATCACTCTGATTGCGGACAGAGAGTCAAACTCCGCGACGAGGCTGCTGCCTTCGCCACGGAGTCTCATCTGGTGCCCGGAATGCTCGACCAGCAGGTCGGAGGCGAGGGTGACCGACATCGGTCAGGTTCCGTCGTGGGAGCGGGTCCGAATGGCCAGAGTCCCGTTCAGACGCCAGGGGGCGCATCGGGCATCGGGACCGGTTCCGCTGGGGACCTCGACGGTCATGTCCTCGAATCGATAGATAATCTCGGCGTTCTGGCCGGTGAGGCGCTCATAGAGGCCGATTGCAAGGTCCGGCCAGGTGTGGGTTTCGTTGGACATCAAAGTCTCCTTCGTCACATGAGAGGGGTGAGTGTGAACCCACAGTCAATCAGCAGAGAATAGTCATCACACCGGCCGATTTCCCGGGAGTCCTCGAAACATGGTAGCGATTGTACGCAGGGGACCCCGGGGGGATGAGGCGGAGTCTGGTTTCCGAGGTTGGTGGCCTCCAGAGGCGACCAGTGGGTCAGAGCCACCGATGTCAGGCTCAGGGTTGGCAGCGAAGCGACATCCGCTCTAGTCTGTCGAACTCGATGAACGCCACGCCCGAACCCATACGCGACTCCGTGATCCTCGATGGAAGCCCGCTATCGACCGCAGCCGTTCGGTCGGTCGCTCGAGACCATGCCGAGGTGGTGTTCGCAGAGCAGGCCCGGGCCCGGGTGACGGCTGCGCGAGCGGTGGTTGCCGCAGCCGCGGAGGATGTCGACCCGGTCTACGGACTCAACACCGGATTCGGTTCGCTTTCGAAGGTGCGGGTGACGGTGGACCAGGTTCATGAGATTCAGAGGAACATCGTTCGCAGCCACGCGGCCGGCGTGGGTGACCCCCTGCCGAATGACGTGGTCAGGGCGACGATGCTCGTGCTCGCGGCCAGCCTGGCGCGCGGGCATTCCGGAGTGGAGCCACGAACGATCGATCGCATCCTCTGGCACCTCGATCAGGACATCCTCCCGGTGGTGCCCTCTCGAGGTTCGGTGGGTGCGTCCGGTGACCTTGCTCCCCTTTCGCACATCGCACTGGCGCTGATCGGTGAGGGCGAGTGCACGCAGTCCGGACACCTCCGACCCACCGCGGCGTTTCTTTCCGAGGCGGAACTTGAACCCCTGGTGCTCGAGGCCAAGGAAGGGCTTGCACTGCTCAACGGAACCCACCTCATGACCGCGACCGGTGCGCTCTGCGTGGAGGATTCCGACTCCCTCATCCACGCCGCGATCGCGGGAACCGCACTCTCACTCGATGCCTGTCGAGCCTCCCACGGGCCGTTCGACGCACGCATTCACGAAGTCCGATGCCAGACCGGGCAGATCGAGGTCGCCGCTCGGGTGCTTGAACAGCTCGCTGATTCCCAGATCGTCGAGGACCATCGGGATGACGACCCCCGAGTGCAGGATCCCTACTGCCTGCGTGCAGCATCTCAGGTGCTCGGCGCGGCGATCGACGCGATCGCCTTCGTGCGCTCGATCATCGAGCGGGAACTTGGAGCGGTCACCGACAACCCGCTGGTCTTTCCTGAAGACGAGGCGATCCTCTCGGGAGGGAACTTCCACGGAATGCCGCTGGCGATTGCATTGGACACCCTTCGGATCGCGCTGGTGCACGTGGCCGGCATTGCGGAGCGCCGGGTGTTCTGGGTGCTCTCCGGACACGACACCGAGAATCCGGTGACCACGTACCTCGCCCCGGATCCGGGCCTGCATTCGGGGTACATGATCGCCCAGTACACCGCCGCGGCGTGTTGCAACGAACTCCAGACCCTCGCCAATCCCGCAAGCGTGGGCAACGTCTCGACCTCGGCGGGGATCGAGGACTACAACTCGATGGGGGCGACCTCCGCGAATCTCGCCCGACAGTCGATCCAGCTCGCCCGGGACGTGGTGGCGATCGAGCTGCTGGTGATGACCGAGGCCATGGAGCACCAGCGGCCCCTGCGCTCGGGAAATGGGGTCGAGGAGACGGTACGCAGGGTCCGAGAGGTGGTGACCCCCCTCACCCAGGACCGCCCCCCTGCCCCGGACATTGCACGAATCGCGGAACTCATTGCCGCCGGTGGGGTGTGAAGCGTCCTAGAATGGGCGCATGAGCAGCACATCCACCCAGAAGAGAACGATCACCGCACCCCGAGGCAACACGCTGACCTGCAAGAGCTGGCAGGCCGAGGGGGCGATGCGCATGTTGATGAACAACCTCGACCCCGAGGTCGCGGAACGACCCGAGGATCTGGTCGTGTACGGAGGCCGGGGACAGGCAGCACGGAGCTGGGCCGCGTTCGACGCGATCGTCAGCACCCTGCAGCGACTCGAACCGGACGAAACCCTGCTGGTGCAGTCCGGAAAGCCGGTCGGTGTGATCCGGACCACCGAGGACGCTCCCCGGGTGATGATCGCCAATTCGAACCTGGTCCCCCACTGGGCCACTCAGGAACACTTCGATGAGCTGGTCGAGAAGGGCCTGATGATGTTCGGTCAGATGACCGCGGGGTCCTGGATCTACATCGGCACCCAGGGCATCCTCCAGGGCACCTACGAGACGTTCGCCGAATGCGCTCGACAGCACTTCGGCGGCACCCTCGCCGGCACCCTCAACGTCACTGGTGGCTGCGGAGGCATGGGTGGGGCGCAGCCTCTTGCGATCACCATGAACGAGGGTACCTGCCTGATCGCGGATGTCTGCCAGGAACGACTGGAGAAGCGCGTCCACGATCGCTACCTCGACGAGATCGAACAGGACCTCGACACCGCGATCGACCGGGCACTTCGGTATCGCGAGGAGAAGAAGGCGCTCTCGATCGGCTACCACGGCAACGCGGTCGACCTGCTTCGCCGGATGGATGAACGAGGCATCGTTCCCGACACCCTCACCGACCAGACCTCCGCGCACGACCCACTGGTCGGATACTACCCCGTGGACATCGACCGCTCGTCGGCGGATGCGCTGCGGGATTCCGACCCCGAGGAATACGTCCGCCGGTCGATGGACACCATGGAGGAGCACGTTCGCCTGATGGTGAAGATGCAGGCCGCCGGGGCGTGGACGTTCGATTACGGCAACAACATCCGACAGCGCGCGCTCGACAACGGTTTCGAAAACGCCTTCGACTTCCCCGGCTTCGTGCCGGCGTACATCCGACCGCAGTTCTGCCTCGGTCGGGGCCCGTTCCGATGGTGTGCGCTCTCGGGTGACCCCAAGGACATCCAGGTCACCGACCGCGCGCTGATGGAGCTCTTCCCCGAGGACGAGTCCCTGCACCGATGGCTGACCATGGCCGAGGACCGGGTCGCGTTCCAGGGTCTCCCCTGCCGGATCTGCTGGCTCGGGCTTGGAGAACGGGACAAGGCCGGGCTGCTCTTCAACGAGCTGGTCGCCAGCGGCAAGGTCTCGGCACCCCTGGTGATCGGACGCGACCACCTCGACTGCGGAAGCGTCGCCAGTCCGAACCGGGAGACGGAGGCGATGATCGACGGCACCGATGCGGTCAGCGACTGGCCGATCCTGAACTTCGCGACCAACATCGCTTCGGGTGCGAGCTGGGTCAGCTTCCACCACGGAGGGGGCGTGGGAATCGGCTTCTCCCAGCATGCAGGGCAGGTGATCGTCGCCGACGGAACCGAGGCCGCGGCTCGACGACTCGAGCGCGTGCTCACCAACGACCCGATGATGGGAGTCTTCCGGCATGCGGACGCGGGGTACGACATCGCACGCGAGTGCGGAAACGACCTCGACGTCGACATGCCGATGGAAGAGCTCAGGGACTGAGCGGCGGCACACAGGCACGCTGCAGACGGTCGTTGATCGCGCGCCAGAGACCGTCGGTCCAGGGAGGCGACTCGATCAGGATCAGAGTGCCGTCCGACTCATCCGCTTCCCGGAGGCCGGCGTAGAGCCGTCGGGCGTAGGCATCGGCGTCATCAGGCATCTCGACCGACACGTGGGGCCCCGCCACCTTGCGCGGACCGATCGAAAGTACGGTGGCCGGAGCGCTGCATTCGGCGAGCCGCCCCTCGATCTGGCTGCCGGTCACCAGGACCGTCGGGGTGTTGGGGGCGTAATGGCGCGGTGAGGTCCCCGGCGAGGCCCCCTGTTCCCCGATGACCGGAACCTCGAGATCCGGAAGGACGTTGCGCAGGGCGCGTACGGTCACCGCACCCGGACGGAGCACGATCGGATGGGGACCGGTCAGATCCAGGACCGTGGATTCGATCCCCAGGGCGCACATTCCACCGTCGAGGACGGGGAACGAGCCTTCCGGAAACTCCGAGACCACGTGGGCGGCGGTCGTGGAGGAGACGTGCCCGCTCTGGTTCGCACTCGGGGCGACGAGTGCCCGATCGGTCGCCTCGATCAGGGCACGGGCGACATCGTGGGCGGGCGAACGGACCGCGACCGTGGGATGTCCGGCGGTGACCACATCGCTCGCTCGCTCGCTTCGGGGAAGCACCAGCGTCAGCGGACCGGGCCAGAACGTGTCGGCGAGTCGCTGACAGCGATCGTCCCAGCCTTCGGCGAATCGTCGGGCCTGCTCCGGGCGGGAGACGTGGACGATCAGCGGATTGCCTGCGGGCCGGGACTTCGCGCGGTAGATCAGCCGGACCGCGTCGTCGTCACAGGCATCGGCGGCCAGTCCGTAGACGGTCTCGGTCGGCATCCCCACGAGACCGCCCTGCTGCAGATGTCGTGCACAGTGCTCGATCGATTCGGGGGTCGGTTCCAGGATGCGTTCGCTGCTCATCGAGACTCACTTCCAACCGGAGAGGATACCGCGGACTCGAGGGGGCGCGTACCGTCTTCCAGCTGAAGTTCGATCCGATTCATCTGAAGTCCGATGCCCATCGCCTCGAACAGACGCGCGATCGCCGTGTTGTACTCCACCAGTGCCTGCACCTCTCGCACCTGGGCGGTGGCCAGGCCGTCCTGCCTCTGGAACTTGAGCGCGAGGAACTCGGGCGTCAGCTGTCCCATCGTCTGCTGGGTCACGCGGAGGGCGCGGAGGTTCTCCGCCTGGGCCAGGCGAAATGCACGCGTCTGATCGATGAGCAACGCACTGGTGCGCACGTCCCGCAGGGCGTTCTTGACGCGCAGGACGGACTGCTGGATCGCACGCTGGTAGGCGACCACCGCCGATGAGCGTTCCAGACGCGCCCGGCGGTAGACCGCCTCCGCCGCCTGGTTGCCGATGGCCTGGGAGAACTGGACCCCCAGCAGGTAGTCGACCAGTCCCCCGGTGACGAGGTTCTCGTAGCTGGAACTCACCCCGCCCTCGAGGCCGTTCCAGCGAACCTGTCCGGAGAGGTCGAGCTGGGGGAGTCGACCGTTGTCGGCGACGTTGATTCCGATCGACGCGTCATCGATCAGCAGGAGCGCTCTGCGAACGACCGGGGAACGATCGATGGTGATCGCGATCGCCTCGCCGAGGTTGTATCGCATCGGCTCATCGGTCATCCAGTCCGCGGGTGCCACCAGCATCTCGTCACCAACCGGAAGTTCGGAGTCGTTCATGATCACCTTGATCGCATCGCTGGAGTAGCGGATGTCCCGCTGGGCGACGATGAGCTCTCCGCGACGCCGCTCGACGGTCGCGACCGCATCCGCGTAGTTGGCCGCAGTGGTGTCGATGTCCCGTCGCTTCGCGAGGACGTCGCGGATCTCGATCCCGACCTCGAGCAACCACTCGCTGGCCGACAGCTTCTGGCGGGCGAGCACCAGTTGCCAGTACGCGGCCTCGGCATTGGCGATGAGGCTGAGCAGCTGCTCCCGCAGGTCCTCGGTTGACGCACGTGCCGCGTTGCGGGCGAGACGAAGTTCCGAGAGCGCGACTTCCGATCCGAACCCTCGCAGCAACGGCTGGGTGATGCCGAGGGTGATCGCGGAACTCCAGGCGGGGTCGGGGTCGTACGATATTCCGTCGGAATCGGCGATGTCGTCGTACCCGATCGAGGTCGAGA
>JAYZFJ010000056.1:0-70139 GCA_036336805.1 Planctomycetota bacterium
GTGTGCCAGCTGGACTGCTCAGTCCACCGCTGGGTAGCTAAGTACGGCAGGGATAACCACTGAAAGCATCTAAGTGGGAAGCCTACCCGGAGATGAGTATTGCTTGAGACCCCCGGAAGACTACCGGGTTGATAGGCCGGAGGTGTAAGGGCAGAAATGTCTTCAGCTAACCGGTACTAACGGTCAAAGGCTTGATCGTATCTACCGGGCGCCATCGCGCGCTCGGCAGCTCGACAAGTCACTCGAAGTGATGTTGATGAGGCTCTTGGAGAGCGCTGCAGACGAATCGTGACGACGCAACGTGACAGTTGCCGTCGTGGGGCGAGAGCCCCGCGCCGGAGTTGTCGGTGACCAGAAGCGTGGGGAGACACCTGTTCCCATCCCGAACACAGAAGTTAAGCCCGCGCTGCCGATGATACTGCCAAGCGGGAAAGTAGGTTATCGCCGACTTTATGGGCTCGTTCGGGTAATACCCGAGCGAGCCCTTTTTTTATCACCACTCCGCTGAGTGCGGACCACACGCGGGCGAAGATCGACGTCTTTCGGGGACACCGCAGGCGCGTTCCTCCCCGTGGCCAGCCGGTCCAGACACGTGTCCGGGGAGCCAGAGGCATGGATGTGGAGATTCAGGACTGGACTTGAGCCTGCCAGCCGGTAGGCTATGGGAGCACGGCCGAGGGGCCATGCCCGAACGTCTCGTTTCTGGAACTGGGTTGCACAGTCGTACCGTTGTGGTCGCGGCCGAGCGTGCAGTGTGGAACACAGACGTGTTGTTCTTCTCCGGGGGGCACCTGGCCTGATGATCGGGTCACAGATGGGTAATCGCTGATGTCCAAGGGACTGTTCAAGATCTACGTGGGGAACCTTGACTACAAGGTGACCGAATTCGCAGTGCGCCGGCTCTTCGAGCCATTCGGAGAACTGGAGGACGTCGCCATGGCGACGGACAAGCAGACCGGCAAGCCCCGGGGGTTCGCGATCGTGATGATGCGTGACCACGACGAAGCTCGCAAGGCGATTGGTGGCGTTCAGGGTCGTCGCCTCATGGGACGGCCTCTGGTGGTCAACGAGGCGATCGCCAAGAAGAATCGCAAAGCCGCCGCTGCGGGGAATGACCAGGCTCAGCTGGTTCCCACCGCTGGCAACGCCCCGGCGAAGTCGGAAACCGGCGAGCGTCGCTCAACTCGAACACCCGGAGCCCGCTTCGGGACCTCCTCGTCCCGTGATGCAGGGACCGGTTCCGAGCGGTCCTCGAATCGCAATCCCCGCCGCAGCGGGGGGCGGAATCCGCGCCGGGGCAGTGCTCGTTGAAGGGATCGCAGTCGCGCGGACTCGACCGCCGGTCATCCTCGTGCTCGTAGAATCCACGTCATGACAGGGGCATCAAGAGAACCCTTCGAATCCGACGACCCACCCGGCAGGGTGGATCCGTTCGACCTGCTTGGGATCGAACCTTCGTTCGACATCGATCTCGAATCGTCGAGGTCGCGTGTAAGGCGTCGGATCGCATCCCTGCACCCTGACCGTTTCTCAGATCCCCTCGTGGTCGATCGGGCGACCCGGGAGAGTGCTCGTCTGAACTCGGCCTGGAAGATGATCGAGGATGAGGAGCGACGTGCCAACCTGGTTCTGGTTCGTCTCGGAGGTGCCGCACCGGAAGAGGATCGCAGTCTCCCCCCGGACTTCCTCCAGGACATCCTGACGATTCGCATGGAACTCGAAGAGGCGATCGCGTCCTCCGATGCGTCCGAGATCACCCGCCTGCGTACGTGGTCGGAAACGCTCAAGGCTGAACTTCGAGAGCGGGTCCGTCAGGGACTGGAGGCCCTCGGCCGGGGAACGGGAGACGCCTCCGAGGTCCGCCTGGACCTCAATGTGTGGCGGTACGTCCAGAGGATGGCGGATGAACTCGACGGTGCTTCCGACTCGGAAGGGTCGGGGGTCTGAGCGGTGAATTCAGTCGACGTCATCCTCATACTGCTCATGCTGCCACTGCTCGTGGTCAGCGCGCTCTTCTCCATGAGCGAGACGGTGTTCTTCGGTCTTGCCGAGGTGGATCGGATGCGGATCAACCAGCGAAGCCGGATCGCCTCCAGAGCGGTGAACCGGTTGCTGGCCAGGCCTCGCATGCTTCTGATCACCGTTCTGCTCGGAAACATGACGGTCAACACCCTCTACTTCGTCATCGGGTCGGTGCTGTCGGTGCGCAACTCCACCAACGTCTTGATCGCGACGCTGATCGGAGTCCTCACCATCACCGCGATCGTGGTCGCGGGTGAGGTGGTTCCCAAGGTCGTTGGTGGGGCGCTCCGAGTCCGGGTGGCCCTGGTGCTTGCGCCGCCTCTTTCCGGCCTTCATCAGCTGCTGGGGCCGGTGCGGGTGTTTCTCGAGAGCTTCATCATCGCGCCCCTGGCCAGGCTCACCGCACCCTCCTCGCGACCTCGGGAATTGAATTCCGATGAGCTGGATGCGCTCATCGAACTCTCCGGCCGTGAAGGCGTGATCGATCCTCATGAACACGAGTTGCTTCGCGAGGTGATCCGCATACGAGAGCTCCGAGTCTCGGATGTCATGATGCCTCGGGTCGACATGCCGATGGTGACCATCGATGTCACTCGTGAGGAACTCCTGGCGCTCATCGATACGACGCGAAGCTCCTACCTGGTGGTTCGGGAGCGGGAAGGTGATCGGGTCGTCGGACTGCTCAAGGTTCGTGACTTCCTCATCAGTCCCAAGCAACCTGACTCCTCGATCGCATCCTTTCTTCAGGACGCCCACTACGTACCCGAGCTGGCCTCGATCGAGCAGCTGCTCACGCATTTTCAGACCAGTGGCACCTCGATCGCGGTGGTGCTTGACGAGTGGGGTGGTACCGCCGGGGTGGTCACCCTGGAGGACGTCGTCGAGGAATTCGTGGGTGACATCCGGGGCTTCGCGGACTCGACGATCCCCGAGCCCGAGCGTCTCGGAGACGGATCCTGGAGAGTCTCGGGAGCGACCTCCCTCGAGGACTGGGAGCGTCTGTTCGGAAGTGATCTCGCGTTGACCAGGGTCCGGACGGTCGCAGGGCTCTTCCTGGACCGGTTCGGACGGATGCCTGAGGTCGGAGATCGGGTCTCAATCGGAAACGTGCAGTGCGAGGTGGAGTCGATCGATGGCCAGCGGATCTCCACGGTCCTGGTCCGGGTCGAGGGGGGGCTCGATGAGCACCCATGACCTGATCTGGTTCCTCGTCGCGCTCACCGGCCTTCTGCTGAGTGCGCTCTGTTCCGGCCTCGAGATCGGCCTCTACACGATCAATCGGGTGCGACTTGCGGTTCGATCTGGTCGCGGCGATCGCCGTGCGGTCCGCCTGGATCGTGAGCTTCGAGAGCCTGGGAGAAGCCTGACCACTCTGCTCATCGGCAACAACATCGCCAACTACCTCGGTTCGCTCGGCATCATGGCCCTGCTGAAGTCCGCCGGATTCTCGGACACCCGGGCGATCGTGATCGATACGTTGATTCTCGTTCCAGTGCTCTTCATCTTCGCCGAGACCCTTCCGAAGGACCTCTTTCGCACGCATACCGATCGCTGGACCTACCTCTTCTCCCTTCCGTTGCAGACGGCTCGTCAGTTGCTCAGCCTGATCGGAGTGGTGCCCGCGGTCCATGGAACCGCACGATTCCTGCAGAGACTGGTTGATCCGTCTTCCGACGCCCCCGTGGGGGGGCGGCAGCGAGTGGCCGAACTCCTCAGAGAGGGCGTGGGAAGCGGACTTCTGAGCAGTTCGCAGGGGGAACTTCTGGACCGAGCGGTGCTCGTTCATCAATCGACCGCCGGTTCGGAAATGATCTCCTGGCGGGAAGTCGCCACGCTTCCACTCTCATCGGATCGAGCCACCCGTGAGCAGGTCATCCGCACTCGTGCCTTCAGTCGCCTTCCGGTCGTCGATCGCGGCGGTCGGGTCCGGGGTCTGCTTCATGTGATCGACGCGATGCTTCAATCCGATGCTTCGACCGAATCCCTCATCCGACCCACCATCGAGGTGAGCTCCTCGACCTCGACCTTCGAGGCCCTGGAGCGGATGCGAGAAGCCCGGTTGCGGCTGGCGATCGTGGTTGATCCCGATACCCGGCGTCCGGTCGGCGTGATCAGCGTCAAGGACCTCGTCGAGCCTCTGATAGGCCCTATCCGCGACTGGTAGGCCCAATCGGTTGCGCCGTCTGAGGGTGAGTGATACAGTCACCCTCCTGCTTCGGCAGCCGAGGGCCTATAGCTCAGCTGGCTAGAGCGCACCCCTGATAAGGGTGAGGTCACAGGTTCGAGTCCTGTTAGGCCCATTGAAATCCCGGCGTCGGCCGTACCACGGTCAGCCGGGTTTTTTCATGGGCTCCCGTGCGGTCGGGGGCGATTCCTCTCCCGAGAGACTCGCGCACCGCCTCGTTGATGGACTCCCCACGAGTCAGGCAGGACACTCGGATCGGTTCCGCTGATCATCCCACCCTCCGACCCCCCTCACCGTCGAGCTCGCTGACCCGGTTGCACCCCGGGTATCAGCCAGCTACGTTCCAGAACGCAACCGGACCGGCGTTCTCCGGTCCATTTCGTTCAGGAGATCGAATCATGGCTCTTCTCGTCCCCTTTCTGGTTCTGCCGCTGTGCCTTGCTGCAGTCGATTCCACCAAGCTGACCGCATCCGATCCGGATCCACTCAAGACGATGGACGCGCGTGATGCCCGGGAGATCAGGAAGCACCTTCCGGGAATCGTCATGGGGCCGGTCAAGGACATGGAAGGGATCGGAGCCGCGGAGGACTGGTGTCCGCTCAAGTCCACCCGGTTCACCTATGAACGCCCAGGAAGCTCGAAGACGGTCGAGCTCTCGATCCGGACGGTTGATCGTGCGCCGGGCAGTACGCTCGATGAACCGGCGAAGGGCTGGGCGCTTGAACTTCCCAATGGTACGACACGTTACTTCCGATCCGATCCCGATTTCGGGATCGTGGCCCCGACCGACCTCTCCAAGAGCAACGGCCTGATCATCCGACTCGACCCGCCCGAACCCATCGTTCACCAGAACGCAAAGGTCGGCGAAGCGGTGCGTCGCTCGATCAAGGTCGACATCTACGATCTTCACACCCCCAAGTCCGTCGCGCATTCCGGTACGGTCACCTGCACCTGGACCGATCTGGGAGGTTGGCGAGTCAAGGTTCCGATGGGGGAGTACGACACCCACCTGGTGCGCATCGAGTACCAGGGCAGCGTCGGTCCGGCCTCGGTCGACGGGAACAAGTACATGTTCCTCGCCAAGGGGATCGGCCCGGTGGCATTCACCGATTCGAGAGAAATTTCAGCATTTCTCTTCTTCAGCGAGTCGCAGCAGAAGGCGGGAATACTCTCCGCCATAAGCCATCCGGAGAACTGAGGGCCCATTCGTCCTCCCGCCGAGGTCCGACGCGAGGCGCCCGGATTCCCTATCATGTTCCCCCCGCGAAGCCGGGAACCGGCTTGTGGAACGTGCCAATCAACAGAGACCTGCAACGGAGAAGAATCCCCATGCGTCGTGCGAAGATCAGCGTCATCGGAGCCGGAAACGTCGGAGCCACCTGTGCTCACTGGGCCGCGTCCAAGGAACTCGGGGACGTCGTGCTCGTCGATATCCCGGACAAGGAAGGGGTCGCCAAGGGAAAGGCACTCGACCTCGCCTGCTGTGCACCGATGGAACGATTCGACTCCAACATCATCGGAACCTCCGACTACGCGGATGCGGCTGGATCCGACGTGGTGATCGTGACCGCCGGCCTTCCCCGGAAGCCGGGGATGAGCCGTGACGACCTGATCGAGACCAACGTCAAGATCGTCCGCAGTGTCTCGGAGAAGATCGCCGAGCACTGCCCCGAGTCGATCGTGATCCTGGTCTCCAACCCGCTTGACGCGATGGTGTACACCGCCTGGAAGGCCACCGGTTTTCCCACCAACCGCATCGTCGGGCAGGCCGGTTGCCTCGATGTGGCGCGCTACCGGGCGTTTCTCGCGATGAAGATCGGGTGCTCGATCGAGGACATCTCAGCACTGCTGCTCGGCGGGCATGGTGACGACATGGTCCCGCTGCCTCGCTACACCTCCGTGCACGGCATACCCGTCCAGCAGCTGCTTCCGGAGAGCGACATCACCGAGTGCGTCGAGCGGGCCAAGGTGGGCGGTGGTGAAGTCGTCAAGTTGATGGGAACCAGCGCCTACTACGCCCCCGCAAGTGGCTCGGTCCAGATGGCCGAAGCGATCATCAAGGACAAGAAGCGGATCCTCCCTTGCGCCGCCTACTGCGAGCAGGAATACGGGATCGGTGGCTACTTCGTCGGAGTGCCGTGCGTCCTCGGTGCCAACGGTGTTGAACAGGTGGTCGAGATCAAGCTGGATTCCGATGAACAGGCGCTCATGGATGAATCGGTCAGCCACGTCAAGGACCTCGTCGGCATCGTCACCGACATGTTCCCCGATCTGGCCTGATCAATGGGAATCTCGGGCAGGGTGGTGTCCTTCGGACGCCACCCTGTCTCATGGGAGCTCCTCTTTCCTCGCGCTCGATCCGCGTTCAGTCGTCACCGATCCGCCCACCGGCATCCGGTGCACCGTCGATGAGGTCCAGCAGCTGTCGCAGCTGTGATCGCGATTTCGGATCCGACCAGAGAATGTCGTACTCCAGCCTGAAGTTGCATCGGTGAAAGCGAACGTTCTGGGTGAAGACCGGTCCGTTGGTCAGGACCAGGGTACAACTGTCGAAGGCGCAATCGATGAAGGCGTGCCCCGCCAGGTGCATGGTCTGCCCCGTGAAGTTCCGGTTTCGGTGGGTGCTGAAGTGTGTTTCCGGTCGCTTGGGGTCCTGCATGCCCCAAGACTACCTCGATCTCGAACGAGCGTCTCACTATCAGGCCTCTTTCCTGCTGAATTCAGGGCGATCCGGTCGATGGCTTCAGCGGTGCGCACGTTTCCCTCCTCAGTTCTTCGTCTTCTGGATCCAGGCTGGCCGTGGCTGCTTGCCGGAGTGCTGCTCATGGTGTCCGCGGCGGTGATTCCCTCCGAACAGCGGCTCCTTCGTGAGGAAGCCGCCGTCCGTCAGCTCGAAGAGGAGCGGAATCACCTTCGCCAGGTCTCCGAGACCTACGTCCGGTTTCTGGATGAGGTCGGAAGGGGCGAGGAATCCCTGGTCCGGCGGTTGGCCGCAGCCCAGCTCGGAATCGTTCCGGAGGGGGCGGAACCTCTGGTCATGCTCTCCGGTGTGACCGATCCCCCGACCCGCTGGATCGAGCGAGCAGCCATGGTTCAGCTCGGTCAGGATCAGTCCACGGCCGATGCCACGGCGGACTCGATGCTGGTCTCCATTCTGGAAGGGACCGGCCAGCTCTGGATCTTCGGGGCAGCCCTGTTCCTCATCTTCGTGGGACTCCTGCTGGGACCGGCCACTGATGAGCCTGATCCCGCGAATTCGAGCGCTTCCGCCACCGCCTGACCGGTCCCCACGATTCATGGGTAGGGTTCTGTTCGCGATGGTCGACCCGCCTGCACACCCTCCGAATGCTCCATTGGATGGCAAGCCATCCGTGGATGACGCCCTCTTGACCCTGGACCTGGTCAAGGGCCTCGAGCGGAGGCGTCTGCGGAATCTCCTGACCAGCTGTGGTGGGGCGCAGAGACTGCTCGGGCAGGACGTCGAATCACTTCGGCGTTCGACGGGCTGCTCCTCCCGATGGGCGACTTCCTTCATGCGTCGCTGTGAGGAGGCTGCCAACCGAGTGGGTGATGAGCGTCGTTTGATGAAGGCGTTGGGCTGTCGACTGATCAGCGAATCCATGGGGGGCTATCCACCCCTGCTCCGACTCATCCCCGATCCACCGGTGCTGCTGCGTGTCCGCGGTGGATTTCCCAAGGCAGTGCTTGAAAGCACCCAGCCTTCGGTGGCGGTGGTGGGGAGCCGCCGGCCCAGCCCTCATGGATGCCGCCAGGCTCGACGGTTCGCCGAGTTTCTGGTGGATCATGGGGTCCACCTGGTCTCGGGTGGGGCTCGTGGCATCGATGCCATCGTCCATCGGCAGGCCGTCCTGGGTTCCAGCGCGACCACGGCGGTCATGGGCAGCGGTCTCGGTCGGGTCTATCCACCGGAGCACGAATCCCTCTTCGACTCGATCCTGGAATCAGGAGGAGCGCTGGTCAGTGAGTTTCCCATGCGTACACCGCCGCGTCCGGCTCACTTTCCGCGCCGCAATCGAATCGTCTCCGGCCTGTCGCTCGGTGTCCTCGTGATCGAGGCAACGAGTCGATCCGGGGCGTTGATCACCGCTCGGATGGCGGTCGAGGACCATGGCCGCGAGGGAGGAGCACTCCCCGGGCGGATCGATGACTCCGCCTCGCAGGGCTGCCTTCGGATGATCGCCGAAGGGTGGGGGGCTCTGGTCCGCTCTCCCGAGGAGGCACTGGAGCTCCTGACCTCCCCGACACCCCTCCTGGCGTGCCGGGAAGCAGTTCTCAGAGGGTGAATTCGATTCTTTCCTCCTTTTCCGGCAAGAACTGCATCGCCCCCATGGACTGGTCGATGAAGTGAACCATGGTGTGTCCCTGAAAGTAGTGAAGGGGGGTCCCCAACCACTGCTCAGGAGTCTTCATGACACGTATCGCACTCATCTCCGACATCCATGGCAACGCACTCGCCCTGCGCGCGGTGCTTGAGGACATCTCCTGGAGGGGGGTTGACCGGATCGTCTGCCTGGGGGATGTCGTGGGATACGGCCCCGAACCCGCCGAGTGCCTGCAACTGGTGAAGGAACACTGTGAGATCTGCATTCGTGGCAACCACGAGGATGCCCTGCTCCACCCGAAGCAGGCGGCCGGATTCAACGCGCACGCGCGAGCGGCACTCAAGTGGACCGCGACTCAGCTGGATCTCGAGGCGATGAGTGGAATCCAGGCGATGCCGACCTGGTCTCATCTGAACAACGAGGTCGTGTGCGTGCATGATTCACCGGTGCCTCAGGACGGCCATGGCTACATCCGATCCCGTTCCGATGCCACCCCGGTGCTGCGGTCCATGGAGGATCGGATCTGCCTCTTCGGTCACACGCACCTGCCCCGGGTCTTCACGATCGCCCGGGAGCGTAGGCTTGACCGCGCCTCGCGCCTGCACCCGAAGAGCGGGGACCTGGTCCAGTTGGACCGCAGTGACAAGTACCTGCTCAACCCCGGGAGCGTCGGTCAGCCTCGTGATGGTGACTGGCGTGCGAGTTGGGGGATACTCGATCTTTCGGCGATGACCTTCAGCACCCATCGCAGTGCCTACGAGGTGTCCTCGGTCAGGCACGCGATCGCCTGTGCCGGCCTGCCGAACTCGCTGGGGGAGCGCCTCCTCATCGGTGCCTGACCCGGGTCGATCTGCGCCCATTGTCGCGGCTGTACGGGGGATTTGGTGGGTAATTGCCCCTTCCTGCGGTTTCCGTGATCGGTGTCGCGCCTCTCACTTCCTACCTTCCGGAAGGGGCCTGTCAGGTGCGAGTGCACCGGGGACAACCAGTCAATCGTGTTCCCGTCGCATGGCTTCCTTCCATGGACGAATGTCGTGAGGGCGTGTCTTCAGTGTCGAACATCCACAGCAGCATCGCCACTCTGGCCATTTCCATCTGCCGAGTGGGGGCCTTGCTCGCCCTGCTCCAGATGGCCGCCTGGGTCGGGGGATTCGCCGAACTCTCCAACGAGCCGAGTCCCGATCGGGCTCCGCCGCCAGTTGCGGGCATCAGCTACCTGCAGTCGGTCGGCGAGCCTCAGCTCGGCGCCGTGGTGGGAATCACGTCTCCCCCGATCGAATCCGCCCGGTCCTCGATCGTGTCGGTCCTGGGCCTCGTCAGGGAAGTCACGCGAGCCCTGCTCTGGATGCTGGTACTGATCCTGATTCCTCTGGGACTCCTCATCGGCGTGAGCGCGCCCTTTGTCGGCCAGGTCGATTCCTATCGAATGATGTTCGGCACCGTGGCGCTGCTCGGCCTGCTTCCGCTCGCTCGCGCCGAGTCGATCCCCATGCCGTGGGTGGCGGGCGGTCCGCCGTACCTGCCCGAGTCGCTCCTCGCGGGAGGTGCGGTGCCGCTCGTCACCGCGATCCTGCTCGGCTCGGCTGCGGTTCTCTTCGATTCACGGCGCCTGGTCGACTCCGACCCCCGGACCACGTTGGGGCCGGCCGCAAGCCTCTCCTCCAGCGATGTGCAGGCGATCATCCAGAGGGGTGAGCCGTGTCGGATCAGGTCCAGCCGATTGCGTAGAACAATGCCGTGAAGGCGAGGTCGCAGAAGATCACGACGACGATCGTCTGGACAACCGTCTGAGTCGTTGCGTTGCCGACTCCCGCTGCACCACCGCTGACGCGCAGTCCGTTCCGGCAGGCGATGAGGCCAAGGATGAGGCCGAAGACACTCGCCTTGATCAGCCCGGTCATGAAGTCACCCACCACCAGCTGCGACAAGGTGTTGTCCTTGTAGACCTGGTAGGGGATGTCCAGGAACACGACCCCGACGAAGCCGCCGGCGAATACCGCGCACAGATCGCCGAGCACCGTGAGCAGGACGAGGCTGAGGGCGGTTGCGATGAGGCGGGGGATGACCAGGAAGCGGATGGGATTGAGCGCCATCGATTCCAGGGCCTCGATCTCCTCATTGACCACCATCGTTCCGATCTCGGCGGCGATCGATGCACCGGCGAATCCGGTGAGCACCACCGCCGCGATCAGGGGGCCCAGTTCCCTGAACACCGCGACTCCCACGAGGTTCGCAACCTTGTCGACCTGTCCGAACTGCTGAAGGCTGGGCGCGGTCTGAAGTGCGAGGATGAAACCGATGCAGCCACTGACCAGGGAGACGATCGCAATCGATCGCACACCCACCCGGACCATCTGGCTGACGATGGCGGACTGGCCGATGCGGACCTTGCGAAGAACGAGTGCTCGATACACCCATCGCAGGGAATCGAAGAGCAGCCAGACCAGGCTGCCCAGGTACTCGTTCACCTCGTACCAGGCCTTGCCCGTGGCGCTTATGATCTTGCTGACGGGTTTTAGTGCTTCCACGTGATCAGAGTTCCTTGGCCTCGGAAAGTTCATCGACGATCTTGAAGACCGTGTCGAGTCGGGCGATCTCGAAGATTGACTTCACTCGCTCCTGCAGTCCGACCAGGACCAGCGTGGCCTCGGATCGATTCGCCAGCTGCATCCCCTCGACCAGGGTCGCCACGCCCGACGAGTCCATGTAGGGAACGTTGTGAAGGTCGATCGCCACCTTGGAGGGTTTGTTGTTGAACACTTCGGCGATGACGCTCCTGAACGAGGGCGCTCGACTGAGGTCGATCTCACCGTCCGGGGTGACCACCGTCATCTCGTCCTGCTGTTCGACTGCAACCGGGAGTTCTTGGTCTGATGTCATCGTGTCATCGCCTGCTTACTTTGTCTGAGGAGACCTTGATCGCTCTGAGTCACCCAGTGATTTCTCACCGAGGTGCTTCTCCATTATGACCCGCATTCCCTTTTCCTGCTTGCGGCGCTCGAAGGTGCAGAAGTCCATGATCTCTCGCATGATATGGACTCCGAGTCCACCGGGGCGGACGTCATCGAGGTCGCGCCCCTGGATCGAGTCGGGATCGATCTGCTCGGCCTCGTCCTCGATCATGATGCGAATTCCCGCCGGATTCTCCTTGAGCATCCAGACCGCGATGTGGATCGGTTCGTCGTCGCGTTCCTCGTAGCCGTGTCGAATGATGTTCGCCAGGGCCTCGTCGATCGCGAGGGCGATGTGGCCGCATTCGGTCTCGTCGAATCCGATCCGCTGAGTCAGGCTGAGGATCATGCTGCGCACGCTCGAGAGCAGCCGGGGCTTGCTCTGGAGCTGCATCACCAGATCCGGGGGGAGATCGGTCATCCACGCACCTCGGGGCTGGTCGTCTCGGTCGTGACCTCCGGAGCGGGAACCACGCGGATGGACTCGGTTCCGGTGGTCTCCAGGGCGAACGTCCGCCACTTCAGGACCGACTGGAAACGCACTTCCGGAGGATCGAAGAATCGGTATCCCAGGTCCTGATCGGTCAGCTGGATCAGGCCGCTGATCGCCATGAAGCGCACCATGGCATCGTCCGCGATGAGCAGCCGCACCATTTCCTTGAGATCCTCGCGCTGGAGGACTCCCTCGGCTTCCGCCTTGCGAATCGTTTCCTTGATCGCATGGGTCCTGGCAGCGGGGGAGGCAGAGTTGAATCCACCCCGGGTGATCGATGGTGCGGTGCAGCTGCTGGTCAATGGGAGCAGGCACACGCAGAGCAGGCAGAGCGTCGGGGTGAGGATGGTCTTGAGGAAGCTCGGCATCGGCTTCTAGGATACCTTTCTCCCCGATTCTTCGCCCCAAATTGGACAAATCAGACCGCTTCTCCTCGACCCCCTCCTCGCCGCAACGGGTATTCTGACGGTCTGGAAGGCGGCATTTCGTCGACTTCCCTTCGTGGAGTCCCACCCATCAGCACCCCAAACGAACCCATTCTCATTCTCGATTTCGGCAGCCAGTACGCCCAGCTCATCGCGCGTCGAGTGCGCGAGGCCGGGGCCTTCAGTCTGCTGGTGGCCCCTTCCACCCCGCTGGAGAAACTGCAATCGCTCTCCCCCAAGGGAATCATTCTTTCCGGAGGACCGTCCAGCGTCGGTGAGGAGGGCGCCCCCCGGTGTGATCCACGGCTGTTCGAACTCGGCGTACCGGTGCTGGGCATCTGCTACGGAATGCAGCTTGGCTGTGAGTTGCTGGGTGGCGTGGTCGAGCCCGCGCCCGCCCGGGAATACGGACGAGCTCGGCTCGAAATCAGTGCCACCGAGGGACTCCTCGGGGGGATTCCCACGCTCACCTCCGTCTGGATGAGCCACGGTGATCAGGTCACGGGACTCAGTGACTCGTTCATTCCTCTGGCCTCGACCGACACCTGTCCATTCGCCGCCGTGCGACACGTAGAGCAGCCTTTCTATGGAGTTCAGTTCCATCCCGAGGTGACCCATACCCCCCACGGCGTCGACATCCTGAGAAACTTCCTCTTCGGGATCTGCGGATGCAGTGGTTCCTGGAAGATGAGTGAGTTCATGGAGACTGCCTGTGAGCAGGTTCGTTCCCAGGTCGGAAGCGATCGGGTCATCTGCGGGCTCTCCGGTGGAGTCGATTCCTCGGTGGTCGCGGCCCTGCTCGCTCGCGCCATCGGGGATCAGCTCACGTGCATCTTCGTGGACAACGGCCTGCTCCGAAAGAACGAACGAGAGCTGGTCGAGCGTACCTTCAGGGATCACTTCGACGTCGATCTCCGAGTGGTGGATGCCACGGCCGAGTTCCTTGGTGATCTTGCGGGAGTCACGGATCCGCAGGAGAAGCGGCGTCTGATCGGACATCGATTCATCGAGGTCTTCAAGGAGACCGCTCGGGACGTGGGGTCCAACGTGCGGTTCCTGGCCCAGGGCACTCTGTACCCCGACGTCATCGAAAGCGGGCAGTCCCTGGCGGGTACCGCCGCGAACATCAAGCTCCACCACAACGTGGGCGGGCTGCCCGAGCAGCTGGGGTTCGAACTGGTCGAGCCGCTCCGAGATCTCTTCAAGGACGAGGTCCGGACCCTCGGTGAAGTACTCGGTCTGCCGCCTGCGATCGTCTGGCGACACCCGTTCCCCGGTCCGGGACTCGCGGTCCGGGTCCTGAGCGACATCACGGCGGACAAGCTGGACCTGCTCCGCGACTGCGATGAGATCCTCCTGGAGGAGATCGTCGCGAATGAACTTTACCGGAGCACCAATCAGGTCTTTGCCGTGCTGCTTCCGGTTCGCTCGGTGGGGGTCATGGGAGACGGTCGCACCTACGACTCGGTGGTCGCGATTCGTGCCGTCGAGACCCAGGACTTCATGACCGCCGACTGGGCCCGCATCCCCTACGACGTGCTCGCATCGATCTCCAATCGGATCATCAACGAGGTCAATGGCGTCAATCGCGTGGTCTACGACATCTCCTCGAAGCCACCGGCCACGATCGAGTGGGAGTAGCCCACACGGAGTGATTCGCTGATGGTATTTATTTTCAGCACGGTACACAGGCACCACTTCAGCAAAGCAGTTGCTGGCAGATGAAAACGACGTACTGATCCATGTTTCACATGTGGCGAAGCGAGCACCCAGTGACACGACTACTCGATCGTATCCTTTAAATGTACATTGATTTTGCTTCGGATCGGCAGGCCCGCGAGCCCAGCCGGTCCAGTGTTCGCCGGAGCCCATCAAGCCCAGACGTCATCGATGCCCGCCAAACGGCCTCTTCGTCATATGAATGGACTGAACCAGTCAGACTCCTGGTGGACCATGAGCCGCTTCGATTTTGCAAGGGAAGTTGAGATGGAAGTTGAGCGATGTGACACTGAAGAGAAGTGGAATGCGGCTTGCCAGTGCGGGGGTGTGTCTGTTCGTTCTGCAGGAAGGCAAACGTGTCGGTGGCTGCCATGAAGTCGGTAGTCAGCGGCCTCTTTGCAAGTTAGATCTCTGGAAGATTAGATACGTATTCGCTCAATGGACCAGGTGAGGACCATATGTCAGTTAAAACAGTGATAGGCAAATTGGACAAAGCTGCACTGGGCGGAGCATTGGCACGGGCATTTGCTTCTCAGAGAGTCAAGAAGAGTCTCAAGCACCAAGCTTCCCGTATCAGCTATGGCTTTGATGTCCAGTATCAGAAGAACGACAGTTCAGTATTGAATGTCCTTGCCGATACGTATGGATCAGATAAAGGTGAGGTTTCAGCTGATTCAAATCCGTATAACTGGCCCAGTCACAATTATGCCGACTTCTACAGTCTTGTTTTCGGGCTTCGCAGGAACGATGTTGAAACTGTCATCGAGTGTGGGCTGGGTACCAACAACGCTGCTTTAGAATCTTCAATGGGTGTTGATGGGAAGCCGGGAGCCAGTCTGAGGATGTGGAGGGATTACTTTCCGAATGCCAATATCGTCGGTTGTGATATTGATAGTGACATCTTGTTTTCGGAAGAGCGAATCAAGACCTTCTGCTGCGATCAGACTTCCACTGAATCGATACATGCTTTTTTGAAGGATGCGGAAATCGACCCGGGTTCAGTCGACGTCATCATTGACGACGGATTGCACGAGTATTCCGCGGGCATCTGTTTCTTCGAAAACATGATTGGATGTCTCCGTGCTGATGGCATTTACATCATCGAAGATGTCAATCACTCCGACGTCATGAAGTACAAGGACTACTTCTGTGAGAACAGCGTCTCCTTCGAGGCCAGATTCGTCTGCCTGAAATCGCCCTACAGAAATTGGGGTGACGACAACAACCTGATTTGTGTGACACGAAAACAGATGGCTTGAGGATTCCGTCTCTGCTTTGCAAGGAGCATGGATGGCTTCTGACTTGCAACAGCTTCTTCGTACTTCCGAACGAGGTGATCAGCTCGAGATGAATGTCGTACGAGCCGATGCGTTGTTTCAACGCGGCCATTGACCGGGGACAGGACCGGCCCTGGTCCGGAACACCGTACTGCACACCATCCGTGGAGGATGCTCAGTCCCTGCGGAACGTGCTGCGGGTCAGCATCAGCTCCAGGGTCTGGCAGATCAGGTCGATCTCGCTGTCGACCAGGTCGTTGTGGAAGGGCAGACAGATCGAGCGCATCATCGCGCGTTCCGCCACCGGCCACGGGCCGCCTCCGACCTCCGCGGGGTAGTTGGTCATCGAGGCCAGTTCCAGAGCCGACTGACTGTCGATCTCGTGCCGTCTCATCCCGGCGATGACCTCGTCCCGATCCTGATCGGAGAACCGATCGCTCAGCCGCACCAGCATGTGGCACCAGCCCATCTTGACCGACGTGGGGGGGGACTGAAGGAGCAGATCTGAATTCCCGCTGAGTCTCCTGATGTAGCCGCCTGCGATCTCCTCGCGTCGTTCGATCCACCGATCCAGTCCACCGAGTCGGGTCATGCCCATGGCGGCACGAAGATCGTCGTAGGGGGCATCCATGCCGGAGGCCATGGACGTGAGCCGTCCTCCTTGCCCGACGGCGCGATTCTCACAGCGGATCGCGCGTGCGGCGTGGTCCAGATGGTCGTCGTGGGTCAGGATCAAGCCTCCGGTCCCGGTGCTGATCGGGCTCGCTGGTCCGAGATCGAGCACTGCGATCCGTCCGAACTGGCCCACCCGCTCACCAGCGGCCCGCCCCCCCAGCGCCGAACCCACGATCTCCAGCAGAGGGAACTCGCTGCGGGTCGCAAGCGTGGCGAGCTGGTCGAGGCCGTCGGGGCAGCCGAGCGCCGCGCTGCCCACCACCATTCGCGTTTGTTCGGTGATCGCGGCTTCCGCCTGGTCGACCCGCATGCAGAGCGTGAGGGGGTCCACGTCGATGGCGATCACCTTCGCCCCCAGCCGACGGGCGGCCGAAGCGGCTCCTCGGGCTCCGATTGCAGGCACGATCACTTCGTCTCCGGGTTCCAGACCGAAGGCGGCCATCGCGACCTCGATGGCCGTACCCAGGGAGGTGGTGCTGATGCAATGGGGACGTCCCATCCGGGCCGCCATCATCTGTTCGAACGCATCGACGGCGGCTCCTGCGGTCGTGTTTCGAAGCAGGTTTGCGATGGCCCGCACTTCCTCGTGCGTGATGTACAGGCTGGTCAGCGGGATCTCATCGCTCACGTTGGAAACTCCGATGCGCCGGTCGGGCGGCGCTGGTGTCGAATCTATGGGTGATCATTGTGTCTGTCCAGATTCAGGAGCCACCCATGATCTCCATCATCGCCTGCTCCGTTCGATCGTTGTGAGACAGCCAGAGCCATCCGGCGATCGCACGGGTCTGCTTGCTGATCCGGCCACCACCGGATGCGACGAGTCCCAGCTCTTCAAGGTCCTCGTCGTCCAGTTCGGGCATGGCCCTGGCCTTGATCAGGACCGCGAGCGAGCGGAGGCTGCGATCTGCGTGGTCTTCGTAGAACTCGGCGATTCGAACCGCCTCTGGAGGATTGTTCTCGAGGATCGCGGTGAGCATCACCTCCCCGAGAATCTCACGGTTCTCCAGAAACGAGGCGTCTCGGATGATCTGCATGATCTCCTTCGGGTATTCCGCATCAATGCTTCGCAGGATTCGCCCCGCCACCGGCTGGAATCGTGAATCATCAAGTGCACTCCGAAGAACCATCGTCCGGATCTCCATCGCTTCATCCCGATCCTCGGTCTGCTCCGCGATCGCCAGAGCGGCCTGAAGGGAGAGGGGATGTCTGATCTTCAGAAGCTCGCTGGTTCGGTCGCTGATGTCGCTCCCGTCCTCCAGCGATGCGCCCGCCAGCGCGAGCCTCTGGTTCAGCTGACGCTCGTCACTGATGCTGCTCCAATCCGAGGTTCTGAGTCCTCGTTCAATCGCCGCCACCCCGAGCCGGGAGCGATCCCCCGAGGATTCGGCGAGTCGTGTCGCTTCCATCCAGAGGGCGAGGCCCAATTCGCAGTCACAGCCCATCGCGGAATCGATCGCAGCCAGCCTCAGGCTTCGGGGGAACTGATCGTCGTTCGCCACCATTCTGAGGACCGCCAGTGCTCCCGGCATCGGGTGCCAGGAGGCGATGTCGATCAGTGCACTGGCCACCACGATACGTTCGGGCAGGGCCATCTCGGAGAAGTTACCGATCTCGACCTCGAGGGGGCCCGAATCACCGACTTCGTCATTCAGGAGCGCCGCGCCGACCATGCGGGTTGCGGGATCCCGCGCGGCCAGGAGTTCATCGATCGATGCGCGATCGAGTTCAAGGTCGAGTCGTATGCCCATGATGATCCCGACGGCCTTCTCGGAATCACCCAGGTCCGGGAAATTCCGAATTCCGCGAATGAGGTTCTCGTCGAATCGGTCCAGGCTGATCGCGGCGATCAGCGCAAGCTGGCGTTCCTTGGGCGCGAGCTGCTGGAGCAGGAACGGATCCAACGCCCCCTGTTCGAGTTCCGCCAGAGCGAGCAGGGCATCGATCCGCAGGCTGGGTTCATCGGAGGCGAACAGGCTCTGGAAGAGCGGACGCATCCTCGGATCCTCGAGCTGCCGAAGCGCAAGGAGGATGTTGTGGTTGCTGCCGTCTCGACGCACCGTGATCCCTCGACTGATGGCGGCAATCGAGGATTCATAGGGATCGGAGGTGATGTAGTTTCCCTGGGCCATGCCCGGGTCGGACAGGGCCGCAAGCATCGCCGGTGCGATGATCCGGGAAGTCCACCATGAAAGCCTCTGAGTGATCATGCCGTGAGTGTACACGACCAGGCCGATTCGGAAGCGCTCACATCATCTCCGCGCGGAGCTGCGGAGGATGTCGTACTTGAGCTGTTCGACCAGTTCACGAAGCGTGACGTTGTCGCCACTCTGCAGGGGCAGTGCCGCGGTGGGCTGGCCTTCATCGGCCTCCGATTCCGCAAGCTCCCGCTCGATTCGCCGGGCGGCAGTGTGCACCGTGGAGTGGTTTTCCCGGCCCAGGCCACGAGCGATCTCCGGGAAGCTCAGGGTGGTGAGTTCCCTGGCCAGGTGGACCACGAGGCTGCGGGCCAGTACCACCCGACGGTGGCGGCCACGTCCCAGCAGTTCATCGGGCTCGATCCCGAGGCGTTCACACACGGAACTGATGATCTCACCCAGGCGCACCGGGGTGCGTGGTCCGGAGGAGAGGTCGCCCTCGAACATCTGCTCGACCATGATCGCACCCACCGGTCCTCCCCGGGCACCGTCGAGCCTTCGCAGAGCGGAGAGCTTCGTCAGTGCCCCGCCCAGTTCCCGAACCGAGCCGGTGAAGCGTCCGGACAGGAGGCGTGCCGCCGTCTCGGTCAACTCCAGGTCGTGATCCTCGGCGATGCGCCGAACCAGTTCCTCTCGCATCGGTGGATCCGGCCGGCCGATTCCAACCACCATTCCGGAGAGGAATCGACTGGTCAGCGAGGCGCTGAACCGGCCGATCTGCCTCGGATGCTCGTCGGAAGCCAGGAGGATGCAGGCGCCACCGAGGCCGATCGCGTCCAGGGTGTGCAGGAACTCGTTCTGGGTGGCCGTCTTGTTGCTGAGGAAGTGGATGTCGTCGATTGCGAGCAGGTCCAGCTGCCTCATGCGGGTCCGGAAGCCGTCGATCTTGCCGCTTCGCACCGCGGCGATGTATTCATTGGTGAATTCCTCGCCTGTGACGTAGCGGATGCGACGACGCATGATCGGGTTGCCGATCGCCTGCTGGCGCTTTTCAACCACCCCCTGAAGCAGATGGGTCTTCCCGACCCCGCATTCCCCGTGGATGAACAGCATCGAGGGTGCGCCTTCGATGTCTTCGCCGATCGACTGGGCCGCTTCGTAGGCGAGTCGGTTGGAGTTTCCGATCACGAATTCGTTGAGTCGGCGCAGCTGCTGACGGCGGAAGTTCCTGCGCTTTGCGGCCGGTGACTCGTCGCTGCGCGAACGCGCGTCGGTCTCCGGGACCGCGGATCGGGTTCCCCGCGGGCCACGTTCATTCTCGACGCTGCGTCCATCGGCCTCCGCCGGGTGGAACGATTCCGGTGACACGTGAAGATCGATCGTTCCGTTCTCACCGATGGTCTCCCGGACCACGGCTTCAAGATCCTGTCGGAAGTGCCGCTTGATCCAGTCCGCGACGAACTGACTTTCGGCGGCGATGTTGAGTCGATTCTGTTCGATCGTGAGTCGGGTCGTGTGGTCGAACCACATCCCGTATCGGTGCTGGCCGATCCGATCGGTCAGTCGATCGGTGATTCTCGGATCGTGCCGTTCGGTCGTCGGGGTGTCGGTGTTTCTCTGGTGGGATCGAGTCGGCTTGCTGCTGGAGCGCTTGCTGGAGGAGTTCGGGGGTGGATTCGTGGTGCTGCGCGGCATTGGCTTCTCGATGGCTACTGAGTGAATCGGACAGTTTCCCGAAACCCGTGGGGCTTCGTTCCTTCTCGTCCGGCAGTCCAGGTCCGCGCAGTCGATGTCGCTGCGTGAGTGCCCCTTCCTGGGAGGGCGGATGCAGCGAAAACGGCGGTGGAACTGCCGAATCAGGGTCTCGAGTCCATTCGCATCGAGGAGCTCGTGACGCCGGTGCGCCTCCAACGGGATGGTGCGCGGGCCGGTTTCATCGAGGTGGAGGGCGTGATCGACGGTGCCGATCCCGGCAACCGGCGGCCCGCTGGAACACATCCACCAGGCTTCGGCGTCAGGCAGGGCCTGAATCCACCGAGGCCTTCCTCAGCGGTTCAGGGGATGAATCATCGGGCTTGAGCGTGCGAACTTGGCTCAAGAGACTCGTCAGAGCAGGCCGGGACCAGGTCGGACAGATCTCACGACGGACCTGCTGTCCGAAGGCAGACACGGTTACAGCTCGTGCACGAACCACTCATGCTTCATCTTGGCACCCTGGGGGGCCTGGTTCCGGCTGTCGTATCTGTGCGGTTTCCTCGCACTGCTGGAGGAAACCGGGAAATCTGTCGGGCCTCATCCTGATTTGCCGTGACGAGTGATGGTGCGGGACCCGGAGGTCGCGCTGATTCATCCACTCAACCACGTGTTCCACGTCCTTGTGGAACAGAACCAATTGTAGCGCAAACAACACGACTTGCAAGGGGGTGCTGCCGACTTGGCGGTGAAGGTGTCTTCCGAAACCTCTTGTTTCAAGGGGTTTGGTGAACTTCGAAATCTCGTTCTCCACCATGTCCACACCCGATGTCCATGCCGTGTGGAAAAATCGGGTGTACTTGACAAATCCCTCTTCGCTCCAGCCGGGTTCACGGTTCGATCAGTCTCGTCGGATCGTGTCGTCGTGATCATCCCGGTCGATCTTCCGGACGAGGGCGCACCGCCTGGTCGTGGGAGTGAACCCGGCAGATCGGTACATCGTCATGGCGGGGGTGTTCGATTCATCGACGGCGAGAACCACTGTTTTCTGAGCCGTTTCGCTGATCTTGAAGAGCGCGTGCGCCAGCAGGGCACGACCCATTCCCTTTCCGCGCATCTCGGGAGTGATGCCCAGATACACGAGTTCCGCCACCTTCTCGTCACGCGCGCGGTTGATCAGACAGGCGCCTGCCGGGGAACCCTCGAAGGAGAGAATCGTCCACCAGTCGGGCTTGAAAATCCCGGAGTTCATGTGGCCATCCAGAATGTCGTTCATCCGGCGAAGTCCGACCAGGCCCGGACAGTCGAGGGTCTCGATGTAGGTTCGCGCAAGCAGCTGCTCGAGCATCGTCCGGTCCTCCGATCGATAGCTCCTGAACGAGCTGCCCTCGGGGGGCGTCGCCTGCTTCCGATGCCTCCGGCCGAGGCTCGCCTGCATGTAGGTGAGAATCGCGATCTGCTTCAGCCCGCTTTGTTCAAACGCCTGGATCTCCCGATGTTCATCCGGGGTGACCAGGGCCTGGACCAGGCAGAGGCCTTCCTGCGCCAGGGCGGCGCTGGCGACCTGGAGAACCTCGCTCGCGAGGGTGATCTCCATCGGGTTGCGAGGTGGACTGACGAAGAGCATGGCGGTCCGCCCCGGATTGATGGAGGCCAAGGCGGAACACCGGACCGCACCCTCGGTGTCGAACGCACACCAGAGGTTTCCAAGGTCCATCGACGTCTCCCGTGCGAACCGCATGAACCGTTCTGCGCGCAGGCGATCCGAGCCGAGCAACCGCTCGATGCCCTCTCGGCGTTTCGCCGGCCCCGCCCGCCCGATGCGGTGCTGGCCAGAAGGGGGGGTGTTTCGCTTCTTGTGCATCCTCAGGGCCCTTTCCTGGGGGGCAGGAACCCGCGATTTGATGCGTTCTGGAGAGACATCAGCGCGAAGAGATCGGTATCATTACAGGCCTGAACCCGGTGATTGGTGGGTGGACCGTCATCACCCCGGCCGGGGTCTCCGGGCCGGTACGGGTTGCCAAGATTGGAAGAGGCCAGTTGATTCATGAGTGACATGATTGAGACGTTTCGCAAGTCAGGCAAGTGTGGAATCAGGCAAACCCGTGCACTCGTGGCCGGGCTGCGACGTGGCCTGAGCCTGCTGGCCCTCCTTCTGGTCCTTGGTGGCGGCACCGGCGACTTCGCACAGGCCGCATCCCAGGCTCCGCAGATCTGGACGCTCGACATCAAGCCCGGTCCGCTTCGACTCTACGTCGATCCGATCGATGACCGCCACTATCACTATTTTACCTACCAGGTCGTGAACTCGACCAAGGCAGATCGCATGTTCGCTCCGACCATCGAATTGTTCACCGACACGGGGCAGATTCTCCCCTCCGGCAGCGGGGTGTCTTCCCAGGTCTCCCGGCGCCTCATGGGGCATCTGGCCAATCCACTCATGGAGGATGAGCATCAGATCATCGGAGATCTGAAGCAGGGGAAGGAACATGCCAAGGATGGACTGGTCATCTGGGAGGCCGTGGATCTGGACACGAACCAGATCACGATCTTCGTCACCGGTCTCAGCAACGGGATCAATCGAGTACCCCATCCGGTCACCGGAGAGGACGTATTGCTTCGCAAGACCCTCCGACTCGACTACGTCATCCCGGGCAACCTCGCCGACACTCGGCGTGCGGATGCCACCCCCGATCCCCAGGAAGACACCGAGCGGGCGATCCAGCTGCACGCCAAGATTCCGCACGGAATCTGGATCTGGCGCTGAGCCCCGTTCCCTCCATGGCCCCTCAGCGGTCTCCAGGGGGGGTTCCCGACATTTGATTCCCCTTGGCGTCGTTCAGGGGGGTTGCTTCCAACCGATTCCCGCTATACTGCGCGACTCGTCCCGACAGGGTCGATTTCAGGAATCACAGCACCAGTGGAGTGATCAGCGATGGCACACAAGAAGGGTCAGGGTTCTTCAAAGAACGGCCGCGACTCCAATCCGCAATTCCGTGGCGTGAAGCTGTACGGTGGCCAGCAGGCAAAGGCCGGCTCGATCATCATCCGACAGTGCGGTACCTCCTTCAAGCCCGGCTACAAGGTGCTCAGGGGTCGAGATGACACCTTGATGGCCCTGGTTCCCGGGACCGTCCGATTTCGGGGCCGTTTCGTCGACGTGATTCCTGCCGATGACTCGGTGCAGCAGTACGAGGTCGTCGACCGACCGAATCCCCGACGCAAGCGCGCCTGAGGTCCCAACACACCGCACGTCTTCCTGCTCCCGATGATTCATGACGGGGGCTCGTCTTGTTGTGTTTCCAACCGGAGCCCACGATGCTCGTTGACCATGCCACCATCCTCATCCGTTCCGGAAAGGGTGGCGATGGCTCCAACAGCCTGCATCGGGAAAAGTTCATTCCCAAGGGTGGTCCGGATGGCGGCGACGGTGGAAAGGGTGGCGACGTCATTCTCGTTGGTGATCCACACCTGGACACGCTGGCCGCCTTTGCCAGACGTCGACTGCTGAAAGCCGAGGATGGTGCGCCGGGAAGCAAGAACGAATGCTACGGCCGTTCGGGTGAGGACCTGCTGGTTCGGCTCCCTCTTGGCTGTCAGGTCTTCGACGACCACAGCGGGGAGCTGATCGTGGACATCGTGGAGGCGGAGCAGACCTTCGTGGCCGCTCCCGGTGGTCGGGGAGGACGGGGGAACGTCCATTTCGCCACGCCCACCCACCAGACGCCTCGTGAATTCGAGAAGGGGGGCGAGGCGGTCGAGCGGGCGATTCGCCTTGAACTCAAGCTGATCGCCGACGTCGGACTGGTCGGCCTGCCCAATGCCGGCAAGTCCACCATGCTTTCCCGGGTCTCTCAGGCTCGTCCCAAGGTCGCCGACTACCCGTTCACGACGCTGGGTCCGCAGCTGGGGATGATCGACCTGCCCGGGGAACGGCGCGTGGTGATCGCGGATCTTCCGGGTCTGATCGAGGGGGCCGCCTCCGGTGCCGGACTCGGTCATGATTTCCTGCGACACGTGGAGCGGACGACCGTGCTGCTCCACCTGCTCGACTGCGCGCCGCCCGACGGCTCCGATCCAGCGGCGAACTACCATGCCATCCGTCACGAACTGGCGAGTTTCAGCTCGGTCCTGGCGGAGAAGCCGGAATTGGTCGCCTTGAACAAGATCGACCTGATTCCGAAGGACCAGCGGGAGTCCTTCATCGAACGGGTGGCGGGGGCGATCGGCTTTCCCAGGGGCGCTCGACCTCATCTGGTGTCCGGGGTCAGTGGTGAAGGCGTCCCCGAGCTGCTCGAATCGTGCTGGCACGAACTGGTCGAGGTTCGCGAGGCGGGACATCACTCGGCCCGTGGTGCCTGGGGCGCCGGTTCGTCATGAACGACGTACCGGCCACCCGTCGGCGATCCCTGAAGTCCAGGCTGTTGCTGGGAGTCGGTGTTCTCGCGGCCGGACTCTTCGCGGGGTGGGTTGTCCTGGTCTCCGTCTGGGGACAACAGACGCTCGGGCCCCAGCGAAACTTCCTCGAGGAGCGGAATGCGCGCATCGATTCCATCCCCCCGGATCAGCGGGCCTGGCCTCGGCTCAGAGATGCGGTGGACGAGCTTGGGTTCATTCCCTGGGAATCATTCGATCGTCAGGTCGAGGAGCTCACGGGGTCGGCCGAATCGACGGAACGGGATCGCTGGCTGCTTGAGAACGAGGAAGGACTGGCGTCGCTCCGGTCCGCGCTTCGACGTCCCCGGCTCGGACTCGCCTGGTACCCGGAGGTTCCGCCGGTCGTGGATCACTTCCTCCTGCTGAGTCCCGAGGAGCGACGGAGTCTGCCCCTCGCCAGGCCTGCGGATGCATCCTTCGTCGATGACGAGTCACTTCTGATCAACCTTCCCCTGCGGTTTCCCAAGCCGATGCGGGCGATGGCGCGTCTGCTCGAGGCCGATGCCCTCCGGGCGGCTCGAACGGGTGCTCCCGAGCAGGCCGTCGATGACTGCATCGCGATCCTGGACCTGGCCCGGCTCTGCCAGCAGGATCCGATGCTGATCGCCCAGTTGAGTGCCTTGTCGATCCGATCGCTGGCCCAGCAGACGATCCTCGAAGTGGTTTCCACCGAGTCCGTGCGTTCCAATGCACGGCAGCTCGCTCGGCTTGCCGAGGCGCTGTCGGTCCCCATTTCGCCGGTGTCTCTCGACGGGGAGCGCATGATCCTCGAGGACATCGTCCAGAGGTTCTACACCGACGACGGAGCCGGTGATGGATACCTCATGGCGTCCAAGCTTTCCAACGCCGCGTACCTGACCAACCTGCAGCTGCCGGTCCTCTTCCTGCCCGACTCCTCTCTGCACAGCCATGTACTGCAGCCGGTCGTGGCGAGATCCGCCGGCTCGCGCCGGGAGGTTCTCGATGCCTTCGAGGAGCTGGCATCCGAGCACCAGAGGCTCGGGAACGCAGATCCCTGGCAGATCGACTGGACGCGGTTGGAGGCGATGCAGGATGGCTTGAAGTCCGATGGATTGCTTGGAGCCCTCCATCGATTTCCCTTGCCGCTTCTGGCTCCGAATTACGAGTCACTCGTCCTGGCCAGCCAGAGCAGTCGGTTCAGGCACGAGTGCACGAAGCTGGTGGTCGCGGTGCATCGGTTCCGAGTCCGGACCGGGCAATGGCCCGACCGCCTCGAGCAGCTGCAACCTGACCTGCTGACCGAGGTGCCGCGAGATCCCTACGACGGAGCCTTCCTTCGATACCAGCTCCGGGGCGACCAGCCGGTCATCTGGTCGATCGGAACCGACTCCATCGACAACGGGGGGGTCTTCGACGAGCCCACCGGGCCGTTCGCCCTGAAGCGAGTGTCCCCGCAGGATGGTGGCGTGACTTCGGCGGCGGTGGACCAGCGGCTCTGGCCCGCCTCGATACCTCCGAGCCGCGAGTGATTCCACGAGGTGGTACCGCCAGCTCGACCGTGCGTCGGGCCTCAGTCCCCGTGTATCTGTCGAAGTCGTGGTGAGAGTCGCAGAAGCAGCTGCACCCGTTCGAACTCGTTGATCCACTCCTGCAGAGTGGCGCTCAATTCATCCTCGGGGACGTCCGCTCCCGGCAACTGGCAGGATGCGCCCACCTGCTTTGCGGCGATCGATCGGTATCGAGCGAGCGTCCGATCCCCCAGATAGCTCACCAGCTCGAAATCCTCGGAACAGAAGATCAGGGTCGGCACGCGAAGTCCGGCATTGATCCGCACTGCTTCGGCCAGTTCCAGATGCTCGTCACGATCCAGCCAGCTCAGCCGGATTCGATCGCTGGCCCGCGCGATCTGGTCGAACATCGGCCCCTGCGCGACGCAGTCCCCGCACCAGATCCCCGAAAGGCACAGCACGTTCATGGTTCGAGTGAAGCCTCCCAGGAGCGCGCGCTGCGGCTCGCTCAGGTGCACTCGATCATGGATGGCCTGCCACTGGGCGGCGCGCTGGGGGTCGCTCGAGAGGTAGGTCTGGTAGTCGTCACCGGCTTCATGCCGTTGGCGCAACTGATCGGGTTCAAGATGCATGGTTCGTTCCTCGGAGGGGGGATTTCCTGGGATCACCGTAGATCCTACCCCCTGGCCCGTTCGGGAGCCGTTTCGAGTCGGGTTTCTTCACGGCCGCGGTTCGGGGATCTCGACGCTTTCCGCGGGCACCGACCAGGTACTGCGAACCGGGACCGTCAGTTGGACGGGTCCAGTCGTTTCGAGAGCTTGCGAGCGATGGGTTCCGTGGTCAATCCCTGAATGACCACCGAGAGGACGACCACGATGAAGGTGCCGAGGAGGAAGTCCGGCCGCAACGGCGCCTGGTTCTTGTCTGCGTACGTGATGTACGGCGGAATGCTCAGGGCCAGAGCGAAGGAGACGCCGCCTCGAATGCCGGCCCAGGTCATCAGGACCAGACCGGCGTGGTTGATCTTGAGCATCCGGTTACGTCCCAGTCTGGCCAGCCAGGGTATGAGCAGGCTTGTGTACCGTGCGCAGATCACGACCGGGAAGACCACCACCGCGGCGACGGCAACCTGGACATTCCACTGGACCACCAGAAGCTCGAGACCGATCAGCGCGAAGAACAACGGGTTCACGACGTTGTCGACGGTCTTCCAGAATTCATGAATCGGTCGATCCATCGAATCGATGTAGTCCGCCCGCCTCTGTCCGAAGACGATCCCTGCAATGGTCACCGCGACCGCGTTGGAGATCCCCAGGGCATCCGCGACCCCTCCGGTGCCCAGGGCGATGCCGAGCGTGAGCAGAACGGTCAGGGACTTCTTCTCGGTGGTCTTCACCAGATAGGCACCGAGGTAGCCGGTGATCAGGCCGAGCAGAACCGCTCCCCCGGCGATCCAGATGAACTCCAGCGCGATTCTGGCTGCGCTGGGATCGACTGTCGCCGCGGTTCCGCCGTCCGAATTCCCGGTCGCCCAGAACTGGAGGATCAGCAGGAAGAAGACGATCGAGGTGGCGTCGTTGAACAGCGATTCCCCCGAGATGTAGGCCTTGATCGCACCCTTGACCTTGAGTCGGCGGAGGATGCTCATCACCGCGACCGGATCGGTCGGGGCGATGATCGCCGCGAAGAGGAAGGAAAGACCCCAGTCCACCGCCAGATTCCAGTCGTGGGGCGTGACGGCGTTCAGCCAGTTCATGCTCCAGTAGACCAGGCATGCGGTGATCGCGATCGAGATCGCGGTTCCGAGGGTGGCGGCGTAGGTGATCGACCACCGGTACTTTCGAACCAGTTTCGAATCCAGCTGCATCGCCCCCGCGAAGAGCAGGAGTCCCAGCAGAAGGCTGAGCACGAGATCGCTGCTGTACTGGTCGAGCTGTTGCTTCACCGAGCTGATCTTGACGAGCTCGAGGTCGCCCAGGCTGATCAGAACCAGCGCGAAGACGATGCCGGAGACCATGGTCCCGACCGCGCGGGGGAGCTTCAGGAATCGTGCATTCGCGTAGGCTCCGAGGGCCACCAGGCCGACGAAGATCGAGATGAGACTGAACACGTTGTAGCGGTCGGGGGCACCCGGAATGATCTGGGTGAGCTGTGATCCCGGATCGGCGGGGGCCGCGGTGTCCGTCGCCGCCTGGGCCAGCAGTGGGGTGATTTCGAGCAGGAATGCCATGGTTCTGATTCAGTGGCGGGTCAGCTGCGTTCCTCGAGTTCGGTCAGCAGGGTTCTCAACGCATCGAACGCCTCCATCGGTGAAAGCTCCTCGATCGAGAGCTCGCGAAGTCGACTGATGACCGGATCCACCGCTTCCTGGAACAGCGAAAGCTGGTCACTGGGTGGGGTGCGGTCGAGCGGTTCGGGGGTGCCGACCTCGTTGACCACCAGTGAATCGAGCACCTCCTGTGCCCGTGCGAGCGTTTCGCGGGGGAGGCCTGCGAGTCTGGCCACGTGGATCCCGTAGGACTGGTCGGTCCGGCCCGCCTGGATCCGGTGGAGGAAGATGATCTGGTCGTTCCACTCCCGCACGGTCACGTGCAGGTTGCTGACCGAGGGCATCGAATCCGCCAGGCTCGTGATCTCGTGGTAGTGCGTCGCGAAGAGTGTCGGCGCTCGGCGCTCGGCGAGCGTCTCGGTGATCGCCCAGGCCAGCGAAAGTCCGTCGAGGGTGCTGGTTCCCCGTCCGATCTCGTCCAGGATGATCAGGCTTCGTTCGGTCGCATGGTGCAGGATGTTGGCGGTCTCGGTCATCTCGACCATGAAGGTCGATCGTCCCGTGTGCAGTTCGTCGCTGGCCCCGATTCGGGTCAGGATCCTGTCCATCATCCCGATCCGTGCCTGTTCGGCCGGCACCCAGGCACCGGCATGGGCGAGCAGCGCGATCAGCGCCACCTGACGGATGAAGGTCGACTTGCCGGCCATGTTCGGTCCGGTGATGAGGGCGAGGGTCGCAGGATGTTCGGAGCAGGCCAGGGTGCAGTCGTTGGGAACGAACGAATCCCTGAGCATCGATTCGAGCACCGGATGACGACCTCCCTCGATGTGCAGCCCCGGTGCGTCGGTCATCTTCGGGCAGGACCACCCGCGCCGGGCGGCGACCTCCGACAGGCCGAGGAGGCAGTCGACCTCCGCGACCAACCGGGCGAACTGTGCGATCTGCACGTTCTTCTCCGAAATCGCCTCGCAGAGTTCGATGAAGAGATCTCGTTCGCGATCCAGGGCCCGGGCCTCCGCGGTGGTGACCTTTTCCTCGAAGGTCTTGAGTTCCGGAGTGATGAAGCGTTCCGCATTCTTGAGGGTCTGCTTGCGGGTGAAGCTCTCGGGTGCCTTGTCGCTGTTGACCCGGCTCAACTCGATGTAGTACCCGAAGACCGTGTTGAAGCCGACCTTCAGCGAGGGGATCGAGGTCTCCTCGATGATGCGTGCCTGGTACTGGGCCAGCCAGGTGTTCGCATCCCGTTGGAGAAGTCGCGCCTCGTCGAGGACCTCATCGACGCCGTCCCGGAAGAGCCCACCCGCCCGCAGGTGGCTCGGGGGCGCTTCCACGCAGGTCTCCTGGATCCGTTCCTCGATCTGCACCAGCTCCAGCCCGAGCCGGGCGAGGCCCTCGCGTTGATGCTCGAAGGCGGGTCGGGCATCAAGCTCGTCGGTGAGTTCCACCAGCCGGGAGAGGGACTGGCCGAGTCCGACCACGTCCCGCGGCGTGGCACGTCCCATCGAGATCCGGGAGCCGATGCGGGCGACGTCCTGAATTCCGTCGAGGATCGTCCGGAGGCGTTGACTGAACTGATCGTCGTCGATGAACGCACCGATCGCTCGATGGCGGGCCTCGATCCGGCCGCGGTCCCGCAACGGCCAGCAGAGCCACTCTCGGAGGAGGCGTCGTCCCATCGGAGTCCGTCCTCGCTGAAGAACCGAGAGCAGGGTGCCTTCCGAGGTTCCCGCTCGCATCGTGCGTGCGATCTCGAGGCTGCGAAGGCTGGTGGCATCGATCACCAGGTGCTCGTGTTCCGTACAGAGCCTCGGAGGCTGCAGGTGCGCGAGGCTGGCCTGCGGTTCATCGCCACCTCCCGGCCCCTGGGTCTCCCGCAGGTACTGCAGCAGGGCCCCCGCCACCTCGATCGCAGGCTGATGGTCGGCCAGCCCGAACGCCTCCAGGGAATTGACCTGGTGAAAGGACTCCAGCAGACGTCGCGCATGCTCCAGCTGGAACGTCCATTCCGCACGGCGACTGATCGGAGCGAGGCCGGACTGTTCGAGCTCGCTCAACCAGGCGGGGTCGTCCTCCGATGGTTCGCTGACGATCAGTTCAGCCGGGCCTATCCTCGCGAGCTCGTCGACCAGTCGATCGGCGGGGACGTCGTGGATCTCGAACGCCCCCGTCGAGAGTTCGGCGGTCGCGATCACCACGCGCTCCCCGGTGTGGTGGACCGCCGCGAGGTGGTTGGGAGCGGCGTCGTCCAGCATCGATTCATCGATGAGGGTTCCCGGAGTGAGCACCCGCGTCACCGCCCGATCGACCACGCCCTTCGCATCCTTGGGATCCTGGACCTGATCGCAGATCGCGACCCGGTGACCACCTTCCACCAGGCGACGCAGGTAGCCCTCCATCGAGTGGTGGGGGACGCCGGCCATCGGCATGCCCTTGGTTCGTTCGGTCAGGGTGATTCCGAGTGCCTCGTGGGCGACCTGAGCGTCGGTTCCGAACAGCTCGTAGAAGTCACCCATTCGAAAGAGCAGCAGGCATTCCGGATGCTCGATCTTGAATCGGACGTACTGCTTCATCGCCGGCGTCTGCCACATCGGACCCGCGAACTCGGGCGGGCAGGGGGTGGCCGGAGCCGAGCCGGATTCAGGCTTCGTGGACGATGACGGTGAACGCATGCACCCAGTGTAGCGGGGCCGGGGCCCCGTTCCGGATGGAACGTCAAGCCGTCCCCCAGACCTCGGTTCGAGGGTGGGTGAGGACGAAATGGAGCGGAAGGGGATCGAACCCTCAACCTCCTCGATGCGACCGAGGCGCTCTCCCAATTGAGCTACCGCCCCCGAAGGGGACCACGCATTCTACCCGGCCGGCGCGGCGCACGCCATGCCGCAACACCTCCCCCAAAAGGCATTACCATGGCTCACGAACCTGCATGTGAGAGCTCATCCATGGCCCTGACCTTCACCGTCTACTGCATCTTGATCGCGATTGCCTCGGTCGTGGGAGGGGTCATTCCGCTTCTCTTCCGCCTCACGCACCTCAGGATCCAGCTGGCTCTGTCCTTCGTTTCCGGCGTCATCCTCGGGGTCGGCCTGCTGCACATGCTCCCACACGCGATCGAAGGCGGGGGCGATCCCCACCAGCTCTTCATCGCGGTGGTGGCCGGATTCCTCACGATCTTCATCCTCGAGCGCTTTCTCTCCTTCCACCACCATGAATTCGAGGGCTCCGACGCCCCCGGGGAGGAGCATCCCCAGGAAGCGGACGGTTCCCACCAGCACCACTCCATGAGCTGGGTCGGAACGTTCTTCGGAATGACGATCCACACCCTGGTGGCCGGAGTGGCCCTCGCCTCCGCCACGGTGGCGTCCTTCACACTCAACGAGGAGCCGACCGATGCCATCATCACCCTTGCCGGCTTCGGTACCTTTCTCGGGATCTTCCTTCACAAGCCATTCGATGCGCTGACCATCACCACTCTGATGCGAGCCGGGGCGGCCACCCGTTGGAAGACGATGGTCGTCAACCTGCTCTTCGCACTGGTCATTCCGCTCGGAGTGGGGCTGTTCTTCCTGCTGGAAGGACTGGGTGAATGGAATCATCTTGCTTCGTACGCACTCGCGTTCAGTGCCGGGACGTTCATCTGCATCGGAAGCTGTGACCTGCTCCCCGAACTGCAGTTTCACAAGCACAATCGCTTGAGTCTCACCGTGGCCCTGATCCTCGGTCTGGTTCTCGCCTGGGCTTCCGGACTGCTGGAACACCACGATCACGACCATGGGCACGGCCACCACGGCCACGGCCACCACGACCACGGCCACCACGACCACCACGATCACGGCCACCACGATCACGGTCACCACGACCACGGCCACCACGGTCACGACCACGACCACGACCACGACCATCCCCACCCTCACTGACAGGATTCACCATGAAAGCCGAACCGCTGCTTGCAGAACTCAACCGACTCCGAGCAGATCTTGATGCCGACCCTCAGGATCCGGAATGGTTCACCCTCCACCACGTCTTCTGTTTCGTGAGTTACAAGATGGGTGATTTTCAGGCCTACCTCGATGAAGCGATCACCGCCGATGATGAGGTTCCGGACTTCTGAACCGCTTCCGCGGCGATGCAATCGGGTAAGATCGACCCCCTTGTGAGGTACCCGCGATGAGCGAAGGACAGACTGAAAAGCGCAGCTACAAGAAGACCCTCAATCTGCCCCGAACCGGGTTTCCCATGAAGGCGAATCTCGCGCAGAACGAGCCGAAGTCGGTCAAGGCATGGAAGGCGGAGAACATCTACTCCAGGGTTCAGGCCGCCCGGGAGGGTGCGCCCTGCTTCAGCTTCCACGACGGTCCGCCCTACGCCAACGGTGACATTCACGTTGGGCATCTGATGAACAAGGTCCTCAAGGACCTCGTGGTCCGTTCTCAGCTGATGGAAGGACGATGGTGTGCCTTCGTCCCCGGTTGGGACTGCCACGGACTGCCGATCGAGCAACGGGTGATGGAAGAACTGGTCGAGAGTGGGCGAATCGAGAAGATCTCGAGCCTCGAACCCGACCAGCAGCGCATGGCGGTCCGTCGTGAATCGCAGAAGCTGGCCGAGAAGTTCCACAAGCGCCAGCGTCTCCAGATGGAGTCGCTGCTCACCTTCGCCGACTACGATCACCCCTACCTCACGATGAGTCCGGAATTCGAGGCCGCGACTCTCGACGTCTTCGCGGATCTCTGCGGGCATGGTCTGGTCTATCGGGACCTCAAGCCAGTTCACTGGTCGCTGGAGAACCGGACTGCTCTGGCGGAGGCCGAGCTCGAGTACATGGACCGGGAGGACCCCTCGGTCTACGTCGAGTTCGAGGCGGTTGATCGCGATGCGGTCGCGGCCGCGTTCGGTGTCGATCTGGACGTCACGCCCTCCTTCATGATCTGGACGACCACCCCCTGGACCCTGGTGGCGAACCTGGCCATCGCGGTGCATGAACGCTTCGACTACGTCCTGGCCCGCATCGACGGCAGCGAGACCGTCGTCGCGAAGGAACTCCTGGATGCGCTCGCCCGGCAGTCCGGCGCCGAGTCGATCGAGGTGATCGGGACGTGTCCGGGTTCGAAGCTGGTGGGACTGAGCTACCACCACCCGTTCTGCGATCGCGTCGGCCCGATCGTCGCCGCGGACTACGTCACTCTGGAAGGGGGAACCGGTCTGGTCCACACCGCACCCGGCCATGGCGCCGACGACTACCGGACCGGCCTGCGCGAGGGGCTGCCGATCTACTGCCCGGTTCTCGAGGATGGCACCTACGACGACAGTGTTCCCGAGTGGATGCAGGGTCTCTCGATCTGGGAGGCCAACACCCGTGTCACGGAACTGCTTCGCGACAGCGGGCACCTCTTCCACGACTACCTGTTCACCCACAGCTATCCCCATGACTGGCGCGCCAAGACTCCGGTGATCTTCCGCGCGACCGAACAGTGGTTCATCGGGGTCGATCGTCCGTTCGACGACGGCCCGTCCTTGCGGGATCGCGCCCAGCATGCGGTGCAGTCGGAAGTCTCCTTCGTGCCGGAATGGGCCCGCAACCGCATGGTCGGAATGCTCGAGACGCGTCCGGACTGGTGCCTCTCGCGACAGCGTTCGTGGGGACTCCCGATACCCTCGTTCCGTCGACCGGACGGTTCGGTCTTCCTGACCCCGGCCAGCGTTCGTGCCGTGGGAGCGGCCTTCCGCGCCCGGGGAAGCGATGCCTGGTTCCTCGAGACCCCGGTGCAACTGCTCGGTGACTACGACCCCTCTTCGGATCCCGACGCCCCGGCCGATCTCAACCTCTCGGACCTGGTGAAGATGTACGACATCTTCGACGTCTGGTTCGAGTCGGGGTCCACCTGGAATTCCGTGTGCCGGGAACGTTCACTCGGCTATCCGATCGACCTCTACCTCGAAGGCTCGGATCAGCATCGCGGTTGGTTCCAGGCGTCCCTGCTGACCGCCGCCGGCGTGACCGGTGCCGCTCCCTACCGGACCCTGCTCACCCACGGATTCATGGTCGACAAGGACGGACGAAAGATGTCCAAGTCCGGGGGCAACGCCCTCGCCGTGGAGGCGCTGTTGAAGGACTACGGGGCGGACGTCTGTCGCTGGTGGGTCTCCTCCCTGGCGTTCGACGGTGACGTGAAGGTCGATCTGGAGTTCTTCCGCCTGGCCGGGGAGAGCTACCGGAAGGTCCGCAACACCCTTCGCTTCCTCCTGTCGAACCTCGACGACTTCGATCCGACGTCGGACCAGGTCTCGCTGGACTCCATCGAACCCCACACCGTCGATGGCTGGATACTCGGCCACGCCGCCCAGGTCGAGCGTCACGTGCGTGACGCCCTCCATCGGTACGCGTTTCGCGAGGCGCATCTCGCCCTCTTCGACTTCTGCAACGACGCGCTCTCCTCGACCTACTGCGTCGCGGTCAAGGATCGTCTCTACTGCGACACCCCGGACTCCCCGCGCCGTCGCCGGTGCCAGACCACCATGCACGTCCTGGCCGACCTCCTGTGCCGACTGCTGGGACCGATCATCCCGCACACCGCCAACGAGGCGTTCGCGCAGCTGCATGGCGAGGACGTGCGATTCTTCGAGTCCTCGCACCTCGACCTCTCCTACGAGAGCGCTCCCGAATGGCCCGCGGTCATGGTCCAGATGGAGGGCGTGCTCAAGGCACTGGAGGAGGCGAAGTCCCGCGGCATCGAGAACCCGCTGGATGCCGGCGTGGTGGTACCCGATCCCGAGGACCGCTTCCTGCCGTTCGCCGAGGATTTCGCTGATCTCTGCGGAGTGAGTCGGGCGCGTTTCCAGCATGGCCTCGGTACGATCGAGATCGAAGACCTCCGCGACGAACCACGATGCGAGCGTTCCTGGAAGCGGGATCCCACCGTCGCGGAGCGATCCGATGGCGGGATGCTCAGCGACCGGGACGCCGCGGCGATCGGTGTCTGAACACCATCCTTCATCCCGAATTCGAACCTCCAAGCCAAGGACCCGAGATCCAACACCCATGAGCGAACAACTGCCCAACATCGATTTCGAACACTTCAGCAAGATCGATTTCCGTGTCGCCACCGTGACCGCCTGCGAGGCGCACCCCAACGCCGACAAGCTCCTCAAGGTGACGCTCGATGACGGGACCCCGGAGGGACGTCAGGTCTGCGCCGGGATCAAGGCCTGGTACGAGCCGGAATCCCTGGTGGGGAAGCAGGTGGTGATCGTGGCGAACCTCGAGCCACGCAAGCTCCGAGGCGAGATCAGCCAGGGCATGATCCTGGCCGCGAGCGAGATGACCGGCGAGGGTGATGAGCGCGAGGTCCGGGTGCTGGCGGTCGACGGGGCCGTGCCTCCCGGCTCGCGGGTCAGTTGAGTCCACCCGGCGGAAGTTCGCCGGGGAACACGGTCGGTCTGGTTGCGGACGGAGTCAGCTCGAAGTGGTCGCCGGGGCATCCGAGGCATCGGCGGTCGTCGAGTCATCAGACTGCTCGCCGTCCTCCACGCTGATTCCAGCGTCCTCCGCTTCCGCGGCCGCCTGGGTCTCACGATCCATGTAGCGGAAGTTGTGACGCTTGCGCAGGGCCTTCAGGGAGAACGTTTCCAGCAGGTCGCTGGCCGTCTCCTCGCTCGCCATGATTCCGAAGAGTCCCTCGGAGTCCGCGAGCTCGCGCCAGCTCTCCTGAGTCATCGGCTTCAGGGAGGCGATCTGCACACCGATCACCGAGAGGCTCTTCTCGTCCGGAATGAAGAAGATCCGCTTCGAGGCGGGAAGGTCGCCGGCCGGAATCGTGTAGTCGAGGCCCTCGCTCCGCTCGATGATCTGATTGACCACGGTGCTTTCCGGAGCCAATCCGAGGATCCTGGTGGGGGACTTGATGCCGTAGCGGAGGAACTGCGGATTCGCTTCGGCGATGTTCGCCTGGAACCTGACCTCGACGTCGTTCTCCTCCGCGATCGTCTGGAGTCCGGACGCCGCGGCCCTGGCTTCGAGCTGGGGGATCTCCGCGACCAGCTTCTGGTACCGCTCAAGGTTGCGGACGTCCCGCTCGACCTGGTCCCGCACCTCGTCGAGGTTCGCGGGAGGATGCTCCCGATCGGCCTTGATCAGGCGGAATATGTAGAGGTTTCCGGGGTTGTCGGTGAAGACCGGACTCGAGACGCCCAGCTGCGAGGGAATCACGTCCTGCTTCCCGAATTCGGTGGCGGACATCACGTATTCACCGGGAGAGATCGCCCGGGTTCCGAACTTGTTGGACCGACTCTGGCCGAGGCCCTCGATGGCATTGATCTCGCTGGCGGTCAGCAGGCCGTCGGAGACTCCGAGGGACGGGGGGGTGTCGAGACCGAACTCCTCGACCATCGCGGTCGCCAGTTCGTCGTAGTTGGCGCGCTGCTCCGCCCAGTCCTCGGGCAGCGAGTATTCGCCACCGGTTCGGGACAGTCCCCGCCGCGGCAGCTGGATCTGGTCGTTGAGGAACTTCGCGATCTCCTTCATCCGATCGTCCAGCTCCTCCTGGCCAAGGATGCGTCGGACGGAGTTCTCGTAGTCCTTGAATGCGGGCTTCTCACCACCGACGGCGATCGCACCGAAGCGTTCCGGATCCTGCATGAACGCCTTGCGCATCGTGATGGGGTCGATTCCCGAACCGTTCGTCAGGGCTTCGGAGACCTGTTCGCGATCGACCATCAGCCATTCAAGTTCCGCGCGGTCCTCGAACTTGTATCCGAACCCGGTGTCCCCATCCCCGGCAAGAACTTCACGGTAGGTCGTGAACTGGGTCTGCAGGGATTCCTCGTCCGGTGCTTCCGATGATTCCTCGTCACTGTCTTCCGGGGCCCGCTTCGCATCGAGGATGAGCAGGTCCGCGTCGACGGCCATGCCGAGTTTCGCCGCGGTGTTCTGGAGACGCACGTCTGAGAAACGAGCCGCGGTCTGGAACTGCTGCGAAAGCCGTCCCACACCCTGGATCTTGGCCAGGGTCTGCAGGGCCTTCTGGGTGTTGAAACCGGAGGTTCCCTGCATGCGGGCGATGAGCGTGGTCGGGCTCACCGCACCGTTGGACTGCAGGCTCATCGATTCGGCCATTCGTTCGCCGGACCCGGGGCCTCCGACCAGTCCCGCCTGTTCGGCTTCCCGGCTCAGCAGATACCAGTAGGCGGGGTCGTTCGCCGCACCCAGTGCGTTGATGAACGGATTGCTCGCCAGTTCGAGGATGCGCAGCTCGGCCTGCAGTTCCTGGAGGCGTCCGGTGGTGACGGTTTCGCCATCGCCGACTTCCGCCCAGTCGCCACCGGTCTGCGCCGCGTACTGGGAGAGGCCTTGAATCGCCTGAGGGAGGAGGAAGCTGATGAGGAGGATCGTGCCGAAGACCGCGAGGATCCAACCCTGGTATTGACGGAGGAACTTGAACATGACGACCTTCCGTGGGCAGCGCCCGTGATCGACTGATGCGGTGGAGCCTGCGTCCGAGGACTAGCGATAGAATTCGACGATGAGGTTCGTGTTCACATCGAACGGGATCTGGTCCGAAGTGGGCTGGGCCACGACCTTCAGCGTGAGTTCCGCGGGGTTCACTTCCAGCCAACCGGGCACCATGTGGCCGGCCAGACTTTCCATGTTCTCGCGGGCGAGCTTCGTGGACGAATCCTTGCCGCGAACGGTGATGACGTCTCCGGGGGAGAGTCGGTAGCTCGGCCGGTCGACCTTCTTGCCGTTGACCAGAAGGTGTCCGTGCACCACGAACTGTCGTGCCGCCCAGATCGTCCGGGTGAAGCCGGCCCGACGGATCACGTTGTCGAAGCGGCATTCGAGCAGCTGCAGAAGGTTCTCCCCGGTGTTGCCGGGGCGCCGAGTCGCTTCCGCGAGGTATCGGCGGAACTGCTTCTCCATCACGTTGTAGTGGTAGCGGAGCTTCTGCTTCTCATCCTTGCGGATGCCATAGTCCTTCACACGTCGTCCGCGGAAGCCGTGCATCCCGGGCGGGGACAGCTGTCGCTTGGAGGTGTGCTTGGGGATGTCCGCGATCGGCACGCCGACGCGTCTGGAGAGCTTGACCTTGGGTCCCAGGTATCGGGCCATGGGGTTCCTTCCGGGTTCTATGGAGCAAGAAGAGACGAAACAGACCTTCCCAGTGGGGGAAGTCGAGTCGAGCATTGAACCACCAGATCGCCTCCACGTCAAGATTCGGGAGCCGTTGGGAAAGGGTACGGAGTCATCCTCGAGACCGCGTTTGGGCCCAAAAATGCCGCTGAGGCTCAATGAGGGGCGATTGAGGACTCATACGCGCGACTTTCGTCGTTGCGTCGCCATTTGAGATAGGCCGTGTTCAGGACCCGTAAACCACCGGGAGTAGGGTAGTTACCCGTGAAATACCAGTCTCCGGTGAACTCCGGCATCGCTTGGCGAAGCCCCTCCACCGTCTGATAGACCACGGAAATCTCGCCATCCCATTCCAGCTGGTCGGAATGGATCAGCCGGGCGATGCGCTGGGAGAGTTCCTCGTGGGTGAACGGTTCGTAGAGTCGAGCGACGTGGTTGACCAGTTCGCCGTTTGGCAGTTTCTCCTGCTGAAGGCAGGCGGTTTCGACTTCTTCGAGGAGCCCCTGTTCGCCTCGTTCGTGCAGCAGGTCCACCGCCGCCTCGAACGCGATGAAGCGTCCCAGCTGGCTCATGTCGATGCCGTAGCAGTCCGGGTACATGATCGGTGGGGCGCTGGATGCAATGACGATCTTGCGTGGGTTCAGTCTCGAAAGCATCGTGATGATCGATTCCCGAAGGGTGGTCCCCCGGACGATCGAATCGTCGATCACCACCAGGGTGTCCCGGTTCGAGGCGATTCCCCGAGTCAGGTCGTAGACGTGACCGACCAGATTCTTCCGGGCCGAGTCATGCGTGATGAAGGTCCTCAGACGCTGGTCCTTCTGCGCGATCTTCTCCGCACGAGGGGATGCCGAGAGCGCCTGCTCGATGGCGGTGCGATCGGCCGATCCATTTCGGACCAGTTCGAGGATGTCGTCGACCGCGCGCCGGTGGGCATGTGCCTGGAGGCCTTCGAGCATGCCCAGGTAGGCGGTTTCGGCGGTGTTGGGGATGAACCCGAAGACCGAATGGTCCAGATCGTCGTCGATCTCCTCCAGAATGCGTGGGACGAGATTGCGTCCCAGGTTCTTGCGTTCCTGGTAGATGTCTCGGTCGTTGCCCCGGCTGAAGTAGATCCGTTCGAAGGTGCAGCGCCTCGGCGGGAGCGGGTCGATGTAGGGCTTGACTTCGTAGTCTCCGTCACGCTTGATCATCAGAGCGTGTCCCGGTGGGAGTTCCTGCACCTCGCTGGGATCGACGTTGAAGACGGTGCACAGCGCCGGGCGCTCGCTGGCCACCGCGATCACTTCCGAATCGACGTGGAGGAAGGCGGGTCGGATCCCCGCCGGATCCCGGCAGGTGAAGAGGTCCCCGTTGCCCAGCAGGCCCCCCAGGACCCAGCCGCCATCGAAGTCGGCGGTGGCCTTGCGGAGGATCCTCAGAAGATCGAGCTGCCGGGAGACCTCCGTCGCCAGTTCCCGGCCGCGCAGGTTGGCGAACGAACCCTCGCCCATCGTGCTGGAGAGCATGTTGTGCTCCCGGTCGATCATGTAGCCGATGCGTTCCATCACCGCCTGGGTGTCCGATTCCCCCACGACGTGGAGGCCGTACTCGACCAGGCGCTGGTGGAGCTCGGCCGCATTGGTGAGGTTGAAGTTGCCGGCCAGGGCCAGGTTTCGGCTGGCGACGTTGTTGCGTCTCACCAGGGGATGGCAGGCGTCGGTGGTCTGGCCTCCGTGGGTGCCGTAACGCAGGTGGCCGATCATCGCCTCTCCGAGCATCGGCACCCGTCGCTTGAGGGAGACGTCGTCGAGCTCGCGCAACTGCTTCTGTGAAAGGCGCGAGGCCGGCCCCATCGCACGATCGAAGAGGCGCTCGATCGGGTTGGTCTTGGCGGAGCGCAGGCGCTCCATGAACCGATCACCCGGTTGCATGTCGAACTTGACGGTTCCGATGCCCGCCCCGTCCTGGCCGCGGTTGTGCTGTTTCTCCATCAACAGGAACAGGCGATGCAATCCCCAGAAGGGGTCGTCGTACTGCTCGCGATACCACGAGAGGTCCTTTCTCAGTCGGACCACCGCGAGGCCGCATTCGTGGAGGATTCGATCGCTCATGTTCGCCGTCGAGAATATCGAGTTCGCGACGCTCGGTGTTCAATTGTCAGGCAAAGAGTCCGAGTTGAACCGGATCCGGCCGGGGCAGGTCCAGTTCCACCCGGGACCCCGGCTGGTTCGGCCAGCTGATCTCCATTCGATCCGCGAGTTCCGGGACGTTTCGCTCCCAGAACCGGCGAAGGCGCTCCCGGCAGTTGCAGTCCCGTGAGAGGTGCAGGAGGACGACGGCGCCCAGTGGTCGGGCCTCCGCGGGCCGATCGGCGAGGGTTCGGACCGCCTCGAGGCATTGCTGGTTGGACAGGTGCCCTCGGCCACCCATGATGCGCTCGATCAGGTAGGGGGATCGGCCGGATTCTCGTTGCATCACGGGGTCGTAGTTCGATTCGATGCCCAGGGCGTCCACCCCCGCGAGGTGCTCGAGCAGGGCGGGTTCCACGCTTCCCAGGTCGGTGGCCCACCCCAGACTGGCGTCACCGCAGCGAATCCTGAACGCCGCGCTGCCCGTTTGGTCGTGCGGGGTGCGGATCGGATCGAACTCGACTCCCGCAACGGGCTGAAACGCTCGATCGAAGGGTCTCAGCAGGTCGGGGGGTACGCCCTTGCGTTCCGCCTCGGCGAGGTGCGCGCGGGGGACATGGACCGGAGTGCGGGTGCGCTGGAGGGTTCGGGTCCAACTTGATCGCATGTGATCGGAATCCGCGTGGGTGAGGACGATTGCCTCGATCGTCCTGCCCTCGAGCCCGAGTTCCTTCATCCGCCCGGCCACGGTGCGCGGCCCCAGTCCCGCATCGAGCAGCAGGTGGTGGTGGGCATGGTCGGTCCGGAAGGAGAGCAGGGTGGCATTGCCACTGCTCGAGGAGCCCAGGACCTGAAAGGCGATCGACAACGGCGCATCCTTGCGGGGTTGGGGGCGGCGTCACGTGGTGGGGCGTGCGTCGTACCCACTTCGGGATCGGGAATGGAACGCGGTGCAGATCGGGCGTTCCGAGCGGTCGAGGAAGTCGGTGATCCGCTGGAGCACCGGGTCTCGGGTCTCCGTGGCCCTCTGCCGGATCTCGTCGATCGCCGTTGGCACCGAGAGCCCGCGCCGGTTGATGATCTTGAACACCCAGCGGACCATCGCGATCTCTTCCGCGCTCATGCCCAGCCGACGCATGCCGACCAGGTTCACGCTGGCCGCGATGTTCGTCGCGGTGATCACGAACCAGGGGAGGACGTCGTGGGTGGTGGCCGCACCTCCGCTGAGCATCGCCCCGAACCCGAGTCGCACGAACTGGTGGACGCAGGTGCCGCCACCGATGTTCACATGGTCCTCCACGATCGTATGGCCGGCCAGCTGGACGGAATTCGCCATGGTCACGTTGTTCCCCACCTGGGTGTCGTGACCGGCGTGGGCCTGGGCCATGATGTAGTTGTTGTTCCCGAGGGTGGTCGGTGCCTCGTTGGTGAGGGCACGATTGATCGTGACGTGCTCGCGAATCACGTTGTCGTTGCCGATGAGGACCCCGGGACTCTCGTGACCGGGATCGACCGAGCGGGACTGCGGGGTGAAGCCGATCGTGGTGAAGGGGTAGATGACGTTGCCGGATCCGATCCGGGTCGGTCCGGTGATCCAGCAGTCCCCGACGAGTCGAGAGCCCGAACCGATCGACACCGTTCCGGAGATCGTGCAGCGCGGCCCGATCTCGACGTCGTCCGCGAGTTCGACGTCACCGTCGATGATGGCTGTAGGGTGGATCTTCGGCACGCCGACAGTGTACCGCCGGGAGGCTCAGGAGTGCCATAATCCCCAGCGATATCTCTCCGCACGCTACGCTGGGTGCATGAGCGCTCCGCCGCCGAACCCCGCTCCGCTGGTTTTCGAGGACCTTGGCCGCATCGGCTATGCGGAGGCCCTCGAGATCCAGCGTGCCCGACACGCCGAGGTGGTGGCGGCCCGAGGTGCTGCTTCGGGGCGTGATCACCCCGGCTTTCGGATTCTTCTGCTCGAGCACGATCCCCCCGTGATCACCCTCACCCGGCGTCCCGGGATTCGCGAGCACCTGCTCGCGACGCCGCAGCTGCTTGCCGCCGATGGGATCCAGGTGGTCGAGACCGATCGAGGTGGAGACATCACCTACCACGGCCCGGGCCAGTTGGTCGCCTACCCGATCCTGGACCTGACCCTTCTGGGATTGAGGATCCATCCCTACATGCGCCTGCTGGAGGACGTGGTCATCCGCACCCTCGCGGTGTTCGGGATCGAGGCGGGGCGGGACCCCGATGCCACCGGAGTCTGGATCGATCCCCGAGAACCGACCGCCCGCAAGATCGCCGCGCTCGGCGTTCGGTTGAGTCGGTGGTGCTCGATGCACGGTCTGGCCCTGAACGTCGATCCCGACCTCGATCATTTCCGCCTGATCGTTCCCTGCGGGCTTCATGATCGATCGGTCACCAGCCTGCGCGCGGAGCTGGGCGACGCCTGCCCCACGATGGAGACGGTCCGTGGGGTGCTGCGCGGGGCGTTCGAGGCTCGGATCGCCGAGGCTATTCGAGATCGAGCTCGTCCATGACGTGCTGGGTGATGTCCACGGCCTCGGGGTACTTCAGGAACGTCCGCAGCTGGATCTGCAGCAGCGCCTGATCGGAGTTCTGGGTCCCGAACGGTTCCTCGGTCGGGATGAACCGGTAGATGAAGTCGATCGAACGCTGATCGGCGACGATCTCCGTGGCCTCGATCAGCTCCCGGTAGCTGCGCTCCAGCTGGGTGGCCTCCAGCTGGGTGATCCGACCTCGTGCGACCTGGGTGAACTGCTGGTACTCCTGCATCAGGGCCTGCATGCGTCCCTGGGCTTCGGGGAAGCTGGGGTCGTCCTCACCGATCTCCCCGTACTCCTCCTGGATCGCCATCGCCTGGTCGTTGAACTCCTGCTCGAGTTCCTTGAGTTCGTTCTCCATCTCCTGGCGCTCGCCGAGGTAGTCCTCGGTCTGGAGCAGCTTCTTGATGACCGCGTCGATGTGCACCGCACCGATGCTCCACGCCCGGGAGGTCGGTTGCTCCCCCCAGGCGATGCGACTGTCCTCGTTGCGCACGACCAGCGGAGGCTCTCCGGTGAGTTCGAGCGAGTCGGCCGGTCCGAGGGTCTCGAACCCTCGGATCATCGCGTCCGCGATCGTGGTCGAGGTGCCGGGCCTCAGCAGAGCGAGGGTCGCGACGGCAAGGGCCACGATCAGAAGGGTACGGTCAATCATGCGCATGGTCGGTTTCTCCGGTAGAGGCTCGGGGCCTGGTTGGCGTCATTCCTGTTCCAGCACGGCCATGAAGGCTTCCTGCGGGATGTTCACGCTTCCGATGGTCTTCATCCGCTGCTTGCCGGCCTTCTGCTTCTCGAGCAGCTTCCGCTTGCGGGTGATGTCGCCGCCGTAGCACTTGGCGGTGACGTTCTTTCGCAGTGCCTTCACCGATTCGCGAGCGATGATCTTGCCACCGATCGCGGCCTGCAGTGCGATCTCGAACTGGTGCCGATCGATCTGCTTCCGAAGCTTCTTCAGGATCGCTCGGCTGCGGACTTCCGCGGTCAGGCGATGGCAGATCAGGCTGAGCGCCTCGACCGGCTCGCCATTGACCATGATCGAGACCTTGACGAGGTTGTCCCGCCGATAGCCGGTGATCTCGTAGTCCATGGTGCCGTAGCCCCGGGTGATCGACTTCAGCTTGTCGTAGAAGTCGTAGATGATCTCCGCGAGGGGGAGTTCGAAGTCCAGGATCTGCCGCTTCTCGCTCAGGAACTGCTGGCCCTTGAAGATCCCGCGACGACCGTCGCAGAGTTTCATCAGGTCGCCGATGTTCTCGTTGGGGCAGATCATCTCGAGTTTCACGATCGGCTCGCGAATCCCCTCGATCTTGCTCGGATCGGGCAGGTCCGCGGGGTTCTGGATCTCGACGCTGGTACCGTCGCGCATGTCGACCATGTAGGAGACGGTCGGTGCGGTCTGCACGATCTCCACATTGCCCTCGCGTTCGAGACGTTCCTGGACGATGTCCATGTGGAGCAGTCCGAGGAAGCCGCAGCGGAATCCGAAGCCGAGTGCCTCGGAATGCTGGGCCTCGAAGGTGAAGCTGGCATCGTTGAGGTGCAGTTTCTCGATCGCCTCGCGGAGGGTCTCGAAATCGCTCTTCTTGCCGCCCTGCACGGAGCTCGAGGGGTAGAAGTCGCAGAAGACCATCTGGTTGGGTTCCTCGTACCCGGGCAGCGCCTCCGGAGCGGGGTTGTTCAGCATGGTCACCGTGTCACCCACCCGGACATCCCCGAGCGTCTTGATCGATGCGACCATCCATCCGGCCTCGTTGGTCTCGAGGGTCTTCACCTGCACCGGAAACGGCGTGTTCTTTCCGAGGTCGGTCACCGTCCAGTGCCGCCCGGTTCCCATCATCAGGATCTTCTGGCCCAGTTCCAGCCTGCCGTCGAAGACCCTGGTCGAGACCACCACGCCCCGGTAGTCGTCGTAGTGGCTGTCGAAGATGAGTGCGCGCAGCTTGTCGGTCTTGGGTTCCGGTGGATCGGGGAATCGTTCGCAGATCGCGTCGAGCAGTTCCTTGATGCCCTGACCGGTCTTCGCCGAGACCAGAATGCAGTCCTCCGCGGGCAGGCCGAAGACCTGCTCGATCTCCATCGCGACGCGATCGGGATCCGCGGCGGGAAGGTCGATCTTGTTGATCACCGGGATCAGTTCCAGGTCGTTCTCCACCGCGAGGTACGCGTTGGCGACGGTCTGGGCCTGGATGCCCTGGGCGGCATCGACCACCAGCACCGCTCCCTCGCAGGCGGTCAGGGCGCGGGAGACCTCGTAGGTGAAGTCGACGTGCCCCGGGGTGTCGATGAAGTTCAGCTGGTAGGTCTCCTCCTCGAAGTCCCAGGGGACGCTCACCGCCGCGGCCTTGATCGTGATCCCGCGTTCCCGCTCGAGGTCCATCGAGTCCAGCAGCTGGTCCTTCTGCTTGCGTTCATCGACCGCCCGGGTCTCCTGCAGCAGACGATCCGCCAAGGTGCTCTTGCCGTGGTCGATGTGGGCGATGATCGAGAAATTACGGATCTTCACGGGCGATTCGATTCCTGTACGGGACGTCGGCGGAGTGGGGTCCTGAATGATAGGCGATCACAGCGGGACTCAGGAGCCGACGACCGGAAGTGAGAGCCCTTGTTCGAGTTCTGCGGTGGGTTGAGCGACGAGGTCGTACCCATCGCTTCCCACGACCGTGCACCGGACCAGCTCCCCCGGGCTGAGCGGTTGCTGGGAAGCCAGGTAGGTCAGGGAATCGATCTGCGGGGCCTGGTGGTAGGCCCGACCGACGTACAGAAGCGAGTTCTGGCCGCTCACCCCGGGAGTGGCCCGCCCTTCGGTCGCACCCTGGGCGGAGTCGTCGACCAGGATGTCCAGCTGGACCTTCTGCTCCGCGAGGTAGGCGGCGTTCTCGAAGGCGATGCGCTGCTGCAGCAGCATCAACTCCTCCTCACGCTGGAGCTTCACCTCGTCGGGCACGTGCAGTTCGGGGTCCTGGTCCATGCGACCCGCAGGGGTGCCCTTCTCGCGGGAATAGCGGAAGACGCCCATCGCCTCGAACTCCATGTCCTCGACGAACTCCATCAACTGTCGGTGGTCGTCCTCGGTCTCCCCGGGGAATCCAGTGATGAAGGTGGTCCGGATCGCCATGCCGGGAATCCGCTCGCGCAGGCGTTCGATCAGCTCCCTCTGTTCCCGGGCGCGCACGTTGCGTCTCATCGCATCAAGCATCGGATCGCTCGCATGCTGCAGCGGGATGTCGATGTAGTTGACCACGTTCCTGAGCCGCGCGATCGCGTCGATCATCGCATCATCGAAGAACGTGGGATAGGCGTACATCAGTCGCGCCCAGCCACCTCCGGCCTCCTCCAGAATCCCATCGACCGACTCAAGCATGCCCACCAGCCCGGGCTCGTACCCGATGTCGTAGCCGAAGCTGGTGGTGTCCTGTCCGATCAGGTTCAGTTCGAAGCATCCCTCGTTCACCAGGGTGCGCGCTTCCTCGAGGATCCGATCGACGCCCTTGGAACGCATCTTGCCGCGAATCGAGGGGATCGTGCAGAACGCACAGGACTGATTGCATCCTTCGGAGACCCGGAGGTAGGCCCAGTGGCGGGGGGTCAGACGCATCCGCTGTCGGTCGTCCTCGAAGTACCCGATCCCCTTGCCGTCCTTGCCGTGGACGGTCAGCCCGGTGGTCTTCATGCCTCGTTCGCCCGCCGCCTGGAGGGCGTTGCCGGCGATCCAGTACCGCGGCGCATCCGGGTCCTCGATCGCGTTTTCCCGGGGCGGAGCGCTGCCCCGCACTGCTTCGAGCACGTGGTCGCGGTCGAAGACCCCGATCATCGCGTCGATGCCAGGGGCCCATTCCAGGAGCTTCGCTCGATGACGCTGCACCAGACAGCCGGCAACCACCACCCGGCGGGGGCCTCCGGCCTGCTTGCGCTCGATCGCTTCGCGGATCACGTCGAGCGACTCGTCCTTCGAGGCCTCCATGAACCCGCAGGTGTTCACCACGATCGCGTCGGCCTGGTCGTGATCCGACACCAGCTCGAGTCCGCTCTGGGCCAGCGTGCCGAGCATCTTCTCGCTGTCCACGAGATTCTTGGGACAGCCGAGACTGACGAACGCCACGGAATGGATGGTGGAGGAAGCCTGGCTCATGCATTGATCCTAGCCGGAGGATCCCCCCAACCGTAGAGTCGATGTTCACGAACGTAGTCTTCGACCTCGGGGGCCAGCAGGGAATTCAGAGACCGGCCCTCCGCGATCAGGGTTCTGATGTCCGTGGAGCGATCATCGAGCATCGGGAGCTCCAGGGTCCTGGCGAGCCAGAGCCCGGCGCGGTCGGGGTGGAGCCGCTGGTATTCGGCGCTCAGGGCGTTTCGGGAGTGGGGGGGACGTGGCATCACCACTGGTTCGGCCATCTGCTCGACCTGCTGCCACTCTTTCCAGGTGGTGAAGTTCAGTGCCTGGTCCGCGCCGATCAGCAATCGAAGCCTGGCGTCCCGGAAAGCAGGTTCCCGGACCAACCTCCGAAGGGTGTCGATCGTCCAGCTGGGTCCGGGGTGATCGACTTCGATGCGGCTGATCGTGGTGTTGGTGGTTCCCTTGAGTGCAGCCTCCAGCATGCCGATGCGGTGGGCCACCGGCGTCGGCGGGGTCTCGGTCTTCTGGGGATTGACGTTGGCGGGAATGAAGACCACCCGATCGGCACCGATCGACTCCGCGGCCGCCAGCGGCAGGGTGGTGTGTGCTCGGTGGGGCGGATCGAAGGTCCCCCCGAAGAGCAGCACCGTCTCGGAGTGTGCCTCGGGTGTCTTCATCCCACGGGTCCTCTCGACAGCGCCTCCGAGAGCACCGCACCCAGTCGGTTCATCGCGGTGTTCGTGACCCGGTTCATCTCGCGCAGGCGACCGACCAGCGAGGGGCTTCGCAGCACACTGCCCGCAATCGCCCCGATCGAGACCCGACCGCGATGGTCCACCCATCGGTCGCACCCCGGTGGCAGCGTGTCGTCCAGGCCGTCGCTGATCGCGCGGAGAATTCCGAACGTCCACCCCAGTTCGATGCCCTTTGCCACGAAGGTCAGGGACTCCATGTCGACGATCGAGGCGTTCAGGGTCGCATGGAGGGCACGCTTCGCGGGTCGGGAATTCACCAGTCGGGTACTGGACGTGCCGTCCACCCGAGGAACGCCCAGCGCATCCGGCAACCGCCAGCGGGTCTCGGTCCGGGGAACGCTGGGGCTCACCACCGCCTCGACCTCCACCACGTCTCCCGGGACGTGGTCCGCCACCAGGCTTCCCGCCAGCCCCGCGAGAATCACGGGTCGGTCGAGCCGACGATGCGCCCCGGCCCACCGGGCGACACCCTCCCGGCCGGGTCCGCAGCATTCCACCAGCACCTCATCGGGCAGGCTGGAGCCCGAGAGGGCCTTGCGCTCCACCTCGAGGGCGCACAGGATGATTGGCGGTGGTTGGCTCATCGCGGAAGCGTAGCAGGATGGAGAGTGGGTGCGGGGTCCTTGCCCCCAGCGAACTCCGCGATAAGATAGGTCTGACGGCCCCATCGTCTAGTCAGGTCCAGGACACCAGGTTTTCATCCTGGGAACAGGGGTTCGAATCCCCTTGGGGTCATGCAGGGCGCGGTTCCTTCACCGGAACCGCGCCCGATTTTTTTCACTCCAATCCCTGGAAACCGTGCACATCCAGGAGTCGCACGTGGCTCGAATCCCGGTCATTTCAAGCCTCCTCCTCGGCCTGCTCGCTTCGGTCGCCCTCGCCCTTCCGCCCCTGGATGCGACCAGCCGGGCGATTCTCACCACCGCGGTGGATGATCGCGACCACCAGGAAGCCGCCTTCTCGGTGCTGGTCGAGGAGCTGCTGCGACGAGCGGGCGAACCAGCCGGGTCCACCGGCTCCCTCCTCCCGGCGGAGACCTGGGCGATTCTGGTGGAGTCTCCGGATGACCATCGCGGCATCCCGCTGGTCCTCGAGGGTCGAGTGGAGCAGCGCACCGAGCTTGCGCGGCCCTGGGACACCATGTGCGAACTGTTCGTTCGTCTGCCGGACGAACGCGTGGTGGCGGTCTTCGTCCCGGCGAGCGACGAGGGTTCGCCCGGCGATCGGGCCCGCTTCGAGGGTCGCTTCTACAAGCGGCTCTCCGCGGTCGCTCGCGACGGCATGCTCCGTCGCTATCCCGCCGTCGTGGCGCGACGGGTTCCCGCCGCGTCGCGGCAACCGATGGCGTACGCACTGCCCGCGCTGCTCCTCGGGCTCGGGTTCTGCTGGATCGTGCTCAGGCGTCTGGCGGGGGCATCACGCACTCGGCGCCGGATGCCCGCCGGGCCGCGGGTGGTGGGGGGAAGTTCCCCCAATGACCCCGAACTTCCGGACGAACCCGCCAGGGCACTCGACGTACTTCGCTCCAGACACGATCATCCTGACAAGGGAGGTGCCTCGTGAGCACCATCGATGTACGACTTGAGGATCGCTCCTACCAGGTCTCCGTGGAGGCCGGCATTCGTTCGCGCTGTGGTGCCATGCTGAGGGCGCTGGTCGGCGATGCTCCCGGGCGCAGGGTCCTGCTGATCGCGGACGAAGCGGTCTCGGAGACCTTCGCGGAAGACGTTGCCGCCTCTCTGGAAGAGGCGGGGTTCGGCCTTGCGTTCGGAACCGTCGAGGCACACGAGACCAACAAGTCACTTCCCGCGCTCTCCGCACTTCTGGAGGCGGCGGCACGGGAACACATCGATCGATCGAGCGTGGTGGTTTCGGTGGGTGGGGGCATCGTCGGCGACCTCGCGGGATTCGTCGCCGCCAGCTGGTTGCGGGGCATCGCCCTCGTCCACGTGCCGACGACCCTGCTCGCAATGGTGGACGCCGCGATCGGGGGCAAGACCGGAGTGAACCTGCCACTGCCCGACGGAACCCTCGGGAAGAACCTGGTGGGCGCCTTCTGGCAGCCGCTCGCAGTGCTGAGTGATCCGGAAGTGCTTGCGAGCCTGCCTCGCCGCGAACTGGCCTGCGGACTCGCCGAGTGCATCAAGCACGGACTGATCGCCGATTGGGCGCTGCTCGATGAACTGGCCGCGCTCGCACCCTCGATCCTGGCCGGGGAGGTCTCGGCCTGCGAAGACCTGGTTCGGCGCAGTGCCGCGGTCAAGGCGGGGATCGTCGGCCTCGATGAACGTGAGCAGGCGGGCGGCGAGGCGACGTCCGCTCGGGCATTCCTCAATCTCGGGCACACCTTCGGGCATGCGATCGAGACGGTGCCCGAGCTCGGTCTCAAGCACGGCGAAGCGGTCGCGATCGGCCTGGTCGCGGCCGGTGCCTGTGCGCGCGCTCTCGGAAGCTGGTCCGAGGAGGAATCCCGTCACCTCGAGGCGACGCTCGAAGCATGCGAACTGCCCACTCGGCTGTCCGCGAAATGCAGCGTCGGCGAATTGATCGAGCGCATGGGCTGGGACAAGAAGGTCCGAAACGGCACTCTGACGATCGTGGTGCCCGACGGGCGTGGCTCGGTCAGGCTTCATCCGGATCCGACCCCCGAGCTTCTGGCCGAGGCCTGGCACGCCGTGGGCGCCGACTGACCGAAGGCGGATATTGCAGACGATCCTCCGGGTGTTCCGATAAGAGGACTCTGGAGGTTCCGTCGTGCGGACGATCGCGTTGGTCAATCAGAAGGGTGGCTGTGGCAAGACGACCACGGCGATCAATCTCAGCGCTGAATTCGCCCATCGCTCATTGCGAGTGCTGCTGATCGATCTCGATCCTCAGGGACACTGCGCCGCGGGGCTCGGGGTACCGGAGGGTTCCATCACCCGGGGCATCGAGGACGCCCTCGAGGCGAACCTCACCTACGAGCCGGACCTGGTGGACGAGATGATCTGGGAGGTCGGCAGCGGTCTGAACCTGATCCCGAGCACCGTCCGCCTCACCAATTTCGAGAGCGCCGACCACGAGCACGCGGAGGATCATGACCGGGATCGCCGACTGCTGCGGGTGCTGGAGCTGGTCGAGGATCGCTTCGATGTCTGCATCGTCGACTGTCCGCCTGCGATTGGCTGGTTGACCTTCAACGCCCTGCGCGCCGCCGATGAGACCCTGATTCCGGTCGAGACCGGCTACTTCGCCCTCAAGGGTGCGGTGCGCCAGGCGAAGACGATCGACACCGTCGTGAAGCGCATCGGCCGTCCTCTGGACTTCTTCCTCCTGCCGACCATGCACAACGAGCGCTCCGCCCGTTCGGAGAACATCCTCTCCGCGATGCAGAGCCGCTTCGGCGACCAGATGGCACCACGCGTGATCCGGGAACACGAAGCGCTGAGGGAAGCGGCCAGCATGGGCCAGCCGATCCAGCAGTTCGCGCCCGATTCCGCGGCGGCGGAGGACTTCGCGGGGCTTGCGGAATGGATTCTCGGCCACCAGCAGACGACCGTCGCCACCGAGCAGGCTCGGTTGCGTCTGGAATCGGCTGATGCGGCCACCCTTCGCGAGGAGGATCCTCGCCCCGCATCGCAGGAGCCCGCCCCGGCCTCGATCAAGGAATCCCAACCCTCGACCCCCGTCCCCGAGCGAAACGAGCGGGTGCAGGCGGTGCTCCAGCGGGTGGGCCGGACCGAGGGCACCGCGGACAAGGGTGTGGTGTTCGACGTCCAGCGGCTCCCCGAAGGCGTGCTGGACCGAGTGCGTTCCGGTTCGAAGGGCCTCCAGTCCCTGGTCGTCGACCCCTACGAGGCCAGTGTGGATTCTGCCGGTGGAGGTCCTCGTTTCGGCGTGTTTCCCACGGCGAAGGGCGCGTGTTTTCGTCAACCCGCTTCCCTGGGAACCCGTCTGGCGATCACCGGTGAGTTCAACCAGTGGGATGCCGATGGGGAGGCGATGACCTGCACTGCCGACGGCGTGCATGAGGTCATCCTGCCACTTGCCCCCGGAACCTATCGCTACCGCCTTATCGTTGACGGCGCTCCGACCGCGGATCCCCACGGTCAGGCCTCGGTGGAGGGCGACGCGACCACCTGCGTGTTCGAGATACCCGCCTCCTCCTGACCCTTCGATCACCCCAGCCAGCTGGACCCCGGCCATGACCTCCAACGATCCCATCAACGACATCATCAACGGATTCGTGTCCCAGCCGGAGCTCACGGAGTGCTCGGGCTCGACCCTGAGTCCGGCCCGCGCGAAGATGACGATCGACCGTGATCGACGGTCACATCCCCGCGCATCCACGAGCACCGATGATGATTCGACCCAGGCGTCGAAGATCCCACCCCTTGGCCTGGAGCTTCTCTTCCTCGGCAACCTGCCGCATTGGGCGAAGCTCTGGGCACCCGAGTACGCCCGTCGGGTCGCCGCCGAGGATGGTCCGGTCGCGCTCGTCCAGCTCGGGTACAAGACCTGCACGGTGCAGGTCTTCGGGGGCTGCGCCGGGACGACCGATCTTCCGGAAGGCTCCTCCGATCGAATCCAGGACATCGTCAACTGGCTCGCCTTGCACGTGAACCGGGTGCTCATCGAACCGCGGGCGCTCGACGACGACGAGACGATTCTGGAGACGGAGCTCCCCGTCACGATCATGACCGGTGCCGACGAAGCCGCGAAGATCGAGGCCTACCGTCGCTCGAAGGAGCTGGTGGAGGTCGCCCGGGCCGCGGAGTTGCCCGCGCCCCGGATGGGGATCGTGGTTGCCGGAACTCGGGAATCCGAAGCCCGGATGATCGCCGCCCGCATCGGTGAGACCGCCGAGCGATTCCTGAAGTTCGCCCTTCCGTTGATTCAGGTCATCCCCTCGATGGGGCCGGATTCGACGGGCTCCAGCGCCGGTGACTGGCACGACGTCGAGGTGGGACAGACCTACGGAACCGAGCGTTTCGTGGCTGAACTCCGGCGTGCCTCCCTGGACCGGACCTGCGGTTCCTCCGAAGAGCCCGGTGATCTGCCGGAAGCCGAGGCCATCGAACTCGCAGCGGGCACGGCCGACGATTTGCTCGACTCCCGTGGAGACGTGACCGAGTCCGCACCCGGACTCGATCCCCTCTCGGGGGTTCTGGAGTCGCTCGCCGAGGTCCCGGTTGCGGGCCCTGATGCACGCGAGCTTGAAGCATTGCAGGATGAACGTCGTGCACTCGAGGAGCGATTCGAGCCGGTTGCCGCTTCCGAGGCCGCGCGTCCCACCGAACCTCAGCCCGTTCCCGCGGAAGCCACCACCCGGGTGCTCGAGGACGAAGGGGGCCTTGGCCCCGACGTCGAGCGATCCGAGGAAGCCTTCGATTCGCGGGGATGCCTCGCCAACCTCATTCCGGGATTGACCGTGATCGATCTGCCCTGTCCGGTCGATCAGCGGATCGAACTCGCGCTCGATGAGGATCACCACCTCCACCTCGTCGCGCATGAATCCTCATTCCGTTCGCTGCGAGCGGCGGAAGCCTGGGCGATCACCAACCGAAGCCTCCTCGAGGCGGTGCTTCCGGGGCTCGCGCCATTCGAGCAGCGGGGGGTCCGCCTCGATCTGCTGGTGGAGGATGCCGCGGAAGCCAGCGACCTCCAGAAGACCGGGCTCTTCCTGCATCTGCTGGAGGAAGTCGACGGTCGACCTCGCACCCTCGCGCTGAACAACCGGCGCAGTGCCTTGAACCTCGGTTGAGTCGTCTTGCTCAGGCCATGGCCGGAACGCGGGCGAGGAAACCACGCCAGGCCCCGCTGCGGAACGAATCGAGCTCATCCTCCGTCCAGCCCTCATCCGCCAGGGCGAGGGCGATCCGTGCGTAGTCCTCGGGGCGTTCGAGGGATCGCGGCAGTTCCTGCGGCGTGAACCCCCCATCGGCATCACTGCCCAGTCCGATCCGCTCCCGTCCGAAGGCATCGGCGAGGCAGTGGATGTGATCGATGACGTCCTGCAGTTGTGCGCGGGCGCTTCGAGTGAGGAACCGTCCGTAGAGGTTGATCCCCGCGATCCCTCCGCGTGAGGCGATCGCTTTCGCGTGGTCGGTTCGGAGGTGCCTGATCGCACCCGTTCCCTCCGGAAGCAGTTTCCTCGCATTGGAATGACTCGAGGCGATCGGGCCCCTCGCCTCCGCGAGCAGGTCATCCAGCGAGTCGTCCGAAAGATGGGAGACGTCGTGGGCGATGCCCGAGTCGTCGAGTGCGCGGACGAGTTCGCGGCCCTCCGAAGTCAGTCCGCCCGCCCGCTGGTTTCCCCCGCTGTAGCGAGAACCGTGCGCCCAGGAGAGTCCGACCATCCGCACTCCGCGGGCGGCCCAGAGCGCGACCTCCTCCGGGGAGCGGATGGGATCCGCGCATTCCATCAGCAACACGACGCCCAGCGGACCGTCGGTGGTCTCCATGCACGCGTCGAGTGCCCGCCGATCCCTGATGATTCGCACCAGTCCCTGGTGCTCCCATGCCTCGTAGAGTTCGAGTTGTCGCATGCCCGCCCGGTGCGCACCGTCTCGATCCTCGTGAGTCCCGTAGCCACAGGGGTCGTCCGGTTCGTGGGCGGCGGTGAAGATCGTGGCCAGGCAGCAGCGCACCCGGCCTCGGGCGAGGCTCGGAAAGGTGATCGCCGCCTGCCGGGGATCCTCCTCCTCGCGCAGGGTCCGGGTCTCCGGGTGTCGATCCAGTGCCATGTAGGCGAGGTCCAGGTGGCCATCGAGCCAGGGGGGTGGAGGTGTGGTCATGATCGCCTTTCAGCTGCTCTGGGAGGGGGGCATGGAGTCGGGTCGGTGGAGGCGGTATCCTCTCAGGAATGTCGACGTCGTGTACCGAACCGCTTCCCGTGCCCGCCTCGCCCGGCGCCCTTCGTCTCAAGAGACGACTGGTGGCGGGGCTCGTGGCGGCGGGCTGCGCGACTCTGCTGCTGCTGGCAGCCTGGATGCAGCCGTCCTCGGCGGGGTTGGGCACCCACCAGCAGTTGGGGCTCGCCCCCTGCGGTTGGATCGTGTACGGCGGGATTCCCTGCCCGTCCTGTGGGATGACCACCTCCTTCGCGCATGCCGCCGACGGCAACTTCCTGGGTGCGCTCCAGGCGCAGCCCGCCGGTGCGGTGTTGGCGTTTCTCACCGCATGCACGCTGGTCATCGCATCCTGGCAGCTGGTCACCGGCGAGCGTCTGCTCGGGTTCTGCACGGACCGCATCGGTGCCCGCTTCTTCATGGGCTTCGGCGCCCTGGTGGTTCTCGCCTGGATCTACAAGATTCTGGTCTTTCGAGGAGTCCTCTGATGTCCCCACGCTTCATTCGATCGGCTCTGCTTCTCTCCCTGCTCTGCGGCTTAAGTCTGCTGCTCGGCGGGTGCTTCGTCCCCGCCCTGGCGGGCGCGATCGGCCAGAACATCGAGCGCTACAAGAAGATCGAGGTGCTCGCCGAGTACGAGGGACTGGACAACGAGACCGTCGCCGTCGTGATCCAGTGTGAACCATCGATGCTCTACGAGTATCCGCAGATCTACGGAACGATGGCGATGAACATCTCGCGCCGTCTCCAGGAGAACGTCCCCGGCATCAAGGTGCTTGCCTACCAGCAGGTCATGCAGTGGCAGTACCAGACACCGAGCTGGTCGATGCTCGCCTACGGCGAGATCGCCGAGGAACTCGGGGTCGAACGCGTGGTCCTGGTCGAGGTCTACGAATTCCGCCTCCATCCCGAGGGAAATCGCTACCTGTGGGACGGAGCCTGTGCGGGATCGGTCGGAGTCATCGAGCGGGATGGCTGGGATCCCGACAGCTTCGCCAAGACCTGGGACATCTCGGTGAAGTTTCCCGACGTCACCGGCGTGGGACGAGAAAGCGCCACCGAATCGCAGATCCAGATGGGTGTGCTCGCCAAGTTCGTCGACGAGGTGTCCTGGCTCTTCTACCGCCACGTCGAGGACAAGTACCCCGATCAGATCTGATCGGCCCCCCATCCGTCTCCTTCCCTCTCGCCTTCCTCAGCTCCTCCAGATGAAACCAGGTGCCCGAGTGAACACGAACCCTGCCGCCCAACCCTTCACCGCCACCCTCATCGGCCGCATGGTCGTGGGGCTCCTCCTGAGCGTGGTCATGCTGCTTCCCGCCTGCAACATCCTGATCCCCGTCTCCTACGCGATCGATGGGAAGGGGCAGGTCGAGGCGGAGCACGAACTCGAGCAGATCAAGACCCTGGTCTTCGTGGACGACAGCCTCAACCTGCTGCCCCGGCAGGTGCTGAAGGTGCGCCTGGCCGAGGCGGTGTCCAACGACCTGGTCATCCGGGGGCTGATTCCGAACACCGTCAATCCCGGTGATGCGATGGCGATGGTCCGTTCGCGGGATCGAAGCGGCCAGCAGATGTCGATGCAGTCGATCGCACGTGAGGCCGGCGTCAAGCAGCTGATCTTCATCGAGATCGAGACCTTCGAGTCCACCGTGCGCAACACCCAGTTGCGTCCGAACGCCTCCTGCAGCATCCGGGTCATGCACTTCGACAAGGGAGGGCGTGTCTACCCCGTGACCTCGATCCAGGGACCGAACAACGCCGGGGACCGCATCGTGGAGGTCCAGCTGCGGGAGGTCGCCCCGGAGAAGGCGATCTCTCCCTCCGACCGTCGCAAGGTGGAGCAGCAGCTCATCGGCAAGCTGACCGCTTCGATCGTCAAGCTCTTCCGAAGCTACGATCGCCTCGAACTGGGTGAGAACCTTGGCGTCAAGTGACCTCGGGCTCTCGCGGACTTCCCTGGTTCACCTCGTCGATTCCGAGGCGTTGCCGGGTCGGATCCGTCGGGTTGAACTGATTCGTCGCGGCACCGATTCCCCGGTGGTGGTGGTCGGTCCGTTCGAGGGTGAATGCCGCTGCGCGGGATTCGGTTTGCAGGCCCACGGATCATCACTGCCCCGTACCCTCGGCACCGTGCTTTGCGGTCTCGACGTCGGTCCCGGCCGGGCCCTGCCGTGCAGCTGGTCCTATCGGGTGGCGCGCAGCGTCTCGGAGTTCTGCCGCGAGCAACTGCTGATCGCGAGCGGTCCTCCCTCTCCCCTCGCCGTACGCGAGCGCCTGGAGGGACTGTACGTGATCGCTCCCGACGAGTGTTCGGCGAATGCCTGGCAGCGTCTCGGTGCCCTCGACACCCGGGTGCTCCCGGCGTGCGGTTTTCCCGATCGGGCCCCGACCGTTCCGACCGCTGCGCCGGAGGCCCTGCGGGTCGGGATCGTCTGCGATGAAGCGCAGACCGAGGAGGAGGCGCTGCTGATGCTGCACCGCTTCGGGGTGGTGGCCCTGACGAAGAAACCCTTCTTCGCTTGTCTCAGCGCCGACTCGCCGCACGTTGGCGCGATGATGCGCTACGCACGGCACGTCGGCATCGAATCGTCCTTCGAGCTTCTCGATGAATCGGGGTTCCCCGGCGAGATCGACGTGGCGATGGTGGTGGTGGAGGATGCCGCCCGCTCCAGTGAACAGGTGCTGGATCTGTGCGCCCGGGGGATCGTGGTGATCGCCTACTCCGCGAGGGCGCCGATCGACGATTCGATCTCGCTGCGGGAACACGGAATCATCGAATGTCCGGCGGGCGTCACCAACGCCGGGTCGGTGCACCTGCTGGCGCTGCACACCGAGCCCGATCTCCTGGAATCCGCCCGAAAGGCGGCGTTCCGGCTGGGGGTCGGACTGCCCCCCGATGGCTGGAAGGCCCGGTTCGGCGAACTGGTCGGGTCCCTGATCAGCGGGTCCTGAAGAACGACTCGGCGGCACCGTGGTAGAGCGTCTCGAGGAGCATCGGATCCAGTCCGTGGCAGGTCACCTCGGGTGCGGCATCCTCGGGGTGGCGTTCGGGATCGACCATGTGAAGGTCGGGATCCACGATCGGTGACTCGAAGCGTCCGGTCTGCTCGAAGAGTCGTCGCAGGGTCCAGTACCGACTGGCATAGAGGTCGAACGCCTGGTCCTCGCCGCTGGCCTTCATCGCGAGTTCGTTCCCTTCCGATTCCCCGAGGTGGTCGTCCATGGTCACGATGTCCGATCCGAAGAGGATTCGCCCGCGCCACTTCGTCATGAACTGGGTAAATGCTCCGGTGTCCTGTCCCCCCAGTTCCCGCAGCATCCACTTGCACGCACTGGTGTCCAGGTGCAGGTTCGGGTGGCGTTCCAGCAGGCGATCCAGGAACTCGAGATCCTCGGGGAATCCCCCCATGTGCGCGGCGATCCACGGACCTTCGAAGGCATCAAGCATCCGCTCGAGGGGACGATACTGGTCGAGCTTGGTGCCGTACCTGGCGGAGTCGGTGTACCTGGCCTTGAACCAGGTGTTGGGGTCCGCGACGTGGGTCATGATCGCCATGCCGAGTTCGCTCGCCAGGCGTGCGGCCTCACGGTACATCGGTGAATCGAGTTTCAGGGCGCCCGGGTGTCCCAGCTCCTCCTCGGCGTCGCGCATTCGGGGAGCGGCGAAGAGCTTCACGATGCCCGCTCCCAGCTCCCGGAATCGTTCGATGCGGTGGAGGAAGTCCGATCCCATTGCCTCCATCCGATCCGGATTCGACCAGTCGGGGACCGCATTGAAGCGGATCATGTCTCCGAGGACCTCCCGGACCTCGGGGACCGCCTCCAATCGTGTCATCGAGTAGACCCGCGTCACTCCGAAGAGCCGAGCGGCCCGGGCGTAGATCGCGGCACTGCGCGGCCCCCCGATGTGGGCGTGGACATCGATGATCTCACAGGGTGGGGGGGGCATCCGCCCGGCCTCGGCGGCGTAGTCGTCACCGAAACGGTTGCTCGGGCCGGTTCGTCGGGCGGGTGGGGCAGGGTGGTCGGTGGCGGGGTCGGTCATCGCACCGGAATGGTAGCAGCGACTCAGTGTCCCTCGGCGACCAGTTCGTGAAGTTCATCCTCGACCTCGATGGCCAGGAGTTCCTCCCGCAGGCTGGGACCTTCCAGCTCCTCCTCGAAGAGACCGTCCCGGTTGATTCCGGCCGCGACGATGTTCCCCACGTACAGCTCGCAGTCGGAGTCGATGTCGATGTGCCTGGCCAGTTCACACTCGAACCACGCCACCGAGTCCTGCAGGACCGGGATGTCGTTCGGGGTGTAGTCGATCTGCAGGCCGATGAAGGGATTGATCGAGTCCACGCTGGAGTGGACGAATCGCCGCACCTGGGCGCGGGATCGTCGGTCGATGATCGCCACCGCGAATCGACGACTGTCGCGAATGAGGGGGCTGAGGATCTGGCCCTTGCGGGTCGACATGACCAGGGTCGGGGGGGTGTGGCCACCCTGCATGACGAACTCTGCAAGCACGCCGTTGCTTCGCCCCTCGCTGGTCGCGGTCACCAGGAAGTTTCCCGCCGGGAAGGCCCTCAGTGCTTCTTCAATAGCGACTCCGCATGCCTGGATCATTCTTTCGCCTCACAACTGATGACGGTGGTGTGTCAGGCGATGGATGGACTCGATCGCCTTGATTTTTTTTCAAAATCAGCCAATGCATCTGATCCCTTGCTGGACAAGGGCTTACGACAATATCAGTAGACCAGATATCTCGTTTTTTGGGACCAGTAATCTTGCAGAAGGGGGAATAGTGGGTAGAAATGTTGAATGGTGGGGCAAAGTGGGTTATTGTCCTCCTGTTCCCGGACTTCATTCATGAGGTACTGATGCGTGTTCTTTCTCGGCGAATACGAGCATTCAATCGACGCGAAACAGCGGCTGGCCATCCCCGCCGAGGTGCGCGACATGCTCCATCCCGAGATTCACGGATCGGCCTTCGTCGCGGCTCCGGGCGGCAATGGATCCCTCTGGCTCTGGCCGGCCAAGACCTTCGAAACCCTCTCCAAGGAACTGGCCGGTTCGCTCCTGGGCAACGACGACCTCGACGACTTCGAACGCCTGGTCTACTCCCAGTCCGCTCGCGTCCCGCTGGATTCCGCCGGACGCATCCGGATCCCCGCCCGCCTGCTCGAGCAGTACGGCCTGGGGGGATCGGTGATGGTGCTGGGGGTACGGGATCATCTGGAACTCATGACACCGGAGGCCTGGCGCGAGGAACAGTCGCGCCTGGAACCGGCTCGAACCGACATCTGGCGACGTGCCCGGCAGGCCATGGCCGAACGTCGCCCCAACAAGGACCAATGAGCATGACGATGTCTGGACATCATCTTCAGGCTCGGAATCGTGTCGACCCGCGTTCATGGACGGATCGCGGGCTCGACCGGGGAAACATCGAGAGGCTTTGTGAAACTCGCGTTGGAACGGACTCCAGTTTCCAGCCATGGACGGCTGACGCTCTCGATGACTGCCCGATTCGGGTGGGCAGATCCGGCGTGTATCACTGAATTCCCCGTGTTTCTGGAAGCCTCGTGCTTCCTCACTCACCGGTCGGCACGGACGGCCACCCGGTGATCGGATCCCTCGGATCCGGCAATCAGTGGTCTCGAGCGATTTGATGCGAGACCCCGCGATCCAGGGTGTTGTTCGGATCGACGACTCCTCAACGAACTCGGTGACCGCCGTCACCGAGTTCGTTCATTTCCCGGACGTTGAAAGCGCCCATCGGTGGCACCGATGGGCGATCGTGAATCGTCGAGTCGTGAAGCGGGGAGGTGGGCTCAGTTGCCGTCGTTGGCGGCGGGTCGGATGGTTCCGACGACCGATTGTCCGTCCTCGCCGTCGGCCAGGATCTGTTCGGCGATTTCCCGGCGATGGACTTCGATCGAGCGGGGGAATTCGAACGCCACGCGAACCCGGTCACCCTTGATTGTGGCGATGCGCACGACCCCGATCGGTGCGGAGGGATCTCCGATGACAACTTCTTCGCCTTCTCTACGGGTGATGACTAGCATGGTTCGGACCTCCTGCCGATCCAGCATCGCGATCACTGCGATGCGGGGAGCTCAACTCGTTCAGTGCGAGATCAATCAATCCAATCGCCCTGAATTCAAGTACTCTAGGGTACCCTACTTTGCTCGAATTCCGTTCCGGAAACCGCCCAAAGCGCGGGGCCTCGAGCCCGCTCGTGGATCCGGACGGCGCTTCCGGACGCTCGAAACGGTGAGCAAGTCGCCAGCACGGCTCCTGAACCATGATTTTCTGGGACCGTCGCACGGCGGCCGCCGTCGCCAATTTTTTTCGATCCGTTTCGATCAGGAGTCAGTGGCTTCCACGCCACTGACTTCCGGAACCCGCTGCTTGAGCATTCGCTCGATTCCGTTGTGCAGGGTGTTGGCGCTCGACGGGCAGTCGATGCACGCGCCCATGAAACGAATCCGCACCAACCCCTCGGGGGTGACTTCGACCAGCTCGATGTCGCCGTCATCCTCCTGAATCATGGGGCGCATCAATTCCAGCACCGCCTTGACCCGCTCGGAGAGTTCGGCGTGTTCACCCTGGTTGGCTGAGTCTTCACTCATGAATCGGTCCGCCTGATGGTTCCACGGGATCCTGGCCGGGCGCGAACCCGCGACCAAACCAGTCAAAGCGAGGTAGAGTCTAGCATGACCCACATGACCGTGAGGAGGATCATCGATGAGTTGCCCTCAACCTGCTGAATCCGTGCCCGATGGGACCTTCCGAACGCTGTCCGAGCGATGCACGGCGGAACGCGAATACGGGCGCTTGAGACCGTTGTTGCTCCTGGGCACCCTGCTTCTCTGGCTCATCGTGCACTCCGGGTGCGGCATGGGCGCTCCTCGAGACCCTTATTCGACCCTGAGCAACCCGCGGGCCTCCGCCAATGCCCAGCTGGACGCGCTCTCTCGATTGGACAGTCCCTCGCCCTCGCCGCGGTACCTCGACGAGCTTGCGCGACTCACCCTCTCACCGAACCACCTTGAGTCGGTTCGCAAGGCCGCGTTCAACCGTCTGGCGAACGCCGACCCGGCCAGACTCGACGAAGTCCTCGCGACCACGCTCTCCCGCATCCAGCCCACGGACTTCCGGGCCTGGGTGATCACCCGACTGGGCGAACTCGACCGCAAGCAGCTGACCAAGGCGATCATCCGATCCTGGGCGATGCCCACGGCCTACTGGCTGCGGGATCGTGAGCGTCCCGAACCGACCGCCCTCGCGGTGATGTACGGAGGCAAGGACAAGGTGGCGGTGGTTCTGCTCGACACCCTGCTCAGCGCGAATCCTCTGGTGGAACGCAACCTTCGAATGCGCTGCTGGGAGCTGATGGTCGGACTCGACCAGGACGAGCTGCTGGTGGAGCTGGTCAACAGCGGCGACCTCGTCGGGACGGATCCGATGCTCCTCGACATGCGTTCCGCGATCAACGACCTGGGGGTGCTCCCCCGCAACAAGGAGGAGATCCTCTGGATACGGGAACTCCGCAAGGACGATCACGCCGACTACTGGACCAAGCTGTCCGAATCGTTGAGCCGCCTGGATGCGTCCCGTCGCCAGTCCCTGGCCGCACGCGAGTTGCCCCTGGTGGTCGCCGCGGACCGACACCGTTCCGATCTGCTGGGACTGGATCAGGCGGCTCTCTACGAACTGCTCGCCCGCCAGATCGAATCCAGCGGGCCTCGATACACGGCCGATTTCAGCGGGTGGGAGATCAAGATCACCGAACGACTCAACGATGTCCGCGACCAGGTCACCTGGGGGGATCTGGTCGCGATGGTGCTGGCTCGGGAAGCGTTGCAGGACCCGGCGTTCCTCGATCACCTCTTCGACCAGGCGGATCGGGACATGATCGACTCCACCACCGAGTACGGGGGGGTGATACGACTGGATCCCAAGGGGCGTTTCGAGCTGGTGGAGCACCCTCCGCGCTCCCGGATCTCGGATGAGAAGTACCTCGCCCCCCAGTCGCTGTTCGACGACGGGTACACCGCGCTCTTCCACTTCCACAACCACGCCCAGAACTACACCAATCGTCGGCACGCCGGCCCGCACATGGGTGATCTGCAGTACGCGGACGAGACTGGAGCCAACTGTCTGGTGTTCACGTTCGTGAAGCCGGATCTTCTGAACGTCGACTTCTACCGCCACGACTCGGTGGTGGTCGATCTGGGCACCGCCCGACGTCCGGACCAGGGCTGACACGACTCGGATTGGTGCCCCCGTGCAGTTACTCGTCCTCCTACTCCTCGCGTCGGTCCTGTATGCGGACCAGTTGCCGGGTTCGTTGCCGAAGGAGACGACCCGGCTGCTTGCGTTGCTCGCCTTCCTTCCTCCGATTCTCTGCGTGGTGGTGGAGTTCTTCGTGGTCCGCCGGACTCTGTACCTGGCCACCAGCGGATTCGTGTCCTCGGTTCGGCGGGCGAGTCTCCGCCTGCGGGTCATGCAGTGGATTGTCGTCGGTTGCACCGTACTGTCGCTGCTCGGACTGGGATGGCTGGAACTGGTCCGGACCGTGACCGGGGATCTCGTGGTCCTCGACGAGCTGCTTGCGATCCTGCCGGCCCTGCTGCTGCTCGCCATGCTCTGGGCGGTGCAGTGGCCGCTGGAACGGCTGCTTCGGGAGTCGATGCTGCTTCGACGGCTCGATCAGGGGCTGCCTGTGCATGCGATTCCCTCCACCGGGCGGTACGTGGTCGAGCAGGTCCGCATGCACCTGCTCCTGATCGTGGCCCCGGCACTCACCGTCCTCGCCCTGGTGGAGACCGCCGACCTCTGTACCCGCCTGGTCCTTCCGGAAGCGGATGCTGCCGTGGTCGCCCCCTGGGCGGCGGGGGGGTCGGGACTGCTCGGGTTGCTGATCGCCCCCCTGGTGATCGGTCGCGCGATCGGCGCGACCCCGCTTCCTCCGGGCACGATGCGCGGTGCGATGGAGCAGGTTCTTCGGGATGCCGGGGTACGCGTCCGCGACATCCTGGTCTGGCCCACGAGCGGTTGCCTTCTCAACGGAGCGGTCGTCGGCCTGCTTCCGCGGGTGCGATACGTGCTGCTGACCGATGGCCTGCTCGAACTGCTCTCGCTCGACCAGATCCGGGCGGTGATGGCGCACGAGGCGGGGCACCTCCGTCATCGACACCTGCCCTGGACCGCACTGATTCTGGTCACCCTCTTCGCGGGGTACGGGCAGCTCATGGAGTGGATCATCAATCCGATCTTCCAGGCGATGCTGCCCGGAAGTGGCGACCCGGCGAGCCTGCAGTCGACGTTCGAGATCTTCGGGGTGGTGGTCGTGGGGGGCATGTGCTTCTTCAGCTTCGGGGCGATCTCCCGGCGCTTCGAACTTCAGGCGGATGCCGCGGCGGCCTGTGACCTCACGTTTCGCAACCGTGAAGAGGACCACTCCGCGGCCGCGGGCATCGTGAGCTCCGGAGCCGTCGACCTGATGAGCTCGGCCCTGGGCATGGTGGCCCTGGTCAACGGCCTCGACCCCTCGCGCCACACCTGGCGGCATGGTTCGATACGCTGGAGGCAGCAGCGTCTGCGTTCGATCGTCGGACGGCCGATCTCCGGATTGCGCATCGATGCCCAGATCCGGTGCCTCAAGGGGCTGACCGTGCTCGTCCTCTGTTCCCTGTTCCTGGTCTGGACCCTCCAGTACCTGGGCCAGGGCTCCTGAACCACACTCCCCTCCGGTTGGATCCTTCATGAGCACCTTTCGATTCACCAAGATGACCGCGATCGGCAACGACTACGTCTACGTCGACGCCGACCGCCATGAACTCCAGGACCCCGGGGCGATCGCGCACCTGATCTGTGATCGCCATCGCGGGATCGGTGGTGACGGTCTGATCCTCGTCGGATCCCGCGACGTCGATGACGCCGACGTCGAGATGCGGATCTTCAACCGCGACGGCGGTGAGGCGGAGATGTGCGGAAATGGAATCCGCTGTGTCGCACGCTTCGCGATCGAGCAGGGCATGGTCGAAGGACCGGTGGTCACCGTTCGGATCGGCGCCCGGGTCCTGGAGGTGACGACCATCGCCACCGATGGAGTGATCGACCGAGCGTCGGTCGCGATGGGAAGCCCGGGTACGCTGCTGCGCGATGTCGCGGCCTCGATTCCGGGGCTGCATGGTGATGAACCGGGGATCGGGCTTCACTTCGACTTCGACCTGCTGCTGGAGGACGAGGGACCCACTCTGCGGATCGCGGGCGTCGAACCGATCTGCAGCCTGGTCTCGATGGGCAATCCCCATCTGGTCTTCTGGACCGATCGTCCCGACCAGATCCCGCTCGAACAGGTCGGTCCCCGACTGGAGCACCACGCGTGGTTCCCCGACCGCATCAACGTGCACTTCGTCCGGGTGGATGCCCCCGATCGAATCACGATGCGCACCTGGGAACGCGGCAGCGGAGCGACCCTGGCCTGCGGTTCGGGCGCCTGCGCGGTCTGCGTGGCCGGTGTTCTCGAAGGTCGCACCAATGCATCGATCAGCGCTCGTCTTCCCGGGGGTATCCTCGAGCTGGCCTATGATCGTGACTCCGGGAACGTCACGATGGCCGGCCCGATGCTGCGGGTCTTCACCGGGGAGATCGACCCGGAGACGATCGAACTCGAACCCCACCAGGAGCCACTCTGGCATGACTGACCCAAATGCACTCGACGAGCTCGAACTTCGCATTCGTGACCGACTGAAGGGGCGCCAGCAGGAACTGGTCTCGGACCTCGAGGCGATGGTCGCGATCCCCTCCGGGCAGGGACACGTTCCCGGGCTCGATCGGATGCGGGCACTCATGGTGGAACGCCTGGAAGCGCTGGGTGCGACCTCCGAATTGTTCGACGGGGATCCCCGTCCGCCCTGGTTGCTGGGTGGTACTGATGCCGCGCCGCCTCCGACCGTGGTCTGTTCCCGACCGTTGGAAGCGGGGGGGCCGAGGATCCTGATCGCGGGGCACCTCGATACCGTCCACGACCCCGAGGACACCTTCATCTCCCTGACCCACGAAGCGGACGGCATCTCCCGCGGCCCGGGGGCGGCGGACATGAAGGGCGGGCTCCTGGTCGCGCTCGCCGCGCTCGAGGCGCTCGATGCCGAGGGCGTCGAATGCCACTGGACCTACCTGCTCAACAGTGACGAGGAGACCGGAACGTTCTGTTCTGAACGCCACCTCGAGGACGCGGCGCGTCAGCACGACATTGGATTGGTGATCGAGCCCGCACTGCCCGACGGTTCCCTGGTGGTGGAGCGGATGGGCTCTGGTCAATTCATGATCGAAGTCGATGGACTGAGTGCGCACGTCGGTCGCGAATTTGAACGCGGGATCTCCGCGGTCAAGACCCTCGCCGAGGTGATGACCCAGGTGCTCGCCCTCGCCGATCCCGAAAACGGCAAGATCGTCAACATCGGGCCCCTGAAGGGTGGGGGGGCGACCAATGCGGTTCCTGAACACGCCGCCTGCTGGGGCAACCTGCGCTTTGCGAATCCCGAAGCCCAGGCATCCCTTGCCGCCGCGATCGAGGCGATCGAAGCGAACTTCTCGACCGACGAATTCGGTCGTCCGCTGCCCGACGACCACCTGCCCCGGGTCACGATCCATCGGACGTTCAATCGCCCCGCCAAGCCCGAGACCGAGGACGTGACCGCGATCGCGATGGCCGCGCGCTCGGTCGCCGAGGCCCTCGGCGGCGAAATGCCCTTCGGCCGGACCGGGGGCGTGTGCGATGCGAACGTGCTCCAGTCGGCCGGTCTGCCGTGCGTGGACACCCTCGGTATCCGCGGCGGCAACCTGCATCGTCGTGACGAATACGTCGAGATCGACTCCCTCTGGGAACGCGCTGCGCTCTTCGCGATCCTGATGAAGCGGATCAGCTTCGGCGAGACCGACCTGATCCAATGACTCAGTTCCGCCGGCACAATCCGATCACCATCAGGACCAGCCCCCCCAGCACCCGCCGGCGATGAAGCCGAGGACCCCGCCGACGGCGAGCAGGCCCGAGTGCATCCCACCAGGACGCTGCCGAGCGAGAAGAGGTTGTCGAAGCGGCGAAGGTTCAGACCAGCGATCGTGTCGGTGACAAATGGGTTTTCGTTTGTGGGGTGTCTGGAGCCGGATGGGGGCTGGGTGCTTCGGACTTCATTCGCGCATGCTACGGATCTCTGATGCCGAGGTGGCGTGTCCGGAAAACCACGTGCCCATTCCCTCCTGCAGGCCTTCCTGCACCGGCTTGACGAGAGACAAGTCGATATTCCCGGTGCTCTGCTAGAATGCATCTCCTATGGCGACCACAAACGAACATCATGACGTGATGGGATCGGCGTTCGCGGCCAATGAAACCGTTCAGGCCTCGATCGAAGCGATCTTATCGGAACTTCGCACTGCTCAGGCTTCGCTCACCGGGGCCCGACCACCTCGTGAGGGCACCACCGAGACCTACGAAGGCTGGCTGCAACGGGCCGCAGAGGTCCGAGGCCGCCCCTGCCTCTATCCCTATATAGGTTCCGGCTTCGGCAACGGCCCCCTCGTGGAACTCGCCGACGGGTCGGTCAAGTGGGACATGATCAACGGCATCGGCGTGCACATGTTCGGCCACTCGCACCCCGAGATGGTGCGCGCGCAGCTCGAGGCGGGACTCGCCGACGTCTGCATGGAGGGGAACCTCCAGTTCAACGCGGACATGGTCGAGCTCTGCGAGCTCCTGGTCACCGAGGCGTCCAAGGGTTCGAACATCGCCCACTGCTTCATGACCAACTCCGGTGCGATGGCCAACGAGAGCGCCTTGAAGGTCTGCCAGCAGAAGACCGGTGGTGCGCCGCGCATCATCGCGTTCAACGACTGCTTCATGGGGCGTTCGACGACCATGGCTCAGATCGGTGACTCCGCCGGCGGCCGGATGGGGATTCCGCTCAATGCGCTGGTCGACTACCTGCCGTACTACGACGAGCTCGACGGCCCCGCCTCCGCCTGCCATGCGTTGCAGCGGCTGAACGAGTACATCAAGCGATACCCCGGACAGCACTCCTGCTGCATCTTCGAGCTCGTGCAGGGTGAAGGCGGGTTCACCGTCGCGCCTCGCGAGTTCTTCGTACCCCTCATGGAACGCTGCAAGGAAGTGGGCATTCCCGTCTGGAGCGACGAGGTCCAGACGTTCGGGCGCACCGATGCGATGTTCCGCTACCAGGGAATGGACCTCGGCCAGTACGTCGACGTGACCACCATCGGCAAGATGAGTCAGGTCTGCGCTGCGCTCTACACCGAGGAGTTCAACCCGAAGGCGGGCCTGCTCAGCGGCACCTTCGCTTCCTCCACCAGCGCGTTCCGTTGCGGCCTTGCCGCCCTCTCGACGCTCCGGGACGGGGGCTACTACGGTCCCACCGGTCGCATCTCCGAACTTCAGATCGCCTGGCGTGAACACTGCGCCGCCCTGATCGAGGCCCACCCGGAGTTCTTCCCCCCGGTGCCTGATGCCCTCGGCCGCCATTCGGAGCAGTTCGTCTCCGGGACCGGCGGGATGATGCGGCTCACTCCCTTCGGTGGTGATCGAGCGAAGATCATGAAGTCCCTGCATGCACTGTTCAAGCACGGGGTGATCGCCTTCATCTGCGGCCACGGCCCCTACCACCTCCGGTTCCTGGCTCCGGTCGGAGTGATGGAGCCCGAGCAGTTCGAGCCGATCTTCGAGATCATGACCGCCGCCTTCGCCGAGACCCACGCCTCCGGCGACTGAGCCGCCGGCTTCGCTTCAACCCGAACGGAAAGCCCAAGGAGTTTCCGAGAACATGTTCCTGGTCAGACCCGCCAAACTCGACGACCTCGACCTTCTGCTCAAGCTCGCGAGAACCGTGCATTTCGTGAACCTCCCGCCGGACAAGGACGTCATCGCCGGCAAGATCCTCCGATCCCGCAAGAGCTTCAACGGGGAGTATGACGACGACGAGCGGCAGAGGCTCTTCATGTTCTGCCTCGAGGACACCCAGACCGGGAACCTCATCGGTTCCTCGATGATCGTCTGCTGCGTCTCCTGGCCGGGGCATCCCCACACCTACCTCAAGGTGCGGCGGCGCGAGTTCTACAGCGAGGATCTCCAGGGTGGCCAGGTCCATCTGACGCTGGAATTCGACACCGACGAGACCGGACCCTCGGAGCTCGGTGGGCTGATCCTCGCCCCCGGTTACCGCGGTCATCCCGAGAAGCTCGGCAAGACGCTGAGCATGATCCGCTTCCACTTCATCGGACTCCACCCCGAGCAGTTCAGCGAGCGCCTGCTCGCGGAGATGATGGGTCGGATCACGCCCGACAGCCGGAACCTGTTGTGGGACTACCTCGGTCGGCGGTTCATCAACCTCTCCTACAAGGAAGCGGACCTCTTCTGCCAGCGTTCCAAGGAGTTCATGACCAGCCTCTTCCCGCCGGGCGAGATGTACGCCTCGCTGCTCCCCCCCGAGGCGCGCAACCTGATCGGCAAGGTCGGTGACGACACCCGTCCGGCGCGCGCGATGCTCGAGAAGCAGGGCTTCCGTTACGAGGGTGACATCGATCCGTTCGATGGTGGTCCGTACCTCGAGGCGCTTCGCGACGAGATTCCGCTGGTGCGCTCCACCGGGACCTTCTCCTTCTCCGGAAACGACGGGGGCTTCGATCGACTGGGCATCATCAGCTGCAACGGCGAACTCGGCTTCCGTGCGGTTCGATGCGAGTACCGGGTCGATGGTGATTCGGTGAGCCTTCCCGCGGAGGCTGCGGACACCATCGGGGCGAGCAGCGGCAGTGCGATCGGGGTCACCCCGCTCTGATCCCATTCCCTTCCTCTCCACTCCACTCCCGAAGGATCGAACCGTGAACACGCCCGCCAGCGCACCGTTTCTCAGCGTGCCTCCCTGCAACTACGTCGACGGCGAGGTGCTCGAGCTCGATGCCGCGGGCGATCGCATCTGCTCCCGCAACCCCGCGGCACCCGACACGGTCGTCTACCAGGCGACCCCCGATTCCACGCACGTCGGTCCGGCGGTGGAAGCGGCGCGGCGTGCTCTTCCCGAGTGGAGTGCCCGCAGTCTCGAGCAGCGCACCGAGGTGCTGCGGCGCTGGCAGGCGCTGACCGCCGAACGCGTCGACGAGATCGCGGACCTGATCTGCCTCGAGATGGGGAAGGTCCGCGGCGAGTGCCTCTTCGAGGCCAACGCCCTCGGTGGCAAGGTCGACATCACCCTCGGTCCCGAATCGCTCTCCCGCGTCACCGACTACACCGTCCCGGTCAACGAATCCCGCGACGGCAACTGCCGCTTCAAGCCGCACGGAGTCCTCGCGGTGGTGGGGCCGTTCAACTTCCCCGCACACCTCCCCAACGGGCACTGGGTCCCCGCGCTGCTGACCGGCAACACGATCGTGTTCAAGCCCTCCGACAAGACCCCGGCGACGGGGCAGTTGCTCGCGCAGCTCATGCTGCAGGCCCTTGCCGAAGCAGGAGCACCCGCTGGCGTCTTCAACCTCGTCCAGGGGGACGGT
>JAYZFJ010000057.1:0-23537 GCA_036336805.1 Planctomycetota bacterium
CGCTCTGCACCGCAGCAGAGGAGGCAAGCACCTGGCCCCAGGTCTGCGACACGTGTGGAGACGGTTGGTGCACCGGAGGAGAGGATGTAAGCACCTGCCCCCAGGACTGCGCCAGCTGTGGTGACGGCCTGTGCACCGGAGATGAAACAGCTGCCACCTGTCCTGGGGATTGCTTCTGCGGTGATGGCGTCTGCGACCCCAGTGAAGACTCCGAAGCGTGTCCCGTGGACTGCGACTGCGTCGAGACCTTCACGGTCACTGGTTCCACGGATCGCGATGGTGACGGCATCTCGGATCCCTGTTGGGAGGATGGCAGCGGGTACGTCTTTTTCAACTGGCAAGGGGGCTGCTTGGCCACGGAGCTCATCTTCGGTCTGGCGGGAGGAGACCCCTCCGAGTTCTCGCTCGATCTCAGGGGGTACGGCTTCACCGAACGATTCTGGTTTTTCGGCCTTGGGAACTACGACTGTCGGCAGTACACGGTGATCTTCGAAGATGGCAGGTCCGTCACGGCCTCCGCCTGCACAGATTGCGGGACCGGCGAGTGTGGTGATGGCGCCTGCAATCCCAACGAAGATGTCGGGAGCTGCCCCCAGGACTGCACCACCTGTGGTGATGGCCTGTGTACTGGTGATGAAGACGCCGTCGACTGCCCAGGGGACTGCACCATCTGCGGTGACGGCCTGTGCACCGGTGATGAAGACGCCGCCGACTGTCCCGCGGACTGCGACTTCTGCCCCGACGACCCCAACAAGACCGAGCCCGGCAACTGCGGCTGCGGAACCCCGGAAACCAGCGTCTTCGGTGACGTGAACTGTGATGGTGTTCTGGACATCAACGATGCCCGCCTCCTGAACGAGCAGTTCGGCATCGAGGAGACCAGCCCCTGCCCCGGGGATGTGAATCGGGATGGCGTGGTCGACGGCATGGATCTCGGCGTGGTGCTCGGAGCCTGGGGGCTGCCCTGCGAGGTCCCGGGCGTTTGCGGTGACGGAGTCTGCGACGATTACCTCGAGGATCCGGCCAGCTGCCCTCGCGACTGCGGTTGCGTCGAGAGCTTGAGCGTCACCGGTTCCACGGACGTCGATGGTGACGGCATATTGGATCTCTGTTACAGCGACGGCTCTGGCTACTTCTTCGTCCAATGGGAGGGGGGGTGCCTCGTCACGACGCTCGCCGTCGAAGTTGGGGGCGAGGAGCTCTACGTGTACGACCTCACCGACAACGAATTCACCGAACAGTTCTTCATGAGTGGCCAAGGCGAATACGTCTGCTACGAGCTGGTGGTGACCTTCGAAGATGGCAGGACCGTCACCAGGTCCGCCTGTACGGGTTGCGGTACCGGCGAGTGTGGTGATGGCACCTGCAATGCCAACGAGGACTTCACCACCTGCCCCGACGATTGCGACTTCTGCCCAGCCGGTTACGTCGAGGACTGCGCTGACGCTGAGGAATGCCACTCCACAGACTGGATCGGCGATGGCTACTGCGACGGCCTCGCCCAGCAGTGGGGTGCCAACCTCTGCTGCTACGAAGAGGATGGCGGTGACTGCGACGAGTTCGAGTGCAGCCCCATCTGATCCTCGGGGATCGGTGGGGTCAGCCTCTGATCCGCGGGGTCGGACGGAGGGGTCCGCAGTCCTTTTTCCTCGATCGACTCCACTCGGCCCCGCGTTCATGGTCTTGCTGCCCCGGTGACCCGGCCAAGACCGCGCCCGGCAACTGTGGCTGCGGGAGCCCGGAAACCACCACCTACGGTGATGTCGACTGCGATGGCGACTCCGACGCCGATGACGCGCGGGCTCTGATGTCGCAATCCGCATCGCGGAGGCTGGCTCCTGCCCCGCGGACCTCAACGGCGACAGCTCGGTCGACGGAGAGCACCTTGCGGTGGTGCTTGGCGCCTGGGGCCTGCCCTGCACCGAGGGTTGAGGCCACCCGAGCGATAGCAAGAAACCATCGGTACCCGAACGCCCCCGCTCGAGCACGCTCGAGCGGGGGCGTTTCATGAAACGGTGGGGGCGGGATTCGAACCCGCGAAGAGGACAAGCCCCTTGCCGGTTTTCAAGACCGGTGCCTTCAACCGCTCAGCCACCCCACCTGGGTTCGTCGCGGCCGGACGGTGGGAACCACCCGGCCGATCGCATCCGTGGATCGAAGAGTCACATCCTAGCACACGCCCTCCGAATCGAGGGTGCCCGGAGTCAGCGGGTGCGGCTGGTCTTCCCGGTTTCCGCGCCCAGTCCCAGTTCCTGCACCTCCCGGTCATGGCCGTCGGTGCCCGAACCGTAGTAGCGCTCGATGATCTTGGCGATCAGTCCGGTCCAGCCGGTCTGGTGGCTTGCTCCGCAGCCGCGACCGGTCTCCCCCTCGAAGTACTCGTTGAACTGGATGAGTCCGGCGAAGTGCGGGTCGGTCTGCAGCTTCTGGTTGTCGCCGAGGAACGGGCGCTTGCCGCTGGGGTCCTTCATGAAGAGCGACGTCAGTCGCGAGGCGAGTTCCCGGGCGGCGGCGCGGATCGTCACCATCTCTCCGCTGCCGACCGGGCATTCGATCAGGAACTCCTCCCCGTAGTAGTGGTGGAAGCGCTGCATCGCCTCGATGATCAGGAAGTTGATCGGAAACCAGACCGGGCCTCGCCAGTTGCTGTTGCCGCCGAAGAGGGTGGTGTTCGACTCGCCGGGTTCGTAGTCGATCTGGTAGGTCCCTCCGTCGATCTCGAGGGAGTAGGGGTTCTGTTCGTGGAACTTCGAGACGCTTCGAACACCGTGCTCCGAGAGGAAGCCGGTCTCGTCGAGCATCCGCTTGAAGAGGCACTTCATGCGGTGGCCTCGAAGCAGGGAGAAGAGCCGGCGTTCCCCCCGGCCGGGTTCGTTCCAGCGGGAGACCAGGGTGCAGAGATCCGGCCGCTTCTCGAAGTACCACTCCAGGCGCTCGTTGAACCTGGGTACCTGCTTCAGGGTCTCCGGTTCGAGGACTTCCACCGCGAAGAGCGGGATCAGGCCCACGATGGAGTGGATCCGAAGGGTGATTCGCTCACCGGATGGCAGCAGCAGCTGGTCGTAGTAGAACTCGTCCTGTTCGTCCCACAGTCCGTCCTCGCCGCCGCCCATGTCGGTCATCGCCTCCGCGATCGTCAGGAAATGCTCGAGGAACTTGGTGGCGAGGTCCTGGTAGATCGGTCGCTGGGTGCCCAGTTCGATCGCGATGCGCATCATGGTCAGCGAGAACATCGCCATCCAGCTGGTGGCGTCGGCCTGCTCGAGGGTGCCCCCGCCGGGCAGCTTCGAGGAACGATCGAAGATCCCGATGTTGTCGAGTCCGAGGAACCCGCCCTCGAAGATGTTGTTGCCCTCGGCATCCTTGCGATTCACCCACCAGGTGAAGTTCATGAGCAGCCGGTGGAACACCTGCTCAAGGAACTCGTAGTCGGGCTTGCCGCTGCGGGCGGCATCGATCTTGAACACCCGCCAGCTCGCCCAGGCGTGCACCGGCGGGTTCACGTCACCGAACGCCCACTCGTAGGCGGGGTCGGCTCCGTTGGGGTGCATCATCCGGTCCTGTGTGAAGAACGACAGCTGGCGCTTCGCGAACTCAGGGTCGATCGAGGCGAAGGTGACGGTGTGGAAGGCGAGGTCCCACAGGGCGAACCACGGGTACTCCCAGCTGTCCGGCATCGAGATCACGTCGTGGGCGTCGAGGTGCGTCCAGTGGCAGTTGCGTCCGGTCTTCCGCGAGTTCGGCGGGGAAGGCTGGGTCGGGTCCCCGTCGAGCCAGCGCTGCACGTTGTAGCCGTAGTACTGCTTGCACCAGATCATGCCCGCCCACGCCTGGCGTTGCACCAGTCGCATGTCGTCGTCGAGGACTTTCTTCTGCAGCTCGCCGTAGAACTCATCCGCTTCGGACCGGCACCGTTCGAGGGTGGCGTCGAAGTTCGTGAAGGGGGTCTTCCGCGGGTCCCGGGAGAGGCGGATGCGGATGACCTTCGAGGCGCCGGGGTCGATCGTGAACCGGTGGTGCGCCGCGACCTTGGTGCCCGGTCCCGCAGCGCCGACCGCCTGGGTGTCGCCGTTGACGACGTATTCGTTGATCCCGTCCTTGTAGAGACGTCCCTCGCCCGGGACGTTCCAGAGCTTCTCGGCGTTGCTCTCGTTCTCGCACCAGAGCAGATCCTGCTCACCCTCGATCGCCGCGTGCATCGTTCCGAGTTCCGGATGCTCGATCACCAGCCGACCGGCCTCGTGGCCGAGGTTGATCTCCGGTCTCGGGGCGTCCTCCTCCCAGCTCCAGGTGTTGCGGAAGTAGAACTGGGGCAGCGCGTCAAGGCTGGCGGGTTCCGGACCCCGGTTGAACACCTCGACCCGGTAGAGCAGGTCCTCCGGATCGGCCTTGCCCTGCTCGATGAACACGTCGAAGTATCGGTCATCGTCGAAGATCCCGGTGTCGGTGAGCTCGAACTCCGGATCCTTCGCGGTACGGCGTGCGTTCTCCGCACGCAGCTGCTCGTAGGGGAACGCCCGCTGCGGGTACTTGTAGAGCATCTTCATGTAGGAGCCGGTGGGGGTGGCGTCGAGGTACCACCAGAGCTCCTTCACGTCCTCGCCGTGGTTCCCTTCCGAGTTGGTCAGGCCGAAGAGTCGCTCCTTGAGGCAGGGGTCCTGTCCGTTGTGGAGGGCAAGCGTGAGGCAGAGCTGCTGCTGTTCGTCGCAGAGGCCCCCGATCCCGTCCTCGCTCCAGCGATAGGCTCGTGCGACGGCATGATCGAACGGGAAGTAGTCCCATGCCGAACCATCGGCCGAGTAGTCCTCCCGGACCGTCCCCCAGTGGCGCTCGCTGATGTAGGCACCCCACCTGCGCCAGGGCTGGGTGGAGTCAGCGGACTCCTGAAGTCGTCTTTGCTCGGCGTTCATTCGAGGTGTTCTCCGTGGTGGTGGATCGTCCTGCACCCATGCGGTGGATGTCAAGCATCGCCGCGACGCTCCAGGCCTGGGCGAAGCAGCCTCGCGGGCGATTGGGAGCGATCGCATCGAGGATCTCGCTGACACTGCCCACGCCGGCCTCCCGGAGGTGTGTCCGGAGCTGGTTCGTGAGTTCATCGATCAGTGGTTGCGCGGTGTCCGGACCCAGGATCGAACGACAGGCCTTGACGTAACTGTCGAGCAGCCACGGCCACGCGGTGCCCTGGTGGTAGGCGCCGTCACGTTCCTCCGGGGAACCGACGTACTGAGGCGTGAATCCACTGCACTCCGGGGAGAGGGAGCGGATTCCCATCGGGACCACCAGGTGTGCCCGGCATCGCTGGAGGATGCTCAGGCCCTGCCGGGAATCGACCAGGTCGCTGGCCGTGCCGATGGCGAGGATCTGGTTCGGTCGCACCGCATGATCGTCGCCGTCCGGGCCGTCGATCACGTCGAAGAGGCAGTTGGCGTGGGGGTTCCAGAATCGACCGAAGGAGGTCTTCACCCGGTCCGCCGCGGTGGTGTACCCGGATGCATCCTCACCCAGCAGCGCCGCGAATTCCGCGGCGGTCCGCAGCGCCGCGTACCAGAAGGCATTGATCTCGACCGGCTTGCCCCGTCGGGGGGTGATGACCTGTTCGCCGACCCGGGCATCCATCCAGGTCAGCTGGAGACCGGGTTCCCCGGCATGGACGAGTCCATCCGAGTCATCCATCCCGATCCCGTGCAGTGTGCCTTCGGTGTAGTGCGTGATGATCGACCTGATCGTCGGCCAGAATCCCGCGAGGCGCTTCGGTTCCCCGACCACCTCGTGCCATCGGCGCACGGCTTCGATGAAGAGCAGGGGGGCGTCGACGGTGTTGTACTTGGGGGGGGTGCCGTCATCGGAAAAGACGTTCGGGATCAGGCCGCGGTGTTCATGCGCGGCGAACGTGGTGAGGATCGATTCCGCGATCTCCGGCTGACCGGTACCAAGCACGAGCCCGGGCAACGAGAGCATCGTGTCCCGTCCCCAGTCGGTGAACCAGGGATAGCCGGCGATCAGGGTCTTGCCGGTGGTTCCGTCCGGGTGCTCGCGATCGACGATGAACTGGTTCGCCGCGATCACCAGTCGGCCGGGAATCGAATCCACGGAGGCGACCCCGGCACGCGCGAGTGAGGCCTGGTCGTCGCGTCGCGCGGCCCCGACCAGGTCGGGGCGTGCGCGAACCGAGTCCCGATCGACCCCCGCGTGGAGGCTCGCGCCCCGTTCCGGAGACACCACCAGCTGACCCTCGAGCGCCTCCCAGGCATCCTCGGTGCAGGGGAAGCCTCGGGCAGCCTCTTCCGCCAGGTGGAATCCCCGCCACCAGGAGCCACGACTCATCACCGTGCCCTCGGTACTGATCTCCAGCGTCGGCGCCGGGCCGAACGGCCATTGGATGGTGGCGTCGGTCCCCTGGACGGTGGTGGTCGGAGTGCGTTCGCCGGCTTGGTAGAGACCATGGTGCGATCGATTCGAGACCAGAACCGAGTACTGCAGGTGGACGGGGTGTTCACTCTCGCCGATCGACCAGTGCACCTGGACGGTTCGATGACAGAGGGCGATCCGGCGTTGGATGGTGACCCCGTGGAGGCACCAGGTCCAGGTCGGGGTCCGGCCTTCCAGGTGAAACTCCTCCAGGTGTTCGTAGCCTCGGGGGGCGATCGTGCCGTCCGACCATCGGTTCGTCGCCAGCTCGAAGCTCTCCTCGCCCAGCATCACCCGCTCCTGGATCGAATGCAGCAGCAGGTACCGACCGGTGGGTGGCGTGACCGCGTCGAAGAGGAGTCCGTGGTAGCGGCGAGTGGGGGATCCGGCGATGGTGCCGGAGGCGTACCCGCCGAGACCGTCGCTGAGCAGCCACTCCCGGGTCTCCGACTCGTCGAGGCGGTTGCACGTGCCGTGTCCGATGCGGATGTCCGCACTTGCTCCGGGGTTCGCGTCCATCGTGGTCTCCTGTTCGTTCGATTCTCGCAGGTTCGTGAACAGCGTGCGCGCTTCCCCCCTTGTTTCAGGGTGAATTCCGGAATTTGCCGCGCACGGCCGAGGACCTGCCTCCCGTTCGTGATGGATAACCCCGCCGGACGCTGGCGATGAAACGCTTCCGGTCTTCGGGGAGGTCGAGCAGTGTCAGGAGCCGAAGACGAATCGATTCTCGATGGTTCCCGTCACCGTGACCTCGCTGCCCGGCGTCACGTGGCAGTCGTCTTCCTGTCGCACTCGAAGCAGGGCCCGGGGGTCGGTACCGGCATCAAGCGGCGCACTCACGAGCAGGTCGGCTCCGTCGCGCGTCTTCTCGATCGAGACGACGATCCACCCGCTCAACCCCTCCTCGGCGACTCGCATCGCATGGGGAGGGATCATGACCTCGACCGCCCCGGTTCGGGAGGTCGGTTCCGCCAGCGGAAGTCGTCCCCCGGGAAGCAGGACCTGCCCCCCTTCGATTCGCCCCGGAAGCGAACACCCCGGAGGATTCTGGAGTCGGGCCGCGATTCGCGCACTCCCCGGACGCTCCATCAGGTCCTCGCAGGTTCCGACCTGAAGGAGTCGCCCGCCATCGATGATGGCGACCCGGTCCCCCAGCACCACTGCGTCCTCGAAGTCGTGGAGCGCGAGCACCGCGAGTCCATCAGAGGCCTCGAGCAGGGCGGCCAGTCGACTGCGAACCGCCTGTCGGATGATCGGGTCCAGTCCGGCAAGCGGTTCATCGAGCAGCAGGCAGGGGGGGGCGGGTGCGATCGCCTTCGCCAGGGCCACCCGTCGGCGTTCGCCACCGGAGAGGGTGCCACATCGTCCGCGATCCCCGGTGAGCAGGTCCCTGCAGTCCGCCACCGTCGCCGCCTGTTCAACGCGTGTCGGGTCCACGGCCGGCAGTCCGAAGGCGATGTTGGCCTGCACCCCGAGGTGGTCGTAGAGGGCGGCATCCTGGGTCAGCAGGCCGATCCCCCGCCGGGCGGGTGGGATGCGATGGACGTCCCGGTCCCCGAGCCGCACGGTCCCGGAATCCGGTCGTCGCATCCCGCTGGCGAGTTCCAGGAGCAGCGACTTTCCCGCGCCGGTGCTGCCGCAGGCCACCAGCGTGGTCCCCGGGTCGATGGTCATCGTGATCGGACCGAGCAGCGTCCGGCCGGTTCCCGATCGCACCTCGGCGTCCTCGAAACGCAGCGCCTTCACGAATCGACGTTCTCACGGTCGGCCCTGCGACGCTTGAGCTCCGCATCGATGAACGGCTGCACGCCCCCGTCCAGGACCGTCTGCGGGTTTCGGACCTCGTGCCCGGTGCGAAGATCCTTCACCCGATTGTCGTAGAAGACGTAGCTGCGGATCTGGGTGCCCATGGTGCCGGCGTCCTCGAGCTTGCCACCGGTGGCCGCTTCCATCTCCGCCTGTCGCTTCTGCTCCTCGAGCTCCTCGAGTTTCGCCATCAGCACCTGCATCGCCTGGCGCTTGTTCTGCGGCTGGTCCCGGAAGGTCGAGGCCACCACCTGGATCCCGGTGGGAAGGTGGGTGATGCGCACCGCACTCGCGACCTTGTTCACGTTCTGTCCCCCCGGACCGCTGGAGCGGGCGAAGGTGTCGATGTTGAGGTCGTTGTCGGGAATCACCAGTTCCGATTCCTCGAACTCCGGGGTCACGTCCACGGTCGCGAAACTGGTCTGTCGCTTGCCCTGGCTGTTGAACGGGCTGACCCTCGCGAGCCGGTGAGTCCCGCGCTCGCACTTCATGTTCCCGAAGGCGAACGGACCCTTGACGTGGTATTCGACCGTGGAGACGCCCGCCTCGGTGCCGGGTATCCGGTTGAGCTCCTCGACCTTGAACCCCGCCTGTTCGTAGTAGTAGAGGTACATCCTGTCCAGCATCGACGCCCAGTCGTCCGCCTCGGTTCCCCCCTCGCCGGAGGAGATCGTGACGTAGCAGTGTCGGTGGTCGTGCTTGCCGCTCAAGAGCGACTGCATCTCGACCTTGTCCATCAGGCCTTCGAGGTCGTGCAGTTGCTGGTCGGCTTCCTCAAGCAGTTCACGGTCGTCCTCCTCGCGGGCGAGCTCCAGGCCCAGCTTCGCATCTTCGAAGCTGGCGACGGCCTCCTCGAGCGGCTCGATCTGGGCCTTGACCAGCTTGAACCGGCTGATGACCTCCTGCGCCTTGTCCGGGGAGTCCCAGAAGCCCGGCTCGTTCATCCGTTCCTGAAGTCCGGAGCGCTCCTCCTGCTTGGTGTCGAAGTCCAGGGACTTCCGCATCGCCGCGATGCGCTCTGCGAGCAGATCGACGATCGCCTTGTGGGATTCATAGTGCATGGACCGTGGAGCCCTTTCTCGGGGATGGTCGCGAAACGGGGGTCACCCCTTCGAACGAAGCTGCAGCTCGCGCACGAGCGCCCTGCCGATGTCCCTGACCTGCTGTTCCGTCGCGGGATCCTTCAGGGTGCCATCCTCCCCGAAGGCCGACGCGGCGCTGGGGAGGGCGAATTGTTCGTTGATGACCAGGACCCCCACGTTGTGGAGGACGGCCCGCAGGTGGGAGAGTCCCCGGATACCGCCGAGGTGGCCCGGGCTGGTGCTCAGCACCGCCGCCACCTTTCCCGGAAGGCAGGGGCGTGGATCGTCCTTCGCATGCCCCCGGCTCGCCCAGTCGATGATGTTCTTCAGGGCCGCGGAGAGGGAGTGGTTGTACTCGGGGGAGGCGATCAGAAAGCCCTGTGCCTCGGCCAGGCGTTCCTTGAAGGCGACCACCTCCGGGGGAAGACCGCCTTCGGACTCGAGGTCGCCGTCGTAGAGCGGGGCCTGGAAGTCGTTGAGGTCGATCATGTCCACCGACGCCCCGGCCTCCTCGGCCCCGGCGGCCGCGATCGCGAGGATCCGGCGGTTGAAGGAGTCCTTTCTCAGACTTCCAGCGAACGCTGCAATTCGAATAGTCATACAGAAAGTGTAGTCGTTCACCACCGAATTGTTGAGGAGCGTACCATGCCAACCATGAATACCATTCCGATTTCCTCCAACGTCCGAAACCTGCCACCCTCCTCCACCCTGGCCGTGAGCGCGAAGGCCAGGGAGCTCAAGGCGAAGGGCGTCGATGTCATAGGGTTCGGAACCGGTGAGCCGGACTTCGACACCCCGCGCCACATCGTCGAATCGCTCTACCGGGCGGTGGAGGACGGACTGACCCGCTACGCACCCTCCCCGGGGTCGATGGAGTGCAGGGACCGCATCGCGCGCAAGCTCAACGAGGAGAACGGCATCCCGGTGGAAGGTCGAGACGTGGTCGTCACGGTCGGTGGCAAGCAGGCGATCTACCTCGCCATGAGCTGTCTCATCGAACCCGGCCGCGGTGACGAGGTCCTCCTGGTCTCCCCCGCATGGGTCTCGGTACCGGCCATCGTCGGGGTGTGCGGCGGGGTGCCCACCGAGGTCTCCGGCACCGTCGAGACCGGATGGAAGATCACGCCCGAACAACTCGAGCAGGCGATCACCCCGAGAACCGTGGCGGTCATGATCAACTCACCTTCCAATCCCTGCGGCACCGTCTACTCCCCGGAGGAGCTGGAGGCCTTGGCCGCGGTCATCGAGCAGCACCCGAACCTCACGCTGCTCTCCGACGAGATCTACGAGAAGCTGATCTACCCCGAGATCGATCCCGAGGTCCGGCACTTCTCGATCGGCTCGATGCCCGGACTCTCGCACCGGACCATCACCGTGAACGGATTGAGCAAGGCCTTCGCGATGACCGGCTGGCGCATCGGCTACCTCGCCACCCCCGCGGGTGACGGGGCGTTCGCCAGCAGCGCCGCCAAGCTGCATTCCCAGATGCTCAGTTCGATCCCCGCCTTCTGCATGCCGCCCATCATCGAGGCCCTCGAGGAAGGAGCTGCGGAGGTGGAGAGGATGCGCAGCAGCTTCGCCGAACGAGGCAAGCTGATGTTCGGCCTGCTCGATCGGATCGAGGGCATCCGCTGCGTCCGCCCCTCGGGTGCCTTCTACTGCTTCCCCGAACTCTCGGGCTGCTTCGGCCGGACCTCCCCGGGCGGGGTGCGGATCGAGAACGCCATGGACTTCTGCGGAGCACTGCTGGAGGAAGCCAACGTCGCGGTGGTGCCCGGTACCGACTTCGGACCGACCGCGGTTGACTGCTGTCGACTCAGCTTCGCCGCCAGCGAGCGTGAGATCACCGACGGTTGCGACCGAATTTCCGAGTTTGTATCCTCTCTTCGGTGACGCGCCTCCCGCCTCTCTCGATCGCTGGTAGTCCACGAAATGGTGCTGAATGCGAATCACGATCCTCCAAGGTCCGTTCCTCCCGATCCCGCCCTTGCAGGGTGGCGCGGTCGAGAAGCTCTGGCACAAGCTCGCCATGGAGTTCGCGCGACAGGGCCATGAGGTCACTTCGGTGTCCAGGCGCTTCCCGTCGTTGCCGGACGAGGGGGTCGAGGACGGGATCCGCTTCCTGCGGGTCCGGAGCTACAACTCCTCGAGGGACATGCGCCTGAACATGGTCAAGGACTTCCTCTACAACCTGCACGTGCGTCGCGTGCTTCCTGATGCCGACATCCTGGTCACCAACGCCCTCTTCGCCCCCATCCTGCACCGACGCGCTTCCACCGGTGCGCTCTACGTGAACGTCAACCGGTATCCGAAGGGGCAGATGAAGTACTACTCGCGGGCCGCCCGTCTCCAGGCACCATCAACCCCGATCGCCGAGGCCATCATCCGCGAGGTTCCCCACATGAAGGATCGCGTCGTCGCGATACCCAACACCCTCTCCTGGCAGGCCGACGATCGCCTGCTCACCGAGGGCCGGGAGAAGGTGATCCTCTATCTCGGCAGGATGCACCCGGAGAAGGGACTCCGACTCCTGGTCGAAGGATTCACCCGCCTGGATCCCACGGTCCGCGGCGATTGGCGCCTGGAGGTCAGGGGGCCCTGGCGCGTCGAGCAGGGCGGTGCCGGCGAGGCCTACCTCGACGAACTCCGGATGCTCGCCTCCCCGCTCGGGGATGCGGTCCAGTTCCACGATCCACTCTTCGGCGGCGACGAGCTGAAGCGCGAACTGCATCGCGCCAGCCTCTTCGTCTATCCGTCGATGGCCGAACGGGGGGAGACGTTCGGGGTCTCGGTCATCGAGGCGATGAGCTGCGGGTGCCCCCCGCTGGTCTCCGGTCTCGAGTGCTTCCAGGACTTCCTCACCGACGGTCATGACGGCTTCGTCTTCGACCATCGAGCGGATTCCCCGGTCGATGCACTCGCCGACCGCCTCGGGGAGATGCTCCAGCTTTCTGAATCGAGGCTGCACGAGCTCGGGGCCAACGGGATCGAGACTGCGAGGAACTATCAGCCGGACCACGTGGCCGGACGATACCTCGAGGACTTCGAACGGGTCCTCTCGGAACGGTCAAGCTGATCAAGCACGAACCAGACGGGTCTCGAGTCCCGGTCAGGTGGCGCCCACGGTGACGTCCATCGGCTGGGCGCTCGGCTCGTAGTTGGGTTGGAGGGCGATGTTGAGGGGGAGCCGCATCCCGTCGGGGTCCTTGGGGATGTTGTCCTCGTCGATCATGCGCTGGATGGCCATGATTCCCTCGATCAGCATCTCGGGTCGGGGAGGGCAGCCAGGAACGTACACGTCGACCGGGATGAACTGATCGACGCCCTGGACCACCGCGTAGGTGTCGAACACGCCGCCCGTGGAAGCGCAGGCGCCCATCGAGATCACCCACTTGGGTTCCGCCATCTGCATGTAGATCCGCTGCAGCACCGGGAGGCTCTTGATCCCGACGCGGCCCGCCACGATCAGCAGGTCCGCCTGGCGGGGACTGAAGCGCATCACCTCCGCGCCGAATCGAGAAAGGTCGAAACGACTGCAGGCGGTTGCCATCAGCTCGATTCCACAGCAGGCGGTCGCGAAGGGGAGGGGCCATACGCTGGAACGGCGGGCCCAGTTGACCACTCGGTTGAACTGAGTGGTCAGGATGCTGTCGTGGGGAAGTGCGGCTTCGATGCCCATCGGATTGGCCCTCGTCAACGGTGCAGGTGATTGAAATTCATTCTAGCGCCTCGATCGGGGTCGAGGCCCCCGGAATCCCGCTTGTTCGTTGAAAGGGGGGTTCTGGGGCTATCTCGAGCTCTGCGAACCGTTGCTTCGGGCGTTTTCATCGTCGCTCTCGACGTTGGCTTCGTAGACATCACCCTTGTAATTGCCACTCTTGACCGAGACCACACGCTGGTAGCACCCTCCCAGCAGCAGGGTGCCGGTGAGGAGGGCAAGGCAGGCGAGGATTCGGTTCTGGGGGGTGTGCATGGATTGACTCGGGGCCGGGCGTGGGCTCGCCGATCAGTTGGTGAGCTTTCGCAGATCGTCCTTGGAATGGACGATCTTGTAAAGACGGTCGACCTTCATCATTCGGAAAAGGTCCCGAAGATGACCATTGAGGCCGAAGAGCGCGGTCCGCATCTTGCGTTCCTTGGCGTGACGACGCAGCTCCACGCACATGCCCAGGCCCATGCTGGACAGCACGGAAACCGCCGAAAAGTCCATCACCAGCCACTTGCAGCCCTGCGGGCTGTCGGCCAGAGCGTCCAGGATCTCCGTTTCCACGATGGGAGCCTCGCGCTGCCCGATCGCGGGAGTCACCGCCCGGGCGATCAATGCGGAGGGCGTTCTTGAGAAGGAAACGTACTGTGCCAGTCGTTCAGGTCGATGTGCAGTGGTTGAAACGCCTGGTTGCCGGCTATTGGTCATTGGAGTGCTCATGCTCGAGGTATCGGCGGCATTCGACTCCGGCTTGGGCATGGGATCGTCACGGATGCAGGGATCAGGCCGCTCCGTGCAGGCATGCGGGATGTTCCGATTATCCGGGTCCGATAGGTCTCAATCGCCGACCAGCCCGGTCCCGTAGTTGACCAGCAGGGCGGTGGTTTCCATGCTCGCGCCCCGGGGCCCGAAGCGATAGCCGCCCAGCAACTCCGCACTGCGACGTCCATGTGGGATCAGCATCGGCCGCCGTCGTGGAGGCAGGTCGCTCAGTCTCCAGATCCGCATCGTGCCTTCCGGCGTGGCTCGAATGAGGAATCCAACCGGGCTCGGTCGTGGTGTTGGCTGCGTGCTGTTCGGTTCCGCGAGTTCACTGGCCACCACCAGGACCCCTTCCGAGACCGGTTGGCTGCTGATCCAGTTGAGTCGATCCCCCTGGAGGGGGAATTCCGGTCCCGCCTCGACGCTTCTCCGGGCGGGATCGATCACGATCGTTCCGGACTCGATGCCGGTTCCGACCCGGGTCCAGCCGATCAGCAGGAACCGTCCCCCCGGCAGCCGGTGCAGGCGTCCTCCCAGGACGGAGCCCTCGGTCCCCTTGGGCCACGCCACGCTGGTCGAGTTCTGGTGATCGATCTCGACCACCTGAACGCCACCACCGGATCGGTCGGTGCCACAGGCCAGCAGGGTTCCGTCTTGGGAGGTGGCCAGCGTCGGTCCCTGAAGTGACCGGCCGAGTGCGATCGGTTCCAGCCAACCGGACTCCCGTCCCGTGTCGTACCGGTGGAGGTGATCGTTCACCACCAGTCCCACGACATCATCCGAGAGCTGAATGGGATTGCTCGCATCCGAGAAGTCCATTCCCGGCGGCGGGGTGATCGATCGTGCACTGCCCGCCACCTGCGGCTTCAGCAGTTCACCGTCGACCAATTGGATCAGCTCGGTTTCAGCCGAGCCACCGTAGCCCCCCCAGACGAAGAGTCGATCATCACCCAATGCCACGATCCAGGGGTTGATTCGTGCTTCGAGCATGCGTGCGCCGATCGGACGCCATTCGCCCTTCGGGGTGCGCAGCTGGATCGACGGGGAGGCGGTGAAGTCCTCCTGCATTCCGCCCAGGACCACGAGCCATTCGTCCTGCCGGACCACCCCGCCTTCGATGACCTTCAGGTTCATCGCACCCGGCAGCTCGTCGATCCGCACTGGAAGCCCCAGGACCCGTGGTGGCTCCGTCGCCGCGGGCGCGTCCTTCCCGGAGGAATCCTGTGCGCATACCTGAACCCCCAGGCCGAGACCGAAGACTCCGACCGTACCCAGGATGCTCCAGGCGATCCTAGTGATCACGTTCGCGTCTTCGTGCAAGCTTCGAGGGGTCGATCGAGAGGGTGCCCACTGAAAGGGCTTCAGGTGAATCGTCTTCGTTCGGGGTGGCGGTCGCCGCCGGCAGCTCGGTCTCGGAGTCGGGTTCCTCCATCGTCGCATCGGAGCGCTGAAGGGCTTCGACCTCGATCAGTGGGACCTGCCTCGTGGTGGTCCTGCCGGAGGACGGTTCGCCGGCTTCCGGGGTCGCCCGGGATGACCCGAGGTGCTGCTCGAGACTGGCCATCGCCTGGTCGATGCGGGTCATGATCGCTCGCTCGATCTCCATCACTCGACGGAAGCGTTCGTCCATGGTGGCCAGAGCCTGTTCGGTCCGGTTCAGCATGGAGTCGATTCGTGCGTCGATCGACCGTTCGGTCTCCGCCATCGCCTCCGTCCAGCGCTCCTGTCGTTCAGTCATGCCCCCGGCGAGCTCGATGCTGTTGGCCAGGGAGCGAGCGCTCTCCGAGGCCTTGCGAGTCTGCTCCTCAAGACGGGAACGCGTGACTTCCGCTCGTTCAAGCGCCGCGTCCGATTCCGTCTGCGCATCGGTCGCCGGGTTCGATTCGATCGGGGCGTCCTCGGCCGGAAGGCCCTCTGGGAGTGCTTCCGCCCGGTCCGCGGCGGCATGCAATCGTTCGATCTGTGATTCGAATGCACGAAGCATCCGTGCGCCCAGCAGCAGTCGTTCGTCGATCTGGCTGATCGCCTCCCTGGTCGCCTTCTTTCCCTTCCTCGAACCCGCAGGGTTCGCGGGTGTGGTTGCCGAATCGGGCTCCTGCGAATCCCGCCCGCTGATGTCCATCGCCCGCTTCCGAGCGGCCTTGGCGAACGTCGTCTCATCCAGCACCGGAGTGTCTTCGGAAGCGTCCGAGCGTGCGGTGAAATCCGAGTCGGTACGTTCTTGTTCGATCGACTTGCGGGCCCTCGCGGCCGCCAGGCGCGCCGCTTCCCGAAAGTGCGCGGCGCTGGGTCCCTTGGGTGGTTGATCAAGTGGCGGAGGTTCCGGACTCGTTTCCGGGTGTTCCCGAATGTCGGGGGGCTCTTCGCGATTCCTGTCCGTCCGGTCGAACTCGTGATCCATTGCGTCCTCCGCATTCGCCAATCTGGCGTCGGCATCCGTGCCTCATCACCCTTCGGGCTGGGTTCGTGATCAAGTCTACCCTGAAACCGGGTCCGGTGAACCCCGCCCGCCGCGGTGACAACCCCTCTGGGCGTTCGGGTCTTTCAGGTCGTTCTCAGGACGTGGACTCCGAGGTGGCGGGCCCGTGCAGTGCGGCCAGAGTGGTCTCCGCCGTCAGTCTGCGCTGAGCATCCCGGAGCCTGGCGAGCAGCGGGTTCGCGTAGCGAACCGAGGTGTCATCGACCAGCTCGAAGGCCACGTCCATGAGGTCGCTGGCGGCAACCTGTTCCGGGGGGCGCGCCATCACGTAGCCCTCGTTTCGTTCCAGTTGGTGGATGAATCCCCGCTGCTCCAGTCGATCCAGCATCGCGGAGACGAAACCGGGCGCCAATCCCGTGGACTGGACGATCTGGAGCGGATCCATCGCTCGTCCCGAGCGGAAGCCGTCGGCGATCAGTCCCATCACGGTCAGAATGGCCGCTGGATCCACCATCGCCTCGTTTTCCTCGCACTGGACCCGGGCATCCCGGCCTCGGAGCATCTGGACCAGGGCCGCGACCTCCAGCCCGACCAGTACGAACATCCACATCAGATACATCCAGAACATGAAGACGGGGATCAGGCCCAGCGAGCCGTAGAGACTGCTCACGCTGAAGGCGTTGGCCATGTACGCCCCGAGGGAGCGCTTGCCACCTTCCAGCAGCAGCGCTGCAACGAAGGCACCGATCATCGCCGGTCGGATGCGAACGCGTGCATTGGGCACCCACAGGTAGATCACGAACATCAGGATCCAGAACATGAACACGCTGGAGACCACGTCCACGGTCACCGCAAGCCACGTCCACTTCGGCAGAGTGGCCAGCACCGAGGCGAGGTTCCCCCAGATCCAGGGCATCACGCCCAGCAGCACCGGACCCAGGGTCAGCACGCACCAGTAGACCAGCAGGCGGCGGGTCCACGACCGTCCGTTGCGTGCGCGGTAGATGACGTTGAAGCTGTTCTCGATCGTCACCATCACCCAGAGGGCCGAGAAGAGCACCACGATCATGCCGATCCAGCCGAGTCCGGCAAGGTTGATGTTGGCGGCGGTGGAGACGAAGCCGTCGACCCACTCCCCGAGTCCGACCGGCTTGGCCTGCTGGGTCGTGTCCAGTTGGGGCGGAATGATCCGGATCTCGTTGAGCCCCAGTGCATCGATCATCTGGCCCGTGATGTTCTGGAAGTTCGACCCCAGCAGACTTCTCGCGGCCACCGTCACCACCACCAGCACCGGCAGGATGCCGAAGAGCGTGCGGAAGGCAAGGGACGCCGCCATCTGGGGTGCGCGATCCTGGGCCAGGTGTCGCAGGCAGAAGCGCGCGATCTCGAAGGCATTGCGCACCTTCTGCTGCACCTCGTCGAGATTGCGCCGTGGTTCGTGCGCCGCCTGGCGAATCCATCGGATGCTCGACTGCACGCGTTCCCGCAGTGATCTCGCTTCCTCGTCGGGAGTCTTCGGAGTTTCTGGATCGGATGGGGTGGTGTTCATGGTGCCGCCTCCGGAGTTCTATCGGTCAGCTACCGTAGCGAATTCGATCATTCTCCCGATGGAGCCCCCTCAACCACCTCTGGTGAAACGGCTAGAATCCTTCTCATGACCCCCAGACCTCGTACACCGACCCATGGCTACGCCGACAAGACCCGGGGGCCGCGGCTCCAGAAGGTCCTGGCCGATGCCGGGGTGGCCTCTCGGCGCGCCTGCGAAGAGCTGATCGAATCCGGTCAGGTCACGGTGAACGGGGAGCTGGTGGCATCATTGCCCGCCTGGGTCGATCCCGACCAGGATCGAATCGTCGCCGAGGGCCGAGTCCTCGCGCGGTCCCGCCGCAACGTCTACGTGATGCTCTTCAAGCCTCGGGGAACCGTCTGCACCAACCATGATCCGGAAGGACGACGACGTGCGATCGACCTGGTGGCGCACCCCCACAAGCCCCGGCTCTACCCGGTGGGTCGCCTCGACGTCGATTCCTCGGGCCTGCTTCTGTTGACCAACGATGGTGAACTCGCCAATCGATTGACGCACCCTCGCTTCGGGGTCCACAAGGGGTACGAAGTCACGGTGGGGGGGCGGTTGAGCGAGGAGGATGTGGAGCAGCTCAAGTCGGGGATCTTTCTGTCGGATCGATCCCGCAATTCAGCCAGCCGGACCGGTCGTTCCAAGCTCACCATCATCAAGCGAGACCGCGACCGGACTCGTCTCTACATGGAGCTTCGGGAAGGTCGAAATCGCCAGATTCGCCGGATGTTGGCGAATGTCGGGTTTCCCGTGAAGAAGCTTCGTCGGGTCCGAATGGGGCCCCTCGCGCTCAAGGGACTCTCCCCGGGCGGATGGCGGGAGCTTTCGGCGTCGGAACTCGCCAGCCTGCGCCGCGCCGCCTATCGAGTTCGAGATCGCCTCTCCCAGGACCGCGGCTGATCCACCCTTCCTTCTCACGGGCTCGCCTCAAACACTCGTTTTGTTCGGTGGTCGGGAGTCTGTTCTTTTTGTCACAAGCGATCTAATTGAGATTGAATTTCAATTGCAACAACACTAGACTTCGTGAGTGCGATTCCCATCCCAGTACGTTGCTGGGCTGCACTTCACGATTTGTTTCGCTTACATCCTTTGAGAGAGTGTGTTAGCGACAACGAGGAGACTTTTACGATGTTGAAGACACTTACCACTGCGGTGGTTTCACTCTGTATTGCGGGCTCCGCAGCCGCTGATCTCATCAATCCACTCGAACCTTCTTGGAGAGGCGACGCCAACACCGCCTTCGCCCAATGGGATTCCTTCACAAGCGCGGCTGGTGGCCCCAACGCCCCGACTGAAGGCTCCGGATACAACCTTTATAACTTCAATGATGGTGCGATACTCACTGGGGGGGGGAACATGTATGCCTCCTCAAATTCACTGAATATCCATGTGTACCCCGCCGCAGCGCCCCTGTTCAACCTGCAGCAGGCGGTCGTGAACATTTCCTTCCTTGGAAATCCGATCGACGTCGATAATGTGCAAGCCTTCGTCGGTGAGCCGGGATCTGGCGAGTACTTCACCATGGAGTCCCAGTTCCGGGGTGGTGATCCCACCAGCCTCTTTGCACCAAAGACGTATGCCTTCACGGTCGATCTCAGTGGTGCCGCTCGTGGGTTCCAAGGCCTTTCGTTCTTCTTTGAATCGTTGGATGAGAATTCCAGCCTCGACGCGATCTCCATCGATGTGCTCGGATCCGCGATTCCAGCCCCTGGCGCCCTCCTTGGTCTGGGACTGCTGGGTGTTGCTCGTCGAAGAAAGCGTTAAACTGGGGAATCCCGGATTCCAGTCCGGATTCACACCCCCGTTTTTTCGAAAGAGACCGTCATGACTCATTCCCAGACCTTGGACGCCCCCTCATCCGTCGGCATCATGGATCGGTTGAAGACCGAGACTCGAGCCAACCACGATCAGGCGGAGCAGAACGGTTTCGGGGTGAAGGTCATGAACGGTGGACTGACCGAAGACCTCTACGTCCAGCACCTGATTGCCTGGCGTCGAATGCTTGCTCACCTCGAGCATGCACTCCGGACTTCGGAGCACCCACTGGTTGCCGGGACCTGGCACGAAGGCCTCGCCAAGCAACCGGTACTCGATCGGGATCTGGACCAGCTCAGTCCCGGAGGAAGCCCTCTCCGCCCCTCCGTGGCCATGGCGGTCCAGGCATTCAACGACATGGTTGACAGCTACGCCGAGGAGGCACCCGAGTGCCTCCTCGGCGTTCTCTATGTTCTGGAAGGCTCCACGATGGGTGGCTCGGTCATGAAGCCCCGCATCGCCAAGCAACTCGGCCTCGAAGATGATCGTGGCCTTGGCTACTACGGCTGCTACGGTCACCAGGTCGCCGTTCGCTTCAAGGAGTTTCGTGCCCGCATGGGCGGCTGCGTCGATGGCAGCGGTACGGAAGAATCGATCATCGAAGCCGCCAGGAGAACCTTTGATCGCGTCGGTGATGTGCTGCGCGCGATCACTGATGACTGAATGAGCGACCCTTCACCCGGTACTTCAGGCAGCGGCCTCGGCCCCGACGGCATTCGTCGGTGGGCCCTTGCACTGCTGGTCCTGGCGGCGATCCCCGACGTGCTGCCCTATGCCGGACTGAAGTCACTCATTGGTGAACGCTTCGGAAAGTCCGACGCCGAGACTCAGCTGTTCGCGGTGGCGGCCCTCCTCGGAGCCCTCTTCGCCGTGCCATTGCTCCGGTACCTTCGCCAGAAGTCCCCCCGACGGGTTTTCGCGGTGGCGGCCCTGGTTCAGGCCTTCTCGGTCGGGATCATGGCGTTGCCGATCTCCTGGGAATTCCTGCTCGCACTGCGATGCATCCAGGGCGGAGCCGACCTGCTGACTCTGGTCACCCTCACCACGGTCGTCGCCTCCCACGCTCGAGGGACCGGTCGTGGGTTTGGAGCGTCCGGTTCCGCGGTCCTCTTCGGTCTGGCAATCGGACTCGCGGGTGGTGGCGTGCTGTCCTCCCTGGCGCCCCTTGCCGTCTTCCCGCTGTGCGCTCTGGTCTCCTTGTTGATGGCGCTGGCGGCCGCCGGACTTCCCGCCCTGCACGTGAGCACCCACCGCCCGACTCGGCGTCGCCGTTTCGACCGACAGATCATTCTCGGGGGTGCGTTCGCGGCCAGTGACCGCATGATCTCGGGGATGATGACGGTGAGCTTTCCGTTGCTTCTCGTGGCCACGATGGGACTTTCCGAATCGATCATCGGGGCCATCCTCGCGGCCCCGCTGCTGGCGTGTGCATTCGGAGGCTTCTTCTCCGGCATGCTCATCGATCGCATCGGTGGCATCCTGGGCCGAGCGGTGGGCGTACCCCTGCAAGCAGTGGGTCTCGGTCTGATCGTCCTCTCATCCGGTCAGGTCGGGCTGTTGATCATCGGTACCGTCCTGCTGGCCGTCGGGGCGACGATCCTGTTGCCGACCGCCATGGTCATCGGGACCAGTCGACGAACCGACCAGGTCGAGGTCGATGCGGTTGGTGGCATTCAGGCGATCGGGCAGGGTGGACACCTCTTCGGGGTGCTCCTGATCGGTCTGCTCACGGTGTTGGCCGGCCAGGTCACGACCACGGGCATCGTGTTGATTCTTGGTGCCTACCTGGCCTGGAACGGTGTCTTCCTGTACGCCCTGCGTGATCAGACCGCCTCCAACCCGCGGCCCGGTCCGCAGTTCCCCCTGGGAGCTCGTCAGCTCGTGGGTCCGCGTCCTGCGCGAACCGTGCGCACCAATCGAACGGCCTTGATCGAACCCCTGGTCGATACCTACGATGGACCTCGCCCGGATCCCAATCCCAAGGTGGTGGATGAGGAATGCCCCAGTACGAATACGAATGCATCCAAGACGGTGAACTCCTGACCTTGCTTCGCCCGATGAGTGAAGCCGATGCCCCGGTGGAAGATCCCCGGGGTGAGGGGCGCACCTTCAAGCGCGTGCACAGTGTCTTCGGAGTCCGGAGTGCCGGCCCCGGGTCGGCGGCCAGCGTCTCCTCGCCCGAAGGCTGCTGCCCCTGTGGTCTCGCAGCGGGAAGTTGCCGAGACCGGTGAGTGCCCTCATCATCCATGGCGTCGACTACTCCGGTGCCAAGAGCGGGGGGGGATCCAAGATCGTCATCGCCACCCGTGATGCGCAGGGCTCGATCGCACTGCGACGTGGTGTCGACCGGCCGGAGCTTCTCAGGACGATCCGCACCCTGAATGATGATGGCGACCGGCACCTCTGGCGGATCGACGCTCCGATCAGTCTGCCCGAATCGGTCCTGGAAGCCCATGGGGTTCCCTGCGACTGGCGTTCCATGGCCCACTGGATGCGATCCTTCGACTCTGCTCGTGACTGGCGGCGGGCCTTGCGTGCGGTCGACCGCAAGGAACGCAAGCGAACCTGTGACCGCGCCGCCAAGGCGCCACTGGCGCCGATGAACCTCCGGGTCTTCAAGCAGACCTGGACCGCGGTATGCGAACTGCTGCTCCCGTTGGCGGAGGAGGGGTTCCACATCGCTCCGGTGCACCCCACCGACACGCCTTCGATTCTCACCGAGGCCTGTCCCGCATCGGTACTCGATCGGATCGGTGAGTCCTCTCGCGGGTACAAGGGCCGGGATGCGGCGCAGCGCGCCAGACGTCGGGAACTCTGCGGCGTACTCGCCGAGCACGGCCTTGATCTGTCCGACCAGGTGATCGGGCACGCCGAACGTGACGGTCAGGGTGATGTCGTCGATGCCCTCCTGCTCCTGCTTCCTCCGGTGCAGGAAGTGGTCCCTCGCGAGGCCTCCCTCGAGGGTTGGATCTGGTGATCGGTCAGACGCCCCGGGTCGAGGGGTGCCAGATGAACTTGTGCATCTGGAGCTGGAGTCGGGCGCGCAAGCCGTCTTCGAGCATCCACTCGACGACCCGCCTGGGTTCGAGGGCCGCACATCCGGCGATCTCCAGACCGGGTTCCTGCTGGAAGGTGGGCGAGAGCAGCACGGCTCGGCAGCGCGCGATGAGATCGTGTTCCCGGATCTGTTCACGAGCCCACTCGTAGTCGGTTCGGTCGCAGAGCACGAACTTGACCTCGTCGTGGGGCCGCAGATCCTCGAGGTTCTCCATTCGATTTCGGTGGACCTGTCCGGATCCCGGAGTCTTCAGATCGAGGATCCGGATCACCCGTGGGTCACACGCCCGGATATCCACCCCGTTGGAGGTCTCCACCAGGACCGTGCGGCCGGCATCGCACAGCGCCTTCATGAACGGGAAGACCGGTTTCTGGGCCAGAGGTTCTCCACCCGTCAGCTCGACCAGGTCGCAGTCGATTGCCAGGACTTCCTCGAGCAGATCACGAACCGTTCGCTGCGATCCCTCGCGAAACGCGTATTCCGTGTCGCAGTAGGTGCACCGCAGGGGGCAGCCGGTCAGCCGGACGAAGACGCAGGGCAGCCCCGACCAGGAGGATTCCCCCTGGACGGAGTGAAACAGCTCGTTGATTCGCAGAAGGGGTTCCTCAGGCATCCTGGAAGGATCCTACCCGTGGGGGGGCGCAGAGTGCGACTGATTTCGCTACCATTTCCCATTCGCAGCCCAGGTGGCGGAATTGGCAGACGCGCCAGCTTGAGGTGCTGGTGGGAGTAAAATCCCGTGGAGGTTCGAGCCCTCCCCTGGGAAACACAATTGGGGACTGCCGCCGGGCGCGGGCGCCGGGCGTCTTCTCTCCCATCCTCGATCCCCGTGAGCCTGAACGATGAGCGATCGAAAACGAAAGCAAGCGTCGGTCGAACCGGTGATCGAGAACCGCAAGGCACGA
>JAYZFJ010000058.1:0-29729 GCA_036336805.1 Planctomycetota bacterium
GGATCTCATCGGTTCCGGGCCCAAGGAGATCATCTGGACCTCCGGTGCGACCGAATCAAACAACCTCGCGATCAAGGGCGCGGCCAGGATGTACGCAAAGGCACCGGCGGGTCAGTCGGGGCGCGGGCACATCATCACGGCGATTCACGAGCACAAGGCGGTCATCGACCCCTGCAAGCGACTCGAACGAGAGGGTTTCGACGTCACCTGGCTCGAACCTGGTTCGGATGGTCTGATCACCCGGGACATGGTCGAAGGGGCCATGCGCGAGGACACCATCCTGGTCACCATCATGTGGGCCAACAACGAACTCGGCACGATCAACGAGATCCCTGCGATCGGGGCTCTCTGCCATGATCGTGGCGTTCTGCTCCACACCGACGCCACCCAGTGGGTCGGAAAGATGCCCACGAACGTCGAGACCGACAACATCGACCTGCTCAGCTTCTCCGGTCACAAGATCTACGGCCCCAATGGAGTGGGCGCGCTCTACGTCCGACGCCGGCGCCCCCGGGTGCGGTTGGAGGCGATGCTCGATGGTGGCGGACACGAGCGTGGAATGCGTTCCGGAACCCTGAACGTATCCGGGATCGTGGGCATGGGCGCTGCCTGCGAGCTCTGTCTGAATGAGATGGACGCCGAAGGCGAACGTCTCTTCCAGCTCCGGAGCCGTCTCGAGCGCTCCCTGGTCGATTCCATGGATGTGGTGCAGGTCAACGGTGACCCTGAGAAGCGGCTTCCCCACCTGACCAACATCTCCTTCGGCTTCGTCGAAGGTGAGTCACTCATGATGGGCATCAAGGAAATCGCCTGCTCCTCCGGTTCGGCCTGCACCAGTGCAAGCCTGGAACCAAGCTACGTGCTCAAGGCTCTGGGGGTGGGGGACGAGCTCGCTCAGTCCTCCCTGCGCCTGAGCCTGGGACGCTGGACCACGGAGGAGGAGGTCGAGTACGCGTCCGAGAAGATCCGGAATGCGGTCGAACACCTCCGCGCGATGAGTCCCCTCTACGACCTTCACAATGAGGGCATAGACATCAGCGCGATCGAATGGGACACTCACTGAACGGGACAAGGCTCCCCAAACCGAGGTATACAAGCAGATGGCATACAGCGAGAAGGTCATAGACCACTACCAGAGCCCCCGAAACGTCGGGGCCTTCGGCAAGTCCAACGAAGTCAAGGAACGATCGGACATTGGTGTCGGCATCGTCGGAGCCCCCGAGTGCGGTGATGTGATGCAGCTGCAGATCAAGGTGAACGACGACGGTGTGATCGAGGACGCCAAGTTCAAGTGCTTCGGCTGCGGCTCCGCGATCGCCTCCAGCTCCCTGGCCACCGAATGGATCAAGGGCCGCACCGTGGACGATGCGCTCAACATCAAGAACACCGAGATCGTCGAGGAGCTCAGCCTCCCCCCGGTGAAGATCCACTGCTCGGTTCTGGCCGAGGACTCGATCCGACACGCCATCGCCGATTACAAGAAGAAGAACGATGCTTCCGGCAGCTCCAGTGCCGAGACCCCAACCAGCCACACCCACTGACCAAGGAGTTTCAGATCATGCCCGTGACCGTCACCGACACTGCCGCGCGCGAAATCGATTCCATCATCCGGCAGCAGGACCTCGACGCCGAGAAGATCTGCCTTCGAGTCGGCGTCAAGGGAGGTGGATGCAGTGGATTCTCCTACCTGCTCGACCTCACCGAAGTCGCCAAGGATTCCGACGAGGAGTGGAGCTATGACTACGCCCTCAAGGATGGGGAGGTCGAGCAGAACGTCTCCATTCGCGTCATCTGCGATCCGAAGTCCTACCTCTACCTCAACGGGACCTCGATCGACTTCAAGGATGAGCTCATGGGACGGGGGTTCGTCTTCAACAACCCCAACGCCACCAGTTCCTGCGGCTGCGGTTCGAGCTTCTCCGCCTGATTCCGCGGCAAGCCGGTCAAATCAATCGAATCCGGGATCCGGTGCAGGACTGCACCGGATCCTGTTCGTTTCATACTCTTGAATTCCCGTTCAGCGGAGTGCGTTGACTGCCTTGCGGCTGTCCTCCACCAGGGGACCGGCGGACAGGGAGCCGCCTACCGCGGTCTTCATCCAGGCTGCAGGGGTCAGGCGCCCGATCGAACAGATCCGCTTGGTCTCGGCGGCGACATCCCGACCTCGCACGTGAGCGCGGATCTGGTGGCTGATCATCTGGCCGATGGCGTAGTCGGGCAGGTACAGGGGGTGTGCGACCATGTGCTGATACGCACCCAGGATGTGGTAGGGATCAGGGCCGAAGTGTTCAGCGAAGAACTCTCCCCAGACCTCGTCGGAGATTCTGAGCACGGTCTCTCGCAGGTCGGACGCGGTCGCGTCCGGATGGGCGTACAGCCAGCGCCAGGTCCGAAGTTCCATGAGGGAGGGCCCGGCGATCTGGCAGGCCATCAGCATCGTTCCCAGGGTGGCTTCGTGGAACGCACGTTCCGCCGCCGCCTCGTCCTCGATGCCCAGAACCCGTTTGGCCAGCGACTGGTAGAGGAAGGCGAATGCCTCCGTGCAGGCGGTGTTGGGCACGCCTTCGAGAATCGGTCGGGGAGCGAAGTAGCACGAGCAGAGCTGTTCGAGATTGTGCCCCAGTTCGTGCATGGCGGTATCGAATCCATCCCATCCGAGCTGGTCCTTGAGTCGACTGGTCCGCAGCCAGGCGTCGTACTGATTGAGCATCGTTCGCATCGCATGCCCTGCTCCCTTGCCGATCTCCACCCGAATCCGCGTCCCGAGGAACTCCGCGAGCTCCTCGTCGAATCCAAGTTCCCCGAGAACCTCCGGGAGCTTGCGCTCGAATGCCTTCTCGTCCTCGAAGCGTGCGAGGACCGCGGCATCCATCTCCGAGGCCTTTCTTGATTCGAAAAGATCCTCGAAGTAGATGTCATGCGCCTCGAGTTCCCGTCCGAGTCTCCGCTCCATCATTCCGGCGAGGTCGGCACGAACATCCGCTGACAGCAGTTCGACCAGCATCTGCTCGACGTCATCCTCCGGAATCTCCCGCTGAAGATCACATTTTCTCGAGATCGCGGTGGGATGCTCGGGGTGATGGGGATCCAGCGCCCTCGCGACCTCGACCTGCATCATCCAGTGTTCGTAACGCTCGAGTCCGACCAGATCGCTGGCGCGCTCCCCACCCAGCGTGTTCATACCTGGATCCCAGTCGGCCCGGTTGCTTCCATCCATGACCGATCGGGGAATGGTGCCGTCGATGTGTCGACCCAGGACCCAGGCGAGGGCCCGTTGCTTGTGGATGCCATCGGGCTCGTTGTACCCCCCCTTGAGTTCCTCCCGAATCAGCCAGTGGGCGACCAACTTGCGATCTGCTTCGAACCACTTCCGTCCGGTGGCATCGACCATCGTGCCGACCGGCACGTGGAAGTTCGAGACCCAGTGTGCGGCCTTGAATCCCAGCTCCCGGGCCATGTCCGAGACACTCTTGGGTACTCGTGCTCCAAAGTGCATTGAGATCCGGGTCCTGGCCCACTGGTCGATCGACCAGCCCTCGCCCTGCTCCAGCATGTCCGCCAGCGATGGACGATCGAGATTCAGCAGCGCCAGATGCGCCAGCTTCTGGGTGTAGACCTGCTCGGAGAGGTCGGGTGCGGGGTCGAAGGTCGCCAGCAGCTCGTCGACGTGGTCCATCTCGTCACCACGAAGGTCCGCCCAGCGTCGCAGACTCCTCCTCATCTCGTAGAGGTGGCCCCTGATCTGGGCGATCGAGGTCTCCAGTCGCTCCACCAAGCGGCTCAAGTCATCCGGATCCGCGATGAAGTGATCCAGGCAGAACCGTTCGAATGCGTCCTGATCACCGTCGGCTTCATGCCAGAGCGAGGCGCACCGTTCGACTCCCTCGCGGATGCGCGATTCGTGTTCAACCCCGTGCTTCTCGAGAAGGCGGGTACTGACAGCGTCTGATCGATCGGTCGTGTTGTTGCTCATCTCCGCATGATAGCGATCTCCCGACCGTGAACGCAGCCGATCACCGACCGTACTCCAATGCCGCAACGCCGTTCTCCGTCATGCCCGAATCAGGTATTCTCACGCCATGCAGGCTCCACGAAAGATGGCTTCGGCTTCGACATCGCTCTTCATGCTGTTGGCGGTGGTGTTCTCCACCCCCGGATGCCAGAGCCAGTCTCGCCCGGGATTCGAGACAGTCGAGCCCGGTATGAGTCGCCAACAGGTCCGCGACATTCTCGGCACGCCCTCCTCCACCTACGAACGGGAGGTTGATTCACAGGGGGCGGTCCTCAGAGTCGAACGGTGGCAGTACGGGGACAATCTGAGCACGCTCGCCACGGGGATCCTCTACTCCGACCTGCCCAGCGATTCCGTCTGGGTGGTCTTCTTCGACGAGCAGGGACGGGTCACCGCGGTTCAGGTGCCCGAGCGATCGAACCTGCAGGAGTCCGAGCGCGACCCTGCACTCTTCGAGGATCCATTCGATCCGGCGATTCCCTCGAGAAGTCGCTAGCGCTCACCCGAAGATCGGTCGACTCCTCGACGTCGGTCGCTCTCCCTGAGGGTTCGACGGACGTCCCCTCACCCGAGACAAACGACCGGCAGTCTCGAGGAGACTGCCGGTCGTCGATGTTCCAGGTGATGATCGTCGCCTGATGATCGGTCGATCAGGACACTTCCGCAGCCATCTGCTCCGCCTTCGTACGGGCATCGTCGAGCGTGCCGACGTACATGAACGCGGATTCGGGAAGATCGTCACCCTCTCCATTGCAGAGTCGTTCGAACGAATCGATCGTGTCCGCCCGGGGAGTGGTGATGCCGGGTATGCCCGTGAAGACCTCGCCCACGTAGAACGGCTGGGAAAGGAAGCGCTCCATCTTTCGTGCTCGAGAGACGGTCAACTTGTCTTCCTCGGACAGCTCGTCCACCCCGAGGATCGCGATGATGTCTTGGAGGTCCTTGTACCTCTGGAGGATCGTCTGGGTGCGACGGGCCACTTCGTAGTGCTTGGGGCCCAGGATCTGGGGGTCGAGGATTCGGGAGGTCGAGGCCAGGGGGTCGACCGCAGGGTAGATGCCCTTCTCGGCGATGCCTCGCTCGAGGACCACGAACGCATCGAGGTGAGCGAAGGTGGTGGCCGGCGCGGGGTCGGTCAGGTCGTCCGCGGGGACGTAGATCGCCTGGACCGAGGTGATCGCACCCTTGGTCGTGGAGGTGATGCGCTCCTGCATCGCACCCATCTCGGTGGCGAGGTTGGGCTGGTAGCCCACGGCGCTCGGCATTCGACCGAGCAGTGCGGACACTTCCGAACCGGCCTGGGTGAATCGGAAGACGTTGTCGACGAAGATCAGGGTTTCCTTGCCGGAGGCATCACGGAATTCCTCCGCCATGCTGAGGCCCGAGAGCCCCACCCGAAGTCGGGCACCCGGAGGTTCGTTCATCTGGCCGAAGACCATCGCCACCTTGTCGAGGACATGGGCGGTGTTGCCTTCACTGTCGGTGTATTCCGCCTCGGCCATTTCACGCCAGAGGTCGTTTCCCTCGCGGGTTCGCTCGCCCACTCCGCAGAACACCGAGTACCCACCGAAGTTTCGGGCCACTCGGGCGATCATCTCCTGGATGACCACGGTCTTGCCGACGCCCGCACCACCGAAGAGGCCGATCTTGCCACCGCGCACGAACGGGCAGAGCAGGTCGACGACCTTGATCCCGGTCTCGAGGATCTCGGTCTTGGGGTTGAGGTCGACGTAATCCGGTGGATCACGGTGAATCGGTGCACGCTTGTCGGTGTTGACCGGGCCCTTCTCGTCCACCGCCTCGCCCAGGAGGTTGAAGACCCTGCCCAGCACGGCTTCGCCGACGGGGACGGTCACGCTGTCACCGGTGTCGGTGCAGGGGTCGCCTCGCTTCACGCCGTCGGTGGAAGCAAGGGCGATGCAACGAACGAGTCCGCCACCAAGGTGCTTGGCGACTTCGCCGACGAGCTTCTGGTTCTCACCGCCGGCCTGGAACTCGACGTTCACTGCGTTGTAGATTTCGGGAAGGTCTGACTCGGGGAACTGGGCATCGAAGGTGGATCCGATGACCTGCGCGATCGTTCCGGTACTTGCCATGGTTCGGTCTTTCGTCCTGCATCAAGGGGGTTGGCGCGACACACCGGTGCCACGTGAACCTCACAGGATAATGGGGGAGGCGTACCTGCGCCAGAGAACCCGGAGCCCCCATTTCGAAAGAGGGGCGTATTCCTGGTCCCATCGAGCGAGGTTCAGGCGGTGGTATCGAGAATGCGCCCCGCAGCGACTCTGGTTGCGGCCTCGACCCGCTCGGCGCTGTTGCTGTACAGCTGCAGGGTCGGCCGCGGAAGCGGCCTGGCGGGGATCTGATCGAAGCCCTCGCCGCGGTTGATTCCGCTTCGGACCGTGCCTGCCACCAGCCTGGCCAGTCCGCTGGCCGGATGCTCCTTCGCGACCGGGGTGCTCGGTCCCAGAGTGAAGCCCGTCGAAGCTGGGGTCGGGGACCGGCTTGCTTCCGAACGGGCCCGGGCCAGGGCTGCGAGGATTGCGAGGTTGTTGCCTTGGATCTTCATGGTGGTCGTACCAATTAGAACCTACTTTGTCGGCAAGACATCCGGATTGCTCGAATTTACCTCGACAACATTCAGTCGGCGCGAACCGTGTCCATGGGGTCCGCCGGCATCGCGTGCAGCATGCTGGCGCCAGCTTTATCGCGGACCTGCAGCGTGAATCGGACTTCTGACAGCGCAGCCGGCATCAATATCGTCCTTCCCGGATAAAACCGGAGGACCTCGCCCTGGTATTCCACCGATCCCTCCCCGCTGGTGCACATGAACACATGGGGCATTCCGTTGCTCGGAAACGAGAACCGGCAGGTACCGGCCTCACCCGGAGTCGGTTCCAGCTGATCGATGCGGAAGCGATCACAGTCCACCAGTCGTCGGGTGCTCAGTCCACCCGAACTCAGCAGCCGGGCTTCGGAGTGGCGGGTCATCACGGGCCAGTCGGTGCGCTGTTCATCGCCCAGGCGTATGGATGCTCGGGCCTCCTCGAGGTGCAGCGGGCGGTCCGGGTCGTCCCGATCCCAGTCCCAGACCCTGAACGTGGTATCGGAGGGCATCTGGACTTCGGCCACCACCGTGCCGGCACCCAATGCATGGCAGAGCCCGCTTTCGAGAAACACGCAGTCTCCCGGCTGCAGAGCTCGCTCGACGAGGATGTCCAGGAAGCGGCCGGTCTCCATCGCGGTGTTGAACCGTTCCAGATCGACCGAAGGATCGAGCCCGACGTATGCCTTGCTCCCCGGGGTCGCGGCCAGCACGACCCATGCCTCGGTCTTCAGGTGGGTGTGGGGATGCTCCGCCGCGTAGCGGGCGGAAGGGTGCAGCTGCACGGACAGGTTCTCGCGAGCGTCAAGCAGCTTGATCAGAAGGGGAAAGCCTCCGTCCGGTCCGGGGACCGCCCGACCGAGGATGGATTCGGCGTCCTCCTCGATGAGTGCACGCAGACTGCGTCCCGATTCAGGACCCTCGCTCACCACGGAGCAGTCGGCACCCTCACCGGGCAGATCGGCCAGTTCCCATGATTCACCGATTCGCACGCCATCGGGCACTCGCTTGCCGAACTCGGCCAGCGAGTCGCCCCCCCAGGCACGCTGTTTCAGAATGGGTTCGAACGCCAGCAGTGAGTCTGCCATCGGTGAACCTAGAAGCCCATGCCAGTGATCCGAGCCTCGAACACGATCTTGTCGTTGACGATTCCCTGGATGTCGGTGATGAATCGTCTTCGGTTCACCTTGACCTCCCTGGTGCAGAGAACCAGGGTGTCACCCGGGACGACCTGTCCCCGGAAGGAACCATCGGTGACTCGCGTGAAACCGAGGAACGGTGCATCGGTCAGGCGTTCCGTCATCACGAAACTCGAAAGCTGGGCTCCGGCCTCGATCTGGAGGACACCGGGAAAGAGTGGGCGGCCGGGAATGTGTCCCGAGACCCAGAATTCATCCTCTCGGATCTCCTTGATCCCGATCGCGGCGCTTCGGTCATCCTTCCACCAGACCACCCGGTCCAACTGCCTCATTTCACCTCGGTGGGGGTTGACGGCTTCGATGGCCTCGGCATCCGCCCAGGTCTGACTCAGGTCGACCGCATCGATGTCGAGCAGGTATCGCTCCTTGGTGGCTTGTCTGGTGGATTCGTCCATGGAAGCCCAGAATAATCGAGAGCGCCTGCAGGAGACAAGCTGGGAGCGCTTATTCATGCGACAGGGGTCGTTGCTGAGCAACGACCCCTGCGTTGAATCGTATCGTCCGGTTCTTCCGGTCGAACGACCAGGCGTTCTGGTCGGAGGTTACCGACCGGCCTGATCAGCCCTTCTGGGCATCCAGAATCGACTTTCTCAGTTCCTGGGCGATGTTCTTCACATCCTGCATCGCCTTTCGAACTCGGGTGCCTGCGGCTTTGTTACCACCGGCTGCTTTGAGGACATCTGCCTCGCATTCTGCAAGAACTCGTTTCATGTTTTCGTAGTGCTGTGTCACCATGATGGGCGGACCTCGGGCTGCGGGAGGCCGTCCGAGGGGCCTCCGCGGGGTTTCCAATATGAATACCGTATCGGGGTTCTTGGCCGATTGTCACCATGAAAACCCGGCTGAACACCCAAAAACGCGGATATTGCCCCGAGACAATTCCTGGGCAGGGGGCATAAGTCCCATAATCATATCAACTTAGGCCTGGGTGTCTTAAACGCTCAATTCAGCGGTGGACGGAAACGAGGCTTCGTATCGAGCCCGAATCGGCTCCACGACCTCGTTGATGAACCGATCGACCTGCTCGGGCGCACGACCGACGAATCGAGTCTGATCGCTGAACGTGGCCATGTCGACCCCCTTGAACGTGGGTTCCGCGGCCAGTCGTTCCAGAAGGTCGTTGGTGGTCGAACCGTCCATCAGATCTTTCGCGACGGCCCGCGAGTGGGTCCTGATCAGTTCATGTGCATCCTGGCGATCGGCTCCGAGATTGGCTGCCGCGAGCATCAGATCCTCGGTGGCCATGAACGGCAGCTCCCGCTGGAGATTGGCCTTGATGATCGCTTCATTGACCACCAGCCCGCTGGTGACGTTGCCCATGATGTCCAGAGCATTGTCCAGGGCCAGGAACCCCTCGGGAAGGCTCAGTCGACGGTTCGAGGAGTCATCCAGGGTTCGCTCCATCCACTGGGTGGAGGCGGTATCCACCCCGTTCTGCCACATCGAGATCACGAACCGGGAGAGTCCGGTCGCTCGCTCGCAGCGCATCGGATTGCGCTTGTAGGCCATCGCGCTCGAACCGATCTGCGTCCGTTCAATGGGTTCCTGCAGCTCGCGCAGGTTGGCGAGGAGCCTGATGTCGTTGCAGGTCTTGTGGACCGCCGCCGCCGCGGTCGAGAGTGCCGACAGCAACTGGACGTCCACGAGCCTGGGATAGGTCTGGCCGCTGACCGGCCAGCAGGCATCCGCATCCCATCCGAGCTTTTCGGCGACTCGGCGCTCGAGCTCGTCCACCTTGGACGCGTCCCCATCGAACAGACCGAGGAACGAGGCCTGGGTTCCGGTCGCTCCGCGCATTCCTCGCAGGCGCATGCCGGTGAATCGATCCTCGACCTCGGCGAGGGCGATGCTGAAATCCTGTGCCCACATCACCGCCCGTCTTCCCACGGTCGTGGGTTGTGCGGGCTGGTAGTGGGTGAATCCGAGGGTCGGCAGGGCGCGCCAGCGCTCGGCGAACGTCCCCAGCTGGTGCACGACGAGCGCCAGTTTTCGCGAAACGAGTTCGAGCGCCTCCCGGAAGATGATGAGATCCGCGTTGCAGACGACGTCCTGCGAGGTCGCACCGAGGTGGATGATTCCGCGTGCATCAGGGGCCTTCTCCCCATATGTGTGTACATGTGCCATCACGTCGTGCCGGAGCGTCTTTTCATGCGCGGCGGCCGATTCGAAGTCAATGTCGTCGAGCGCATCCCGCAGCTGCCGGAGCTGTTTCTCGTCGATCCCCAGGCCGAGTTCGTGTTCGGTCTCGGCCAGCGCCAACCAGATTCTTCGCCAGGTCGTGATGCGGGTCCGGGGCGAGAAGATCCTGGCCATGTCACCGGTGGCACTGCGGGTGGTCAGGGGTGATTGGAAGATGTCGTATTGGGATTCGATGGCTCTTCTCCAGCCGAGGTGCTTTGGTTGGCGCGCATCCTACCGCGCCCGAGCACCTTCGTTTCGGTTCCTGCACGCAGTCTGCGAAGGTTGCTTCGATGACGCCAGGCCACGGTGCCCGCGATCAGCAGGCTGGTGCAGAGTCCCGGCAGCAGGGCCCCGGGCTCGCCTCGGTCTCTCGCAAGCTCGACCGCCCCGATCAGGAGGGTCGAGATCGGGAGCGAGCTCGCGGCGACGATGCTTGCCAGCGACATGTACCTCGAAGCGAGCAGTACCGTCGCGAAGACCAGCCCCGCGATCAGAACCGGAAACGTCATCACCGGATACAGCGCGAGCAGGGCCCCGCAGGCGGTGGCCACCCCCTTGCCTCCCTTGAACCCGAGGAACGGGGAGAGGACGTGCCCCAGAATCGATGCGATCGCGACCGCCATCCAGCCCCAGTCGGCAAGGGCCCCGACGTCCCCGACCTCCCGTCCCAGGACGCCCATGATCGCTCCTGAAGCCAGGACCGGTCCCGCGCCCTTGGCGGCATCCAGCACGAAGCACGCGGTCCCCCAGCTGCGACCGAGTGCTCGTCCCACGTTCGTGGCCCCGGTGTTGCCGGATCCGACCGTTCTCAGATCAATCCCCTTGATCCGTGCCAGCAGGACTCCGAACGGGATCGAACCGCTGGCAAATCCGATGCAGATCCATCCAATCCAGTAGGCGTCGTTCATCGGCCGGTGCCTTCCTCTGCGAGCAGGACATCCACTGCGTGGGTGACGTCACCCACGGAGATTCGATCGATTCGACAGGCAGCGGGATGATCGTCGGCCACCCTGTCCTCGGTCAGAAAAGGCTCCGCGACGAGGTGTCGTTCGCGCACCCCGGGCAGGATCGTGAACCGTCGGTCCGTCGGGCCGAAGAGTACCACGCTGGGGGTGCCGAAGGCTGCGGCCAGGTGCCGAGGCCCGGTATCGTTGGTCACCAGAAGATCCGAGCGCCTGAGGATCGCCTTGAGTGCCCCCAGGCTGCCACCGCGTGCGGGCAGGTTGATCAGTCCCGGGGCTGCCGATCGCTCGATCTGTTCGAGAATCGGTTGTTCGGCAGGGGATCCGTTGAGCAAAATGGTGTGCGGGTAGCGCGAACGCAGTTCATCGGCGAGGCGAGCGAAGTGGCCGGCATGCCAGCGCTTGTCAACTCGGTTCGCGCCGGGATTGAAGACGATCGTCGGCCCTTCGATTCCCGCCAGGATGCGTTCCGCCTCCTCCTCCTGATCCCTGGTCGTCCACAGCTGGGGGCGTCGGTCCTCGACCGTGAGACCGAACCCCTGCTCGACCAGGGTCACGTAGTCCTCCAGCGTGGTCGTGGGGTGGTTCGTTCGGGGGCGCGGGATCGCATCCGTGAGCAGCAGTCCCCGACCCTGCCCGGCGAATCCGATGCGCCGAGAGCACCCCATCAGGCGGGCGAACAGGCCGGATCGCAGGCTGTTTGGGAGCAGCAGCACGGCCTCCGGTTCGTGTCGCGCCAGCCGCCGTGCATCCTTCCAGGGTCCGAGTGACCCTCTCAGGGACGCGGTCGTGAGTTCCTGCAACCAGGGGGCACCATCCAGTATCGCCGTGAGGCCGGGCCTGATCGTGGCTGAAATCGTCGTGTCCGGAAGTCCCTGCGCAAGTGCCCGCAGTGCCGGAGTCGCCATCACGATGTCCCCCACCCACGAGGGCATCACGATGAGAAGGTCCCGGGGTGCCTGGGTCATGGGCTGCTCCACAGTGCGCAGCCGAACTTGTCCCGATGCCAGTCGTTGGTGACCCGCCTCAGCTCGGCGGCGAGGGCGGTGGCTTCCAGGGGTGAACCCTCGACCTCCAGTTCGATCGATGCGTCGTCGAGATCGGTGATCCTGACCTGCACACCGGTGCGTTCCCCGATCGCCTGCGCACTGGCTCCCACGATCGCTCGAATCGAGTCGTCGGAGAGAGGAGCTCCCAGCGTCGAACTCAGACGGACCGCAGCTCCCATCAGACTCGCTCCGGGTCGAGGATCCAGTCGACCGCCTGGAGGAAGTCATCCGCAACCCGCACTCGCGGATCGACCGGATGGTCGAGGGGACCCAGGAGGATCGCCCGGCAGCCTGCCGCCATTCCCGCTTCCGCGTCGCGCGGCTGGTCTCCGATCACCCAGCTGGCGGAGAGATCGAGCCGTTCCCTCTCGGCCGCCTCGAGGAGCATGCCCGGTGCGGGTTTGCGCCAGGGATGTTCGCGGGTGTACCGCTCCACCGTTCCCTGCGGATGAAATGGGCAGTAGTAGAAGGACAGTTCGGGGATCGGGCCCAGCAGCGACTGGAGCCGTTCATGCACCGAGTCCACCTCCGCTTCCCCGTAGCACCCTCGGGCAACCCCTCCCTGGTTGGTGATCACCACCAGGCGGTATCCCGCCTGATCCAGTCTGCGAAGTCCCTCCGGGACCCCCTCCAGGAGAACGACGGCGTCGGGATCGCCGAGGTCGCCGTCATTGGCGATCAAGGTGTTGTCGCGATCGAGGAAGACGGCAGGGTGCATGCTGTTGCAGAGAATACCCGGCCGGAGGCCGCTGCAGTACGTCCGCGCTGATAGGATTTCCCCTCGGCCGACGCCGTGACCCTTTCGGAGCTCCCCATGAAGACCACCACCCTTTCCCGCCGCGGACTCGAGGCACCCACCTCCCCGATCCGTGCCCTGGAAGCAACGTCTCGTCAGGCCAGCGCTTCCGGCAAGACCGTTCACTTTCTTAACATCGGTCAGCCGGACATCGCCACCCCGCCGGCGATGATCGAGGCGTACCGCTCGTTCGACGAGACGGTGCTCGCCTATTCACCCAGCGACGGAGTGCCGGCGTACCGCGAGGCCCTGGCGGAGGTCTACTACAGCCGCGTCGTCGGTGACCTGTCACCGATCACCGCGGACGACATCATGGTCACGGTGGGGGGGTCCGAGGCCCTGCTCTTCGCGATGGCCGCGGTCACCGATCCGGGTGACGAGGTCCTGGTCTGTGAGCCCTACTACACGAACTACTCCGGGTATTCCCACCTGCTGGGAATCACCACCGCTGCGGTCACCACCCATGCCCGGGAGGGGTACTCGATCGATCCCGCCCGGGTCGAGTCCGCGATCACCGAACGCACCCGTGCACTGGTCCTGCCCACGCCGGGCAATCCGACCGGCGTGGTGGTTTCCTTCGAGGAACTGGTGGAGCTGGTCGAGATCTGTCGGCGACACGGTCTCTTCTTCATCTGCGACGAGGTCTATCGAGAATTCGTCTACGACCAGCCGGAAGGCACCCTCGCCCCCTCGCTGCTCGCCGTTCCCGGAGCGGAGGAGCTTGGAATCGTCATCGATTCGGTCTCCAAGCGATACAGTGCCTGCGGCGCGCGTCTCGGTTGCCTGGTGACGCGCAACCCCGACGTTCGCAAGGCGGCACTGCACTACGGACAGGCACGCCTGTCACCCGCCACCGTGGCCCAGCGTGCCGGGATGGCCGCCCTCGAGACTCCGGCTTCCTACTTCACGGACGTGCTCAGCGAATACCAGGCTCGCCGTGACCTGCTGGTCGCGGGCCTTTCATCGATCGGCATACACGTCCCGGTGCCGAAGGGGGCTTTCTACATCGCGGTCCCGCTTCCGGTCGAGGACGCGGAGGACTTCGCCACCTGGCTGGTTCGTGATTTCGACCTGGAAGGCGAGACCGTCTGCATGGCACCGCTGAGTGGCTTCTACAGCACCCCGGGTCTCGGTCGGAACGAAGTCCGTCTGGCCTACGTCCTCGACCAGGAACGTCTGGCCCGCTGCGTCAGGATCATCGAAGCGGGACTCGAGCACTACATGGACACGGAGTGAAGGATTCGATGAACCAGTCTCAGGCTCCAACCGGTCGACTCGGGATCCTCGTGGGTGGTGGCCCGGCCCCCGGGATCAACGCGGTCATCGCCGCCGCCACCATTCGTGCACGACTCTCCGGAGCGGAGGTGGTCGGCATCACGAACGGTTTCCAGCGACTGCTCTCCCACGATCCCGTGGGCGAGGGCGCGTTCCGGCCCCTGGAGATCCCGGACGTTTCGAGAATCCATTTCCGCGGCGGATCCTCGCTCGGCACCTCGCGAGCGAATCCCACCCGGTCGGAAGAGCACCTCGACCGGGTTCTCACGGTGCTGCTGGAACAGGGGATCGACAAGCTGGTCACGATCGGGGGGGACGACACCGCATTCAGTTGCTCGAAACTGTCCGAACGTGCCGGTGACCGCCTGAAGGTGGCGCACGTGCCCAAGACGATCGACAACGACCTGGATCTCCCTCCGGCGGTGGACACCTTCGGATACCACACGGCACGTTCCGTCGGGGTCGAGATCGTCCAGAACCTGATGGTCGATGCGAAGACCACCGGTCGCTGGTACGTGGTGATCGCGATGGGACGGAAGGCCGGACACCTCGGTCTGGGCATCGGAAAGGCCGCAGGCGCGACCCTCACCATCATTCCCGAGGAGTTCCCTGACGGCACCCTCACCCTGTCCCGCGTGGTGGACACGATCGTCGGCGGCATCATCAAGCGCCGGGCGGAGGGGCGTCGCGACGGCGTCGCGGTCGTCGCCGAAGGAGTCGCCCTCGGGATCGAACCCGAGGAACTCGAGTCGCTGGGTCCCGCCGAGCGCGATGCGCACGGACACGTGCGCCTGGCGGAGGTTGACATCGGCATCCTGATCAAGAAGAAGGTGCGAGCCCGTCTGGAGCAGCTGGGGATCGACACCACCGTGGTTTCGAAGAACCTCGGGTACGAGCTGCGCTGCGCTGACCCGGTGCCGTTCGACATGGAATACTGCCGGGACCTCGGGTACTGCGCCGCGAAGTTCCTGCTCGAAGGGGGTTCGGGCTGCCTGATGTCCATGCAGGCCGGGCGATTCGTCCCGGTGCGACTGAGCGATCTGATCGATCCCCAGACCGGTCGGATGCAGGTCCGAATGGTGGATGTCCAGAGCACTCGCTACGCGATCGCCCGCCGGTACATGATCCGTCTGCGCCGGGACGACCTCGAGGATCCCCGGGAACTGGCGGCCCTGGCGGCAGCGTGCAATCTGTCCACCACAGACTTCGTCGATCAATTCAACTACCTTGTCGAGGACGAACTCCCTCCTCTGGTCCTCATCTGAGGACCGACCACGACGGAATCATGCAGATGGAACACCAAGAACAGGTCCCGGACGAGAGCGAACTGGTGGCCGCCCGCCGAACGAAGCTCGCCTGGATGCGTGACGAGCTCGGAATCGAGCCGTTCGGCACCCGGGTGGATGGAATCATCCCGCTGGCTCGGGCTCGCGCGGACTTCGACGAGGCCGCGGACGATGCATACACCGCTTCAGTCGCCGCCCGCAGGGAGGATGACTCGGTCGCACTGGTCGATGACCGACCAAGGGTGCTGGTCGCCGGTCGGATCGTGCAGCATCGTGACGTCGGGAAGCTGGTCTTCATGGTGGTTCGCGACGATACCGACGACCTGCAGCTGAGTATTTCGAAGGCATCCCTCGGCCCCGAGTCCTTCAAGCTCGCCAAGAAGGTCGACTACGGGGACATCGTGGTCGCCGAGGGTCGCATGGGTCGCACCCAGCGTGGCGAGGTCTGCGTCTGGGTCGATCGATTCGAGATCCACGTCAAGAGTCTGGCTCCGCCGCCCGGCAAGCACCACGGGCTCTCCGATCCCGAGTCCCGCTATCGTCGACGCTACGTCGACATGTACGCGAATCCCGAGACGATCAAGGTCTTCAAGGCGCGTTCACGCATCGTCTCCAGGATCCGGACCTTCATGGATGGTCGCGACTTCCTCGAGGTCGAGACGCCGATGATGCAGCCGATCGCGGGTGGTGCCGCGGCTCGTCCGTTCCACACCCACCTCAACGCGCTGGACATTCCGCTCTTCATGCGCATCGCTCCCGAGCTCTACCTCAAGCGCCTGCTCGTGGGGGGGCTGCCCCGGGTCTACGAGATCAACCGGAACTTCCGCAACGAGGGAATCGATCGTTCCCACAATCCCGAGTTCACCTCGATGGAGGTCTACCAGGCGTTCGGCAACTACGACACCATCATGGAGCTCCCGGAGTCGCTGATCCACGAGCTCGCACGAGCGCGTCGGGCCGATCTGCTCGCGGAGGGTGCCGAAGGCCCCTTCGGCACCGAGGAGGCTCCGGTGCTTCCCTTCGGAGATCTCTCCATCGACTACGGTCGCCCCTTCCACCGGGTGACCTACCACGAACTCTTCGAGCAGGCGCTGGGCTTCCCTGCCTCCGACCTCGAGAAGGTCCGCGCCAAGGCCCGCGAGATGGGCTGCGAGGAAGTGGACACCCTGGACGAATCCTTCCTGGTCAATGAAGTGTTCGAGGAGTTCGCTGAGCCCACCATCGATCCCGAACGTCCGACCTTCGTCCTCGACTGGCCGAGCATCATCTCCCCGCTCACCCGGCCCCATGCGGATCGTCCGGAGCTTGCCGAACGAGTCGACATCTTCATCGGAGGGATGGAGATCGGTCCCGCCTACACCGAGCTCAACGATCCCGACATCCAGCTGAGCAAGTTCACCGAGCAGATCAGTGGACTTGACGACGAGGAGACGACCTTTCGATCGATGGACGATGACTTCATCGACGCGCTTCGAGTCGGCATGCCTCCGGCCGGGGGTCTGGGTCTGGGGATCGATCGCATCGTGATCCTCCTCACCGACAGTCCGTCGATCAGGGACGTCATTCTCTTCCCGTTGATGCGCCCCCTGGACGCCGGGTCCTCGCCAGACGGGGACGAGGAGTGAGTTCGAGGGTTCCGGCTCTCTCGCTGGTTCTGCTGCTCGTGATTCGGATCGCGGTCGCTCAGGAAGCGGATACCGATCACTGGTACGAGTATTCGATCGGCGAGGTTCCCTGCGGATACCTCCACCGAACCGTGCATCTGGAGGATTCGGTCGTCGTCACTCGTACCGTGGAAGCCCTCCACATCAAGCGCAACGGAGTCTCGGTCCGGTTGACGACGGAACACCGTTTCCGGGAGCTGGTCGATGGCACCCCCCTCGATTCCGACTTCACCCAGATCGGGAACGGAAACGAACGTTCCTCCAGCATCGTCTTCTCCGATCGGGCGATGCGGATCACGACCAGTCGTGCGCGCGGGGAGGCGGAGTCGGTCCAGCAACCACTTCCCGAGGGCTGGCTCACGCCTCGGGAAGCCACGAGTCTGATCCGGGAGCGGATCGCCTCCGGCGCGGGTGCATTCGACTATCGACTGCTTCGACGCTCCAGCGCGCCCGGAACCCTGCAGCAGGTGCGCATGGAACGTCTTCGGGCTTCGCAGGCTCCCGGATCGTCCACGGCCTCCGATGCCAGTTGCTGGCGAGTCGATCGGGCCGGCGAATCCCTGGCATTGCTCGAATGGCGTGATGCGAACGGTGTACTCCTGGAATCGCGGATGGATACCGGACTCGGAGCGCTTCGAAGCATCCTCTCGACCAAGGACCGGGCATTGCGTGCCCTTGCTGAACCGGCACCGGAACTGATGAGAACCACCGTCGTGGAAGCGTGCTCGATGCCTCCCGCCAGCGAACGGATCGTCACTGCCGGGTACCACGTCCGGCTCGATGTTCCGCCCGGGATGCCAAAGGCGCCTCCCTCATCTGCCGGAGCGCAACGGGTACGGATGATCGACGACCAGCTGTTCGAGTTCGAGATCGATGCCTCCCGCGGGTCCCCCGCCACGGAGCATGAACTCAATAAGCCGGTCTTCCGAGAACCCTCGCGGGTCCTTGATTCCTCCGACCCGGAGCTCGTCGCCTTCACGGCGGAGGTTCTCGTGGATGCCCCGGACGACCCCCATCAGCGCGCGGAACTGCTTCGTGTTGCCGTCGACCGTCACATCCACCGCAAGTCCCTCGCGAGTGGTCTGGATACCGCCAGCGAGGTCCTCCGCAGTCGATCCGGTGACTGCACCGAGCATGCGATGCTTCTGGCGGCGGCCTTTCGCGCGGATGGCATTCCCTCCCGCGTCGCGATCGGGCTGGTGCATACCGAACTCGGTGGCGGCATGGCACCGGCGTTCGTCTGGCACATGTGGACCCAGGGTCTGATCGACGGGCATTGGTACGATTTCGACTGCACCCGGCCTCGTCGATTCGATGGCGGTCATCTGCTGATCGATCTCGATCCCCTCGCCGACGACGGCGGGGGGCAGCGGCTGTCGTCACTGCTCGGGCTGGTGGGTCGTCTGCACATCACGGCCATCATGATCGACGGCCGGGCCGTCGGTGAAGAAAGGAGCCCCGGGTGAGTCCTGACTCCTGGGAACTGGTCGACCGTCCCTCGATGCCCTCCCGCGATCCGCTCGGACACAAGGGGACCTTCGGCACCGTGGGGGTGATCGGTGGTCAGTGTGGTGATGAGCTCATGGTCGGGGGGCCGGCGTTCTCCGCCCAGGCGGCGCTCCGATCCGGGTGCGGACTGGCGATGCTGGTGGCACCACGACCGATCCTCCCGGCGATCCTCGAGGTCGTGCCCGAGGCCACGGGACTGCCGATCGAGGTGCGCGATGACGGGACCCTCGATGCTTCCGGGGCGGCCCGGGTCATCGATGAAGGGCTCGCCCGGGCCACGGTGATCGCGATCGGGCCCGGGTTCGGGCAGGGTGAATCACAGCGCCAGATCCTCATTCGTCTGGTCGCCCGGGAAGATCATCCACTGGTGATCGATGCCGATGCACTGAACCTCCTCGCCCGCACCACCGATCTCCAGGCGGATCTGCGTGCGCCGTCGATCCTGACACCACACCCGGGTGAATTCGCGAGACTCGCCGGTTCGCTCGGAATTGATCCGAACCCCGGTTCATCTGAAGAGCGGATCGATGCCGCTCGTCAGCTTGCGGCCCGCCTGGGAGTCGTGGTGGTACTCAAGGGCCCGGGGACGGTGGTCAGTGACGGGATACGGGTCTACGTGAATCCGACCGGGAACCCCGGTCTGGCGACGGGGGGGTCGGGGGACGTCCTCACCGGTCTCTGTGCGGGGTTCCTGTCGCAATTCCACACGCAGCGAGATCTCTTCGAATGTGCGTGCATGGCCGTCTGGGTGCACGGCCACGCTGCCGACCTGATCGCGAGCGAACGTGGAACCCCTCGGCTGCTCGCCCGGGAACTCCTCGATGCGATCCCCGCTTCGATCGCCACGTACGAGTGAGAATCCCCGGTACACTTCATGCGGAGAACACACCATGTCCAAGTACGCTGACGGCCGTTACCACCTCGACATCTGTGAGATGACCTCGGGAACCCGAGTGGATGGAGCCTATTCCCTGGTGAATCCACAGGTCGCTCCCAAGCGCGATGGGTCGCCCTACTTCAAGTGCCTGGTTCGCGATGCAACCGGCCAGATCCCCGGTCGACTCTGGTCGATCGATCCGTCGGCCGCGGAGGACATCACCCGGACCGGGTACGCCTGGATCTCCGGGTGCACCGAGACCTACAAGGATCAGATCCAGCTCAAGATCGAGGAGATCAGCGCCTACGAACCGGACGACCAGGATCTGGCGGTCCTGCTTCCACACACGAAATTCGATGTCGAGGAGATGTACACCGAGCTCGTCACCCTGATGAGAACCGTGAAGAACCCCATGGTGCGTGCCATCGTCGATGCCTACATCGAGGACGAACCGCTCATGCGGCGGTTCCGCCAGGCACCGGCGGCGGTCTCACTGCACCATGCATTCATCGGTGGCCTGCTCGAGCACACCCTTCAGCTGCTCAAGATCGCAAACTCGATCCTGCCCCTCTATCCGGATCTCAATCGGGACCTGGTCCTGCTCGGACTCTTCCTGCACGACCTCGGGAAGGGGTACGAACTGCAGTGGCAGAAGGGATTCGAGTACACCCTCACCGGCAACCTCGTCGGGCACATCGTCTTCGGGGTCCAGTTGCTCGGGGTGAAGATCAGGGCCGCCGAACAGGCGCTTGGTGGCGAGCGCATTCCGCTTCCCCTGCGGCACTGCATCGAGCACATCGTTCTCAGTCACCATGGCAAGCGTGAATTCGGTTCACCCGTCGTGCCATCGACCCCGGAGGCGGTCTTCGTCTCGCAGCTCGACAACCTCGACGCCAAGACCGCCCTGGCCATCGCTTCCGCGGATCGCGAACACCTCAAGCCCGGGCAGGGCTTCAGTGACAAGATCTGGGCGCTCGAGACCAGCATCTACCGACCCGATCCAACCCAGCCGCCTTCACCGGCCGCAACCCCCTGATCGGCACGCACGTGCGCGGCATCGGCGGAACCGCCGGTGACCCCCGCTCGGGTCGATGCCCATCCTCAGGGTGATTCACGGGCACGACGACGCATCGGAAGCCGGTGCATGGCGATTCATGCAGGCAAGAAGGTCTCCCCGGTCGTACAGCGGCCAGGGCCAGCTGCGGCTGCGGGCGATCTCCGTCCGCCGGGTTCGATCCGCCTCGTCCGCTTCGATGCGGCGCATGCGTTCGAGCTCGTCCGTCCGGGATCGACGCCTCTCGGCCATCGCCTGGTGCATCAGGGTGAACAGCGAGCGCCGTTCCATCCCGTTCCTCGGAGCCTCCCTGATTCGCTCGACCCACTCCTGCTTGATCCCTGCAGCGTCCCACGGGTCGTGTTCGAGCGTGCGAATCGCTTCACGCATGCCGGGATGGGTGGTCGACTCCACGAACGAATCAAGCGGAAGTCGAAGGTCACAGGTCACGACCCGGATCGGGGGAAGTTCGAGGCCGAGAAAGGTACGTGCCCAGTGATCGGTGACGACTTCGTAGCGGCCACCTCCCGTCCCATGGATCATCGTCGCCCCGGTCAGGCTCCGGAAGACCGCGGTCATGAGAAAGGCCCGGGGCATGATCCGACCGGATCCTTCAATCGCGGCCTTGAGATCCCCGACGGTGGCGGGACGTCGGCGACTTCCGGCGTCGAGGATCCAGGCGGGGACCTCGATCTCGTCGGGATCCCCCGAACCGCTCTTCAGGCGGCGTGCTGCGCGCGGTGCCCGCTTGAGGGACTCGTTCCAGACGGTCAGGCACCCGCGGGGATCCTCGAGAATCCGTGCGACCGCTGCCTGCCCGGCCTCGGTCTCCAGAAGGCGGCTGGCTCGCACCAGAGAAGGCTGCTGGGTCATGTGATCGGTCAGCAGGTGCTCGTTCGCCGCGGTGAATCGCTCGGCCACGGTCGTGCCTTCGACCGATTCAAGGGCCTCGTGGATCTCGTCGAGCCCCTGCTGGATCGACGCCGGAAGTCCGGGGGACACCCTTGGCGGAGGGCTGGTCGCACCCCAGGGTCGCAGGGCGGTCGGTATCCCACGACGAGAGGGCACCACATGCCAGCTCCGCGCGACCAGTCGCCCCTCATCATCCAGATCCGGGTACCTGATGACTTCCGGATCATCGACATCCTGGTCGGCGATCAGCCAGGTCGACGAGCCGTCCGCGGCTGCCGCCGTGGCATCCATGGCGAAGCGCTTGGCCAGGATGCCCGGGTGATGAAAACCCGGCTGGTGTCCGCTGGTGATCACCACGCCCGGCATCGGTTCAGTGCTCGCTGCAGAGGTTCAGCAGTTCCTTGCAGGTCTCGAGTTCACGTCTCATCGTGTCCCGATAGACCGCCAGGCGGTTGCCGGCCTCGTCCAGCGGCCCCCCGAAGCTCCGGCTCGGATCGTTGTAGATCAGCTTCACGGGAAGTTCCTTGATTCGCAGTCCGTTGGCCACCGCCTGCACCCAGAACTGCATCGGGAAGTCATATCCGTCAACGTCCAGGGCGAGGGAGTGGCAGGCCTTCACTCGGTAGGCCTTGAATCCGCAGAACGCATCCGTCAGATCAAGTCCGAGGATTTGGTTGAGTTCGGCAGTGATGACCTGGTTGATCCTCCTGCGGTCCTCCGGTGGGGTGTCGACCATCGAGCCACGATCCACGTATCGACTTCCGGAGATGACGTCGGCATCATCACGTCCGATCGCCTCGATGAAATCGGGTATCGCCGCGGGCTCGTGCTGTTCGTCGCAGTCCATCGTGATCACCCAGTCGTAATCGTCGAAGTGCGCCCAGCGGATCATGTCCTGGATCGATCGTCCGTAGCCCCGGTTCTCCGCGTGCCGAATCACCTCCACCTTGTGTCCCGCGAGCAGCAGTGGCGTCTCGTCGCTGGAACCATCATCGATCACCAGGATGTCTCGTGCGAAGGTGGTCGCCTTGCCGAGGACGGTCTCGATGTAGCCGGCCTCGTTGAAGACCGGGATGGCGAGCAGGATTCTGGAGCAGTCGGTGGAGGCGGTCATGGCGAACGGTTCTCACGAAATCGAGGAATGGACATGGGGTCGGAGGACTCGGGCATCAACGTGTCGGAAGAGACTTTTCAGCATAGATGTTGAGCAACCGAGCGGGATCGATTTGCTCGAGGATGAGAACAAATTCCTCACCGTCTCGGTTGAAGGTCTCCTGGCGCCGCAGACGCCTTCCCTGGGCATCGAACTCCTGGGTGAAGGTCCCCGTCGGAGCGGTTGTTTCCAGCGTCCAGCCGCCGGTGTCGGGGTTCTGGGTACACAGGTCCCGACGCTTTCGGATGCCGTTTCCCCGGGCTTTCGATCGATCCAGGATGTACCAGTCGGCGGTGAACCCCTCGATTCCCGCCTTGCTGAGGAGTCGGCCAAGAATGTAAGGCTCCGCCACGGCGATGAAGGGGGCCGGTGCCATGGGGGCGTCCAAGGAATCCTGCTGGCCCTCGGAGTCGATGATCGTGATCGTCGATCGCGGCTGGGGGGCGGTCCGAATACCGCTTTCACCCGAGGTCGATCCCACGTTGGTCTCGATTCGCTTGGTGCCTGACTCGACGACCGTTCTCGGGGTCATCGCCATCGTCCATTGCTCGCGACTGCGATCCAGGGCCAGCCAATGGCGTCGCTCGACGTCCACCGTGACCGAGGTTGCGGGATAGTCGGCCACGACCTCGCCGGCGATGATCACCAGCAGGCCCTGTTCTTCGGATTCACCGTCGTCGCCCACTGGGCTGCCGATGTTCACCGCACCCAGGGGGGCGAGACGAGTCGAGATCTGCTGCCAGCTGATCTCTCGTTCCCGGCCGTCGGGCCCCCGTTCATAGATTCGATAGAACTCCGTCGCTCCCTCCTCGGCCACCGACTTGAGCACGTCAGGGGTGAACTGCTCGAGGATGGCCGCTCCGGCATCGATTCTCGAGGTCTGGGTCCGGACCCGTTCCTCCTCCGGTTCGATCCTGATTGCATCGAAGAGCTCGTTGATTCGTTCGCGAACGCCGTCATCGAAATACCGCTTGCTGGTGAAGATGCTTCCATAAAGGAAGGCGTTCTGGTTGATGAGATTCACCGAGAAGCCACTGACCCCCAGTGCCCGATCACTGGAGCCGTTCGTCGGCTCTTCGCTCGCCGCCATCGGGAAGGTGAGGTAGATGAGTTCGCCGGGGAGCGCCGGCGCGTCGTTCCGGCCCTCTACCTTCAACTTCAATTCGGTTCGATCGAAGATCCTCGCCGTGGGATCGTTGCTCTGGACCAGGGTGACGATGTCCTCGATACGCGAGTAGGGGGTCTCTCCGAACTGCCCGACCGGAACTTTCTGAAGAGACATCCTCCACTTCGACGGGGTTCCCGCATCCTGGAGCTGGAGGATGACCTGAGCTCCGGCCTTCAGTTCATCGACCTTGACGTCCGGGCCGATTGGGTAATGAAGTCCCAGCGCCTCCGAATAGGCCCGAACCGGCCCCGTGGACGCCCGGTCGTCCTCCTGAAGGGAGATGCCCTCCCCAGCCGACGTTTCCGTGGTTCTTATTGGACCTTGATCCTCACCGTTCACCTGGCTGAATCCGACGATCAGCGTCATCAGGCAGGCGGGCAAGCGCAATGCATGAGTTATGGGATGTCCGATGACCATGAGTCCGGTCATTCTAACCGAGTTGCGGCCGGGTCGAGTTCACGGGGAGTCCACCCATGACTTCCGAGGATCCGCATCCGAATCCCTGCCCGTGTTGACACCGGTAGCTGAATCCCTATCATCCACGATTCGCGCTTGTCTCCGACGGGCGTCCTGTCCCCGAGCAATCTCCGTCACGTCACAGTGCATGGTGGAGGGGCTCACTGCCTCGTGCAGCGCCCCGTTCGTTTGTCTTGGATCCGGACGTCAGTGTTCGTCGTCTGCAGGCGAGATCAGGAATCACACCGTGTGGTTCCGACTTCATGAGTCATCGTTCGTCGACCTGTTCGGCGAACCTACGAATCAGTGGACTGAACCTACATGGACGGCGGCAAGATTCGCATTCGAATGGAAGCCTACGATCACCAGGCATTGGACGCATCGGCACGTGAGATCGCCGATCATGCCAAGCGCACTGGCGCGATCGTCGCAGGCCCGATCCCGCTGCCCACGCGCCGCGAGGTCTACACCGTCAACCGCTCGCCCTTCATCGACAAGAAGTCGCGCGAGCAGTTCGAGATTCGTACTCACAAGAGAATCATCGACATCACCGAGCCGAACCCGCGCACCGTCGAGGCGCTGAACCGACTCGTCGTCCCCGCCGGCGTCTTCGTCAAGATCAAGGCGTAATCAGGAACTACCAACCACGGTCGACCCTTTTCCTGGGTCGGCCGGTTTCGTATCCAGCACCCCGGCCACGTCATCGAGACCCCTGGCCCGAACCCGAATGAACCGAAAGGACAGACTCGTGCCAGTTTCAATCGTCGGACGAAAAGTCGGAATGACCCGCTACTTCACCGAGGACGGCAAGAACATCCCCGTCACCGTGATCGAGGCCGGCCCGTGCATCGTCACCCAGGTGAAGACCGTGGAGACCGATGGCTACAGCGCTGTCCAGCTCGGATTCGAGGATGTGAAGCCCCGCCGTTCGACGCGTGCGCAGATCGCGCACGACGCCAAGGCCGGTGCCGCACCCAAGCGGGTTCATTTCGAGTTCCGCTGCGAGAACGACGACGAGGCCAGTGAGTACGAGCTCGGACAGGTCCTCACCGTGGACTGCCTCGAGGGGCTTCTCTTCGTGGACGTCGAGGGCGTCAGCAAGGGCAAGGGGTTCCAGGGCGTCATGAAGCGTCACCACTTCCGTGGCCTGGAGGCTTCCCACGGCGTCCAGCGTGCGCACCGCTCACCCGGTTCCATCGGCGGCGGCGGCATCAACCTCGGTACCGGCCCCAAGCTCAAGAAGGGCCGCCGCATGGCCGGCCACATGGGCAACGAGCGGGTCACCGTCCGTTCCCTGGACGTGGTATCGATCGATTCAGAACGTAATCTCCTGCTCGTGAAGGGCCCGGTTCCGGGTCCCGTGACCGGGATACTGCACATCAAGACACCCAGCAGGCTCTACAGGCCCAAGGCAAAGGCGCAAGCGGCGGCAGCCAAGAGCTGATCGCCGGATCGAGAAGGCCGCGAGCCGCACCGTGCGGTGAATCGGAACCACTCGTTCACGACAACTTCTTTTCAAGGACCTGAGTCAAACCCTGCCTTGCACCACTGAGTCACCGGTGCTGGAGGGAACGGCGAAGCGGGCCGAGGCCCGGCAAGGTAAAGCAGACGATGATTGAACTTCCCGTCTACAACAAGAACGGCGACAAGGTGGACGCCGTACAGATCGACGAGGCCGCGCTCGGCGGCCCTGACATCCGTAGTGCACTGCTCAAGCAGGCCTATGTGATCACCCACGGAAACCAGCGACAATCCAGTGCTCGGACCAAGAGCCGTGGCATGGTCTCCGGCTCCACCCGCAAGATCTACCGACAGAAAGGCACCGGCAACGCTCGAATGGGTGCGGTTCGAACCGTCATCCGCCGAGGCGGCGGCGTGGCGTTCGCCAAGACCCGCGAAAGCTTCCGGCGCAAGCTCAGCAAGCGCATGCGCCGGTTGGCCAACCGGAACTCGATCCTGGCCAAGATCAAGGATTTCGAGGGGAACATCCTTGACGAGCTGAAGGTGGTCGACAGCCTCCAGTTCGACACCCCGCGAACCCGGGACATGGCGGCAATGCTCGAGGCGCTCGGCGTCGATCGCACCTGCCTCCTGGCCCTGGACACCACGAATCGGGAAGCCGCGCTCTCCGCCCGGAATCTTCCCAACGTGGACACGATCCGCGTCGATCAGCTCAACGCGTTCGACGTACTCAACCACCGTTACCTGGTCATCGAGAAGGCCTGCCTCGAGGCGTTCATCGACGGCTCGTGCTTCGGTGCCGATGCCACCTCATCCAGCGATGAGAAGGAGGCTGCCTGATGGACATCCACACGATCATCCGCAAGCCGATCATCACCGAGAAGGCGACGTTCGATTCGGGTGAATCCAACCGATTCACCTTCGAGATCGACCGACGGGCCAACAAGACCCAGGTCAAGCGTGCCATCGAGGAGATCTACGGGGTCCGCGTTCTTGCGGTCGCCACCCAGCGTCGCAAGGGAGAGACCTCCCGCGGCCGACACGGTTACATCACCACCAGCGCGATCAAGCGAGCGATCGTGAAGGTACATCCGGAGGACTCGATTCAGCTCTTCTGATTTCCGACCCTCACTGCAGGGCCCGATTCACCGGAAGCTACGAACGGACATTCCCATGGCGATTCGAATCTACAAACCAACGACTCCCGGACGGCGTCACGCCTCGGTGAACCTGCACGTCGAGGTCACCAAGAAGACCCCCGAGAAGTCACTTCTGGCACCGCTCTCCAAGACCGGTGGTCGCAACAACCAGGGCAAGAAGACCGTGCGTGGTCGCGGGGGCGGTCACAAGCGCCGCTACCGTCGGATCGACTTCCGTCGCACCAAGGACGACATGGTCGCCACGGTCATCGGAGTCGAGTACGACCCCAACCGATCCTGCCACATCGCGCTGTTGAAGTACGAGGACGGCACGCTTCGCTACATCCTGGCCCCCAAGGACGTCACCGACGGCGAGCAGATCCTCAGTTCCGCCGACGCGATCGACCCCAAGCCCGGCAACTGCATGCCGATCAAGCACATCCCCACCGGTCTGATGCTCCACAACGTCGAGCTCGAACCCGGCCGCGGAGGCAAGATCTGCCGAAGTGCTGGCGTGGGAGCGAGGCTGACCAACAAGGAAGGTCGCTGGGCCACGATCGTGCTGCCCTCCGGCGAAATCCGTCAGGTTTCGATGGAATGCCGCGCCTCGATCGGGGTGCTCGGCAACTCCGACCACGGCAACGTCAAGCTCGGCAAGGCCGGTCGTGCCCGCTGGCTCGGTCGCAGGCCGACCACGCGAGGTGTGGCCATGAGTCACCACTGTCACCCCCACGGCGGCGGTGACGGCAAGTCCAAGGGTGGTCGCGAGCCATCCAACGCCGCGGGTACCGGCGCCAAGGGCGGACGTACTCGTCAGCGAGGAAAGAGCAGCGATGCTCGCATCATCAGGCGCCGAAAGTCGGTGCGCTACGGACAGTTGAAGATCTAAGAGAACACGAAGCAGGATTCCAAGATGTCACGATCAACGAAAAAAGGCCCCTATGTGGACGAGAAGCTCTACATGAAGGTCCAGAAGCAAGTCGAGAGTGGAAAGCGCTCCCCGATCAAGACGTGGGCACGTTCCTGCACGATCGTCCCCGAGTTCGTCGGCCACACCTTCCAGGTGCACAACGGCCGTACGTTCGTCGACTGCTTCTGCACCGAGGACATGGTCGGCCACAAGCTGGGTGAATTCTCACCCACCCGTCTTTTCCGAGGCCATACGAACAAGAAGGAAGGCATCAAGAGCTGACCCGTAGGCTTCACGGCCCTCCGCCGTCGGACTCGCCTCAAGGCTCCAGGAACATTGAAGATGACCTACCAAGCATCACATCGTTTCGCGCGAATCTCGCCCCGCAAGGCGCGACTCATCGCAGATCTCGTCCGCGGCCAGGGCATCGAGGAGGCCATGGCCACCCTCGAATTCTCCAAGCGCCGCGGAGCCTACTACCTCCGCAACGTGCTCAAGAGCGCGGTTGCCAACGCCGAGGAGAAGGACGCGGACGTCACCAGCCTGTTCATCGAATCCACCTGGGTCGATGAAGGGCCCACCATCAAGCGTTTCCAGCCCAAGGATCGTGGCCGGGCGCACCCCATCCGAAAGAGAACCAGTCACATTCACGTTCGGCTCTCCGAGCGTTGATCCAGAGGACAGAGATCACCTGGCGGTACTGAAGACCGTCATAAGGACCAGCACATGGGACAGAAAACCCACCCATTCGGATTCCGAGTCGGAGTCACCGAGGCCCACAAGTCTCGATGGTTCGCTCCCAAGGCCCTCTTCGGCGAGCTTCTCGTCGAGGACTACCGCATTCGGAAGTACGTCGACAAGCGCCTCAACCGCACCCCACCCTTCGCGGCGGTGGCGGACATCCTGATCGAGCGTACTCGTGAGGAACTCACGATCATCATCCGCACCGCCCGGCCCGGGCAGGTCGTCGGCCCCAAGGGGCAGGATGTCGAGCAGTTGACCGCGGACCTTCAGGCCCTGACCGGCCGAAAGGTGGTCATCAAGATCGTCGAGATCCAGAACCCCGAGATCGACGCCACCCTGCTGGGCGAGGCGATCGCGGAGCAGTTGAAGAAGCGGACCAACTTCCGACGACTGATCAAGCAGCGATGCGAATCCGCCATGCAGAGTGGTGCCCTGGGGATCCGCATCCTGATCTCCGGGCGTCTGGGTGGAGCCGAGATGTCCCGCCGATTCGACACCCGCATGGGGTCGATTCCCCTCTCCACCCTCCAGGCCAACGTCGACTATGCCTACGTTCCCAGCCACACGACCTACGGCACGATCGGGGTCAAGGTCTGGGTCTACAAGGGCATGTATGCCGACGGTGACGAGGATCAGACCCAGTCCAGCGCGGCCGGTGGCCGTGCGCCAGCACGAGGGAGGCACTGACCGATGCCGATGCTCCCCAAGAGAATGAAGTTCCGAAAGCAGCAGCGCGGACGACTCCGCGGCAACGCCACTCGGGGAAACTACGTCGCCTACGGCGACTTCGGCCTCCAGGCGCTGCAGCCCAAGTGGCTCACCGCGCGTCAGATCGAGGCCGGCCGAATCGCGGCCCAGCACTTCCTGCGTCGTCAGGGCAAGATCTACATCCGGGTCTTCCCGGACAAGCCGGTCTCCAAGAAGCCGCTGGAAACTCGAATGGGCAAGGGCAAGGCCGACGTCGATTACTGGGCAGCCCGGGTGAAGCCCGGCACGATGCTCTACGAGATCTCCGGCGTCACCGAGGATCTCGCCAAGGAGGCCCTGGCCCGTGTGGCCCAGAAGATGCCCGTCAAGTGTCGTTTCGTAGGAAAGCGTCTGTCGGTCTAAGACCTGCCAGTACCCCAGCCACATGGAGCTGATTACATGAAGTCCAGCGAAGTCCACAATTTCAACGACGAGGAGATCAGCCTCGAGATCGAGCGGCTCACCAAGCGCCAGTTCGAACTTCGTTGTCAGAAGGTCACCGACAAGATCGAAGATACGTCCCAGTTCAAGAAGGTTCGACGAGACATTGCCCGCCTGAACACCGAGCGT